>NZ_JBIGIC010000031.1:0-9630 GCF_043555985.1 Pelomonas candidula | reverse complement strand
CTCTGCATCGTGACGCCGGCGGAGGGCCGGCTTGGCGTCTGACATGGTGTCCACCTAACTTGTTTGGTGGGCACCATCCTGGCTGCCGGCCACGGGCCGTTCAAGGTGAGTTGGCCGGACGGATACGGTCGTCCACCATGTGGGCCAGTGAAACGCCGTGAGGACGTGGATGCCGAGGACGCACTCGTCTAGGCAGCTCTGGCCAGGACGTGCGCCTACTTCCGCGGCTGGGGGTCGGGTCTCACGCTAGTGATCCTTACCAAACCGCTCTCCCCGGCGCTGTCGGTAAATCCAATTGCCGCTTCCAGGTTCGGCTGTGCTTCGACGGTACGCGCGTGCCGCTCAACGCGCGCAACTAGCGAGCCTTCTGTCGCCGAGTCGCGGGCGCCCAGCGCCTTCAAATCTACCAACAGCTTGCCGGCATGGCCGTATAGGTGCCCCGCCTCAGGACGCAGAAAGCCTTCTCGAGCAACCAGGTAGGTTGCGACTCGGTTCCGATGGTCCACGTCGACCCTGACAACAGCAGCGGGGCTGACTGGTTCACCTGTAGCGTCGATGAGCATGCGGCTCTCCTGCAGAGCAGGAATCCTAGGCCTGCGCGTCCTGGGTCTCAAGCCCAGCTACGGCTCGTTGGGCCAAACTGAAACCGAGGTGAACGGCTTGCTTCGTCCCAGCATCGGCTCGGCCTGACCCAACGTAGACGTTCGCCGCGCGCATCGGGACCAAGAGGTCGCGCGCGGCCACCAGGATGTCTGCGTCACTCCGGCCCATCACAACCGTCATCCGCCACACCTGCAGCAGTCGGTCGGCGTCCAGCAAGTAAAGCCTCAGCTGCCGGTGCCACGGCTTGCTGGCGGGTAGTGAGGCCAGCAACGCACGGATGAGCAGGTCGAGGTCCTTGATGGACTTGGTGATGCCCTCGTGTTCAGGCTCCGGCGTCGTAGAAGGCGTCGGTACATCCATCTCGCTACATCAGAACTCGTCGACGGTGCTTCGCCCAGCGGATGGCGCGGCCCTTTCGAAGAGCCAGTCGCACCCATCTACGGTTCCGCGCACCACGCGGGCGTTCTCGCGGCCGACGGTACGGTCGTCGCACGCATGGAAGGCTTCCCAGCTCACGGTGTAGTGCACCGCAACGCCGGCTTCGGTGGCCTCTGCGCCGGTGACCTGCAGGTCCGTCATCTGCGCGAGCTCATCGAACTCTGCAGCGCTGAAGTCAAGCGCCAGGCCAAAGCCATCGTTCTCGACCATCTCGTTGAAGTACAGCTGCAAGTATTCGCCCGGGGCGGGAATGGGGACGCACATGTCTGCCGGCATAGCCACGATTTTGAAGCAGCCGACGCTTGTGCAGGTTGATGTATGCGAGCAGCCATGTCATGCTGACGCCGGCGCTTTCTTGATGTAGCGCCTCAACCGTCAACCTGTACTTCGACGGCCGTGCCGCCTTGCATGCGGCAACAGAAGTTGTGGCGGTCCTTGTCCTGTAGGCACTCAAACGACAGGTCCCAGTCGTTCTTGTCGTCGGCATCCAACGGCACTGTCATTGCGACGAACTGGAAGGCCTCGCGCCACTGGGCCGGGAAGCTGCCTTTGACCCACCGCTCGTACTCGGGGACCAGCAATGGAGCCGCTGTCGCAAACGCCGCGTCGTTGTTTCGTGCGAACTTCAGAAAGAACTCAACCTGCTGGTCGGTTGGAGGTTGTTCGCCAACGGTCTCGATGAATAGGGTGAAAGGCTGATTCAACAGCTCTCTCTCGATCTCCCAGTAGTTGCCGCTCCTGGTCTCCATGAGCACCCCCTCGCCGAGCACGGGGTGATTGATGCGCACAAGCGGTTTGCCGAAAAGGAGGCGCTTCAGAAAGCTCATTGCCTTGGTGACCTTAGGCGGCTGATCGAGATGCCGCCTCCCAACGATACGGCAGAAGTTCAGCGAGAGTGCTGTTCTTGTGTGTTGGCAGCCGAGTTAGCACGTCGTGCAAGTAGGCATAGGGATCGTGCCCGTTCAGCTTGGCTGTTTGGATCAGGCTCATGATGGCAGCGGCGCGCTGCCCTGCGAGTAACGTCCCAGCGAAGAGCCAGTTCTTCCGTCCGGTGGCCCATGGTCTGATCTGCTGCTCGTCGAAATTGTTGTCGATGGGCAAGGCGGGGTCACCGAGATAGCGCGTAAGCGCCGCCCAGCGGTGCAGGCTGTAGTCCATCGCCTTGGCGGTCGCCGAGCCATCCGGCACCTTCGGCCGGAACTCCAACAACCACCTGTGAAGGGCCTGCGCGACCGGTGTCGCGCGCGTTCGTCGCTGTCTCAACCGCTCGTCGGCCGGCAGGCCCTTCACTTCCCGCTCGATGCCATAGAGCTGCCCGATGAACTCAATGGCGGTGGCTGCCAGCGTGCTCTTGTTGGCCAGGTGCAGCTCCACGAACTTGCGGCGCGCGTGGGCCATGCAGCCCGCCTCCTTGATGCCGCCGTCAAGGAACAGCGCCTTGTAGCCGGAGTAGTCATCGCAGACCAGGCTGCCCCTCCAGGCGCTGTCGGTGCCGTGACCGAGGAAGGTCCGTGGATGCTGGCCGGAGCGGCTCTCGGTGAAGTCGTAGACCACCGCGCGCATCTGCTCGAAGGCGCCGCTGGCGTAGGCCCACAGATAGGCGCGATGCGTCTTGCCGGTGCCGGGCGCGAGCATCGCAACGGGCGTCTCGTCGGCATGCAGCACCGGCAGGCGTAGAAGATCGGCCTTCATGGCGTCCACCAGCGGCTGAAGGCGCACACCGCAAACGCCCACCCAGGCAGCGAGCGTCGAGCGCGGGATGGCCAGGCCGGCTCGCTCGAAGATCGCTTCTTGGCGATAGAGAGGCAGGTGGTCCGAGTGCTTGGCGACCAGCACATGGGCGAGCAGGCCCGAGGTCGGCAAGCCCTTGTCGATGATCTCCGCCGGCACTGGCGCCTGGGTCAACGTGCGGCACTTGGCGCAGGCCCACTTCCCACGCACATGGCGCTCCACGGTGAAGCTGCCGGGCGTGTAGTCCAGCTTCTCGCTGACGTCCTCCCCGATGCGCGTCATCTGGCAGCCGCAGGGGCACGTCGTGTCGCTGGGCTCGTGGTGGCGCTCCACGCGCGGCAGATGGGGTGGCAACGCGGCGCGCTTGGGCCGCTCCGCCGCGGGCCC
This sequence comes from Pelomonas candidula, assembly GCF_043555985.1. NCBI lineage: Bacteria > Pseudomonadati > Pseudomonadota > Betaproteobacteria > Burkholderiales > Sphaerotilaceae > Roseateles > Pelomonas candidula. The sequence continues at coordinate 6,471 of NZ_JBIGIC010000031.1, read as the reverse complement.
GGTGTCCTTGCGCTTGGCGGCCATGAGCTCGGCCAGTTGTGCTTCAAGGGCAGCAAGGTCAGCATCGACCGCCTCGTCGAACAGCGCCTTCTGCTCGGCGTCAAGCTGCTCGCTCTTCTTGCCGAACTTCACCCGCCGCAGCTGCGCCATCTCGAAGGTGAGCTTCTCGATCTTGGCGTCGCGCCACTCAATCTCGCGACGGTCGTGCGCCTGGCGATCCAGTAGCGCCTGCACCTTGGCACCGATGTGCCCGAACCCCGCGGCTTCCAGCGAGGCGATGTCTTCGGCACTGAGCGGCGCGGCAACTGCCATGGCGGCAGTGTGGGGCGAGCGTACGTCGCGCGCATCGGCGCGAGCACCGATTGCGTCACAGCAACCGGATTGCGCCGTCGTCCTCCACGCGCTGCCACGGCAGACCCAACACCAGGGCCTGCAGCTGCGGCTGCGTCAGCGACATCTGCTCCAGCGTGACCTCGCGGGGCCACACGAAGCGGCCCTGGTGCAGGCGCCGCGCTGCCAGCCACACGCCGATGCCGTCATGCACGAGCACCTTCATGCGCGTGGCGCGTCGGTTGGCAAAGAGGTAGGCGTGGTGCGGCTTGGCGCCGCCGAAGACATGCACGACGCGGGCCAGCGCGGTCTCGGTGCCGGCGCGCATGTCCAGTGGCGCCGTCGCGAGCCAAATGGCGTCGATGCGGATCAACGCAGCAGCTCGCGCATCCAGGCAGCACACGCATCGGCGGCGCCTGCCGGCCAGGTCACCGCGACGGTGGTCGAACCGCGGCGGACCTCAATGCGGATGGGCTCTGCACTCGGAGCGGGCGGCTCCGACGGCGTCGGCGTCGGCAGCGCGATGAAGCCAACGGGATTGGCGCTGACAGTCGCCGTGTCGGCAGGCGGCTGAGCCCGCTCATGGACCCAGCGCCGGAGCAGGTTGGCGTTGATACCGTGAGCCATTGCCACGGCTGCCATTGATACGCCTGGCTGCTGCGAGGCCTGCACGGCCTGCGCCTTGAACTCGGCGCTGTGAACTCGCCGCCGGCGGCCTGGCGCTGCTTGGTCCATAGTGCGTACGTACCCATCAAGTCGTTGATGGATACGAGCATCCTAGGCATGGTTCAGCGGATCAACATGACTTCGCTGGCCGCTTACAGGTTGATGGCGAAGCTCCCCATGGGTTGCCTACAAAGTGGGGAGGTCATGGCCGTCACCGATCCCCCGACTGTCCGCGGGGTCTTCTGCCTGTGTCGACGAACGGCCTTCCGGCGTCGATATGCTGCGCTGCAACATTGGATTTTTGTACCGCTTGTCTCCTCCACCGCCCATGGGTGGATTAGCCCCTGTTGGCCACCGGCCGGCTGGGGCGTTCTTTTGAGACTTGCCGACATCAGGCCTGTCGACGCCGCTGGCGTCTGTCGCCAGGCAAGGCCAAGGGCCTACTGGTGGACTTTGGGAGGCAGAGGATCAACGACTGTCACGCGCTTGAGGTCTGCGCTATAGGCCAATAGAACAGTGCGGCCCACATGCCGAACACTTCTGAGTTCATCGAGCTGGGCCGGGCCAAGCGTCTTCGCATGGAAGGCGTCGAGAAACTCCAGGAAGGCACTCACAGTCGCTGCGTACTCCTCCTCGGAGGCGCTCTTCTGGATGAGCAGCTTGAAGCGCAGCCCATCGTCAGCCTCTGCCATCAGCGAGAACAGCAGAGAGTAGTCGTTGTCGCTTCGCTTGCCCGCCGTGCTGACTACTGTCAACGCTGGCGCGCCAAGTCCCACCAAGCGGCCGTAGAGCGTGCTCAAGCCTTTTTTGAGCAGCGTGTAGTGGTCCTTGCCCGCCTCTTTGAAGAAGCCATCGAAGTAGGACTTTCCGATGAAGACTATCGCCATGGTGGGCAGCAGCCACTCAAGGCCGGCTTGTGGCCCAGGCGGGTCCCGCTCTTCGATCAGGAACGGCGTAGGACCTGTCGCCAGCACTGACCCCATGTCATCGAACATGTCCATGCGAGCTGGTGGGCAAAAGCTGGCGGCAAGAGGTGGAAGCATTGAGGTCGGTCGGCAAGTTGGTTGCGACGGCGGCGCCGTCAAGACGTGAGCGCTGCGCAGGACGCGGAATGTGTCCTGCCGAGGCAAGTCAGCTCAGCAGCACGCCGAGCAGCCGGGTGTAGCGGTCGATGTGGTCCTGGGGCGGCTTTTCCACCGCTCGCTTGAGCTCTTCGGCGCTGCCCGAAGGCCATCCAACAGCACCGCCGTGGTCTACATCCCACCGCTCAAGCAGCGTCGCCGGATCGTTCGTCTTGCTCGACGATGCGATGCCGACGACACCGTCGTTCGGTTCGCCTTCAAAATCCCCGACGATAGCCGTTGACGAGAAGAAGAACGAGTCGGGATCAGCGCCAGCGTCACAGCCCACGCATCGGTAGTCGATATTGTTGGCTCTGTCGTCTTCGTCCTGCAGGTCGTCGTGCAGGGTCAGGTCGCGCAAGGCGCCAGCGTCGTGAGCAAAGATGCCCGACAGTAGGTTGAGCGGGTTGAGCGCGTCCAAGAAGAAGCCGGGATGAAGTACCTCGTCCGCGACCGGGCTCCCATAGTGAGGCGTGGCGACAGTGATGAGGCGCCTCACACGCCTTGCGATTTCCGGATGACGAGCGAGCATCCGGCGGCAATCCAGGCCGCCCATGCTGTGTGCGAGGAGGTAAATTTTCTGGCCATCGTCAGGCCAGTGGGTCAGTACCTGGCCCGCGAGGCTCGTAGACCTAGCGTCGAGCGATCCGAGGGGCAGGACACTCGGGCAAAATACCTCGTTGTGCCCCCCGGCTTCGTACAGCTTCTTGATGCCGTTGAAGTAATTGATGGGCTGCATCGGGAGCACCGAGCCAAAGCCCAGGATTCCATGGGCGAGGACGATTCGAGCCATTGCTGCCTCCCGCTTTCGACGGTGATGTTGGGTCCCCGATGGCGTCGGCAGTGTCGCCGCCTTCTCGGGCCGCCACATGGTAGGACCGAGAGCCCCCCCACGTCGCCTCCCAACTTTTGAGGAGAAAGGCTTTGCGCTATGCCGTTGCCCTGGAGCTGACGAGGAAGAGCGCAGCGACGCTGCCGAGTAGCGCCCAAGCCTTCAGCTGAGGGCTTTCCAGCGGGAGCGCGTGCGCGAATCGAACGAAGTGCTCGCAATTGAAGAGGGTCCAGGCGTAGGGCTGGTGCAGCCCGGATCGAGCGCGACGAAGGACCTCCTCGCCAGGCAGTCCGCCCCAAAGCGGCACGACAGTGACGTCTTGACCTCGGGCGAACTGAGCCAGGTCCTCTTCGATGACCTGGTAACCGTGCTGCCCTGGATTCAGCGAGATGACTCGCTGCGGGTATCCCGGGACGACCTCGGTCAGCAGGCCGACGTGGCGGTAGAACCCGCGGCCGGCGCTGACTACCGTTCCTGGAGGTGCTGGCAATGAAATGCGTTTCATGGAAAAATGCTCCCAAAGTATTTTTGCATTAAACGCATACATGCCCAGCAAGTCAACCCCCATCGTTCCAACGGGCGAGATGCCCTATTCATCGCTATGGGGTCAGGTCATCAAGGACGAGCGCACTCGCCTGGCCATCGACCAAGGCAGCATGGCCCGCGCGCTTGGGCTTTCCCAGTCGGCGTACTCCCGGCTGGAGTCCGGTGACTCGACCATGAACGTCTGGCAAATGCGCGAGTGCGCCAGGCTTCTGAACCTCACCGTCGCTGACCTGCTTATGCGAGTAGATGCGTTCGAGCTTCAACTGCAGCAGGCGAAGGTCGAAGTGGTTGCCGAGAAGCGCACCAACCCGGCGGCGGCGTTGATCGGACTGGCCGTATTGGCGATGTTGCTGAAAGCGTGATCCAGCCGCCTGCGGCTAGCGTCGTGGGGCTCACCAGGCCCCACCCGGGGCGACTTGCCCTCCTGAGTAGAAAAACTTGCCCTCCTGAGTATGCCAACTTGCCGTGCTGAGTAAATTCACTTGCCGTGCTGAGTAACGGGCCGGCGAGAAATGCGCAGAACGGCCTGGAAATGGAGAGCGATTTCGCAGGTCAGGCGGGGTCCCTAATCTTGTAATCCTCTTAATCAACGTAGCCCATTGAGGCGGCGTAGCGCCCTGCCCTACCTGGAGGCGCTCCAGCGACGTGCTCAAGGCGGCATCTCGGAGGCACAAAAGGAGCGTCGGCGGTGAAGGGTTCTTCGTAGATCGGCTTGCGCGGCGACGCATAGACGCGCCTGAGACCTCAGATGAGGTAGGTGGGGGTCTGTCGCCATGCATCGGCAGTGCCCGCGGCAAGGCTTGCGCGACGCCTCCCCGCCGGCGCGCGGGCCTGGGAGCCTTCTGGGCAAGAACTCCAGGGTTGCGAGGTGTCGACGCGCGTGAGCGCGGCGCGGCTTATCCTTCTGCAGCTTGGATAAGCCGTGGCTCGACACCCATCAAAAAGTTGCGGAAGGCCAGGCAACCCTCCCCCCATACCGGAGCAAGTGCTTGGGCTGGAACGATCACATTGACGACGACGATGAGCTGGACAACCTTCCCGCCCATGCCCGTGGCAACCCCTTCGATGTCGATGCCCCCTTCGACCCCGATGACCACTGGCTGGAAAGCGCCTCCAGCGAGCACCAGCTCATCGCTATGCGAGCCTGGTTCAAGGCGCGCTACTGCGACCCTGCGCATGAGACGCCCTACAACGGGCGTGAGGGTGGCTACCTGTTCATTCATGGCGGCCCCTACAACCCTGCCGATGAGCTTCACGAGCGCTTTGGGCGGTTCGTCGATGGAGACACCATCCAGGAAGTGGTTGATGAATTGGTCGCTGAAGTGGGCGAACAATGGGCGCCAATTCGCGAGGAGTTCCCGCCTGACGAATATGACGAGCGCTATGACTTCGAACCTGTTGAGGCCGAGGCCCCTCTAGAACGGCTTCAAACGCGCATCGAGGAGCTCAAGACGACCCTTGCTCTGCAGACGGACGCGACAGCAAAGCAGCTTGTTGCCCGGCTGGTGTTCAGCGCTCTCATCGGCGCGCTCGAGTCCTTCCTCTGGGAGACGGCTCAGCACTGGATCGAGGAACGTGAGGATGTGCTGCAACGCTGCATCGAGAAGCTGCCAGTGTTCAAAGAGCGTCCCATCAAGCTGGGAGACGTGTTCAGGGAACACGCGAAGATCAAGGAGACGGTCAAGGGGCATCTGCAGCACCTGGTCTGGCACCGATGGGACCAGGTGGGCTCGCTCTACAAGGTCGGTCTGGGCATTCAGTTCCCCAGCGTGGCTGCGTTCGAAGCACCACTCATCAAGCGCCATCACATCGTGCACAGAAGTGGGACCGACCTGGACGGAAATCTGATCCTCATAGACGATGCGGACGTGATGGAGCTGGCTGAAAAGGTGGAGGCGTTTGCAGCCGAGGTTGCAGCAGCGTGCCTCGACAAGTTCCTCTTTGAAGAGCGGCCACCTAGCGGGCACGACCTTATCTGAGGGCCGCTCATCACCTAAGTTCCGGCTTAGCGTCGACCCAGCCAACTGCCCGAATGGTGGCGTTAGATTCCGCAGCTTGTGGACTAACAAGGCGGTCGCTCCGCATCTCGACTGCCATGTGCCTTCGACCGCCAGCAAGCGTGATCTATGCGCACTACGGGCAACGCGCAGGAGCCGGCGGCCGTACGCGCACGAGCTGAACTTCGTCGACACCGCAGACGGGCTTCCGTTCTGACTTGAAGCGCCGCCGCACTGGGCCTACGCTCTGCTGGCTCGCCGCTGCCGCACCACCAAGTTGACGGAGCGCCCCGATGGACACCATGTTCTTCGCCAATGACGGCTCTGCTTCCGCGTGGTTCACGGTGCGGCCGCACCCCCTCGGATTTGTCGGCATGGTCAACCTCGTGCTCGCCGGGAAGACTGGCTGCTCCGTGCGCCACGAATGCCTCCGGATACGCGCCTCGCGTGACGACGCCCTGGAGGATGCACGCGCTGACGCCCGCGAGTTGGTGAGGATGTGGAGCGAGGAGCGCGTGCAGTTGGGCGATCTGTGACTCGCCAGAGCGGCCTCTCCGCCCAGGCGGTGCAGAGGCATCAAGCGCAACCGCGACCTAGCTGACAGCCTTTCCGAGAACCCCACCTTGACCGGCCTAGTGGGGCCGCAGCACGACGGCGCATGGGAGCGTGTCGGATATGCCTCCTCGAGCACGTTCAGCACTGCCTTCAGCCGCCACGTCGGGAAGGCTCCTAGGGCGCACTCCCGAGAGGGAAGCTAACCGTCAACCTGGGCGTTGCCGGCACGCTGCAGTCCGCTCGCGCCGGCTGCCAGACGTGCTGAAATGGCCCGATCTTGTCGGGAGATTTCGATGTTGCGTATTTCGGCCAACGTGACCGGTCATTTCGGTCATCGTGACCGACGCTGTTGAGGAGCGTCGGAGAGGTCGTTTCGGTATCGTGACCGCCCGTTTCGGCGATCGTGACCGCCGGGCCGGCGGCG
>NZ_JBIGIC010000030.1:0-11320 GCF_043555985.1 Pelomonas candidula | reverse complement strand
GGCGTGCGGCAGAAGCGATCCCAGATGGATTCGCCCTTGCCATCGGTGAAGGCCGCGCCCTCGATCTGGGCAGAGGCGGCGGCGACGCCGAACACGAAGTCGGCGGGAAAGGGGCTGGCGTAGGTCAGGGAGGTCATGGGGAGTACGGCGGCTTGTCCGTCAGGGAGTCAGCCAGGAGGTCAACGTGGGTTCCAGGCTGCGGGCCCAGATGTCGTAGCCCGCCGGGCTGAGGTGCAGCCAGTCGGGCAGGATGTCTTTGGACAGCGTGCCGTCCGGATTCGTGAGTGCTTTGCCGATGTCGAGGAACACGACCTGCCTGCCGTCGGCCAGCGCCGGCAGCAGCGCGTTGATCCTGGCGTTGTGGCGGCGCAGCAGGTCGTCGGGCTTCTCGCCGCGCGGGAACAGCGCCAGCAGCAGCACCTTGGCCTGCGGCTGGCGCTGGCGGATCTCGTCGAGGTTCTTCCTGATGCCGGCCACCGTCAGCGCCGGGTCTTCGAGCCGCTCGCCGGTGTTGTTGGTGCCGATCATCATGACGACGGCTTTCGGCGCCATGCCATCCAGCTCGCCGTGCTGCAGGCGCCACAGCAGGTTCTCGGTGCGGTCGCCGCCGAAGCCCAGGGCCACGGCGTTGTACTTCGCGAAGTGCTCGGCCCAGACCTGCTTGCCTTCGTTCTCCCAGCCCTGAGTGATGGAGTCGCCCATGAAGACGAGGTCGACGCGCCGACCAGCCTCGCGGTGGGCCTTGACCTCGGCGAGCTTCTGCTCGTGGCGCGGCAGCCACCACTCCACGGCCCAGGATTCCTGCAGCGGTTCGGGCGTGACGGACTGGGTGCGGTAGTCCGGGCAGGCGGTCGTCGCCTTGCCGGTCTTGTTGAAGCGCAGATGGCTGATCTGCAGCTCGCCGCTGCCGGTGCCTTCCAGCGTGAACGGCACGTTGACGGCGCTGAAGTCGTCACCCTCGCGCCAGAAGCAGGTCAGTGCGAAGGACAGGTGCTGCCTGCCCTTGCCGGCCAGCTCGCGGCCGGCGAACAGGAAGGGCACTTTCCGCTCACAGTCCTTGCCGCAGCCGAGCTTGAACTTCATGCCGCCGTGGGCGAGGTCGACGACGTTGAGGTCGAACTCGACGGTGCCGTGGGCGAGGTAGGGATTCAGGTCCAGCGGTGTGCCGTCCTGCCAGCGCAGCTGCGCGATCCACGTGTTGCTGAACTGCAGCGTCAGCGCGCCGTCGCTGCCGCGGCGAGCCGCGACGTGGCTGTTGGGCACGCGCGGGTTGGCGGGCTTGGGCACGGTGACGCTGTCGCCGGTGAGCTTGGCCTCACCTTCGAAATCGGTCACGGCGATCTGCCAACCCTTGGCCGGCTTGCCGGTGTCGAGGTCCATTGACTGCGCTGTCAATGGCAGCAGGGCAGCGAGGGCGAGTACGAAGCGATTCATGTCAGAGGAAGTCCTTGGCTTGCAGCGTGCGCGACTGGCCGGGCTGGAGCGTCAGCTCGACGACGCGGCCACCCACGCGAATACGGCCGCCGCCGTCGCCGGCGACCGAGCGCACGGCGGCGCTCGTGACGCGGCCGTGGGCCCAGGCGATGTCGACCTCGAAGCCGCCGCGTGCGCGCAGGCCCTTGACGGAACCGTCAGGCCAGGCGGCGGGCAGGGCGGGCAACAGGTCGATGACGCCGTCCTGCGATTGCACCAGCATTTCGGCGATGGCGGCGGTGGCGCCGAAGTTGCCGTCGATCTGGAACGGCGGATGCGTGTCGAACAGGTTGGGATAGGTGCCGCCCTGGTGGACCTCGGCGCCGGGCCGCGCAGCCTTGGCGCCGGGCTGGGCCAGCAGGCCGCGCAGCAGGCTGTGGGCGTGGTCGCCGTCGCGCAGCCGCGCCCAGTAGGCCATCTTCCAGGCCATGGACCAGCCGGTGCTGACGTCGCCGCGGGCCTCCAGCGTCTTGCGGGCCGCCGCGGCGAGCGCTGGCGTGCGCGCCGGCGAGATCTGCCGGCCGGGGAACAGCGCGAACAGGTGGGACACGTGGCGGTGTGTGTCGCGGGGCGTGTCCAGCACCGGGTCGGTCAGCTCGTCCGGCCACTCCAGCAACTGGCCCCAGCTGCCGACGCGCGGGCCGGCGAGGCGGTCGCGGATGGACGCGGCGTGCGCTTGTGCGGCCTGGTCACCCAGCGCCGCTGCGGCCCGCGCCATGTTGTCGAAGAGGTCCCACAGGATCTGCTGGTCGTAGGCCACGCCGTCCTGGATGGGGCCGTGCTCGGGCGACCAGCCGTTCGGCGCGACGAGCTTGCCGTCGGCGGTCGCCTTGAGGCGGTCTTCCCAGAACTCGCCCACTTCCTTCAGCAGCGGCCAGGCATGCTCGCGCAGGAAGGTTTTGTCCTGTGTGAACGCGTAGTGCTCCCAGAAGTGGCGGGCGTACCAGGCGTTGCCGGTCATGTTCCACAGATAGCCCTGGGCACCGAACGGGTTGGTCTCGGTGCGTAGCGTCCAGCCGCGCACAGGCTTGCCGTGCTTGGTGAGGAACGTCTCCACCGGCGGCTGGACCGAGTTGTCCCAGGGCGGCGTTTCGGGCGGCAGCGAGGCCGGGTCCTTCAGCGCCTGGGCCGCGCGCTCGGCGACGGGCTTGCGCCACTCGGGCACGAGGCGTTCGATGAAGCGGTGCAGCGGCCGCGCGGCCTCGGCGAGGTTGGTCACCTCGGCCGGCCAGTAGTTCATCTGCAGGTTGATGTTGGAGTGGTAGTCGCTGTTCCACGGCGGCTGCAGCGCGTCGTTCCACAGTCCCTGCAGGTTGGCGGGCAACGAGTCGCGCGAGCTGCTGACGAGCAGGTAGCGGCCGTACTGGAAGTACAGCGCTTCCAGCTCGGGGTCGCCGCCGTGCTGCGTGTACGCGGCCAGGCGTGCGTCGGTCGTCAGCGCGACGCGGTCGGCCGGAGTGGTGCCGAGGTTCAGTTGCACGCGGCCCAGCAGGGCCTGGACGTCACGCTCGTGGTCGGCCCGCAGCTGCGGCCACGGCTTGGCCGCGGCGACCTGCGCCTGCACGCGCGGCAGCGGCGGCTGGCCGTCGGCGAAGCTGGTGCCGGCGCCGAGGATGAGCGTCAGCGAGTTGCAGCCGCTGAAGCGCAGCGTGTTGCCGTCGACAGCCACCGTGCCGCCATCGTTGACCACGCGCAGCTGGCTGGCGTAGGCCAGGCCGTTGGGTAGCGTGCCGACGGCGGCCAGCGATTGACTGGTTACGCCGATGGCGGCGCCGTGGCGGTCGGTCAGCGTGACGCGGCCGGTGTAGCGGCCGGGCTGGTCGGAGGTCAGCCGCCACGCGATGACCTGCGCCGGGTGGCTGGCGAGTGCCTCGCGCGTGAAGCGCACACCTTGCTGGGTGTAGCTGAGGCGGTTCAATGCGTGGTCGATGTCCAGCTCGCGGCGGTAGCCGGTCACCGGCGCATCGGCGCCGTCCAGCGTCAGCACGACGTCGCCGAAGGGCTGGTAGGCGCCCATCTGCTTCGTGTCACCGGTCCACAGCGTGATGTCGTTGAACTGCAGGCGGTCGCGCGCGACCTGGCCGAACAGCATCGCGCCCAGCCGGCCGTTGCCGATGGGCAGCGCCTGCTGCTCCCAACCCTGCGGCGTGTCCGGCGCGGGCGCGGCATAGCGCAGCACCAGCTCGGCAGCTTGCAGGGGCAGGGTGGCAACAGTCAGAAGCAGTGCGAGACCGCAATGCAGCCATCGCGACCTTGGCGCGGGTCGAGCGCCGGGCCGCTCCCAAGCCGGCCCGCGGGCGATGTGCTTGCGGCTCAACGCCGCAAGCATCGCCGTCCCCTCGGGGGCTGAGGCTGGACACGGCAAGTCCTGTGGACTTGCCGTGCCTACCGAAGAGCAGCGGCTCTGCCCGCTGTGCGGTCTGCAAGACCGACTGGGCGTGCCGGCGTTCAGCCGGGGCAGGACCGGGCGAGGGGTTCTCATGCGCGGGGCTTGCCGATGATGACGCCGCGGCCCTCGGGCGCGAGGTAGACGACGCCGAACTCCAGCGGGTCCGCAGTCAGCGCATTGAGCCGCCCGAAGCGATGGCGGTCGTCGTTGATGCGCTGCCAGGTCGCGCCGGCATCGACGGAGCGGAACAGGCCTTCGGTGCCGTCGTCGCCGTTCATCTGGACGCGTCCCCACACGTAGATCGCGTGGTATGCCGCGCCCTCGGCCGCCTTCCCGACGGCGACGCGCCAGGGCTCGACGACGCCGCGCATGCCCTGCGGCTTGCTGTCCACGCCGGGCAGGTGCAGCAGTCCGTCGGGCAGCGCCAGCCACAGGTCACGCAGCTTGCCGGGCGCACAGATGAGCTGGGCACTGCGCCAGGTCTCCAGCTTGGGCAGGCCGGTGACGCCGGGCTGGAAGCTCGCGCCGCCGTCCATGCTGACGAGGATGCGGCCGGCGCCGCGGTCGTAGACGTAGAACACGCCTTCGACGCTGCGGTCGGCCACGGGCGTCAGCGTCACATCGCGGTCGGCGGGCCAGCCCTGGCTCTGAGCCCAGGTCTTGCCGTGATCGCGCGAGAACAGTGCTGCCTGCTTCTCGGGCGCCCAGACGAAGAAGCCGCCTTTGGCCGATACGGCCACCTGCCCCATCGGCGCGGTCCAGCCCTCGGGTGTCTTGGTGTTGCGCGAGGATGGGCCGAACGCACGCCAGCTGGCACCGCCGTCGTTGGACCAGTAGCCACCGTTGGCCGCCGCGTCGGACGTGCGCGCGACGATGGCGGGGTTCAGTTCGGCAAAGGCCACCGAGCGGTTGGTCTCGCCGGACGGCAGGAACAGGCCGTTCTTCGGACCTTGCGCGAGGTCGTCCCATGCCGCGCCGGAGACATCGCCCATCGAGGCCAGCAGCGAGGCACCGCCTGATGGGCTTTCCAGCCCGGTGACCGAGGTCTCTTCGAGGTTGTCGACGGTGAACGCCCAGTTCACTCGTGATCCGCCGAGGTTGGACGTCATCCACAGGCCGTAGCCGGTGCCGTAGACGGCGTGCTCGCCGTCGTGCGGGTCGATCTTGAAGTCGGCCAGCCAGTGGCCCTGCTTGTGCGGCGTCTTGGCCTGGAAGATCTGCAGCCACGGATGTGTGCTCGCGTCGAACGATGAGCGTGGGCTCAGCGGCGACCAGCTGGCACCGAAGTCGTCGGAGACGTAGATCTCGTCACCATCGCCCCAGCGCTCGATGGTGGACACGACGATGCGGCCGGGCCGCTTCGCGTCCACGTCGAGGCCGGAGTAGCCGAAGGTCTGGCCGCCGCCTGGTTTGACGGGCGTGATGTTGCGCCACCGGCCGTCCGGCGTGCGGCGCCAGACGCTGCCGGTCCTGGCGTTGCCGGGGTTGACGGGCTGGCTGGCATCGCCGCCGGCGAGGCTGACGTAGAGCGAGCTGTCCGGCCCGATCACGGCGCGCTGTGGCACCTGGGCCGGCAGCTCGGCGACGCGCTTGAAGCTGGCACCGTCGTCGTTGGAGACGAACAGGCCTGGCTGGTCGTGGCTGCCGGCGTAGATGGCCTTGCTCTTCGCATCGAACAGCACGAGCGACACGTGCTTGGCGGGGAAGCCGCTCAAGCGACTGAAATGCTGGCCGCGGTCCGTGCTTTGCAGCAGGCCGTCCTGCGTCGTGCCCAGCAGCAGGCGTTCGGGGCGGTTCGGGTCCACCTGCAGGCGCTCACCGGTGCCGCGGCCGCCGCCGTTGCCGGCAAGCTTGATGCCGAGCTCGCAGGTCTGCCACGTGGCACCGCGGTCATTGGACGCGAGGAGGGCGGCGTTGCGCGCCCACTGGCCGGTGTAGAGGCCGCAGGCGGCGTAGACGCGGTTGGCGTCGCTTGGGTCCACGGCGAGGCTGAGCACGCCCATCAGGTCGGCGTCGGCCTTGGCGAGATGGTCCAGCAGCGGCAGCCAGCGTCTGGCGGCGGGGTCGAAGCGGTAGGCGCCGCCGATGTCGGTGCGTGCGTACAGCAGCCCCTTCTCGCGCGGATGGAACACGAAGCCGGGGATGAAGCCGCCCGCGCCGTAGCTCAGGCTGCGCCAGTCGTAAGCCGGGCCGGCTTCAGCAGCCCAGGCGGGCAGGGCGCCGAGGCCTGTGGCCAGCAGAAGGTCACGGCGTCGCATCATGAGCTCCTGCGGGTCGAGCGCTGGGCCGCTCCCGAGCCGGCCCGCGTTGGGCGATGTGCTTGCGGCTCAATGCCGCGAGCATCGCCGTCCCCGCGGGGGACCGGCCAAGGTACTCCTTGGACGAGGGGCGTCATTGCGCGGGCCTGCCCATCTTGACCTTGAGCATGACGGGCTCGGCCGGCAGGTTCAGGCCGTAGTCGACCTGGTCGCCGTTCCAGACGCGTTCCATGATCCAGCGGCCCTTGTCGTCGAAGCGGCCCTGCTCGGCGCGCAGCATCATGCCGTGGGTGCCGGCCGCGGGTTCGAGGCGCACGCGCACGCGCTGGCCGATGACGATGAACTCGTCTGGGCCGATCTGCGCCAAGGCCACGCCGCCATTGGGCTCTTCGGTGCCGGCGGTGGGCTTGGCAAACTCTCCGCCCCAGCTCGGCTCGCCGAAGCGGCCGAGGCGGTAGGCCAGCTTGGCCGTCCAGCCGGAGAAGTCCAGTTGCTGCGGCTGGCGGTCGTCGCCCTCGGCGGCGCCCTGGGTCTTGCCGTCGAAGGCCCATTGCGCCCACTGCCGCTGGATGGGCGCGAACATGCGGTAGACGCGCTCGAAGGGCTCGACGAGCGTCTTGTCCGTGGCCGTCGTCCCTAGCGGGTAGTTGGTGTAGTCGAAGTAGTCGATGCCGAACGGCGAGACGCCGATGGCACCGCGGCCCAACATCGCGTAGAGGTAGCGGCCGTAGGCGGGCTTGCTGCCGATCTCGGGAATCCACAGCGCGTTGTCAGGGCGGCCGAACAGGCGCAGGTTGGCGTTCACCTGGTCGGACTCAGGCGCATAGATGTCCGGGCTGACGATGTCGATGGCGGGCGCCGCGGCCTTGTAGATGTCGATGACGTCCCAGGTGGGGCCGCCGCTGGCGAAGTCCTTGTTCCAGGGTTTGGGCGGCTGCTCCAGCGGGTTGCGCAGCGCGTTGTTGACGTACATCGGCAGGTCGTAGACGGCACGGCCGGCGGCGGCGATGTCACCGATGTAGCGGGCGATGGCCCAGGCGTGGAAGTACTCGTCGGCGTAGTCGCCGTAGACGGCACGCCAGTTGCCGCTGGCCGCGCCGGGCACCACGGCCTTCTTGCGCGCCAGCACGGCAGCGGGCACGGGTTGCTCGAACGCAGCCTGCGCGTCCTTGCCGAAGTCGCGCACCAGGCCGTAGGTGCCGACCTCGTTCTCGACCTGCACCATCAGCACCGTGCGCTCGGTTGAGTCGATCTGCTTCAGGTGGCCCATCAGCGCGACGAAGGCGCGCTTGTCGGCTTTCAGCGTCTCGGCACCGAAGGGGCTGAGGCTGTAGTTGGACTTGCCTTCCTGGTCCACGTTGAACGGGAAGCGCTTGGGGTTGAGCTTGACCCATTCGGGTGTGTATTGGGCGCTGGTGTTCTTCCAGGTGCCGAACCACAGGATGACGAGATGCTTCTTCTGCTGGCAGGCTTGCTTCACCAGCGTGTCGACGAAGCTGAAATCGAAGCGCCCCTCCTCGGGCTCGATCTGCTCCCACGCCACCGGCATCAGCACGGTGTTGGCCTTCACGTCCCTGGCCGCATCCCAGACGGGCTTGAGCGCGCCGGGGTAGTTGCTGGAGTTGTGAGCTTGCGCGCCGAGGATGAGGAAGGGCTTGCCGTCGACGAGCAGCGCGTGGCGGCCTTCCTTCGACACCAGGCGAGGCGCCTCGGTGGCGAGCACGGAGGAAGCGGCCAGCGTGGCGGCGGACGCGAGCAGTGAGATCAGGAGCTTGCGCATCGTAGGAAGGGCGGTAGGCAACGAAGGGGCCGGCGGCAGCGTCGTGCTGCCGCCGGCAAGGCTAGCAAGTTCCGGGGATCAGAACGTGTAGCTGGCGGTGACCACGTAGCGCGGGCCGGTGTAGAACAGGCCGCGGGTCATGTAGCCGATGTGCTGCTGCATCAGCTGGCGCTGGCGCGCGGAGTTGAGGTTCTGCGCCTCCAGGCCGATCGACATCTGGTCGTTGACCAGCTTGTACGACACGCCGGCATCGAGCTGGCCATAGCTTTCCGCCCAGACCGGCAGGCCCCAGGCCACATTCTTCTGGCCCAGGTTCGGGCTGCTCGGGTCAGTCACCAGACCGTCCGTGCCCTGCGTTCCGTTCACGTTGACGGCCTGCAGATAGCGTGAGCGCCAGCTGTAGGCCAGGCGCGCGGACAGCGGGCCCTTGTCATACATGACCGCCAGGTTATAGGCCTTGCGGGACAGCCCTTGCAACGGCAGGTTGCCGAACTGGCGGCCATCGGTGTCGCAGCCGTTCAGGTTCAGGCCGAAGTTGGTCGCGACGTTGGCCGTGCCGGTGCAGTAGGGCGAGTTGACGGGGTTGTACAGGCTCGTCTTGCTGTCGACGTAGGTGTAGTTGCCCTGAACGCCGAAGCCGGAGAGCCAGCCGGGCAACTTGTCGAAGTAGGTCTGGAACGCGAGCTCGACGCCCGTGAGGTTGCCCTTGGCGCCGTTGACCGGGCTGGTGACCGAGAAGTTCTGCGGTTTGCCGTTGACGTCGGGCAGTTGGAAGCCGGTCGTCTGGTTGATGATGACGTCCTTCAGATCCTTGTGGAACCCGGCGACGGTGATGGAGCCGGCGCGGCTGAAATACCACTCGGCCGTGATGTCCTGCTGCGTCGAGCGCGTCGGCTTGAGCATCGGGTTGCCGCTGGCGGTGCCGCTCTGGGACACGCTGCTGACCGTGGTGGCCGTGGCGCTGATGTCCTGGTTCAGCTGCGTGTAGGCCTGTAGCTTGTCGAAGTCCGGCCGGGCGATCGCCTTGGCCGCCGCGAAGCGGAATTGCAACTCGCGGCTGGCCTGCATCTTCAGGTTCAGGCTGGGCAGCACGTCGGTGTAGGTGTTCTTGAAACTGTCCAGCTTCGCATACGCCGGGATGTTTGCCACCGGTACGCCACCCAGGCCCAGCTTGGCCTGGTCGGTGCCCTTGAAGCTGGTGAAGCCCAGGGCGTTGTTCTGGGTGCGAACCACGCGCAAGCCCACGTTGCCGTCGACAGGCAGCGCCAGGTCGTCGAAGCCGAAGCGCAACTGCGCGAATGCGGCTTGCGTCTTCTCGGACTGGCGGTTGCCGTTGCCCTTCTGGATGTCGTCGGCGATGTTGTCGCTCAGCATCGTGGGCGACCAGGCAAACGGCCACTGGCTGCAGGCCGACAGGTCGGTGGTGCCGGCCGCGGTCAGGTTGGCCACGCAGTTGTCCTGGCCGTACTTGTGCAGCACGGAGTACGAGCCGGGGAAGCCCTTGGCCAGCGAGACATCTGGGAACACGACCGACGGTGGCACGGGCACGGTGCCGTTGAAGAAGTTTGAGAAGGTGTTCAGCGTCGTGCCACCGGGGTATTTGTCCAGGAAGGCCTCGCCGCCGGCCGTCCAGCTCTGGGAAATGGCCTGCCAGTTGTAGCCGGTGGTGGCGGTCTGCGCCTGACGGTCGGTCAGGCGGACGCCGAAGCGCAGGTCCTGCAGCACCGGGTGTTCGAAGCGGAAGCGGGCGTCACCCTTCCAGCTCTTCTGCGTGCCTTCGCTGCGGTCCTGGTGGTCCATCGCGAACGACCAGTAGTAGTTCTTGCGATCGGCCAGGAAGGCGCGGTCGGCGGCGTCGAAGGTGAGGCTGGGCGTGCTGCCGCTCAGATCGATGACCTCCTTCTGCATGCCGATGCCGGTCGCGACGGTGGAGTCGAGGCTGCGCGTGGAAGCCTTCACGTACTGCAGGTCGGACGAGAAGCTCCAGCGGTCGTTAGCCTTCCAGTTCACACGCCAGGCGAAGTCTTCCGTCGTCGAGTCGCGGGTGGCGGTGCGGGTGTCGTCGTTGAAGTTCAGCAGCGAACCGTCGTTGTTGGTGAGCGTGCCGGAGACCAGCGCGCCCTGGTCATTGAACTTGCCGTTGGTGACCTGGATCTTGTAAGGGTCGGTCTGGGCAAAGATGGCCTGCTCGTCCCATTGCATGCGGTACTTGGAGCGGAAGTAGGTGAGCGAGCTGTCGATGTCGTCCTTCTTCCACTGCACGGCGCCATACAGGCCGTCGCGCTTGCGCTCGAATTCCAGCGTGCGCCATTGCGCACCCTTGGGCACCCACAGGTAAGTGCCCGCGGCCTGGCCGGCGACAGCGTCGGTGCGCGGGTAATAAGGTTCGACCTGGAAGAAGTCGGAGCGTGTCGCGCTCTTGGAGGTCGCGGCGTTCACCAGCAGGCCGATCTTGCCGAGGTCGGTGTTCCAGCTGTTCACCAGCAGGCCGCTGGCGGACGGCTTCTTCTTGCCGTTGAGCTTGGTGTAGCCCTCCTGCACGGTGACCGAGCCCTTGAAGCCGGGGTAGTCGAAAGGCAGGGCGGTGCGCAGGTTCACGAGGCCGCCGATGGCGCCTTCGATCTGCTCGGCTGACGGGTTCTTGTAGACGTCGATGCCGGCCATCAACTCGGGGGGTACGTCCTCGAAGTTCAGCGCGCGGCCGCCGTTGGCCGAGAAGGTGTCGCGGCCGTTCATCTCTGAGCGGACATAGGACAGGCCGCGGATGTTCACACCCGAGCCTTCCACCGAGTAGTGCTCGGGGTCGCCCTTGGCCATCGTGCGGTCGATGGTCACGCCGACGACGCGCTGCAGCACTTCGGTGACCGAGCGGTCGGGCAGCTTGCCGATGTCGTCGGCGACGATGGAGTCGACGATCTCGTCAGAGTTCTGCTTGATCTTCTGCGCCGACTGCAGTGCTGCGCGGCGGCCGCTGACGACGACGGTTTCCAGCTGCTGTGCCTTGGCATCGCCATTGGCGGGCGCGGGCGCGGTCTGGGCCATGGCCAGGCCGCTACACAGCAGGGCCGCCTGGGCGGCTGCTAGCGAAATGATGGTTCTCTGGTGTGTTCTCACGATGTCTCCTCTCGTTGGCCTCTAGGGCAGGGATGGTGTGGTGGGGTACTGCTGGTTCGACGGGGAAAACGGATCAACATCGCCGGGCAGGGCTGGCGCTGGCAGGGGCGTCGGGGGGATGACTTCATGTCAGCGTTGCCGGGCCGGGCGTGTTGACGGAAAGCCGGCTGGGCCGGTCAGTTGCAGAAGCGGTTGACGAGGTTCTCCAGCGCCTCCTGGCGGCCGGAGACGGGGGCGGTGTCGGTGTTCTTGGCGAGCACGCCGTCGGCGAGGTCGGCCAGCGAGCGCTTGCCGTTCAGGATGTCC
>NZ_JBIGIC010000002.1:0-591615 GCF_043555985.1 Pelomonas candidula | reverse complement strand
GCCCGCTGTTCCTGCTGGACCCGACGTCGGCCGGCGGCCTGGGCATGGACAACGAGTCCCTGGGCCACATCAACGGCACGGTCGGCACGCTGACCTTCATCGCCGGCGCCTTCCTGGGCGGCTTCCTAGTCGCCAAGCGCACCTTGCCGCGCAGCTTCTTCACGCTGGCCCTGGTGCTCAACATCCCGCACCTGACCTACTTCTACCTCGCGCAGACGATGCCGACGGACACGGTCACCATCGCGGTCATCGTGTCCATCGAGAAGTTCGGCTTCGGCATGGGCTCGGTGGGCCACATGCTCTACATGATGCAGCAGATCGCCCCCGGCCCCTTCCGCATGGCCCACTACGCGATGGCCACGGGCGTGATGGCGCTGACGAAGTGGGGCACCGGTACCGTCAGTGGTTTCCTGTGGAACGCCGTCGACCACCACTATGTGAGCTTCTTCGGCTGGGTGCTGATCCTCTCCATCCCGCCGGTCATCCTGGCGTGGCTGGCACCGTTCCCGCACGATCATGACGAAGCCGCCGAGTTCGCCGGCGAGGCCGCACCGGCCGCAGGGCACTGACGATGAAGCCGCTGCTCGGCCTGCCGATGCCACCTTCACGGGGCGACCTGTCGACGTGGTGTCGCGGGCGACCGAGGCGACCACACCTGGCGACTTCAAGTGAACCTGGCCCGTGCGTCCGGCGGTGGTGCGCAGGCCATGCCTTCAGGCATTGAACTTTACTGGGAGGCGAGCACATGACGCGAGTACGAGGCTCGCGCAATGACGCTCGTGCCGACGTCTTCAACTACATCGAGATGTTCTACAACCCCAAGCGGCGCCACGGCACTGCCGGCGACACTTCGCCGGTCGAGTTCGAACGACGCCATTCCCAACGGCTCACGGGTGTCTAGGAAAACCGGGGCGATTCAACCTCGGGCATCTTCGTCGGCTTAGATGCCGCAGACATGACGTCTCACTTGCGGCGTCTTTGGTCACCCTTTCGGCTGCCGGTCAATTCGCTATCCAGCTCATTTCGTCCCCACTGCGCGGTCGACCAACAGCGTGTCGGTGAACTGCTCGAATGCGGTCACGCGGCCGTCGGCCAGCTTCCACACGTGGGCGGTGCGGACATCGATGGCGCGGCCGGTACCGCGGCAGGTGCCCCGGTAGGAGCCAGTCGCGACCACCGCGTCGCCACTGCCGACAAGTTGCTCCAGATGGAAGCCGAAGCCCTCCCAGTCGTGGGCGATGCGCGCGAAGACCCCACGCGCCACGGCCTCGGGGCCGACATAGGTGCCAGCGTACGGAAAGCCGGCTGCTTCGGTCCAGCGAACCTGGGGATGCATGTCGACGAGCATCCCGTCGATGTTGCCGCGATCGGAGGCCGCATAGTGCGCACGGATGATGTCCAGGGCGGTTCGGGAAGAGGTGCTCATGGGGACTCCTTGTCGTGCGAACTCAGATCGCGCAGCCGTCCGGGCCGCACTGGAAGGCCGACGCACTCGCGCCAGCCGGTACCTGCCCCTGCAGCCACTCGCCGAACGCCGCCGGCTGGCCCATGAAGGGCCCGATGTCGATGCTGCGCCAGCTGCCTGCCTGTTCAAGCACGAAGCTCGGAAAGCCCCGCACGCCCAGGCGCTGCATCAGCGTGCGTGTCTCGCCGATGTGGCGCTGCACAAAGTCGCCTTCGGTCGCGCTCAGCGCGGCGGTGAAGGCCTCGGCGTCCAGGCCGATGTCGGCGGCCAGCTCCTCCAGCACCGCGCGGTTGGCGATGCGGCGGCCTTCGACGTAGTGGGCCGTCTGCAGCCTGGCCAGCAGGTCCAGGCCGCGGCCGGCGACAGCATCGGCGGCCAGCACGGCGGCGATCGGCGGCTCGGAATCGAACACGGCGGACGTGTCGTTCAGCAGTCCGTCTCGGTAGGCGGCGCCGAAGGGTTGGCCGCTGAGCTGGGCGATGCGCTGGTCATGCGGCAGCACGAAGCCGCGCAGCTCGGCCGTGACGGGGCGGCGAGCCGGGCCCGCCATCATGCCGCCGCCGTGCGCTCGCACGGGCAGCCGCTCGCGGGCCGCCTTGACCAGCGGCGCCGCGCCATAGCACCACCCGCACAGCGGGTCATGGATGTAATGCAGCGTGGGGGTGTCCATGGCGACCTGTCCTCAGTACATCGGGCGCTTGTTGACGGCGTCGGCCGGCACGGCCTGCATCACGTCCCAGTGCTCGGCGATCTTGCCGTTGGCGACGCGGAAGATGTCGACGATGACCATCTCCGGGGTGTTGCCCATCTTGGGTTGGCGTGTCTGCACGAAGACCAGGTCCCCCTCGGCCGCGACGCGCAGGAACTCGACCTTGAACTTCGGTCCGTTGAGCAGGCCGATCTTCTCGACGAACTGCTTCACGGCCTCGGTGCCGTCGGCCATGTAGGGGTTGTGCTGGATGTAGTCCTTGGCCCAGTAGCGGTCGACCGCGCTGAGGTCGTGGTCGCCGAACAGCGCCTGGTAGGCCTTCAGCACCAGCGCCTTGTTGGCGGCGGCGTTGGCGTGCTTGGAAGCCGCAGCGGGCTTGGCGTCGTCGGCCCGCGCGGCGGGCAGGGCTGCGGCGCCGAACACCAGCAGCAGGGAAAGGGCGAGGGTCGGGGTCTTTTTCATGGTTCAGTCTTTCAGGGGGGAAATGCCTCGCACGGGGCCGATCAGGCGTTCGAGGAGGCTCTTGAGCCGCTCGACGCGGGCACGGTCGCGCATGAAGGCCAGAAAGTCTTCGGGGCTGGTGTTGTACTGGTCCAGCGTCCTGTAGCCAGCCGGCGGCGCGACGTCCTTGCGGATCGGGAACTGGCGCGGGTTGGAGGCGTTCGGCAGCGACAGCGTCCAGCTCATGTAGAGCTTGGCCGCGGCGGGATGCTTTGCGTCCTTGAAGATCGCGCCGGTCTGCGCCCAGGTGAGGAAGGGATCGTTCGCGGGCAGCACGAAGCGCAGCGGCGACGATTCCACGGGCACGAAGTTGCCCGAGGTGCCCGTCGCCACGGCGTACTTGCCCGCCTCCACCGCGTCGCGCGGCGTCTGCGTGCCGCGCACCCACTGCACGCCGTTGGCCTGCAGCTTGTCGATGAAGCCGATGCCGTATTTCTGGACGATCTTGTCGAAGACGTAGAGCACCGCGTCGTCGTCATGCGGGTAGGTGATGACGATGCGGTTCTTGAACTCGGGCTTCAGGAAGTCGGCGTAGTCGCGCGGCGCGTTGTCGGCACTGACCAGGTTCTTGTTGTAGCTGTTCGCGAAGGTCAGCATGAAAAGGCCGGTGAAGCGAGCCTGCGGGTCCTTGTAGGCCGCCGGCACCTGGTCCCAGCCGATGGGCTTGTAGGGCAGCAGCAGGCCGCGCGCGGCCCAGCTGTCGAAATCGTGCAGCGTCTGCAGGTGGGCGACGTCGACCTTGAGGTCCTTGCGCAGCAGTTCTTCCTCGATGCGGGCATCGTGGTACTTGCTGAGGTCGACGACGATGTCGAGCTTCACGCCCGGGAACTGCTTCTCGAAGCCGGCCTTGATGCCGAAGCCCTGGGTGACCTCGTCGCCACCGGCGTAGACGGTCAGCGAGCCGCCCTCCTTCAAGGCGGCCTGGTAGAGCTCCTGCAGCGTCTGGCCCGCGCCGTCGCGCTCCACCGACGCCGGCGTGGCCGCAGCGGGCTGCGCCCCGGCGGGGGAGACGGCCGCCAGCGCGGCCGCGGCGGTCACGCCCAGCAGCGCCAGGCGGCGCGTCACCGCCCTGGGTCCGAAGGCGGCGCTCACCACTTCATCTCTCCCTTGTTCACCTTGGCGCCGATGTCCAGCGCCATGCCGAGGCCGGCCTTGGGGTAGGCCTTCTGCATCGTGGCGATCAGCTCGGCACCGTTGGCCGCCTTCGGCAATTCGGCCTCGAAGCGCTTCAGGTAGTCGCGCGTGTAGGTGATCGCGCTGGTGTCGAGGGCGGTGCCGGCGGCCATGTGGCCGGGCACGACCAGCGCGGGCTGCAGGGCCAGCATTTCGTCGAGCTGGGCCAGCCAGGCCTGGCGCTCGCTGGGCTTCTGGGTGTCGGCGGTCCACACGTGCAGGTTGCCGAAGATGCCGATGTTGCCGACGATGGCCTTGATCGACGGGATCCACACATAGGGGCGGTGGGCCAGCTCGCCGGTCGTGCCGCGCACTTCGATGCTCTCGCCGTCCACGCTGAGGGTCGTGCCACTGATCGCTTCGGGCACGATGGGCTGCTTGGGCGCGTTGGCACCCATCTTCGGCCCCCAGAACGCAAGCTTGCCGGCCACCTTGGCCTGGATCTTCTCGCGCACCGCCGGCGTGGTCAGTACCTGGGCCTGGGGAAAGATCTGCTTGAGCGTTTCCGCACCGAAGTAGAAGTCGGGGTCGGCATTGCTGATGAAGATGGTCTTCAGCGTCTTGCCGGTGTCCAGCACATTGGCCGCGACGCGCAGCGCATCGGCGCGCGTGAAGCCGCTGTCGATGACCATCACCTCGCTCTTGCCGCTGACGACGACGGCGTTGACGTGGAAGCTGCCTGCCTCGGCGTTGTGGACCTTGACGGTCAGCGGCGCGGCGGGCGTCTGCGCGCCGGCACCGTCGGCGACGACGCCGAGTGCGAGCAGGGGCAGAAGGCGGCGGGCGAACTTGAAGCTGGTAAGCATGAGGGGCTCCTGGGTGAAATGGATGGTGCAGACTTTATTTACATCACTTCGATTGATAAACATCGCATCAATAGAATCACCGTTGCACATTTCGTCGCTATAGACCTCTGAATATGGACCGTCTCGTCGCCACCCGTGTCTTCGTCTCCGTCGTCGAGCACGGCAGCCTGACCCAGGCTGCCGAAAGCCTCGACATGTCCACTGCCATGGTCAGCCGCTACCTCGCCGCCATCGAGGCGTGGCTGGGTACGCGGCTGCTGCACCGCACGACGCGGCGCATCAGCCTGACGGAAGCCGGGCAGGCAGCGCTCGCCGGCTGCCGCCAGCTGCTGGATCTCGCGGAGGACGTGGAGCACCAGGCAGGCGAGGTCGGCCGCACGCCATCGGGCCGCCTGCGCATCGCGAGTTCACCGTCCTTCGCCGAGGCCCAGCTCGCGCCGGCACTTGTCGAGTTCCAGCGGCAGCACCCGGAGGTCGGCTTCTCGCTCGTTGTCACCGACCGCAGCATCGACCTCGCGGCCGAACGCATCGACCTTGCGGTGCGCATCACCAACTCACTGGAGCCGACGATGATCGCGCGGCCTCTCGCCTCGTGCCGCTCGGTGCTGTGCGCCGCGCCTGCCTATCTGCACGCGCACGGCCAACCGCGCACGGTCAAGGCGCTGCAGTCGCATCGCTGCCTGACGCACGCCACCGTCGGCGCGGCGCAATTCCGTTTCCGCCAGCGCCGCCAGCTCATCGAGCTGCCGGTGACGGAGGGGCTGTCAACCAACGACACCGGCGTGCTGCGCCGTGCCGTGATCGAAGGCGGCGGTATCGGCATCCTGCCGACCTATCTGGTCGGCGAAGACCTGAAGTGCGGGCGGCTGGTTCGCGTGCTGCCGACGGTCGAACCCGAAACGCTGGGTATCCACGCGATCTTCCTGTCCCGTCAGCACCAGCCGCTGGCACTGCGCCTGCTGGTCGAATTTCTCGTCGAACGTTTCGGCGGCGATCTGCCGCCTTGGGACCGTTGAAGCGTTCAGGGTCGCGCTTGGTTCACGCGTGGCCTTTGCCTGCCGCTCGCGCGCACGACCTGCCCTGCTGTGTCTCGAACGGCTGACAGCGCGCAGCGGCGGTCCAGTTGGCCGGGCAGCCTTGAAAGATCAACCGCGTCCTTCATGCAGCCTGCCTCCGCACCCGCCCTGAGCGCTGCCGATCAAGCCCAGGCTGATGCACTGGCGCAGCAGATCGTCGGCAACTGGCGCCGAAAGCCCAAGACCGAACAGGGGGGCGAGTGATGGTGAGCGTTTCAACATGCGGGCGTCGCCGCGTTGCCCCCAAGGTCGGGCGGCTTCCGAGGCCAACATCCTCGTCAGCCTGGCCACCCGCTGATCGGACCGAACCAGGCCACGACCCGGGGAGAAATCGATGTGGCTACAGCGCCTCGGCCAGCAGGCGCGGCGCCGCGCCTGCACTAGAAGCCTAGAAGCGGTCGAAGAAGGCCTTGGTTTCTGCGGCCGAGAAGTTCGGATACCAATGCCCACCCTTGGGGAAGCCGCACCAGACGACTGGCTTGCCTGCGGTACAGCCCTGGTACTCGACGCAACCATTGGTGCCCATGGGCGTGGTCGTGGCGCTGCAGCTGTTGCGGGCGAGGAAGGTGTTGCGGGCCTCTTCGCCGGCGGCGTAGGGCACGACGTTGTCGTCCATCGCATGGACGAAGATCGCGGCCACGCGGTTCGATGAAGTGCCACAGCCGCTCCAAAGCGAACCGGCCATCGGCGCGACGGCCCGCACCATGTCGCCCATTTCGCAGCCGATGGCGTTGGACATCATGCCGCCGAAGCTGAAGCCGGTGGCGAACACGCGCGTCGGATCCGTGCATGTGCCTTGCTGGACCTGGTTGATCACGGCGCGGATGAAGCGGATGTCGCGCCCACCCGGGTTGGCCCAGCCCTTGTCCAGGCCGTCGGGTGCGACAAAGATGGCATCGTTGCCGTACAGCGCCGCGAGGCCGAAGTAGCCGCTCCAGCCGTGCACATCATCCGCACTGCCGTCGCGCCAGTGCAGGCCGATGATGACGCGATACGGCTTGTTGCGGTCGTAGTCGGTGGGCAGGTCGAGCCAGTAGTTGCGCGCGACGCCGTCCGACGTGATCGTCAGCTTGCCGGAGGCGAGCTGTGTCGCGCTGGCGTCGCAGCCGCTGCTGCCGTTGGCTTGCGAAATAGGCGCTGATGCAGTGGGCGACGCAGGAGTGGCCGCCGCCGTGCTGCTCGGGGCCGCCTCGCCGCCTCCGCAGCTGGCGACCGATGTCGCGAGCAGCGCGATGCCGAGCGCGCAGCGAAGCGCCACGGCGAGGCGGCACGTCACAAGGGGCTGTGACGAAGTCCGGTCAGTGCTCATGTCCGAGGGACCTTTCGGGGACATCGGGCGTCAGCGACTGCAGGGCCGCAGACAGGTAGACCAGCGGCGCGTTCCAGTTGATCGCGATCTCGTTGGTCGTGTAGCTGCACAGGTTGTCCTGGTAGGCCTTGGCCGGCAGCGTGGAGGGATAGGGCGTGGGGCAGTCGTCGCCCGGGCCGGATTTGGGGCCACCGACGATCATGCCGGGCACCGGCGGCTGCTCGGGCATGGCGGCTGACGGGCGGTGGTGGGGATGCAGCGGCGAGCGGGTGCCGAAGCCGGTCACCATCGCGTAGCCGGTCGGATGCCGCCCCAGCACGAAGTCCAGCGCCGACTGTGCGGCATCCAGCATGCGACGTTCGCCACTGAGGCGATAGCCCTGGATCAGCATCAGCGCCTGGTTCAGCGCAACGGCATTGCTGCCCCAGATGAAGTCCTGGGTCTGCATGGCCACGCGGTAGGGCGAAGCCTCCCAGCGTGATGCGAAGCTGTCGGCCAGCGTGCGCACCTGCGCCTCGATCAGCGGCCTGTCGGCCGCCGCCGTCAGCCGCTCGCGGTGCTGGGCCAGGCTGACCCAGGCGAGGGCGCCGACGTCGGGCCAGCCGGGCACTTCGATGCGCGGCGCGATCTGCCGGAAGGACTGCCAGTAGTGCTCGTCGCGCGTCGTGATGTAGAGCTCCGCCGCTGCCCAGGCGAACTCGTCGGCCAGCTTGGCGTCCTCGTAGCCGCCGGTGTGGATGTCAGGCGGCTGGCGGTAGAGGACATCGGGGTGGGCCTGGGCCCAGTCCCAGGCTCGCCTGGATGCGGCCAGCATGCGGGCCGACAGCCCCGGCCGCTGGGCCTCGAAGGGCGCCATCACCCGGCTGGCCTGGGCCATGACGGCGGCGAAGTCCAGCGTGGCCGCCGTGGACTTCATGACGACGTAGCGGTCGTGCCGGGCCTGGTGCGGCATGACGATGCCGTCGAAGCCCTTGTCGGTGAGCTTGTGGTAGACGCCGCCGTCGGCGGGGTCCTGCATGGCCAGCATCCACTCCAGGTTCCACAGCACCTCGTTCAGCACGTCGGGCAGGCCGTTGCCGCTCTCGGGGATGTCGAGGTTCTGCGCCTTGAAGAAGGCCGGGAAATGCTCGTAGGCGGCCAGCAGCGTGTAGACGGTGATGCCGGAGTTGACGATGTATTTGTTGTAGTCGCCCGCGTCGTACCAGCCCTTGGGGGCGGCGATGACGGTGCCTTCCGGGCGGCCGGGGCCGGCGGCCGAGGCGTGCACGAGGACATGGTCGTCGGCGTGGCCGGCGGGGCGCGCCCAGATGCCGGCATGCGCGGGGTCGAGTGCCATGCCGGCACGGTTGAAGTAATAGAACTTGAGTGCTGCCGCGTTCAGCGCGGCATAGGCATCCGGGGCGATGACGAAGGGGGCGGACGGTGGCAGGCCCGCTGCCCGCAGGCGGTAGCGGCCGGGCTCACGGAAGGCGGAGAAGTCGGCCAGGCGGAGCTTCTCCTGCGCGGGCTCCCAGGAGCTGGCGACGCCGAGCGAGCCGTGCCAGACCTCGCGGCCGGTAGCCGCGTCGACCAGCGAGAAGCTGTCGGCCGCGACGTCGCGCAGCACGGCCCATTTGCTGCCCCCGGGCAGATAGCCGACCTGGTTGAGCTGGATGGCCGTCGTGTCGACCGCAGCCGGGCGCTCGATCGCCGTCGGCGCGCCAGGCATGGGGCTGCAGGACTGCAGGCCAAGGACCATCAGTGGCAGCAGGCCGAGCTGGCAGATGCTGCGGGCGACGGCGTTCTTCGGCAGGGGAATGCGCATGGAATTCGGGAGGTCAACGAGTGGGTTCGGGCCATTGGAGGTGCACCAGGTGCCAGCCCTCCTGCTTGAGGCGGCGCAGCATCAACGGCAGGGCGGCGGCCGTCTGTTCCTGCACGTCGTGCAGCAGCACGATGCCGCCGCCGGTCTGGCGCAGCGTGACCAGCAGGCGCTCGGCCATCATCTCGGGTGTCTTGCCGGGCACCCAGTCCTCGATGCCGGCCTCCACCGAGAGCACGGTGGTGTTCTGCTTGTGCAAGGCCTCGCGCAGCGCCGGCGTTTCCGCCAGATAGGGAAAGCGCCAGGCTGCCGCGTCGCCGCCGATCACGTGGCGGTAGGCCTTCTGCATGGCCTCCAGGTCGGCCAGCTGGTCCTGGGCAGGCAGTTCGCCGAAGGCCAGGTGCCTGTTGCCGTGCATGGCCACCGTGTGGCCTTCGGCCCGCACCCGCTGCGCCAGCTCGGGGTGCTGCAGCATGGGCTCGCCGTTCATGAAGAAGGTGGCCTTGGCGCACTCGGCCTTCAGGGCCTGCAGCACGCGCTCGGTGGTGCCGGGGTGGGGGCCGTCGTCGAAGGTCAGCACGAACTCGTTGGCGACCAGCGGCAGGCGGCCATGGACGCCGCCGTGGGCCGCGCCTTCGCGCGGCAACTGCAGCACGCGCGAGGTGCCCAGGGACTCGGGGCCGCAGCCTTCGATCTGCCAGTCGACGCTCTCGTGGCTGCCGCGGTCGTCGCTGACCTCCAGCGTGGCAGGGCCCGGCGTCAGCTCGATGGCCGGCCAGGTGGCGACGCGGTCGACGACGTCGACCGTGCCGACATCCTTGCCATTGACCCGCAGCGTCGCCTTGGCGGCATTGCTGTAGGCCTTGATGACGACGGGGCCTGCCGGCCGCATCGCCAGGCGCTGGCTGGCAACGTGCAGCACGGGCTTGGTCTGCCACCACGCGCGCATCAGGTGGTAGGCGTCCTTCAGCGTGCGGCGGTCGTAGGTCACCATGCCCTTGTCGTTGCGGCCGGTGGTGTCGCCCTCGTGGCGGTTGGCGGCGGCATGGTCGAAACCGAGCCAGACGAAGTGGCCCCACAGGAAGGGGCGCTTCTCGAGCTGGGCGGCGTAGGCCTCGTGGAACAGCGCCTGGTAC
Source organism: Pelomonas candidula (assembly GCF_043555985.1). Taxonomy (NCBI): domain Bacteria; kingdom Pseudomonadati; phylum Pseudomonadota; class Betaproteobacteria; order Burkholderiales; family Sphaerotilaceae; genus Roseateles; species Pelomonas candidula. The sequence goes on along the minus strand of NZ_JBIGIC010000002.1, from coordinate 581,639 downwards.
TGCTCGGGGTGCCAGCGGCCGCCCGGTTCGGGGCGCCGTGGCGGATCTTCCTGCTGGATGGCGCTGGCGCCGGCGCCGTATTCGCCCAGGCCGATGGGCTTGGTGGGCAGCCTGGCATGCAGCTTGTCAGCCCACGGGCCGATATCGCTGAACTGGCCGTCGTACCAGCCCCAGTAGCGGTTGTACGAAGCAAGGTCGGTGACCAGCGCCATGGGATGGTCGTCGGGCGCGCAGCAGTGTGCGTAGCTGGTCAGCCTCGATGGGTCTTCGCGCTTGGCCAGCGCATGCAGGTCGGCGAGCAGGGCGCGGATGGGTTCGTCGCTGCGGTAGACCTCGTTGCCGACGCCCCAGACAGCCACCGAAGCGTGATGCCGGTTCTGCCGCACCAGCTCGCGCAACTGGCCGAACAGGTTGTCGCGAAAGGCCGGCGTTTCCGCCATGGCCGAGTTCAGCGGAATCTCGGTCCACAGCACGAGCCCCAGTTCGTCGGCGCGTTCATAGACGTAGGGCGGGTGCTGGTAGTGCACCAGGCGCAGGCCGGTAAGGCCAAGGTCCATGAGGATGCGCAGGTCCTCGTCGATCTCGGCCTTGCCCACCGCCACGCCGCGGCCGGGCCGGCCGGAGTGGAAGTAGTTGACGCCGTAGAGCGGGTAGGGCTTGCCGTTGAGCAGGAATCCGCGGTCGGGGTCCACAGCGAACTGGCGCAGGCCCACGGGCAGCTGCACGGCGTCCGCCACATCGCGCCCGTCCACCAGCTCGGCGCTCAGCCGGTAGAGGTAGGGGTCCTTCACGCCCTGCCACAGATGCGGCCCGGGCACGTTCAATATCGCCGTGACGGTGTCGGCGGCGCCCGCCGGCAGGTCCAGGCGCCGGACCTGCTGCACGACGATGCGGCTCTGGGCGTCACGCAGCGTCAGGCGCAACTGCCGCGGCGCGGGCCGGGCACCATCGTTGCGCCACTGCAGCTGCACCTTCAGGCGTGCGTGGGCGGCGTCCAGCGCCTCGATGTCGAAGCGCAGGCCGGGGCCGCCATGGTCCAGCAGCTCGATGTGGGTGTCGGCGGTCTCGATCAGGCGCACGGGCCGGATCAGGCCGCCGAAGACGGTGAAGTCGCCGCCCAGCGGCGCCACCTGGGGCAGCCTGCTGTTGTCCACGCGCACGGCCAGCACGTTGCGGCCGGGCTTCAGCAGCGGCGTGATGTCGAAGCGAAAGCGCGCATAGCCGCCTTCGTGGTGGCCGGCATGGCGGCCGTTGACCCACACGTCGGCAGCCAGCGTCGCGCCGTCGAATTCGAGGAAGCGGCGGGTCTGGGCGCCCGCCGGCACGTCGAGCATGCGCCGGTACCAGGCAGGCCCGCGGTAGGGTGTGCCGCCCGTCTCGCCATCGGAGGCGTTGTAGGTGTGGGGGAGGGTGACGGCCGTCCATGCGGCATCGTCGAAGTCCGGCGCCTCGGCGCCAGCCACGTCGACGCGCTGGAAGCGCCAGCCGTCGTTCAGCAGCGTGCTGGTGCGCCCCGCATGAGCCTGCAGGGCGACCAGCAGGCCCAGCAGCAGCGCCAGCAGCGAACGCGACATCAGCGCGCTCCGCGCTCCAGCACGATGCGGGCCCAGAGGCCGGTGGGCTGGCCTGGCGCCGCCTCGACGAGGACCGTGACTTCGCGCCGCACACCGCCCTGCGGCAGCGTCACGGAGAAGGGGGCCGGCTCGGCGCTCGTCTTCTCGCCGAGCTTGACGCCGTCCACCCAGACCTCGGCCTTGCCGGCGATGGCGCCGAAGGCGAGCTGGGCGTGGCCGTCGTTGCGGTCCGCACGCACGTTGACGCTGCTGCGATAGAGACGGAACGGCTTGACATCGGCTTCGCGCCGCATCGGCGGTTCGTCCCAGCCCCAGGAGTTCATGTCGTTCTCGGCCAGCTTGACGTTGGGGTCGGGGCGCGTGGCCGTTGCGGGGGAGACGCGCCAGCTCAGCAGCGGCGTGGTCGGCTCGGCGGTGGGCACCTGCGGCGGCGCGGTGGCGGCGCTCAGGGGCAGTTCGACCTCGGCGTCCTGCAGGCCTTCGCTGATGGCGCGCAGCTTCAGCGCACCGTGGCCGCCGCGGCGGCTCTGCACGATGACCTGGGCCAGGCCGTTGAACAGGCTGCGCTCGCTGGCCTTGTCGGCCTCGTGGGAATTGGGGTCGCCATTGCCCACGCCGATGATGGCGCCCTGGCCCTCCAAGGTGAAGGACACCTTGTTCTGGGCCAGCGGTACCGGCCGGCCCTGGGCGTCGACGGCGCTGACGGTGATGGGGACGGCGTCCAGTCCGTCGTCGGCCAGGGCCTGACGGTCCGGCGTCAGCACGAGGCGCACGGCGGGTCCGGTGGTCTCCACGACATCGCGTGCTACTTCCTTGCCGTCGCGAAGCGCCACGGCTTCGATGCGGCCCGGGGCGTAGGGCACCTGGAAGAAGTTCATCTCGTAGGGATCGACGGCCTGTTCGCCGATGTCCTTGCCGTTGAGCACGACCCGCACGCGTTGCGCGTTGCTGGTCACCATCACGCGGATGTTCTGGCCCTCGCGGCCAGCCCAGTTCCAGTGAGGCTGAAGCTTGACGACCGGGCGGTCCTTCACCCATTGCGCCTGGTGGATCCAGAAGGCGCCCTTGGCAAAACCGGCGAGGTCCATGGCGCCGAAGAAGGAACTGGCGCTCGGCCATTCATAAGGTGTCGGCTCGCCGCGGTAGTCGATGCCGGTCCAGACGAAGCTGCCGGCGATGAAAGGCCGCTGTGCGATGGCCTTCCAGGCGTCGCGGTGGGTATTGCCCCAGGACGAGGGTTCGTCGTCGTAGCTGCCCATGATCTGGGCCTTGCTGTCGCTCGCGTACTCGCCGCGGGTCATGTAGGCCGAGGTGTCCTCGGTGCTCGTCATCGGGCGCTTGGGGTGCTTCTTGTGATAGTCGTCGTAGAGCCAGGGCTGGTAGTTCAGGCCTACCACGTCGACAGCGTCGGCGGCGTTGAGGTCGGTGGTGAGGCCGCCGTGCATGGCCCCCGTGACCGGGCGCGTCGCGTCCAGCCGCTTGATCTCCTTGACCATGCGGCGCGACATCTCGTAGCCGGACTCGGTGCTCTGCAGCGGCTCCTCGTTGAAGATGGACCAGAGGATGACGCTGGGGTGGTTGCGGTCGCGTCGCACCAGCCAGGTCAGCTGCTGCATGTAGTCCGGCGAGGGGTTGAAGTGGCGGTTCTCGTCCATGACGAGGAAGCCCATGCGGTCGGCCATGTCCAGCACCTCGGCCGCCGGGGCGTTGTGCGCGAAGCGGATGGCGTTGGTGCCCATCTCCTTCAAGCGGCGCAGGCGGAATTCCCAGATGGACTCGGGCAGGGCGACGCCGACACCCGCATGGTCCTGGTGAATGCAGACGCCCTGCAGCTTGACGGCCTCGTCGTTGAGGAAGAAGCCGCGGTCGGCGTCGAAGCGGATCGTGCGGAAACCCGTCTGCACCTCGGTGCGGTCGAGTTCGTTGGCGGCGTCGCGCAGCACGGCGCGTACGCGGTAGACGTTGGGCTGGGTGACGGACCAGAGCTTCGGCTCGCGCACGTCCAGCTTCATGCGGGTGACGGCCACGTCGAGCGCACCGACGCGGGCGCGAGCGCTGCCCTTGGCCACCTCCTGGCCGGCCGGGTCGATCAAGACCACGTCGACGACGCCGTCTCGCGGAACCTTGGCGCTGCTTTGCAGCGTCACTTCCACGGGAATGCTCCATCGGCCGCCCTGCTTGACGGGGTTGGCATGCAAGCCGTCGGTGGCGATGTGCAACGCGTCGCGTTTCACGAGCCAGCTGTGGCGGTAGATGCCGGCACCTTCGTACCACCAGCCCTCCTGGGCGTCGGCATCGACTCGCACGGCGATGGTGTTGGGATCGGTGCCGTAGCGCACGTAGGGCGTGATGTCGATGCTGCGGCCGTTGTAGCCGGACCAGTTGCGGTCGACGACGATGCCGTTCACCCACACGGTGCTGTGGGTGGCGATGGCGTCGAACTGCAGTTCGATGTGACGGCCGCGGTCGGTCTCTGGCAGTTGCAGATAGCGGCGATACCAGCCGATGCCGCGTGCCCGATAGCCCTGGGATGCGTTCTCGTTGCGGTCGAACGGGTTTTCGACGGCCCAGTCGTGAGGCAGGTCCAGGCGACGCCAGGCGGAGTCGTCGAAGTCCGCGGCGGCCGCGCCCCAGCCGTTGTTGGTCTTGCCGTTCTGGTAGCTCATGCCATGGCCCCTGACCACCGGCATGTCCACCTCGCCGCGATGGAACAGCCAGCCGGCGTCCAGCGATAGGCGTTCACGGCCGGCAGCCCGGGCCGGACCCGCCCCCAGGAACAGCGAGATCAGCAGGCAGGTCGCCAGCCAGCGGAGGAGGGGGGGAGGACGCAGCATGGAGCTTCCTGGCAGGATTTCGATCAGAAAAAGAAATAGGTCGCGCGGCCCTGTTGGAAACCGCGCGACCAAAACCGGCCAGTACAAACCTGGCCAGCCCGGAAAAAGATGACCTCTCAGGCCCGACGGCGGCGGAACAGCGCGATGCTGACCAAGCCGGCCATCCACAGGGCAAGGCTGGTCGGCTCGGGAACGGGAGCTGCGACCGATTCCGCGGAGGCGGTCAGGCCAATGTGGATCTTGGCCCAGGTGTTGTCGGTGGACGGGCTGGTCCAGCTGGCGGTGAGGGTGGTGGGGCCGCTGTAGGCCGCGTTGCCGAAGACGACCGCTTCGGCGTAATTGGCCGGCAGGCAGGTGTCCGTCGTGAAGTCGGTGCTGCACAGCTCGATGTAGGCGTTGCCCTGCGACATGGCGCCCTGGGCCAGAACGCTGTCCAGCTTCAGGCTGACGGTGATGGTCGAGCCGGCGGCCACCAGGATCTGGTTGTCGATGACCTTGGCGAACGACCAACCGCTCTGGCCGCCGCTCACGTCGACCCTGGCCTGGGCAGCCATGCCATTGAGATCACTGGGGTTTTGGGTCGTCATCGACGCCATCGCCGTCGATGCGCCATCGACCACCGAGGACGAGCCGGCATTGCCGTGCCAGAACACCGCGCTGTCGAGGAAGCTGGGGTTGTTCAGGCCGACGCTGGTGCCTGCCGACTTGTCCCGCCAGTCCACATCGACGGGCAGGTAGTACCACCAACCGCCGCCGGACACGGACAGGTTGACGTCCGACACCTGGACTTCTGCCACGTCGGCAAGGGCCAGTTGCGATGCGGCGACCAGCGCCATGCCCGCGGCAAATTTGATGTTCTTGATCACGTTGTCTCCGATCTGTGGCGTGCTGCGGGAGGAGCACGTCATCGTTTATTGGTCATACCAGTATCGCAAGTATCCAATCGTGGTCTTACCGGGGGAATACCTAGATCCATCAAATAAGGGGTGTCCTGCAGCCGCTGTTGATGCCGATGCCGATGCCGGCAACCACCACCCTGGCGCTCACGCCTCGAACCGGTACGTCGCCAGGGACGTCGGCTTCATCGTGATTGAGAAGCCCGGCGCCGTTGGCGGCAGGTAAGCCGCGCCGCGCACGACGCAGGGGTCGACGAAGTGCTCGTGCAGATGGTCCACGTACTCGATGACGCGGCCTTCGCGCGTGCCGGCGATGCAGAGGTAGTCGATCATCGACAGGTGCTGCACGTACTCGCACAGCCCCACGCCACCGGCGTGCGGGCAGACAGGCAGGCCCAGCTTGGCGGCCATCAGCATGACGGCCAGGATCTCGTTGACGCCGCCCAGCCGGCAGCTGTCGATCTGCACCACGTCGATGGCGCCGCGCATCATGAACTGCTTGAACAGGATGCGGTTCTGGCACATCTCGCCGGTGGCGACCTGCATCGGCGCGATGGCCTCGCGGATGGCACGGTGGCCTTCAACGTCGTCGGGGCTGGTGGGCTCCTCGATGAACCAGGGCTTGGCGAAGGCCAGGTCCTTCAGCCAGTCGATGGCCACGGGCACGTCCCAGACCTGGTTGGCGTCGATCATCAGCTTGCGGTCGGGCCCGAGCACCTCGCGGGCGATGCGCAGCCGGCGGATGTCGTCCTCGCGGTCACGGCCGACCTTGAGCTTGATGTGGTTGAAGCCGGCGTCCACTGCCTCCTGGCACAGCCGGCGCAGCTTGTCGTCGGGGTAGCCCAGCCAGCCGGCGGACGTCGTGTAGCAGGGATAGCCTTCGCGTTGCAACGTGGCCAGCCGCTCGGCCTTGCCCTCGGCGGCGTGCGTCAGCAGCGCCAGCGCCTCGTCGGGTGTGATGCAGTCGGTGATGTAGCGGAAGTCGATGCAACGCACCAGCTCCGCCGGGCTCATGTCGGCGACGAGCTGCCAGACCGGCTTGCCCTCGGCCTTGGCCCACAGGTCCCACACCGCGTTGACGACGGCTCCGGTCGCCAGGTGGATGGCGCCCTTGTCCGGGCCGATCCAGCGCAGCTGGCTGTCTGACGTGACGTGGCGCCAGAAGCGACCCATGTCTTCGGCGATCCAGCTCAGTTCCAGTCCGACGACCAGGTGGCGCATCGCCTCTATGGCGGCGCAGCAGATGTCGTTGCCGCGGCCGATCGTGAACGTCAGGCCGTGACCTTCCAGCCCGGATTGGTCGGTCTCCAGGATGACGTAGGCGGCGGAGTAGTCCGGGTCGGGGTTCATTGCATCCGACCCGTCCAGGTGCTGGGAGGTCGGGAAGCGCACGTCCAGCGTGCGCAGGCCGGTGATGGTGGTCATGCGTTCACGGTCTTCTGCGTCTGCACGCCCAGGCCCTGGATGCCCAGGCGCATCGTCTGGCCCGCCTTCAGGTAGACCGGCGGCTTCTGGCCCAGGCCGACGCCGGGCGGTGTGCCGGTGGAGATGACGTCGCCGGGCTGCAGGCTCATGAAGCGGCTCAGGTAGCTGACGATCTGCGCGACGTTGAACACCATCGTGCGCGTGTTGCCGTTCTGGTAGTGGTGGCCGTCGATCTCCAGCCACAGGTCAAGTTGCTGCGGGTCCGCCACCTCGTCGGCCGTGACCAGCCACGGGCCGATGGGGCCGAAGGTGTCGCAACCCTTGCCCTTGTCCCACTGCGTGCCGCGCTCCAGCTGCCATTCGCGCTCGGACACGTCGTTGACGACGCAGTAGCCGGCCACATGCTTCATCGCATCGGCCTCGGCGATGTAACTGCCGCCCTGGCCGATGACGACGCCCAGCTCCACTTCCCAGTCGGTCTTGACCGAGCTGCGCGGAATCTTCACGTCGTCGTCGGGGCCGCAGATGGCACTGGTCCACTTGGCGAAGACGACCGGCTCGGTGGGCACGGGCAGACCGGATTCGGCGGCATGGTCCGCATAGTTCAGGCCGATGCAGATGAACTTGCCGACGCGGCCGACGCAGGGGCCCAGGCGCAGGTCCTGTTGCGGGGTGCCGGCCACCAGCGGCAGCGAGTTGACGTCGACGCCGCGCAGCTTGGCCAGGCCGTCGGGCGTGATCGCGTCACCGGCGATGTCGTCGACCAGCGCGGAAAGGTCGCGCACGCGGCCCTGGTCGTCGAGCAGGCCGGGGCGTTCCTGGCCGGGGAGGCCATAGCGGAGAAGTTTCATGACGATTGTTCAGGAATCGGGGGAGGGGGAATGGAAGGGCCGGCTCAGATGGTCACGCCGCCATCCACGGAAACGGCCTGGCCTGTGATGAAGCGCGACGCATCGCTGAGCAGGAACACCACCAGCGGCGCGATGTCATCCACCGTCGCCAGGCGCCCCATCGGCTGGCGCGCGATGAAGTCCTTCTCTGCCTGCACCGGGTCCGCTGCGGCGGCGATGCGGCCGCGCAGCGACGGCGTGTCCACGGTGCCAGGGCACAGCGCATTGCAGCGCAGGCCTTGTTTGACGTAGTCCGCCGCGACCGACTTGCTCAGGCCGATGACGGCGGCCTTGGTCGTGCCGTAGGCGAAGCGGTTGGGGAAGCCCTTGATCGACGATGCCATCGAGGCCATGTTCAGCACCGAGGCGCCCGCGCCCGTGCGAGCGGCCTCGGCAAGCATGCCGGGCAGGAAGGCGCGCAGCATCCGCAGCATGCTTTTCACGTTGAGGTCCATGCTGAAGTCCCACGCGGCTTCATCGCAGTCCAGCACCGAGCCGTGGTGCACGAAGCCGGCGCAGTTGAACAGGCCGTGCAGCGGTGGCAACTCGGCGGCCAGTGCGTTGATTGCGGCCGTGTCGCGCACGTCCAGCCGCGCGGTGCGCAGCCGGGCACCGGGGCCGGCCTCAGCAGCCAGCGTGGCCAGCCCCTCGCTCTGGATGTCGGTGGCGATGACATCGCCCCCCGCGGCAAGGCAGGCCAGCGCGCTGGCCCGTCCTATGCCCTGGGCGGCGGCGGTGATGAGGACGGTCTTGCCACCCAGGATGCTCGGGAGTGTGTTGGTCAAGAAATATTCCTTAAATTGGCCTGACCAGTGTAGCTAAAATATGAAAAATCATCCATTCAATGAAATGGAACGTAATTTCGGTAAGTCCAATTCGGACGCCTGCGCAGCGTAGGAGCAGGTGTCGGCGGCCGCCCGTCGCGCTCTTGATCGGGCGTCGACATGGCGGTTGGCAACGTCTGCACCTTGGGTGGGGGCGAAGCTTTGATGAGTCCTCACGAGGGCTGCTACGGCTCAAGCGAGGCCAGCGGGGCATGACCTCGCTGCTACAGTCAAACGCTAGGGCGTCTGACGCAGATTCGCGGTGAAGAGACGGACCTTCCTGCCACTTCCGTGTCTGCCCCAGATCCCAAGACTTCGCTGCCGCTTCCCTCGAAGTCTCGTCGCCGCGGTGGTGCGGCCACGCTTGCTGATGTCGCCCGCGAGGCGGGCGTGTCCGTGATGGCCGCCTCCGTGGTGCTGAACGGGGCGAAGTCGGCCACGCGGACATCGGCAGAGACCCGTGCACGCGTCATCGCTGCGGCCGAACGGCTGCACTACCGGGCGAACGCGACAGCCCGTGCTCTCGCGAACGGCCGGGCGAATGCCATCGGCGTCGTCGCCAGCCACTGGAAGGAGGACGCCAACCTCTACTTCATGGAAATCCTGGGTGGCGTCATCGAGATGGCGACGCCCAGCCGGCAGACGGTGGCTGTGTTCATGTTGCAGGGCTGGGAGGAGGCGCAGCGGCGCCTTCCCGAGATATGCGATGGCCGTATCGACGGTCTCGTCCTCGTTGCGCCGCGACTTGGCATGGACGCCTCTGCCTGGATGCCCCGGCATGTCCCGGTTGTGACCTTGCATTCTGAAAACGCCATCGCCGGCGTCGTGAATCTGGAGCCTGACGAGGAAGTTGGCTCTTTCGAAGCTGTAAGCCAGATGTTGGTGATCGGCCATCGCAGAATTCTGCACATCGCTGGCCCGGCGGGATTGCTCGGTGCCGAACGGCGGCTGGCGGGTTACCTTCGTGCCTACGCAGCGGCGCGATTGCAGCCTCCTGACGATCATGTCGTGCGTTCGGCCCTCAACGCCGATGGCGGCCGCCAGGCGATGCTCGATTGGCTGCGAGGGCATCGCACGGAGCCGATTCCAGAGGCGGTGTTTTGCGCGAACGACGCTATCGCGCTTGGTTGCATTCAGGCCCTCTCGACGCAGGGAGTGCGCGTGCCCGAAGAGGTCTCCGTCGTAGGCTTCGATGACATCTGGTTCGCGCGCGCATCGTCTTTGGCTACCGTTCGACAGCCTCTGCACGCGATGGGCAAGCGGGCGATGGAAGTGCTAATGGAACAGATAGAGGCCATGCGCGAGGGGGCGCAGTGGCGGGGCCCGGGCAACATCGTCTTGCCCACTGAGTTCGTTCATCGTGGAACGCTGAAGCCGCCCCGCTGACGCCCATCTTCAGCGACTAGGATTTTCCCGAAGTCAATTGCTTTGGCACCCGGACTACATTGCGCGCAGATGAATTAGCGTTAATTCAACTTCGGCCTGACAACCCTACGACCGACCTTGGAGGTGACTTCTGCAGGCCGTCGTGACTTGGCAGCACCCCGCCGGACGCGCAGCGTCCGCAGCGGGTGGTGGGCGGCCGGCGGCTTAGACGCTTCCTACTGCTCGTGCCCAGACGGCGCGGACTAACAACAAGGACCTGCCATGACTCACTCAAGCACATCGCTAAGCGATATCGTTCGTGGTATTGTCGCTACAGCGCCACAAGCGGTGGATGAAGCCCTCATAGAACTCCATGGAGCGGTACAGCGGCAGTTCTCTCTCAGGTCCAACTTTGCGCGCTACACCTGGGCCCCTGCCGATCCGATGGATACCAACCTAAGCTCGTCGAGCCCGCTCGAACTCGATCGAAATGACGTAGCCGAGGGCGGGATGCCGGAGGTTCGGGCTGTAGAACCTCTCGATGTGGTGGAACACGTTTGACTGAATCGCCCCGGGTTCAGTAGACACCTTCGAGCCTCAAACTGAGGCCCTGAGGAGGTGCCATGACAGCGAAGCAACCCTACCCGGAAGAATTCAAGATCGAGGCGGTCAAGCAGATCACGGAGCGAGGTCATCGGGTGGCCGACGTCTGCGCCCGGATCGGCGTGAGCCAGCACAGCCTGTACAAGTGGATCAAGGCGTATTCGGCGCCGGCCGCTGAGCGACAGGCGCAGGCCTCGCAGACCGAGGAGCTGCGGCGACTGAAGGCCGAACTGCGGCGCGTGACCGAGGAGCGCGACATCCTAAAAAAGGCCGCCGCGTACTTTGCCAAGCAGTCCGGGTGAGGTACGCGTTCATCAAGGCGCACGAGTCCCACTACAGCGTGCGCCGCATGTGCAAGGTGATGCAGGTGCACCCCAGCGGCTACTACGCGTGGAAGGCCGAGCCGCAGAGCTCGCGGGCCCAGGACGACCAGCGCTTGACCGGCTTGCTCAAGCAGGCGTGGCTGGAGAGCGGCGGCGTGTACGGCTATCGCAAACTGACGCTGGACATGCGCGACCTCGGTGAGCACTGCGGCAAGCACCGCGTTGCGCGGCTGCTCAGGCTTGAAGGGCTGCGCTCGCAGACAGGCTACAGGCGCCGCCCTGGGGTGCGCGGCGGCAAGCCTGCCGTGGTCGCGCCGAACCATCTGCAGCGCCAGTTCACGGCGGCCCAACCCAACCAGTCCTGGGTGAGCGACATCACCTACATCCGCACGCACGAGGGCTGGCTGTATCTGGCGGTCGTGGTCGACCTGTTCTCGCGACAGGTGGTGGGCTGGTCGATGGGCAGTCGCATCGACACCAGCCTGGTGTTGGATGCGTTGCTGATGGCGTTATGGCGCCGCCAGCCCAAGCAGGCCGTCACGGTGCACTCCGACCAGGGCTGCCAGTTCACGGGGCACGAGTGGCAGGCCTTCCTGCGCGACCACAACCTGGTCAGCAGCATGAGCCGGCGCGGCAACTGCCACGACAACGCCGTGGCCGAGAGCTTCTTCCAACTGCTCAAGCGCGAGCGCATCCGTCGGCAGGTCTACGCCACGCGCAATGACGCTCGTGCCGACGTCTTCAACTACATCGAGATGTTCTACAACCCCAAGCGGCGTCACGGCACTGCCGGCGACACTTCGCCGGTCGAGTTCGAACGACGCCATTCCCAACGGCTCACGGGTGTCTAGGAAAACCGGGGCGATTCAAGATGCGCGAGGGAAGCGGCGGATGCAAGCCTCGCTTGCGCTGGATCAACCCCGCGCCAAGTCCGTCTGGCAAGCTCATTGCACGGCTGGCTGCCGTTGCAGCGCCGAGTGACGCCGCGAGAGGAAGCCTTGCATGAACACATCGTCGAACGCCGCCTTCCGCAGGCCGAGGTATCTCCTTTTGCCCGGTGCGCTGGCTGCGGCGCTTGTGGGCGGCTGTGCCGTCGAGTTGTCGAATCCCAAGCCTTCACAGCAGCTCGCGCGGGAGGCATTGCCGGCGGGCGACGTCCGGCTGGGCTGGCGGGTGTTTCAGCAGAAATGCGCCGGCTGCCACGGGGCCGATGCGACGGGTACTGCGGCGGGGCCAGACCTGCTTCCCCGAGTCCGTGAGATGGGGGCCCACCGATTTGCCGGCCTCGTCTTGCGCCGGTACGACTGGATCCTTGCCGAGGCCGAGTCCGACCCCAAGGCGACCGCCCAGGACCCCTTGGCCGACAAGATCACGCGCGGTCGGGACGTGGCATTGGCAATGCCCGCATGGCAGGGCAATCCCGCCGTCACGGCCCACATCGAGGATCTGTACGCTTATCTGTCAGCCCGAGCCGAGGGCGCGTTGCCACCAGGCAGGCCCGCCCGATAGCGTCGGGATCGAAGGGCAATCCGCTCCAGCGAGCAAGCGCACAGCCAAAGCCAAAGCCAGACTCATGCGCGCCCTCGCACTTCCACATTTCGGGCCGCGCCATCACGCCGACACCGCGCCGAGACGCCCAAGTGCTTGCAATCGGTCGACTCGAGCCGACCGCCGCCTGCGAGCGTCTCGGCTCGTCGATCGAGGGGCAGACCACGCGCCAGACCCACGCGCGCCTGAGCAGGCATGGTCTCAATGTCGTGTGGCGCGAGCGCAGGCCGTTGATCTGGAAGGAACTCTGGGGGCGGGCCTACCCCGCTCAACGGCCTGCTCGTGGGGCTGGCGGTGGTGTCGTCCGCGCTGGACGATGTCCGCGCGGCGGTGGTGGTGCTCGTGATGGTCGCTCTCGCCATCGTCACGGGTTTCGTTCAGGAACATCGTTCGAACGAGGCTGCCGCCGGGCTTCGCTCGATGCTCAAGCCCTCGGCCAGCGTGCGCCGGCGGGACCCGGTGGGTGGCGAATTCCGGGAAGTCGCGCTGGAAACCGTCTTCCCGGAGACATGGCGATGGATTTGCTGTGCACCGACAAGGCCGGAACGCTCACGCAGGACCGCATCTTCCTCAAGCGCCATCTGGATCTGCGCGGCAACGAGTCCGAGCGTGTGCTCCAGTACGCGTGGCTGAACAGCCACTTCCAGTCACGCCTGAAGAACCTGCTCGACGTGGCGGTGCTCGAACATGTCGAGCTGCACAAGACGCTCGGCATCGACCAGGGCTATGCGAACGTCGATGAAGTGCCGTTTGATTTCAGCCGGCGCTGCATGTCGGTCGTGGTGTCGACGCCTGCAGGCAAGCACGTGCTGATCTGCAAGGGACCGGCACGTTCTCGGTCTGCGCGCTGGCCTACCTCGTCGCTTGGGGTGCGATGAAGGCGCTGGTGCCGCAGCATGTCGAGATTGCACTGTAGTTCGGGATGACGGGCGCATTGCTGCGATGAGACCCTGAATCAACCGACCGTCGTGTGTCCATGCCAGATCGACAGCCGCCTGCCTGTGTTGCGCCGTTACGAACTCCGTTGAACGCCTGGTTGCGCAACAGGGAGTGCGGTCAACCTGAACAGGCGGCGACTGGCTGCGCTCGTCTGCGCGGCGACTTCGTTGAGGTCGACACGCTTGTGCTCAGCGACGGCCTGCGCCACGAACGGGAGCAGCGCGGGCTCGTTGTACGGGCGAGTCTTGCCTGCATTTTTCGGTCGCAGGTAAGGTGCGTCCGTTTCCAGATGCATGTGATCGAGTGGCACAACGCGCAATGCATCTCGCAGCGCGGACCCGCGCGCAATGTCGCTCACCCAGCCGGTGATGCCGATGTCGAAGCCAAGCGCCAGATAGGCTTCGGCCTGCTCCGCGCCGTCGGTGAAGCAGTGGACAACGCCGCGCGCGCCGGCCCGCGATGCGTCCCGCAGCATCGCGTGAAAGTCTTCGAACGCATCGCGGCAGTGCAGGAACAGCGGCTTGTCCAAGCGTATTGCTGCGGCGATCTGCGTCAGGAATACCCGGCGTTGATCCGCGGCCGGAGAGAACATGCGGTTGTAGTCCAGACCGCATTCGCCCACGGCAACAACCAGCGGGTCGGCCCACAGCGCCTCAAAAGGTTCGGTCCCGGGCCAAGCCTTGGCATCGTGTGGATGCACGCCTGCAGTCGCCCAGACGCGCACGGGCCCATCTACTTGCTCACGCGCGAAGGCCAGTTCCTGGCGGCTCGCGGCCAGTGACGTTCCTGTGGCCAGGACATCTGTCACACCAACTGCGGAGGCTCGCTGCAGCAGCTCGGCGCCGAGGCCTTTCAGTTGGGAGGCGTGGAAGTTCACCCCGATGTCGATCAAGTCAGGCTTAGAGGGCATGCGCGAAGTATCCAAGACCGGCCGCGCGCAACCGGGGCCGAGGTGGCGCGCGACAAGGCCCCGACGTGCGGCATGCTCGCCAAGCGGGGCGCCTTCAACTGAGAAATCGGACGCGGGGCTGTTTCTCTGAAGCGCGTGATGGCGACTCTTGTCGGCTGCTCGTGCCCAGGAGTTCCAAAGAGCTCCTGGGGCCTCGGTAAAAGCAGCCCTTTGATTGGTCTGACAGGCCGCGGCGAAGCAGTCACCGAGAGGTTCACAGATGTTTGGGGAAGCCGGAGCGATTCATTCACCAGACATCGCCGGTCACTGGACGGCTTGGCAACAGGCGAAGAATTTCATCGGCCAGGGCCTCCAGGTCCATGGGCTTCTTGAGGTAGCCGTCCATGCCCGCTTGCAGGCACTCCTCGCGCCGGGCTGCGCCGCTGGTCGCCGCGACGATGGGAAACGGGGGCAGGGCGCCGATGCTTTGGAAAGTCCGGATGTGCCCGGTGGCTTCGAGGCCATCCATCACGGGCATGTCCACGTCCATCAATACCATGTCGGGCGGGCGGTCCTGGCACATGTCCAGCGCGGCCGCGCCGTTTGCAGCCACCAGGACGTCGTACCCCAGCGCCTCCAATTGGCCGCGTGCCACGACCTGATTGACCGGGTTGTCGTCCACGACCAGCACCCAGCGGCTGTCCTGTACATACAGTGCCATCGGCACGGTGGCGCGACTCTCCGGTGTCGAAGTGCGCCAGTCAACGTGGGATGTGAACTGGTCCAGTTCCAGTGGGCTGATCGGCACGACACGGATGTCAACGGAGGTCTTGCCTCGAAAGCGTATCGATGCAGACCCGGCAAGCACGGCCAGTACGGTCCACACGGACGGCATGCGCATCGCGATTTGCTCGAGCTGGTCCAGATCGGCGCGGCTGTCTTCGGTGGCGACGATCAGCTTGGGGCTCGCGCGCCTGGATACCGTCGGCAGCTCAGCGGAAACCATTGCCAGATCAGTGAAGGTCTTCACCTGCCACCCTTGCCGGCGGAGCCGGTGTTGCAGTGAATCCAGCCCACCCTGCGCCCCGCTCACGAGCCAGGCGATGGCACCGTTAGCGTCGGGGACGACATCGATGCTGCGCTCCGGCTCCGACACTGGGATGTGCAGCTCCAAAGACAGGACGATCCCGTTGGTGCCCGCATCGACGAACTGCACACGTGCTCCGGTTGCAGGACATACTCCTTGCGCACGAGGCCGGAGATTCTGCTCGGGCACATCGGTTGGATCAGCGAGCAGTCCGAGGCGCTGAAGCACGCCATCAAGCGTCGTGGTTCGTACAGCTCCAGAACCCGCCGCGTGAACCGTGATGTGGCTGGCACCGTCGATGGGCGGCGAGGATTCGGCGCAGAACATGATGAACCCGCTGTCGAGCACGTCGATCATGGCCAACATGATGCGGTGAAGACCTGCGCGGACTGCTGCGTCCGGCTCGGCAAGCACCACGGCTGTGCCCAGGCAGTCAAAGTACGGGATCAAGCCCTTTCGGCGTGCCACCGGAATCAGGTTGCGAACGCCCTGGGTGTACAGCTCTGAAAACTCCATCCCCGCCCGCCAACTTCGCGGTCCTCTACCTGGCCTCGCGGCCCAACTATTCCTTGGGACCGGCCTCAGGTGAGCGTGTTCGACACAAGCACTCCGGAGCCAGTCATCCCCCTTGTTGAACGCCGGCACTAGCTCGCGCGATGGCGATGCTTCTAGCGGCGCGGGTCGTTTCAGGCGTCATCGTACGGACACGGCGCTTTCGTGACACGCGGAGATTCGTCTCGTAACAGATGATCCAATCAGGACGCAGCCCGCCGCCAAATGGAGCGAGCCGATCTCAAGACGAGCGGCTGCGTGCTGCTGGCCATGCCGGGCCCTGACGTTCCATCAGCGTTCCGCCGTCAGCCGTAGGCGCTTCTATAACGCGTGCAGTTGAGGCGAACACCTTGCCCAGTCCTCAGCGCAGGCCGGCATTCACTGGCGGACGCGAGGCCTGTTCACTCGCACGCGGGCGACCGCTGACTGGCCGTCGCTGGTCCGCGCCGTGATCTGGATTTCCACATCGCCGACACCGGCTGGTGGCGTGCCTTCCAGCTGGCCGTTGGCCGGGTTGAAGCGCAGCCAGCCAGGCAGCGGCTGCCCGTTGGCCAGTTTGGCGCTGTAGGTCACCTGGATGCCCGGAGGCGGGCTGAACAGTCGGCTGGTCGGCAGGCCGGTGTTCAGTTCGCTACCCTGGACTTGAAGCATGGGCAGCACCACGGCGAGCCGGGCGGCCTGGCTGGCTCCCATTGCAGAGTCGGTCCCTGGGAGCGTTGGCGCGGGCACCGCTGCCGATGAGAGAGGGACGTTCGTCGGGTCGATCGGCGTGGTGGCGGACAGCACGGGGGGCGTTGGGTTGGCGGGCGGTGTCAACCCGTCGATGGCAGGCACACCAGCCCCCCCGGTGCCGAGCCCGCCACCCACGCCGACGCCCAGCACCGTGACCGAGCCGGGCGGGCCGATGGGCAGGTCGGTGAGCGTGGGCGAAGCTACGGTGATGACGGGCTGCGTGACCGTCACGTAGGGCAGCGTCGTGCGCGGGACGTCGACGATCTGGCTCTCCAGGTTCTCGGACTTGACGGCCGGGGACGGCTTGACCGTCAGCACGCCGTCCACCAGCGTGAGCTGGTAGTTCTGGGCGGTCGCACCGGTGATCTGGATGGGGTAGCTGCCCGGCGGCACGCCGGCCCCGGTGGGGGCGGTCAGCGTCGCGTTCTGCACGACGGCGGCGGTGTCCTGGTAGCGCAGCTGGCCGGTGTTGACTGACCAGGTCAGCGCCGGGTCCTGTTCCCCGGCAGTCTTGACCTTGTCGTCGGCCGTGACGGTGAGCGGCGCCTTCGTGACGGTGAGCACGCCGTCGCTCACGCTGACCACGTAGTTGGCGGCGCTGGCCTGGCCGGTGATGACGTGGGTGCCGGCCGTGGCCTGTGCGCCGGTGGGCATCGAGCTGCTGGTGAGCTGCACGACGCCGGCGGTGTCGGCGTACTTGAGCTGGGTGGCATCCACACTCCAGGTGACCGTGGGTTCAGCGGCGCCGTAGACCTTGGTCTGGGCATCCAGGCTGATCGTCAGCGGCGCCTTGCTGACGGCCAGCGTGGCCGGCACGAACTGCGTGATCTGGTAGTTGGCGTTGGTGCTCAGCGTGCCCAGTGTGATGACATGGCTGCCGGCCGTGGCGGCGGCGCCGGTGTCGGTGGCGAGCTGGCCCGCCAGGCTGCCCGCCGCGGTGTCGCCGGCGACGAGGCCCTGGCCGCCCAGCTGATAGGTCAGCGTGGGCTCGGCGGCGCCGTAGGTCTTGGTCTGGTTGTCCGCAGTGACGGTCAGGCTGCGTGGTGTGATGTTGGCCGTCGTGCTGGCCTGTGGCGTGACGGTGTAGTTGCCCAGATCGGCGCCGCCCAGCGTCGTGGTCAGCGTGACGGTCTTGCCCGAGCCGGCGTTCTTGTCGACGAAGCTGCCGGACACGCTGCCGAGCAGCACCTGGTCGCCGGACACCAGCCCCACCCACTGCAGGCTCTGCTGGCTGACGGTGGCAGTCAGCGTGCCGTCGTAGACCTTGTCCTGCCCCTGCAGGCCTTGCATCGACAGTGCCTTGGGCGTGATGTCGGCCGTGAGGCCGGTGGGCTGCGTGACGCTGTAGTTGCCGGCATCGGCGCCGCCCAGCGTGTCGGCCGCAGTGACGGTCTTGGCCGTGCCGACGTTCTTGTCGGCAAAGCTGCCGGCTTGCGTCAGTGTGACGGTGTCGGCGCCGACGATGCCGACCAGGCTGCCACCCGACAGCGAGGCGAGCAGCAGGCCGTCGTAGACCTTGTTGGCCACCGTCGTGCCGGTCACGGTCAGCGCCTTGGGCGTGATGTCGGCCGTGAGGCCGGTGGGCTGCGTGACGCTGTAGTTGCCGGCGTCGCTGCCACCCAACGTGTCGGTCGCAGTGACGGCCTTGGCCGTGCCGACGTTCTTGTCGACAAAGCTGCCGGTCTGGGTCAGCGTGACGGTGTCGGCACCGACGATGCCGACGAGGCTGCCGCCCGACAGCGAGGCGAGCAGCAGGCCGTCGTAGACCTTGTTGGCCACCGTCGTCCCGGTGACGGTCAGCGCCTTGGGCGTGATGTCGGCCGTGAGGCCGGTGGGCTGCGTGACGCTGTAGTTGCCGGCGTCGCCGCCACCCAGCGTGTCGGCCGCGGTGACGGCCTTGGCGGTACCCGCGTTCTTGTCGGCGAAGCTGCCGGCCTGGGTCAGCGTGACGGTGTCGGCACCGACGATGCCGACGAGGCTGCCGCCGCTGAGTGAGGCAGCCGTGAGGCCGTCGTAGACCTTGTTGGCCACCGTCGTGCCGGTGACAGTCAGCGCCTTGGGCGTGATGTCGGCCGTGAGGCCGGTGGGCTGCGTGACGCTGTAGTTGCCGGCGTCGCCGCCACCCAACGTGTCGGTCGCGGTGACGGCCTTGGCCGTGCCGACGTTCTTGTCGACAAAGCTGCCGGTCTGGGTCAGCGTGACGGTGTCGGCACCGACGATGCCGACGAGGCTGCCGCCCGACAGCGAGGCGAGCAGCAGGCCGTCGTAGACCTTGTTGGCCACCGTCGTCCCGGTGACGGTCAGCGCCTTGGGCGTGATGTCGGCCGTGAGGCCGGTGGGCTGCGTGACGCTGTAGTTGCCGGCGTCGCCGCCACCCAGCGTGTCGGCCGCGGTGACGGCCTTGGCGGTACCCGCGTTCTTGTCGGCGAAGCTGCCGGCCTGGGTCAGCGTGACGGTGTCGGCACCGACGATGCCGACGAGGCTGCCGCCGCTGAGCGAGGCAGCCGTGAGGCCGTCGTAGACCTTGTTGGCGACGCTGGTGCCGGTGACGGTCAGCGCCTTGGGCGTGATGTCGGCCGTGAGGCCGGTGGGCTGCGTGACGCTGTAGTTGCCGGCGTCGCCGCCACCCAACGTTTCGGTCGCGGTGACGGCCTTGGCCGTGCCGACGTTCTTGTCGGCAAAGCTGCCGGTCTGGGTCAGCGTGACGGTGTCGGCACCGACGATGCCGACGAGGCTGCCGCCCGACAGCGAGGCGAGCAGCAGGCCATCGTAGACCTTGTTGGCCACCGTCGTCCCGGTGACGGTCAGCGCCTTGGGCGTGATGTCGGCCGTGAGGCCGGTGGGTTGCGTGACGCTGTAGTTGCCGGCGTCGGTACCGCCCAGCGTGTCGGCGGCGGTGACGGCCTTGGCGGTGCCGGCGTTCTTGTCGGCGAAGCTGCCGGCCTGGGTCAGCGTGACGGTGTCGGCACCGACGATGCCGACGAGGCTGCCGCCGCTGAGTGAGGCAGCCGTCAGGCCGTCGTAGACCTTGTTGGCGACGCTGGTGCCGGTGACGGTCAGCGCCTTGGGCGTGATCGTCGCGGCCTGCGTGCCCAGCGTCAGCGTGTAGTTGCCGGCGTTGGTGCCGCTGAGCGTCAGGCCGCCGAACTGCACCTGCGAAGCCAGCGCGACCTGGCTGCTGTTGTAGGTGGCGGTGGCGGTGCCGCTGATCGACACGGTGTCCAGCGAGTAGGGCTTGCCATCGGCCGTGCTGCCGCTGCCGGCCGTTTCGGACGCCAGCAGCGCCGCCGTGCCGATGGACGTGGCGGCGACGCCGCCGTTGTAGGCGCGGCTGGCCGCGACGCTCAGGCCGCTGGCGGTCAGCGCCTTGGGTGTGATGTCGGCCTGCACGGAGCCCGCGCTGATGGTGTAGTTGCCGGCATCACCACCGCCGAGCGTCAGGCCGCCCAGCGTGACGGACTTGCCCGTGCCGGCGTTGCGGTCGGCAAACGCGCCTGAAGCCGAGCCCGTGATGTACACGTCGTCGCCGTTCAGCGCCTTGCCATCGCTGGCGTTGGCGCCGCCGCCGCTGAGGGTCGCTGCGCCGCTGACCTGGGCCGTGGTGGTGCCGTCGTAGACCTTGTTGGCGGCCGTCAGGCCGGCCACGTTGATGGCCTTGGGATTGATGGTGAAGTTGCTGCTGCCGGTGTTGACGGTGATCTGGTAGCCCAGCGACGACGCGAACGTGCCCTGGCCCGTCAGGTTGACGGTGTAGGTGCCGGCCGGCTGGTAGCCGGCGCTGGACGGCACGTAGCCGCTGCTGGTGAAGTTGAGCGAGCCGGTCGTGGCCGAGCCCTGGGTGTCGCCGTCGATGAAGCCGGTGATGCTGACGCCTGGCGCGGAGCCGGAGTCGCCGTAGGTGATGGACGAGCCGGCGCCGACCGACACGGTCAGCGTCGGTGCCGTGCTGTAGAGGAACCAGTTGCCGCTGCCGGCATAGCCCGGCGTCGAGCCGGCCGTGTAGGTCTGGTTGTAGTGCTTGCTGTAGCTGCTCATGCCCTCCGTCGTGCCGGTGGGGCTGCTGGAATAGACCAGGTAGCGGCCCGAGCCCACGCTCAACCCGGTGTCGGTGGCGAGGTTGTTGACGAAGTTGCGCCCGGCGGCCACGACGAGGTCGCCCGAGCCGGTGCTGAGCGCCTGGTTGAGCACTACATCGCTGCTGGCGCCCGCGGCCTGCAGCGTGCCGCCACTCGTGAAGGCCAGGCCGTTGACGCCGTCCACGCTGCCCACCGTGAGGGTGCTGGCCGCGTTCTTCAGCGTGCCGGAGCCCAGCTGTCCGGCGACGGTGCCGACGGCGTTGCCGCTGCCGGTCAGCGTGGCCGTGCCCGTGCCGCTGAGGATGAGCTGGCCGGCGCTGATGGCGCCTGACGCGCCCTGCGTGACGGTGCCGGCCGTGCCGGTGCCCAGCTCCAGCACGCCGGTGCTGGCCGTGAGCGTGTTGGTGCCCAGCGCCAGTGTGCCGCCGTTGGACTGCAGCGCCAGGCGCCGGCCGGTGGCCTCGCCGGAGGAGATCGCACTGCCCACCGTCACGCCGCCCGAGCCGCCCAGCAGGCTGACGTCGGCGTCCAGCGTGGCGGCGCCGCGCTTCATGCCGGCCTGCGTGAAGTCCAGCGTGCTGACGCTGGTGGCACCGCTTTGGTCGGCACGGCCGAATTTCAGGTCGGTGAAGCCGGTGGACTGCTGGATGACGGCACCGATTTCGCTGGCGAGGATGCCGAAGCCGTTGTTGGTGGCGCCCAGCGCGGCCGTCAGCGTCGGGTCGGCCGCAGCCACCTGCAGCGTGCCGCCGTTGGCGCCGACGAGCTGGGTGTCGCCCGCCAGCAGCAGGCCGCCGCCCTGGGCCGTGTAGCCGCCGACCTGGAAGACCAGCGAATTCGTGCCGCTGCTGCCGATGAAGGCGCCGCTCTGGAAGCGCACGCCGCGACCCTGGCTGCTGGCGTTGAGGCCGGCGTTGGTCACGGTGATGCTGGCGCCGCGCAGGTCGTCCAGCACGATGTCGCCGGCGGCGTTGCTGGTCTTGTCGGTGGACTTCTTCAGCGTGATGGCGAGCTGGCCGGTGCCGGCGTCCAGCGTGGTGCCGGCGCGCTGGACGATCTCGGACACGCAGCTGCTGCAGTTCGCATCCACCACGCCCTGGGCCGCGCCCTGGTTGGCGATGAGGCTCAAGTTGCCGTTGTCGGTGGTGATGTTGGCGTCCACGTAGACGCTGCGGCCGGCCTCCAGCGTGAGGTTGCCGCCGGCGCCGCTGGCCGAACTGGTGATGGCACGGGCCACACGGATGTCGTTGTTGGCCTGCAGCGTGACGTTGGTGCCGGCATCGAGCATGCCGGTGATGGCAGACGGCGTGATGACGATGTCGGTCGACGCATTGGCCGAGAAACCCAGCAGCCCGGTGGACGTGCTGCCGCCGCTGGCCGTGTAGGCGCTGCCGTCGGGCACAAAGCGGTTGCCGTTCCAGTTGGCGCCGCCGGCGTTGTGGATGGGCGTGACGACGCTGCCGCCCGACGCCGTCTCGTCCACCAGCGTGGCGGCGAACAGGTGGCTGCTGTTTTTGCCCGACGTGCTGTTGGGCGCTGCCCAGATCAGCGGCCGGTACGCCACGCGCTCGGCGCTGGTGACGGCCGTGGGCAGCATGGCGACCTGGATGTCGCTCGTCAGCGTGCCGGTGCCCACCGTCGAGGTGTTCTGGCCCAGGCCGCTTTGCGCCAGGCCCAGGATGCTGTTGCGCCAGCCAACCTGGCCGGCTGCGCCCTGCGCGCCCGACAGCAGTGTGACGGCGCCGTAGCCGTCGATGCCGCAGTAGTCGGCCGCGCTGAGGAACAGCAGGTCGCCGGTGGCGCTGCCGTTGTGGGTCAGCGTCATGAAGTTGGCGCCGACGCCGTCGCCCGCCGCGTTGCCCACCAGGCTGTTGCTGGCGCTGACCGTGGCGCCGGTGGCGGACTCGCCGTAGGCCCGGCCCGTGGTGCCGTCCACCCAGGTCACGGCGCCGGCACCGGCGCCACCGCCGCTGCGGTCGGCGGTGTTGGTCCAGTTGCTGGAGCGCACGACGTAGTTGGTCTGGCCGTTGGCCGTGACCGCCATGACGCCGTTGATCACCGAGCTGACGCCGAGGTAGCTGTCGTACAGCGAGGTCGCCATGCCGAGGTGGTCGCCGTTGGTCGAGCCGACCAGGCTGTTGCTGGCCGACACGACACCGGCGATGCCGCCCGTCGGCCCGAACGTGACGGCGCCGGCCCCGGTGGCCGAGCCGTTGGACCACCACGGACTGGCCACCGCGTAATTGCCTGCGCCCAGCGTCGTGATGCCGCCGTAGGCGAAGTGCTGCGCGGAGTTGGGGTCGATGAAGGCGGAGTAGCTGACGGCGTCGCCCGCGACGGCGCCCACCAGCGAGTTGGTCGCACTGACCGTGCCGCCGGCGCTGCCGTCCTTGAGCTGGCCGTTGCTGCCGTTGATCCAGCTGGCCGCGCCCTTGGAGGAGGGCGCGCTGAACTGGTCCCAGGCCGCGGTGGAACCCCAGAACGGCGAGGCCACGACGGCGTTGCCGTCTGCCAGCGCCTTCACGCCGCCCCAGCCGACGCGGTCGCCGTCCATCGTCGTCACGCGGTCGGGCCAGTCGTAGTTGAAGCCCTTGCCCTCGATGTAGCGGTTGATGTAGTCGGCCGAGTCGGTCATGCCGAGCAGCTTGTAGTTGCCCGTCGGCTGCTGCACGCTGGTGGAGGGCGTCGTGCCGACCAGGCTGTTGCTGGCCGAGATGGTGCCGGTCACGCCGGCCGTGCCACTGCCCCAGGTGACGGCGCCACGTTCGCTCCACCACTGCGAGTTGGACAGCACGAAGTTGCCGTTGGTCAGCTCGGTGACGCCATCGATGGGCAGGCGGAAGCCGATGTAGTCACCCGCGTGGCTGCCCACCAGGCTGTTGCTGGCCGACAGCACGCCGCCGCTGGCGCCGCCGGCCAGCTGGCCGTTGCTGCCGTTGATCCAGGTCACCGCGCCGGCCTGGGCTGCGCCGGTGTTGTTCCAGTTGGGGCTGGCTACCAGCACGTTGCCGTTGGACAGCTGCTGGTAGATCGGCGTGACGTTGAGCACGAACCCGCTGTAGAAGCCGCCGTAGCCGTCGGGCTGCACCAACAGCGGCTGCGGCTGGGGCACCGAGTAGTTGCTGCCGAAGGTGGCGGTGCTGGCGGTGCCCACGTAGGGGCCGACAGGGCGGATCGTCGTGGTGCTGGTTGCGTTGCCGCTGACGGTGCCGGAGGAGACCGTGGGCGTCGCCCAGGCTGTGGTGGCCAGCGTGCCCAGGCGGTCTCCCACGGCGGTGATGGCCGTGTGGTTGGCGTTGTTGAAGGTGTCGGCGGTGCTGCCCACCAGGCTGTTGCTGCTGCTCACCGTGCCGGTGGTGTTGCCGCTGCCCAGCCAGGTGATGGCGCCCTTGCCCGAGCCCCAGAACGGGCTCGCGACGAGGTAGCTGCCGCCGTTGAGCGCGCCGCCCAGCAGGCCGACGTGGTCGCCGGTGGTGGTCAGGTAAGTGGTGACATCCGTCCAGCTGACGCCGCCGCGCGTCTGGTTGGTGGTGGAGACGCTGGTCACGTCGGACGTGGCGCCCACCAGGCTGTTGCTGGCGCTCACGTTGCCGGCCAGGCCGGTGCCGCCGGTGCCCAGCGTGGCAGCGCCCTTGCCGCTGTCCCAGTTGGGGCTGCGCACGACGTAGTTGCCATCCGACAGCACGCTGACCGAGGCGGTCAGCAGCGCGTCCCAGTTGCCGAGGGACGTGTAGTAGGGGCCGTTGGCGCTGGAGTTGTAGTTGCCGCTGCGGTTGTCGGCGTAGTGCACGCTGCCGATGTAGTCGCCTGCGTGGTTGCCCACGAGGCTGTTGGACGAGGACACGGTGGCGCCGGTGCTGCCGGCGCCGAACGCCTGGCCGGTGCTGCCGTCCACCCAGGTCACCGCACCGTAGGCCACGGTGGTCTGCGCGTTGCCGCTGCGGTTGCCCCACTGCGGGCTCAGCACGATGTAGTTCGTGCGTTGCCCGTTGGTGCCCAGCGCGCCTACCGCCATCACACCGCCGGAGCCCACACTCTCGTAGGCTCCCGAGCCCACCAGGCTGTTGCTGCTGCTCACGGCGCCCGTGCGGCCACTGGTGCCGCTGCCCCAGGTCACCGCGCCGGCTTCGACGGTGGCGCCGTCGTCCCAGTGCTGCGAGACCACGGCGTAGTTGCTGTTGGCCAGCTCGACGATGTACTGGCCCACCTGGTCGCTGGCCGTCGACCCCACCAGGCTGTTGCTGGACGACACCACGCCCGCGACGCCTGTGCCGCCGGCGCCGAACGTGACGGCGCCGGCGCTGGCGCTCCAGCTGGTGGCGTCGACGAGGTAGTTGCCGTTGGCCAACTGGCGCAGGCCGCCGGTGAGGGCGCTGATCTGGCGGGTGGAGCTGGTGGTGGTGGAGATGCTGCTGCTGGTGTTGTAGTCGTAGCTGCTGTAGGGCGAGCTGCCGCTCAGCAGGTAGGCGCCGACGCCGTCGCCCCCGGCGCCGATCAGGCTGTTGGACGAACTGACCGCGGCGCCGGCGGTGCCAGCCGAGAAAGGCTGGCCGTTGCTGCCGTCCACCCAGGTGACTGCGCCGTTGGGGTTGTTCTCGAGGTAACGCCCGGCCGCGGTGTTGCCGTTGCCGGACCAGTACGGGCTGACGACGACGTAGTTCTGGCCCGTGCCACCGACCGTCTTGACGCCGCCGCTGCCGACGAAGTCGTAGGCACTGCTGCCGACGAGGCTGTTGCCGCTGCCGATGGTGCCGACGGCCCCACCCACGCCCGCCCAGGTGACGGCACCGGCGTAGGTGGCGCTGCCGTTGGTCCACAGCGGTGAGTCGATGGCATAGCCGCCGCCGGGCAGCGGCACGATGACCTGGCCCACCAGGTCGCCGGCGGCGCCGGGTGGCGTGGTACGCCGGTTCGTGCCGCCGTCGCTGTACTGCAGCGGCAGCGAGGCGTTGCCGAAGCGGTCCAGGTCCACCGGCGTGTAGAGCGGATTGCTGGGCGTGCGCTGTCCCAGCACGTAGACCTTCTTGCTGCTGTCGCTGGCGGCCGTGTCCACCGGGGCCAGCGTACGGTTGGGCGTGCTGCCGACGAGCGCGTTGCTGCTCGAGATCACGCCGCCGGCCGCGCCGGCGGCGAGTTGGCCGTTGGTGGCGTTCATCCATGCCACGGCGCCGCGGCCGTTGAACCAGGTGGGCACGCCGATGACCAGGTTGCCGTCAGTCAGCTCGGTGATGGTGGTGCCCGGGCGCACGACGTAGTTGCCGCCCGCATCCAGCACGTCGGCGGCGCCGACGCGGTCGTTGGCCGTCACGGTGACCGAACCCTGGTTGGTTACCGTCAGGCTGCTGTAGCCGTAGCGGGTCATGCTGTCGCTGTTGGCGGTGCTGCCCACAAGGCTGTTGCCGCTGCTGACGCTTGATGAGCCGCTGCCGCTGAGGCTCTGCCAGGTGATGGCGCCGGCCGAGGCGGTTGTGCTGTCCACCAGCGCGTAGGCACGGCTGGCCACCGGCGCGGCGCCGGTGCCGTTGCTGTCCTGCGAGTCGTATGACGTGACGGTCTTGCTCGTCACCGTGCCGTAGTCGGGGCTGAGCACCAGGTAGTTGCCGTTGCCCAGCACCTTGATGCCGCCGCTGCCGATCCTGTCGCCTTGGCTGGTGCCTCGCAGGTTGGCCAGCAGCGCGCCTGTCTGGCTGTTGAACAGGTAGGTGGCGCCAGTGAGCGTGGTGGCGCCCGTGTTGGCACTGGGCGCGGTGACGACGACGTTGCCGTTGGTGAGGACCTGCACGGTGCTGCCGAAGCCGTTGGTGGTGCCGGGCGTAGGGTCGCTCAGGTCCAGCGTGGCGAGCGCGGCCGAGGCGTTGTCGACGAGGATGTTGCGCGGGTCCAGCAGCAGCTGGCCGTTGCGGCCGTCGCGGCTGGAAAGGTCGGCCAGGCCCTGGAAGACGAGATCCTGCTTGCCCGAGACCTCCGCCTGGCCACCGGCGCCGCCCTGCGAGCCGCCGCGGGCGCTGAGGCTGCCGGCGAACATCGTCTTGGCGTCGGACCAGACCACTACCTGCCCGCCGTTGCCTTGCGTGCCGTTGGCATCGGCCCGCAGCGTGGTCGCGGCATTGATGCCCACGGTCGTGGCGTTGCCGAGGTCGGCATCGGCGCCGTGGAAGCCGCCGCCGATGCGCAGCCGCCCGCCCTGTGCGCCGCTGGCATCCAGCGTCGCGGCGCGCAGCTGCACGCTGGCCGCGGTGAGGTCGATGCTGCCGCCGGTGCCGGCGCTGGATTGCGCGCTGAGCTGGGCGGAGCTGTAGATCGTGGCGCTGCTGTCCGCGCCGGTGCTGCCGGTGATGGCGATGCGGCCGCCGGCCGTGGCGCCGTCGGCGACGATGGCGGCCTGGGTCGTCTGGATGACCGTGTCGGCCTGCAACTGCACCGAGCCGCCCGCGCCGGTGGCGGACGAGACGTCCAGCCGTGCCGACTGGCCGACGTAGTCGCCCTGCAGCTGGATGCTGCCGCCGTCGCGCGCCGTGATGGCGCCGCTGACGTCGAGGTTGCCGCCGCTGAGCGACACGCGCCCGCCCTGGGCCGAGATGCTGCCCGAGTTGCTGACCAGGCGCACCACACCGTCCTGCTCCAGCATCTGGCTGGCGCTGCTGCCGCCGGCCACGGCCTGCTGCAGCAGTTGGCGCGCGGCGCCGGCCGCGAGGATGACCTGGCCGCCATCGGCCACCAGCGCCTGGCGGTTCTCGATCAGCGTATCGAGCGTGCTCGGGTCGACCTTGATGCCCAGCAGCTGCGAACCGTCGAAGTTCAGCGTCACCGCGTCGCCGCCGGCCAGCGCCACCGTGCCCAGGCGGGCGCTGACGACGCCCTCGTTGCGCACCTCGGGCGCCAGCAGCGCGATGTAGCCGCCGTCGGCCGCCGTCAGCGTGCCCTGGTTGACGACGCTGGCCGAGCCGCTGCCGCGCGTGAAGCGCAGGCGGCCGGCCATGAAGTCCTCGTCCGAGAGGTTCATCGTCGATGCCACCAGCCCGCCCACATCCACCTGCGAGCCCTGGCCGAAGACGATGCCGTTCGGGTTGACCAGCAGCACCTGGCCGTTGGCGGTGAGCTTGCCGAAGACCTGCGACACGTTGCTGCCGACGACACGGTTCAAGGCGACCGAACTGGCATTGGGCTGCAGGAAGCGCACCTCGGCCTGGGCGCCAATGTCGAAGCTCTGCCAGTTGATGGCCGCTTTGGCGCTGCCCTGGGTGACGTCCAGGCGGGCGCCGTTCTGCGTCCATTGCGCCTGGCCCTGCGTCACGGTGCCGCCCTGCGGCAGCGCCGTGGCGGGCGGCGGCGTGGCCTGAGCCCAGGCCGACAGCGCCGCGCCGGCCAGCACGACGCTGGCCACCGCCTTCGACGCGCCCGAGCGGCCCTTGCCGCGGCCGCTTACGAGCTCCGCCACGGCCACGTAGCCGCCGGCGGCTTCGCTCCACACCAGTCGGAACGCACGGTTCATCGAGCCAGGACCACGATTTGTCATGTCACACCTCAACGATTTCTAGCCAGGAGAGCGGGGCAGGGCAGAGCCGGCCGCCTCAGAACCACTTGGACAGCGAGAGCAGGACGCGCGTTTCCTTGTGCGTGCCATCGGCATCCAGTTGGGTCGCGGGGTTGCGCGTGGGGTTGCGCCCGTGGCGGTGGGCCAGCGCGGCCCGTGCCGCCAGGCCATCGGGCCCGTCCCAGCTGAGCTCAACGCCCGAGCCGCTCAGGTGGAAGCGGTTGGGCTGCAGCGTGGCGACGTTGACGTTCTCGTCGCGCCAGCCCAGGCCCTGGTCGTGGAACAGGCTGACGGCCCAGGTCGGCGCGAACTTGAACTTCCAGTCCACGTTCAACAGCAACCCCGCGTCCACGCTGGGCTCCGACACGCTGTAGGCGCGCACCGCGTAGGGGCCGGCGAGCTGGAGCTTCTCGGACGGGTCCAGGTTCTTGCTGGACTCCTGTGCGAAGGCCGAGACGGTCAGCGTCTGTCGCGCATCCAGCCGCTGCAGCCGCGTCAGTGACAGGTTGAAGTGGGCGAAGCGACCGTTGCGGTGCGGGCCGCCGGCCAGTTGGTCGCTGGCCAGGTCGGCGGCGTTGCCCGACATGTCCAGCTTGCCGGCCACGGCCTGCGCGGCCACCATCCAGACACCGCCGCCGCCCCAGTTGTCGCGTCGGTCCAGGTTGAAAGACAGCGTCATCAGGTCGATGTGCTTGCGGCTCAGCTCCACGCCGGCCACGAGGTTCTTGAAGTGCTTGCGCTCGACCGCGAGCTGCAGGCTGGCGTTGCGCTCGGTGCTGCGCTGCAGCGGGTAGCTCAACAGCCCACCCAGCGTGCTGGCGTTGCCGGCGTAACGCACCGTGTTCAGGTCGTAGCCGTAGTGCAGGGCCGAGGTCTGCAGCGTGGCTCTCAGCCCGTCGCTGCCCAGCGGCAGCCCCACCGCCGCACGGCCGTAGGTGGAGCCCTTGCTGCCGAAGGTGGCCAGCGTCCACTGGTCGCCCTGGGCCAGCGGCCCGTTCAGCGCCAGGTTGACGGCAACGCGGGCCTCGCCCGTGGCGCGGGCGCCGGTGTTGTCCAGCAGCGCGTTGCCGCTCAGCAGCGGGGCGTCGGTCAGTGCGGCGACGAGGCGCGTGTCGCCGGCCTTGTCGCCCGGCTCCAGCACCGAGGCGGCATGCATGCCCGGCGTCTCGTTGAGCAGCGTGATCGCGCGCTGCACGTCGTCTGTCCGCAGCGGCTCGCCTTCCTTCTGGCGGGCCAGCAGGTAGTCGCGCGCCCGTGCCTCGGGCAGCGCGCGCGGCGCGCCGCGGTTGTCGATGCGCACCGCCGACAGCCGGCCCTCGGCCACCTGGATGCGCACGGCGCCCTGGCGGATCTCCTGCTCCGGCAGCCAGGCGCGTGCGAGGTAGCCGCGCTGTCGGTAGGCCTCCACGATGGCCTCGGTCGCGCGCTGCAGCGAGGCCAGGTCTTGCCGCTGCCCCACCCAGGGCTTCAGCACGGCCTGCAGCGACCCGGCATCGATCAGCTGGGCACCCTGGACATCGAAGCGTTCCACGACGACGCCGGGCCCCTGCGTCGTGGGGGACGGCCTGGGCGCCGCGGGCGCCGGCAGCGCGGCGGGACGGGCCGGCTTTGTGGCCCGCTCGGCCTCCCGCAGCAGGTCTTCGCCGGTCGGCGGCGTCTGGGCTCGTGCCATCGACGTCAACAACAGCGCCGCACTGGCGGCCAGGGGGCTGAGCAGTCGTCGGGCTCGATGCATCTGCGTCTCCGTCCTTTGAGTCGGGTCGCTTGACCGAAGCCTGTCGGAAAGGAGCGCGAGGCCAGGCCGGCGCGCAGGCCGGTTTGGCTTGATGACGGCTCCCTACCCGAGGCTGGCCGGCGCCGACCGTCGGTGGACACCGTTCGATCAGCGGGTCATGCAGCCCTGGTTCTTCAACTTGTCGAGGCCATCCTAGTCCTGCACTCGGCGCGCCGACAAGCCGTTTCGTCAGCAAGATCGCTGCGAGATCAACGGCACTTGTCGGCCGTCAAAGAAGTCTGTAAGGCAGCAACATCAACAGGCACGCTCATGAGCAGAGGCGTAGTTTTGGTGGCGACCATGGAGGCTCTTCTCGGGGCGGCCAAATGCCGCTCGCGCCGCGATCAGCAATCCCGGGCAGGTCGCGGATGACGCTACCGAGCGTCCGTCACGACCCGCCAGAGCGTGGTGCCGCGGACCGTGGCCACCGGCTGCGCATGCAGGAGGAGGGGCCATGTGAGCGCGGCGTCGGCAGGGCCCAGCACCCAGTTGACGGGTGCTTGGCGCAGGGCAGAGGCGAGGTCGCGTTTCTCCAGCAGCGAGAGGCGCGCTGCGGCAGGTGCGAAGCGCCCGGCATCGGCCAGTTCCCTGCGCCAGTTGTCCTGGCGCTGCACCTCGTCGCCGGACCAGTCGTCGACGACCCGGACCGGCGCCTGCAGGTGCGCGTAGAAGGGCACGTCGAAATCGTAGTGGTTCAGCATGAACACCGGTTCGTCGGGCGCGCGCCGGGCCGCGATGATCTGCGCGAGCTCGCGCGTCGAGTGCCTGGGTTGCCAGCTGAACCACGCCACGATGCCCAGGCCCAGCACCGCGGCGACTGCGAAGCTGGCGTGCCAGAGCTGCCGTGAACGCACCGACGGTGCCGGCCGGGCGAGGAAGGAGTCGGCGATCAGCCAGGCCAGCGGCGGCACGGCCGGCAGCACGTAGCCGATCAGCTTGGACGCTGGCAGCGAGAAGAACCCGACCACCACCACCAGCCACACCGCCATCAGCAGCCGCACCGGGCTGCGGCTGGGGTGCTGGAAGTAGCCCCGCGCCGTGGCTGCCCGCAGCCAGGGCAGGAAGGGCGCCGCGCCCGCGGCCAGTACCGCCGGGTAGAACCAGAACGGCTGGACGTTGTTGAAGCCGCCGGCGGCAAAGCGCTTGAAATGCTGGACCACGAAGAAATAGTCCAGGAAGCCGTTGAAGCGCAGCTGCATGGCGACGAACCACGGGCAGGCGATGGCCGTGAACAGCAGCACGCCGCGCCAGGAAATCAGCGCCCGCAGCACCGCGCCGCGCCGGCGCAGCAGCAGCCACAGGGCGACGATCAGCCCCGGCAGCACGGCGCCGATCAGCCCCTTGGCCAGCACGCCCAGGGCGGCCATGACGTAGGCCGCCTCGCGGGTGCCGTGGTGCTGGCGGCCGTGCTCGGCGCTGAGCGCCGCATCGGCCAGCAGCAGCACCGTGGCGCTGATGCAGCCCGCCACCAGCATGTCGAGGTTGGCGAACTGCGCGCCGAGGAAGAAGAGCGGCTGCACGAGCAGCACGCGCAGCCCCACACGCGCCTCGCCCGCCGGCGTCCAGCGGCGCGCGAAGGCATGCAGCGACAGGGCCGCCAGGCAGGCGCCGAGCAACGGCGCGGCCCGGGCGGCCCAGGCGTTGGCGCCGAAGACCGACATCGAGGTCGCCGTGATCCAGTAGAACAGCGGTGGCTTGTGGAAGTAGGGCAGGCCGTCGAGCGTCGGCGTCAGCCAGTCGCCCGATCGCAGCATCTCCAGCGCCACGCCGACGTAGCGCCCCTCGTCGGGCAGCATCAGCGGCCGTGCCCACGCGGTGGCAGCCAGCCATGCGAACACCGCCGCCGCAACAACCCAGCCCCGCGAATGCAGCCGCTGAGACTCCCATTCGCCAGCATCGGTCGCGGCCGTCATGGCTGCATCTCCTTCAGGCCGCCCAGGATCGGGCCGGCGCCGCCCGCTTGTGCGGCCAGCCGCAAGGCCACGAAGCCCACTGTGTGTTGAATGTCGGCAGTCATCGGCCAAGGCCTCCTGGAACGTGGCGCTTCATCGCGACGCGCAGCCTTGCGGCGACAGGGCGCAGAGCCGCGCCAGCATCAGCTCGGGCGGCAGCAGTCCGGCCACCGTGTCGCGAGCCTGGGTGTCGCCGCGCGGGAACATCACCAGCCCCGGCGGGCCGAACAGGCCGAACTGGCGCAGCAGCGCACGGTGCTCGGGGCTGTTGTCGGTCACGTCGACGCGCAGCAGCTCGAAGCCGCCCAGCGCCTGCTGCACGGCCGGGTGGTGCAGCGTGTCGCGCTCCAGCTCCTTGCAGGCGACGCACCAGTCGGCGTAGAAGTCCAGCAGCACCGGCCGTTGCGCCTGGCCTAGCGCCGCCTGCAGCGCAGCCCGGTCGGGCACGGTGCGAAAGCCGCGGCTGTTCTCGGGCAGCGTGGCGGTGGAGGCGGACGCGAGCGAGCTGCCGCGCGACAGCGGCGCGAGCGGCTGCATCGGGTCGTCGGCGCCCATCGCGCTGCCGACCAGGTCGAGCGCGCCGAACAGCGCCAGCCCCAGCGCCACGGTCCTGAGGCCACGCAGCCCGGGCCCCGGGTGGGCCGGCAGCGGCTCGAACACGCCGAGGAAGGCCGCGGTTGCCAGCGCCAGCAGGCCCCAGCCGGCCACGGCCACGCTGGCCGGCAGCAGGCTGCGCACCATCCACCAGGCCGTGGCGATCAGCACCACGCCGAAGACATGCTTGACGCGGTCCATCCAGGCGCCGGCGCGTGGCAGCAGGCGGTCGGCCGACATGCCCGCGAGCAGCAGCGGCACGCTCATGCCCGCGGCCAGGCTGAACAGGGCCAGGCCGCCCAGCACGACGTCATGCGACTGGCCGATGTAGAGCAGCGCCCCGGCCAGCGGCGCCGCCACGCAGGGGCCCACCATCAGCGCCGACAGCGCACCCATCACCGCCGCGCCGCCGAGCGCCCCGCCGCCGGCGCGGTCGCTCGCGGCCGACAGCCGCGTCTGCAGCGCGACCGGCAGTTGCAGCGTGAACACGTCGAACATCGACAGCGACAGCAGCCCCAGCAACGCGGCGAAGCCGATCAGCACGGCCGGCTGCTGCAGGTAGCCGGCCAGCCCTTCGCCGGCCAGGCCCGCGGCCACACCCAGCGCCGTGTAGACCAGGGCCATGCCCAGCGCGTAGGCGCCGGCCAGGCGCAGGCCCTGGCCGCGCGTGGCCTGCTTCTGCCCCACGATGATGGACGACAGGATGGGCACCATCGGCAGCACGCAGGGTGTGAACGACAGCAGCAGGCCGAACAGCAGGAACAGGCCCGTGACCTGCCAGGCGCTGCCCTGGCGCAGCACGGCGCTGGCGCGGTCGGTGTCGGCGGCCGGGGGCGCCGCCACGGCCACCGTGGCCACGGGAGCGGGCGTCGTCGCCGCCTCGGCGGGCGGGTCGGCCTGTTGCAGCGCGAGCGGTCCCGGGCTGGCGCCGTCCAGCCGCGCGACGCGCTGCTCGGGCGGGTAGCACAGGCCTTCGTCGGCGCAGCCCTGGTAGTCGAGCCGCAGCTCGTGCGCGCCGGCTGGCAGCGCGACGGCCACGTCCAGTTTGCGGTGGTAGACCTGCAGGGGCTCGCCGGTATCGGGGTCGGGCTTGACCTGCGCCGGTGGCATGACCGGCTGCAGGGGCTGGCCGTCGACGCTCAGGTGCAGGCGGTCCCGGTAGAGGGCATAGCCCTCGGCGATGCGCCAGTGCAGATGCAGTGCCGGGCCGGCCGCGCGCAGCTCGGCCTGGGGGGTGAAGGCATCGTCCACGTCGAGGAAGTCGGCCGCGTGGGCAGCGGGCGGCAGCAGCAGGCCGCTCAGGGCCAGGGCGCAGAGGCGTTGCAGGAGCATGGTGGCGTTAGGCGTCGGGTGCGTTGGCGGGGCCGCGGTGAGGGCGGCCGTCGGGGCCGATGGCCAGCCAGGGCAGGCCGGTGTTCTCGAGGAAGGCGCTGCCGCGTGCTTCCAGCAGCATTGCGACCGTGGTGCAGCTGCCGGCCGCGATGCACAGCGGTGCGGCCACGCTCACCGACTGCCAGTGCGACACGGGCCAGCCCGTGCGCGGGTCCAGCACGTGGCAGTAGCGCCGGCCATCGAGCTCGAAGAAGCGCTCGTAGTCGCCGCTGGTGGCCAGGCCGCCCTGGCTCAGCGCCAGTTCGGCTGTCACGCGGCCGGCTTCGCGCGGATGCTGGATGCCGATCATCCAGGGGCGGCCGTCGGGCTGCGGGCCCAGAGCATGCAGGTCGCCGCCCAGGTTGACATAGCCGTGACGGGCGCCGGCCGCGTGCAGCACGGCCGCGACGCGGTCGGCCGCGTACTCCTTGCCGAAGCCGCCGAAGTCCAGCTCCATGCCGGGCTGCGGCAGGCGGATCGCGTCGCCGTCGCGCTCGACGCGCTGCCACCCGACCAGGCCGCACAGCTGCTGCAGCTCGGCCGCATCGGGCAGCCGCGGGTGGCGGAAGTCCCAGGCCCGGCGCAGCACGCCGGAGGTGATGTCGAACAGGCCGTCGCTGCTGCGGTGCAGCTGGTCGGCGTAGCCCAGCAGGGCCAGGGTCTCGGCGTCGCAGCGCACCGGCTCGCCGCCGGCCGCGGCGTTGATGCGCGACACGATGCTGTCGGGCCGGTAGCGCGAGAACGTCTGCTCGATGCGCCGCACCTCGGCCACGGCCAGGTCGGCCCAGTGGCGGGCCGTGCCCGGGTCGGGCGCCGCCACGCGCAGGTTGCAGCGCGAGGCCATGGCCTGGAAGGGCAGGTTCTCGACGATGAGCTCAGGCATGGCGGCGGCCGGCGGCTAGTACTGCCACCTGAGGCCCAGCTGCAGGATGTTGGCGTGGAAGGCCGCCAGGCCCGCGCTGCCGCCACCGCCGAGCCGCCAGCTGCTGCGCTGCTCGTAGCGGTCCAGGCTGGCGTTGACACTCCAGTCGCGGTCGATGCGGTAGTCCAGCTTCAGGCCCACGGTCAGCGCGCCGAAGGCCGACAGCCGCTGGTCGGGCGAGCTGTAGGCCGTGCTGCCCAGCGTGTAGCCCACCGGGAAGGGCGCGCCCAGCGCGGGGTCGTAGGTCGGCCCGTAATAGAAGCTGGCGGCGCTTTGCGTGTAATAGCGCAGCGAGGGTGTCAGCGTCAGGTTGTTCGGCAGTGGCTGCGCCCACTCCAGCCCCAGGGTGTGAGAGCGCACGCCCCAGGTGTTGCTGTAGTAGCGGTAGCTCGTGTGCAGCGCGGCCTGGAACGGGTCGAGGTAGTGGTTCCAGCCGACCGACAGCGTGGTCTCGTCGCGGCTGCGCGGGCGGTTGTCGACGAGCTTGTAGGGGTCGGAGAAGTAGCCGTGGCCGCCGGTGTAGCCGACGTTGAGCTGCAGCACGTCTTCCGTGCTGAGCACCTGGGTCACGCCGGCGATCCAGGAGGCGGTGCGCTTGCGCTCGTCCTGCACGACGTTGTTGACCGGGTTGATGCGGTCGTTGCTGACCGAGGTGCCCAGCGACAGCGTCGTGTTGTTGTCGTCGGTGGACCACTTGCCCAGCACCGACAGTCCCTTGGAACGGTAGTCGTGTTCATTGGACGAGCTGGCGCCCAGCGTCACGGACGCGCGCTGGAAGTAGCGGGTGGCCTGCAGGTCGACCGCCTCGCGCTCGTCGTGCATGTGCGAGGCGCTGCTGATGTCGCTGTGCCAGCGCGGCGAGGCACCCGACACGTCGTCGTGGACCAGCGTCAGGTTGCTGGCCCAGTGCTCGCCGAGCCGGTTGGTGAAAGACACCGTCGGCGAGTGCACGCGGATGCGGCTCAGGCCGGGCTGGCCGTCCTCGTAGGACATGAACTTCACGTCAACGGCGTTGCGCTCGGGCGGTTCGTCGGCCTGGGCCAGCGGCGCGAGGCCGGGCAGCAGCAGGGCCGCCGCGAGGATGGCGCCGCCGGTGGGTGCGCGAGACTCAGTTGCAGCCACAGCCACCTCCCGCCACGCCATGGCCGCCGGCCGAGGCTTCCTTGCTGCTGTAGACATGCTCCATCAGGCCCTGGCGAAGCGGGTCGCCGTCGAAGGCCATCTCGGGTTTGGCGAGCTTGCCTTTTTCCCAGGGCTGGACGGGATCGGCCAGGTTGGCGCAGCCGCTGGCGGCCAGGCAGAGCGCGGCGGCGGCCAGCAGCAGCAGCGGGCGGTTCGGGGGGGCGGTGGATTTCATCGGGTGGCTCCGATTGCTTGACGGATCTGTTGTTCGAGCTCGGCGCGCTCGGCCTCGCGGAAGCCCTGGTGCACGGCGATCACGCGGCCGTCCGGGCCGATCAGCACGCTGGTGGGCATGCCCTTGACCTGGAAGCTGCGTGGCGTGGCACCGTTGGCGTCCAGGGCGACGGCGAACTGGGCCGGGTGTTCGGCGAGGAACTTCTGCGCATCGGCGCTGCGCGCATCGACGTTGACGGCGAGCACCTGCAGGCCCGCTGCGGCGTACCTGGCCTGCATGTCGTTCATCCAGCCGAAGCTCTGCTTGCACGGGCCGCACCAGGAGGCCCAGAAGTCCAGCCACACCACCTTGCCGCGGTACTGGGCCAGCGTCACGCGCTCGCCGTTCAGGCCGGGCAGATCGAGGCCGGGGGGCTGTGCGCCGACGTCGAGCGCGCGGGCCGACGGTGCGGCCACCGCGAGGGCCAGTGCCAGGGCGCCGCCGGCGCGTTGCAGCGCCTGCCGACGTCGGCGCCACAGGCCGGTGACGATGGCACCCGCGAGCAGCAGTGGCAGGCTGGCGTCGCGCCCGCTCGTGGTGGCCGTGCAGCCGCCGCCGCCCGAGCTGCCGCTGGAGTTGGACGTGGCAGCCGCGGTGCCGGTGACGCTCAGGGTGGCGCTGGCCGTCAGTGCGACGGCGTTGCCGGCCGGGCCGCTGCCCTTGGCGGTCAGCGTGCCGCTGGCGCTGCCGGTGGCCGTGGGCGTGGCGACGACGGGCAGTGTGCAGCCCTTGCCGGGGAGCAGCGTGAACGGCGCTGCACTGCAGTCGCCGCTGGTGGTGGTGGACAGCGCGAACACGCTGCTGCTGAAGCTCAGGGAACTCACGGTGGCCTCCTGGGTGCCGGGGTTGGAAAGGGTCAGGCGTTGCACGCCGCTGGCCTGGGCGACCGTGACGCTGCCGAAGTCCTGCGTGGCCGGCGTCAGCGTGAGCTGCGGCGCGCCGGTGGCAACCGCGTTGCCGCTGAGCGTGAGCGCATAGCTCGCGCCGGTGTTGGTCTGCAGGCTGAGCGTGGCGGTGAGGGGCGAACCGGGTTCCACCGGCGCGAAGCTCGTGACGATGCTGCAGCTGCCACCCGCGGCGACGCTGCCGCCGGTGGCGCAGGTGCCGGCGAGCTGGAAGTCCACCGTCGAGCCGGCGGACAGCGAGAGGCTGGAGATCGTGAAGGCCGTGTTGCCGGTGTTGGACAGCGTCGTCGTGTGCGTGGCCGAGGACTGGCCGGTCAGGGTGTCGGCGAAGCTGATCGTGCCGCTGTCCGACAGCACCGGCGTGGCCACCGGCACGGCGATGCCGCTGCCGCTCAGCGCCACCGTCAGCGCCGCGCTGCTGCCGTTGGAGGGCAGGCTCAGCGTGGCGGTGTCGCTGCCGATGGCGGTGGGTGTGTAGGCCAGGCCCAGCGTGCAGCTCGCGCCGGCGGCCAGCGTGGTGCCACAGCCGTTGCTCGCGAGGGTGAACGCGCTGGCGCCGGCGAGCGTCGGCGTGCCCAGCGTCATGGCGGCCGTGCCGGTGTTGGACCAGGTCACCACCTGCGCGGCGGCGGCCGTGTTGATCGTGACGTTGCCGAACGCGATCGTGGCTGGCGAACGTGCGGCGACCGGTGCCGGCACCGCCGTGCCGGTGCCGGCGAGTGTCAGCGTCTGCGCGCCGTTGCTGGCGTTGGAGGCGATGCTCAGGCTGGCGCTGTGGGTGCCGATGCGGCTGGGCGTGAAGCCCAGCGTCAGCGTGCAGCTCGCGCCGGCCGCCACGGCCTGGCCCACGGCGCAGCTGCCGGTCAGCGAGAAGGCGGAGGCGTCGCTGCCGCCCAGCGTCAACGCGCTGAAGTTCAGCGCCGCGGTCCCGGTGTTGGACACGGTCACCGACTTGGCCGCCGCGGCCGTGCCCACCACGCTGCTGCCAAGGTCCAGCGTGCTGGCCGACAGCGCAATGACCGGTGCCGGCACGGCGCTGCCGGTGCCCGACAGCGCCACCGTCGTGCTGCCGCCGCTGGCGTTGTGCGTCAGCACCAGCGATGCTGCCAGGGTGCCTGCCGCCTGCGGTTTGAAGGTCACGTAGACGGTGCAGCTGGCGCCTGCGGCCACGCTGCCGCCGGCCGCGCAGGCGCTGCTGCCCGTTCCCAGCGCGTAGCTCGCGGCGGCCGTGCCGCTGAGGCTGATGGCGCTCAGCGTCAGTGCCGCAGTGCCCGTGTTGGACACGACGACGCTGCCGGACGTGCTGGCGCCGACCGTCGTCGTCGCGAAGCTGAGGCTGGTTGGCGTGACGCTGATGGCCGGCGCAGCGGTCACGCTGGGGTTGGCCAGGTAGGCCGCGATGTTGTCGATGTCGGTCGACGTGAGCTTGTTCTTGTAGATGCCCATGCCGCCCGTGTTGTTGTTGATCGCCTGCGTGATCAGCGTCGGGTTGTTGGCGCCCAGGAGGATGCGGGAGATGTTCTGCGACGGGTTGGTGCCATGGCACAGCGCGCAGGCCTGGGCGGTGCTGTTGCCGCTCTGGTAGAGCGTCTTGCCGGCCAGTGCGTCGGCGGCGTGGGCAAGACCCGGCACCGTCAGCGCCAGCAGCATTGCCAGGGCCAGCGCCAGCAGGGCCAGCAGGGTCGTCAGGCGCGGGGCCCAGCGCTGCAGCCGGTTGCGATGGCCGTGCAGGTGGGCAGGGGAGGGTCGGAGTCGAAACGGCAAGGTCTGTCCTCGGTAGCACTCAGGTGAATTCGGGGCGGCAGCTGGCCCAGGCCGCCAGGTTGCCGGCGGCGTGCAGGGCGGCGCAGGCCCGCCAGTCGCGCTGGCGGGCGTAGACGCTGCCGATGAGCAGGCTCATCGGCGCGACCATC
Source organism: Pelomonas candidula (assembly GCF_043555985.1). Classification (NCBI taxonomy): domain Bacteria; kingdom Pseudomonadati; phylum Pseudomonadota; class Betaproteobacteria; order Burkholderiales; family Sphaerotilaceae; genus Roseateles; species Pelomonas candidula. The sequence goes on along the minus strand of NZ_JBIGIC010000002.1, from coordinate 542,721 downwards.
AGCGCCGTGCCCCAGCCGCGGCCGGCGTGCAGCGCGGCGAAGGCCAGCGATGCCAGCAGCACGCTAACGAGCCGGGCGCGACCGGCGGGCGGCGCCATGCGTTGCAGCAGGGCTTCCTGCAGGCCGGCGCGCACGACCCACTCCTCCACCAGCGGCGCCAGCACGAGCAGCCAGAGCAACTGTTCGGGCCGCTGCCACAGCAGCGGGCCCTTGCAGATGAGCGGGTTGGCAAGCAAGGAGTCCATGGTCCGGCGGCAGCTCGGCCCCATGGCCGGCGGGCTGTCCAGGTGCTCTCAGCGCAATTGCCGTTCCAGGTGCCGAACAGGGTCAGGCAGCCGAAATCAAGGGCTTGCCGCCCCCAGACCCGCAAGAACTTGCGCACTCGCTTGCGCACTGCGCAAACTTTTGCGCGCTACGGGCGGGGCTCAGTGCGGGCAGCTGGCGTCGGTGCCAGGCACCAGGGCCACGACGATCACGCGCTTGTCCTGCGTGCAGGACGAGACGTAGCCGATCGCGCCCGGCGTGCTGGCCACGAAGCGGATGACCGCCTCCTCGGACGCCAGCACGGCCGGTGGCAGCACGCCGTGGAAGTACTGGTCGTTCCAGTAGTCCTGCATGTCCTCCGGGCTGCGCTTGAACAGCCGCAGCGAGAACTGGCGTCGCAGCGCATGCGCCGCCGGCAGATTGACCGGCACGATGCGGCTGCCGTCGTCCCACAACTGGCGCTTGCGGCGGAAGATGGCGGCGACCGTCGGCAGATTGACCGTCGTGACCGGACCGGGGCCCATCACGACGGCGATGCCAGGCTCCGGCGCGGGCCAGGCGTGCTGCCAGACGCCAGCCAGCAGCATGAGCGCTGCGGCGGCGAGCAGCCGGGGGCGCAGGGGGCGCTGTCGCATCCCGGTCAGAACAGGCCGGTCACGGACAGCTGCCAGCCGCTGGGCAGGTCGGGGCTGTCGGTCGAGGTGCGGTCGTATTCGGCCTTGAAGACCCAGTGCCGATGCCCTTTGAAGACGACGCCTAGCACGGTGCTGTGCAGCGCCGGCCGGCTCTCGTACTCCAGCTTCTCCACCCGCAGCACGCCCGACCAGCCCGCGCCCAGCGGATGCACCAGTTGCACGAAGCCGCCGTGTTCGCTGCTCTCGTAGCCATCGCCCCCGCGCCGTGACAGTACCTCCGCATGCACCTGCAGTCGCCCCAGCTGCCACAACAGGTCCAGCCCACCGAGGCGGCGATGGTCGGTGTCCTCGTCCCGCTGGTTGAAGCCGGCGATCGAGATGCCGAGCTGCGCGTCGCTGCCCAGCGGCAGCACGACGCGGGCACCCACGGCACGCGAGAAGGCATCCTGGGCGGCGCCCGCACGCCAGTTCTGCCCCGGGGCGACGTAGATCTGATAGTCCACGTCCGACAGGCCCAGGCTCGTGCTGCCGAAGGCCATCACGCCCGTGGCGTTGGCCGGGAAGGCGGAGCGCGACAGCAGCGGGCGGGACGTTGTCCAGGTCAGTGGGTCGGGATGGTCCTGGTTCCAGCGGCCGATGGGAGTGAGGAACTTGCCGACCCGCCAGGTCAGCGCGTCGCTGGCCCGCCAGTCGGCGTAGATGCGCTCCAGCGCGAGGGTGGCGCCGGAGTCGGGGCGGTCGCGGCCCTCGTCGTGCGCGGGGATCTGCAGGCCGTGCTGACTGTCCACCTCCGCCAGCAGCTTCCACTGCGGGCTGGGCTCCCACCACAGGATGGCGCTCAGGTGGCTGAGCGCGAGCGTCGTGCGGCCGGTGGCTTGCGATCTGGCGGCGGGCGGCGCGTCGGCGGCGTTGCGGTGAATGTCGGCCACACCGTTAGCGCCGATTGCAGGCGTACTGCCGCGGGGCACGTCCAGTTCGACCGTTGCATAGCCGCCCAGCGTCAGCCCGTCGCGCAGTTGCGTGCCGATCGCAGGCCCTTCCCCGGACTGAGCGAGCGCGGGCATGGCAAGCGCCCAGCCCAGCATCAGCCCAAGGCCCGCCGCTGCCCACCGGGCCCGGGCACGTTCGATGCTAATGTTCATCGCGGCAGCATTCTCTGGCATGACGCGGGGCCGGTGCAGGAAACATGCCGGCCTGACGAGTAACTCCAACCCATCCCTGCATTCGAACCGTGACGCTCCGACGTGCCTTGCTGCTGGCTTTCATGTTGCTTGGCCTCGTGCCCGCTATCGCACTGTCTTGGCTGAGCTTCAGCCGCACACGCGACGTGATGAGCCAGCGCATCGCCGCGAACCTCGATGCGCAGGCCGCGGTGCTGCAGGAACAACTGGACCGCATGCTGGCCGAGCACCTGCACAACGCGCTGGCCTGGCGGCGCTCCGAGCTGATGCGGGACTTGCGCCTGGGTGACGTGGACAAGCGTGTGCTGAACGACCTGCATGCGCTGCGCGAGGGCTACCCGGGGCAGTACGACCGGCTCGAATGCATCGATGCCGGCGGTCGCATCGTGGCGAGCACGGAGGCCGCCCGCAACGGGCGCCCGGACGATGGTGCCGAGCACCGCATCGCGACCGACCTCGGGCGCGGCGCGCGGCTGTTGTCGCCCGCCGGTGGGCTGGTGAACGAGCGGCAGTCGCTGGCGCTGGAGGTCGACATCCCGCCGCCGCCGGGCGAGTCCGTGTCACCGGGGCGGCTGCGGCTGGAGCTGGCGGCTTTGCCGCTGCTGCAGAGCCTGCGCAACGCCAGCCAGGGGCAGCTGACCGTGCTGCTGTTGCGTGCACAGGGCGGCTGGGTCGCCGCTGAAGGCCTGCCTGCCGCCGCCCGCCTGGCCAGCCCGGAACTGCAGGCCGAGACCCAGGCGCTGGCCTTGCAGGCGCTGCAGACCGGCGACGGCGCGCAAGGTGAGTGGCGCTGGCTCGGCGAACCGGTCATCGCCGGCGCTGCGGCGTCGCGGCAGATGGCCGGGCTTGCGGGCGCACGCTGGGTCACGCTGCTGATCCAGCCGCGCGATGAGGCGCTGGCGCCGGTGCGTGGCATGGGCCGCATCTTCGTCGGCCTGCTGGCCGCCGTGGCGCTGGCCACCGTGCTGGCCGCCACGCTGATGACGACGGCGATTGCCCGGCCCATCCTCGCGCTGACCGAGGCCACCCGGCGCTTCCGGGGCGAGGACGGCGCCACGCCCGAGCAGCCCCGCGCGGGCATCGCGGAACTCGACGAACTCGGCCAGGCGCATGCCGACATGGTCCGTGCGGTGCAGCGCTCGCGCGATCAGCTGGTGCGCAGTGCCAAGCTCGCCATGCTGGGCGAGCTTGCCGCGGTGATGGCCCACGAAGTGCGCACGCCGCTGGGCGTGCTGCGCTCGTCGGCGCAATTGCTGGAGCGGGAGCCGGGCCTGGGCGCCGACAGCCGCGAGTTGCTGGGCCTGATGCGCAGCGAGACCGAACGGCTGAACCGGTTGGTGACGACCTTGCTGGACACGGCCCGCCCGCGCGCGCCGCGGTTCGCGCCTTGCGATGTGCATCAGGTGCTGGAACGCTGCCAGCAGTTGCAGCTGGCCCGCCAGGCCGACGCGGCGCAGATGGTCCTGGCGCCGGCCCGGCTGGAGCTGGACCTGGGGGCGCGAGCCCCGGTGTTCCAGGGCGACGAAGAGCAGTTGTTGCAGGTGGCGCTGAACCTCGTGCAGAACGCGCTGCGGGCGGCCGGTTCGGGGGGGCGCGTGCTGCTTTCCGCCCGTGATGCGCCGGACCTGCTCACGGTGGCCTGCGACGACGACGGCCCCGGCGTGCCGCCCGACATCGCTGACCGACTGTTCGACCCGTTCGTGACGCGCGGCGAGAATGGCATCGGCCTGGGGCTGGCGGTTGTTCAGCAACTCGTGCAGGCGCATGGCGGCAGCATCCGTGTGCTGCGCAGCGCCCTTGGCGGCAGCCGGTTCGAGTTCACACTGCCGCGCCGACAGATCCCGGCACCTATGCCCGACGACCCCGCATGATTCCAGCCCTGATCCTCGTGGTGGACGATGAGCCCGCAATGCGCCGCGTGCTCGAGATCGGACTGCGCCGGCTTGGGCACACCGTGCGCCTGGCCTGCAACGGCCAGGAGGCCCTGAACCTGCTGGCCGAGGACGCTTTCGACCTCGTGCTCACCGACCTGCGCATGCCGGTGCTCGACGGCCTGGGGCTGCTCAAGGCCATGGCCGACCGTGGGCTGCAGGTGCCCGCGCTCGTCATGACGGCGCAAGGGTCGGTGGACAGCGCCGTCGAGGCGATGAAGCTGGGCGCCCAGGACTACCTGCAGCGCCCGGTCGATATGGACGTGCTGGAGCTGGCCGTGCGCCGCACGTTGGCGGGCGAGCGGCTGCGCGCGGACAACCGCTACCTCAAGGAGCAGGTGCAGCCGAGCACGCAGGACTTCGTCGGGCACAGCCCCGCGATGCGCGAGGTGTTCGAGCAGATCCGTCAGGTCGGGCCGACGCGGGCTTCGGTCTTCATCACCGGCGAGACGGGATCGGGCAAGGAGGTTGCGGCCCGCGCGGTGCACCGGGCTTCGGACCGGGCCGAGCGGCTGTGCGTCGCGGTGAACTGCGCGGCGCTGCCGGCCGAGATGATCGAGGCCGAGTTGTTCGGCCACCAGAAGGGCGCCTTCACCGGTGCGATCAAGGACCGTGTCGGCCGCTTCGAGCTGGCGGATGGCGGCACGCTCTTCCTCGACGAGATCACCGAGATGCCGCTCGCGCTGCAACCCAAGCTGCTGCGGGCCCTGCAGGAGGGGTGCATCGAACGCCTGGGCAGCAGCCAGCCCGTGCCGGTGGACGTCCGCATCATCGCGGCCTGCAACCGCGATCCCCGTGAGGCCGTGCGCCAGGGCCTGTTGCGCGAGGACCTCTACTACCGGCTCAACGTCTTCCACCTGCGCATGCCGGCGCTGCGCGAGCGCCGCGAAGACATCCTGCCGCTGGCCCAGCACCTGGCGCTGCGCCAGCATCACCAGGTCGTGTTCGCGCCCGAGGTGCAGGCCCGGCTGCTGGCCTACGACTGGCCGGGCAATGTGCGCGAGCTGGACAACGTGCTGCAGCGGGCCCTGATCCTGGCCGGCCCGCCGCGGCAGGGCGTGGTGCAGGTGCTGCCGTCCCATCTGCCGGCAGACCTCGGCGGCCAGCTGGTCGCGCCGCCGGCAGCGGCGCCAGAGGTGGCCGCTGAATCCTGGGCCGGCCGGGACTCGCTGACGCTTTCGGACGCCGTGGCCGACCTGGAGGCCAGCCTCATCGCGGAGGCCTTGCGCCGTTCGGGCGACAACAAGCGGCGGGCAGCCGCGCTGCTGGGCATCAGCGAGCGGGCGCTCTGGTACAAGCTCGGCCGCACCCGCGTTGCCAGCTGACGCGGGCGACAGGCGGTTGTCGGCAGGACCGCCAGATCGAAGCGTTCAGGATTTCTTGAATGAGAAAGCCTTCGGGGCCTGAATGTTTAGACCGTCGGACGGCTTCTTGCGCAAGGTATTGATCTGGATATGCGGCCAGCGGGTGGTGCCGCCGTCGGAGCCGAACATGAATTCGAAGACGACGATCTGCCGGTACTGAAGCTGCAGGATTTCCTGCCCGTCTTCGATCACGGTTTCTATCCACATGCTGAAGTTGACTTCGGTCACGTTGGCGAAGCGCTTGACGAACGGGATGTTCAGGATGCCGCCTTGCGGTCCGCCGTCGTGCTGGCTGGACAGCTCGATCAGCGTGTATCCCGTGATCTCCTGATCCTTGATGGCATCGCGCAAGCGCAGGTCGGGCCGCACCGAATAGGGATAGTGGCTGTCGGCAACGATTCGTTGCGTATAGGTTCGATTGCCGTCGGGGTCGGTCACCGGAAGCGACTTGTCGTGTGCCCAGGCAGGCGCGGGTTCGTCGAGATTGAGCGGGTCGCTCGGAGTCGCGCCTGCCGAACCCATGCTGGGCGAGATCGAGAGAAACGGGGTCTGCCAGGCGGCAGTTCCGCTGGGGAACTGAGGCTTGCCTTGGGCAACCTGGAAGCCGCCGGTCAGCATGATCGAGCTGCCGTGGGGGATCGTGCCGCTGCGTGCGATCGAATAGGGCGGTACGAAATTGGGACCGTTCGCGCCGGCGCCGATCCCGATGCCGGGATAGCCGTTGTCTTCCAGTACCGACTGCTCGTCCGCCGGATGGTTGTACATCTGATTGCACCAGAGGTACATGCCATCCTCTCTGTGGATGCCCGCTCCGTCGCTGACGCGCTGGATGCTCTGGTTGTACAGGACCGCGCCGACGAATTGTTCGTTGGCTCCGCCGCGGTTGCGGACCCCGCCGTCCACCAGGTTGAAGGTCAACTCCTCCGTGTAGTCCTCGCACAGGAAGTGGAAGATGCCGAAGATGGTTTCAGAGTTGGTGCCGGGGGAAGGCATGCAAGTGGTGTGCAGGCCCCAGCCGGTGCTGCTGTTGTCCGGGTTGTAGTTGACCCAGGTGCCTTCAAGTTGCTTCAGCACGCCGTAGTCGGCGGGTTGCGCGAGCACCGCCGGGGTATAGGTGGGGTAGGGCGGCTGGGGCGTCGTGGGGATCGTCATTTCGAATCTCCTTGAATTGAGAATTTCACAGCTACGAAGAAACCCGGGAAGTGACAACGGGGGTGGTTGGAATGTCGTGGTCCGTGTCTTGTGGACGAGCACTCAGGCGGCGCGGACCATGACGCCACTGCGCCGCAGCCAGGCCACCATCGCGCCGGCGGCCTCGGGGCGCATCGTCCGGGCCAGCGCGTCATGCAGCTCGCCCAGCGTTTGTTCGCGGCGCAGCAGACCCCAGTGCGAGGCAATGGCCTGATCGGCCACGAACGCCACGGCCCGAGGCAAGTGGGGGTGGGTGAGGGCCGGCGCGGTGCGTACGAGGTCCTGCACGACGCAGAGCTGCGGCACCAGCTGGCATGCCGCATCCAGCCGTATGCGTGCGTTGGCCGGCCATTGATCCGGGCCTGCAGGCGGTGGTTCGGCGGACGGGGCCTCGGCCAGGCTCGAGAAGAAATCGGCCGTGGGCTCGCCAATGGCAGAGGCGGTGGGTGTGGTGCGTTGGATCGGTGGCGTCGACCTGGCGCGCCAGAAGTCGCCGGCCGCACTCCATGCGCTCGCATAGTGAGCTGCGCACCACCGCACATGACGGGCGCAGGTCTGGTTCAGCTGCTGGGAAAAGTATTGCTGCGCCAAGCTGCGTCCGGCGTCGTCGGTCGAGGTCGACCAGGTGTGCCAGGCCACGGCGGTCTGCAGGGAAAACCGCATGGCCTTCTCTACGCCGGACCCTGAGACGGGGTCGAGCGCAAATGCCGCGTCGCCGATCTTGACCCGTCCAGGCCGCCACGCCGCGGTATCGAGGTAGGGCGCCGCGGAGCAGATGCGCAGCGGCTGCGCGGGCGCCAGGTCGGCCAGTGCCGGCAGGCTCCGACTCGAGGCCAGTGCACGTCGCCATGAGGAATCCAGGCCGCCGCCAATCGCGTGAGGGTCTGCAAGCACCATGACGCGCAGCCGGCCACTCGGCAACACAGAAGCCCATAACCAGGCGTCCGCCAGGGCTTCCACCCTCGTTGCGGCGAGGCAGTCAGGGGCGACCTGGGCGGCATCGAACTCGGCCCACAGTGCGGCCAAGTTGGGGGCGCAGGCCCATCGTGTTATCGCCGTGCCGTGACGTCCGGTGGCTTCGAAGAGCCAGCGGGCCCTCAAATGACTCGCCGTACCCGTCGCAGTCTCCACGACCTGGACACGCCACGCTTCGGGCCTGCCTTCGATGGCTTGCACCCGCGCGGGTTGCCACAGCCGCGCGCCGCGGGACGACGCCAACGCCAGCAGGCGAGCGTCGAACTCCGCTCGCGCGACCACGGCAGTGTCGGACTGCGCCGCTGGCTGGAGGGCGTCGTGTTCCCAACGCAGCACGCTGGGCCGACCCGCGATGTGGGGCAAGCCGGCCAGCGCATCGTCGGCTTGCAGCAGCTCCAGGATGTTTCGAATCCCGGGTGTGAGCGCCTCGCCGATTTGAGAACGCGGAAAGCGCGCACGTTCCACCAGCCCCACGCGGTAGCCGAGCTGGAGCAATCGCAACGCAGCGCAGGTGCCTGCGGGGCCCGCGCCGATGATCAGGCAGTCCAGCTCAGTCATGCGGCCCCGCGTACCACTGGGGGGCGGCCTGCGCCAGGCGGCGATGGGCGCCCAGGGTGTAGTGCAGCCAGCCGCGGATGTAGTCGCAGGCGCCGCGTCCGCGCGCGATCACCTCGTGATGGCAGCCGCCGCCGCACAGGTAGCGCGCCCAGCAATCGCTGCACGGGGACTGGCGGTGCACGTGGCGCTCGGCCAGCCATTGAACCTGGCGCGGCCGGTCCACGCCGCTGGCGAGGTCGCCTATCGCGCCGGCCTCGTCGCCCACGAAGCGGTGGCAGGCGCTCAACTGTCCTTCGGCCGAGACGCCGAAGTAGCCTGCGCCCGCGCCGCAGGGATAGGGCCGATGACTGCCGCGCTGCAACTCCTTGAGCGCGTTCACCATGTTCATGAAGGGGTAGCGGCGGCCTTCGATGACCGCCTGCTCGAAGGCCTGCCCGCAGGCGATCATGGCTTGGAGCATCTCGGCCAATTCGTCCTGGCCCATCTCGGCGCGGCCGTTGGCCGCCCGCAGCAGCGGCGAGAAGCCGACGCTGTGGAAGCCCATCGCGATGAAGCGATCCAGGATGCGCGGCAGGTCGAGGTTGAAGGGCGTCACCGTGACCCGGCAGGACACCTGCATCCGGCGCTGTTGCAGCAGCAGCGGCTGCAGGCGCTCGACGATCTGCTCGAACGAGCCCTTGCCGCCCTTGAACGCGCGCAGGCGGTCGTGCTGCTCGGGCGCGCCGTCGAGGCTGACGGTGACGGCAAAGCCATGAGCCTCGAAGAACTCGGCATCCGCCTCGGTGAGCAGCGTGCCGTTGGTGGTCAGCGAGAAGCGGCAGTCCACGCCGCGCGCCGCCGCGCGTTCGGCGGCGTAGCGGGTGGTGCTCTGCAACACCGCGCGGTTGGCCAGGGGCTCGCCGCCCATGAAGGCCAGGTTCACCTTGCCGCCGGGTGTCGCCTGGTCGAGCAGCCAGTCCACCGACTGCCGGGCGACGGCCTCCTCCATGTTCCTGGCCTTGCCGCCGAATTCGCCCTGGCCCGCGTAGCAGTAGGTGCAGCCCAGGTTGCACTTCTGCGCCACGGCGAGCGACAGCGCGTGCGCCGGCGGCGCGGCCAGGGGCACGTCGTCGATGTAGGGCTCGGCCTGGAGATCGTGGGCCTGCAGCAGCCGGGTCAGGCCACCGGCGTCGGCCGCCTCGAACACGGCGCGGAAGTCGCTCGCGAGCGGCGGCGGCACCTGGTAGAGGCGGCTGCCGTTGACGACGAGCAGCTGCGCGCCCCACTCGCCTTCGATCCAGTGGGCGTCGCGCAGTCGGGGGCGGGAGGACAGCGCGGCCAGGCGCGCTGCAGCCACCGCGTTGGCCGCCACAGGCTCAGGATTCATCGGCATCCTTGCCCCGGATGATGAAGCGCAGGTGCTGTTGCCAGGCGACGAACAAGTCGTCGTAGGACCACAGGCGCGAATCGACGCGGTTGTCGGGGATGTAGGTGCCCGTGCGCTTCTTGGTGAACCACATGTCGCCATGGCTCAGGCCGTCCGCGCCGGCTTCGACGTTGACGTAGTCCGGCCGGCTCGCGGCCCAGTAGTAGCAGGCGCATTCGCGGTAGTCGTTCTGCCAGGGCGCGCACAGGCCCTGGGTGAGCTCGCCGGGCTGCAATACGCCTGCCGCTACCTCGGCCGTGCCCGGCTTGAAGACCTGGCGCAGCCTGAGGGAGCGGGTGAGGGTCTTGATCGGTGCACCGGTGTAGAGATCCTGCGTGTCGGCGAACACCTCGGTGCCGTCCAGCGGCGGCGAGGTGGTCGAGTAGGCGGAGAACACGCATTCGATGAGCTGCCCCTGGTAGGCCATGACGCGCGCGAAGGAGTTGGACCACTCCATGAACGACACGCCGTTCGGATTGGCCGCGGTCTTCAGCGTCTGCGACGGGGCCTGCTGGGCGGTCGAGTCCGAGCTGGGATAGATCGGGCCGCTGGTCAGGACGCCGGTGGGCAGGACCTCGCCGGTCACCGGGTCCTTGATGCTCAGCAGGCGGCGCCCCAACAGGTCGGCGCAGTCCTGCGACTCGACACCCACCACGAGGTTGTTGTTCTCCACCAGGACGATGCCTTCGAAGGCGCGTCGCCACAGGTTGCGGAAGTCGAACTCCAGGCCGGGGAAGCAGTTGGAGATCGCGCTGCGTGGCAACACCGAGGCCGGGTTGCCGGCGCCGCGGTAGTGCAGTTGCGCGGTCAGGTTGTCCGCGGCGATGGTGACTTTGGGTGATGTGCTCATGATTTCCCCTGGTGGGCCGCGGCCAGCTCGTTCAGCGCGCGCTGCGCGGCCTTGGTGACCATGTCGATGTGGCGCCGGGTCAGCGTCAGGCTGCGCCCGTCGGCGCCGCGCATCAGGGCGGGCATCTTGCGCAGCGTGGCGGAGCTCAGGTCGCCGATTTCCTCGGGCTGGCGCAAGGCCTGGGCGAACCACGGCAGGCCACGGGCCGCCAGGCCGGCGAACACCCGCTCGTGCAGGGCGCGCAGCGCGAGGTTGTCGGCCAGGGACGCCGCCGCGATGGGCTCGTACAGGCGCTCGAAGTCGGCGCTGTTCTGGCGCACCATCGTGGAGGCCGTGTTCAAGCGGCCGTTGACCGGATTGCCGTTCATCACCGCCGTGTTCATCAGGCGCACGGTTTCGAGGGCGCGGAACACCAGTTCGGCCGCGTCGTCGAGGGAGATCGAGCCCTCGTCCACACTGGCGCCGAACAGGATCTGCTCGACCTCGTCGGAAACGACGCGCACCGGCAGCGTGTCGGGCGCATAGGCCGGCGGCCCGGCGCCGATGACGGCCTGGGCGGTCAACACCTGCGCGCCGATCCTGAGCTTCACGGTGACGGTGCCGTCGCACTCATCGTCGAGGTAGCCCCAGCTCACGTGATAGCTGTTGCCGTCGGCATCCGTGGGTGTGTCCCAGCCCGCGTAGATGCTGCCGGGATTGGTTTCGCCGGGGGCGCCGGTGTCGAAGTAGCCCTGCCATTTGCCCCGCGTCGTGTCGTACAGGACCTGCGCGGCGGTCTTGATCACCGGGTCGGCCTCGAACTGGTCGGGCCCCGTCTGGCGCTTCAGCGCCGAGCCGTAGACATGCCCGCCGGCGGGTGTGAAGCGCAGGCGGATCTGGGGAAACGCCGCCGTGGGTCGGATGAACTGGACCTGCCCCAGCGGCAGCTGTTTGCCCGGCAGGAAGTGCTCGCAACGGCCCTCCAGAGGGTGCACCGCGTGGTCGCGCAGGTCGCTCACCGTCGCCTCGATCTTGTCCTGGGCATTGCCGGTGCGGCGGAACACCTTGATGTTGCCCACGGCGACGTCCCAGCTCAGGTCCGCGATGGCCAGCCCTTCCGCGGCCAGCAGGTCGAGCGTGAGGGGGACGAGTTCGTCCGGTGCGCTGCTCAGCCGGGCGAACACTTCGAGGAACGGTGCCAGGGGGCGCACCAGGTGGTTCGCATCTCGAAAGCGGACCTTCTCGGGCGTGTAGGTCGCGACGATTTCACCGCTGGCGGAGTCGACCTTGAACGACGGGCAGGGGACGATGCGGCGGTAGTCCAGCGGCCGCTCCGGGTCGCGCATCAGCTCGAACGCCTCCAGCGGCTCGGCGGCAGCGCCCAGTCGGCCGATGGCCACAGGCGGGAGGATGCGGAGTTCCAGAATGGGCATGAAGGTCTCCTAGATCAACGCGGGATCGACCGAACCGGACAGGATCGTCGTGGCGAGCTGGACCAGCTTCTCGTCGGCCTCGCGCAGGGCGAACAGATAGGGTTTGCGGGAGTCGGCACAGATCGCCAGCAGGCTGTCGATCAGGGTTCGGGAGGCCTGCAGCCGGTCCAGGTGACCCCGCCACCGGTCACGCTCGGAGTTGGGGCTGTTCAAGGTGTAGGGCGTCTGGAAGGGCGGGCCGGCGAGACCGTCTGCCGGGTTGTCGGACGCTGGCGAACTCATCAACACCTCGGCCAGGGCGCGCAGGTTGTACATCTCGCCGAAGGCCGCATTGATGATGGTGCCGCGCGGGGTCATTCGGCCCGCTGACCGCAGCCCGCCGTACAGGATGAAGCTGTGGCTCAGGAAGTCCAGCAGCATCCGGTAGCGCACGTTCTGCAGATGCGCCCACAGCCTGGACTCCGGATGCGTGATCGGCGTGGTGGGGGTGTCGCCCTGTTCCGGCAGGGCGGCGGTGTCCAGCGTCACATAGGGGTTGATGGCGACGGCGCGCGCGGGTGCCCAGCCGGCGCGATGGCTGCAGCGCTTCAGGCGCTCCTCGCGATAGGCGCTGCGCCAGGTGGTGGCGCCCATGTCGGCAGGCTTGGCCGCGTCCCATTGCTCGGGCGTGATGGTGCGGCCCTCGAGCGCGGCGAGCATCTCCACGTAGATCGCCAGGAAGCGCACGAAGTGCGAGGGCTGGTCGCCCGAGGTCGCCTCGCCTTGGGTGGCGACCGCGGTGAGCGCCGCTGCCGCGTCGTCTCGCGAGGCCAGCGGCACCACCAGCACGTCGGGCGTGTTGGGGATGCCGCTGCGGGTGAGATTGCCGCGCTGGCCGCCCTGATAGCCACGGCCCCACTCCGCCCAGTCGGCCTGGCAGGGCCAGGTGTTGGCGTCGAAGATCTCGTCGGGCAGGACGTGCTGGTTCTGGATCAGCGGGATCAGCACACCGAACAGTTCGGCCACCTTGTGCGGGTTGTCCGCCTGGGCCGCCACGCGGGCGCGGATCTCGTCGCCCAGCGCGCCGCCATGCCAGTTCTCGGGCGACTCGGTGAACACGTACTTGGCCAGCGAGTCCAGCGAGAGCGGCTCGAGCATGAAGGGGAAGGGGTAGAAGGGCGTGTCCCAGGGGTAGTCGTCACGCTCGAGATGCAGGGGCGCGCCGATGAGGCGCAGCACGTTCTGCACGGACATCAGATGACCCATCTCCTCCTTCGCGATGCCGAGGATCACCTCCTGCCATTCGCGCACCAGCTCGCGGTATTCGGGCGGTACCTGCGGCCCGCCCATGGAGTAGGCGCCGTACAGGTACTGCACCATCAGGCAATGCTCGATCTCGGCGTCGATGCTGAGCAGGTAGGCGACGTAGTCCCGAGGGGAGAACTCGGGTGGGATCGACGGGTGCGCTGTCGCTTCGACGGCGGCGGCAAAGCCAGCACGGCGCTGCCTTCCCTCACCCAAGTGGCGCAGGACTTGTTGACGACGCATGGCATCTCCTTGTGGCAGAGAGTGAATTCAGGCCGGACGATGAACGGACAAATGAGGGGGCACTTGCGTTTGCCATCCGCGACCTGATAGGAAGAAGCCGCTCGGCCCGCTCTTCGCGGCATGGCAGGCGTTCTCGAGCCATGACATGACGATGAAGACGCTGGCGCTCGTCCGGCGATGGTGCGCGTGAATTGGCGAGGGCGCTGTGCGCCGGCAGTTGGATGCACGGGGCGGCGATGCCGGGATCGAAGGCGATGCGGTCCGCGGCTGCCTGCAAGGCTTGGGCCTGGCTGCTTGGCAGGGAGATTCTGCAAAGCGTCTTCGACGCCTTGATGGCCGGGACACAGGAGCCGATGGCCCGGCTTCGCTTCACATTGGCGGCGGCGCCTGCGATGGTGAAGCCCGGGAGGCGTTCCAGTGCCTGGATGGAGCGTTCCACGCCGTCACCGTAAGGCTGGAATGCCTCCGGCACTGCTGTCTGCTTGAGCCGCGCGGGCAGGTGATCCGCCACCATGAAAGTGACAGCCGCCATGCTGACCTCTCCATGCCCCGCGAAACACAGCATCGGCGGTGGCCATGTTCGCTGGCCCTTCTCGCCTCCCTACCCAACGGTACTAGGGAACCTCCGCCGGAGGTGGGTGGGTTTCCACTGAATCGGGAGTAAAGGTGTGGGATGGCATCCTCAAGGCGATCGTTGGGCACAACCGCCTGGAAGCCGCGTGGCGCTCGTCCCGAGGCGTCGGCGGTATTGGCCGTCATGGCTGATGCAGTGTTCCCGTCAGGGCGGTTTTTTGAAGTGCGCCGCCCGGAACGAGAGGTCCGGTGTCGATGGCCGAATGGACTTCGGCAACGATCCGGATGCCTCCGGCTCAGGAACGCGAAAAGCCCGTCTCTCGCAGGGAGACGGGCCCGCGTCTTCGGGTGCGCTGCTACTTCGCCGTGACGGAGAAGGCCTTCGTCACGAAGTTCATGCCGCCCGACGACGAGGTGATCTCGTAGCCGAACTGCACGTCACCCACCACGAGGTCGCTCATCCAGCCCAGGTTCTTGAGGTATTTGAGGATGGCGAGCACGTCGACCGTCGTGTTGTTCGTCTTGGACGTGCGCAGGAACGAATAGACCATGTTGCTGCCGTTGTTGCCGCGGTAGACGTTCCAGGTCGAGCCCCCCACCGACACGCCGGTGTAGACGGGGATCGCGCAGCCCGCCGAGGTCCAGTTGTAGGAAATCGGCTTGACGTTGCCGCAGCCGGCCGCCGTACCGGTGTAGTTCAGCCACAGCATGATCTCGTGGGCGTTGTTGCCCACCCAGATGTCGTAGGTCGATTCCCAGGCGCCGCCCGATGGCGAGGTGACGGAGACCGTCGACGACAGCGTGGACAGCGCGCTGATCGTCTTGTTGACCGTGTACGTGACGTGCGGATAGGACTTGATGCCGCCGGTGTTGGGCTGGTCGGACCAGACGCCCCAATCGCTGTTCGTGTTGGCCCAGATCGTCTGCGCGCCGGCGGCGACGCCGCTGCACGGCGACCAGACGTCGTTGTTGAAGCCGTAGCTGCCGTAGGTCCAGGTCGCGAACAGGTTGGTGGCCGAACAGGACGTCGTGGCGGGCGAGGTGGCGGTCCATGTGGCTGCCCGGGCATCGTGGCTGGCCAGGGTCAGCGCGACGACGGCGCATGCGCTCAAGGCTTGGTGCAGTGTTTTCACAGGTCTTGTCTCCGGATTTTGTTGAGTCTGGTGGAGGGGGTTCTGGCTCACCCGTGACGGTGATGGGTCACAGCACCGTCATACAGGCAAATTAATTCGAGCGCCGAACAATTTGTTCGACCATCGGGCTTACCCGGCCTCCAGGACTTCGCCCTGGTGATGAAACCGTCGGGGGGTCAAGCTGCGGTGGAAGGGGGTAACGGTTCGACGTGTCTGCGATCCCCCTCCGGCAGCCATCTCCTAACCTCGTGATGAATTGACCAAATCGGCGTGGATTTATCAATTAAGAGCCAGTCTCGGTTATTTATGATCGACAAATGGCGTCTGCAAGTCGAATCCGAGCGGGGCGAATAGCGCTCATGCAGCTCACGCTGGCTGCTGTCTCGGCGGTCGGTGGGACGGCGCTCGCGCGATTTCAGCCCGACGTGGCCCAACCCGCGGTGGCGCAGGCTGCACCCGGGCAGCCCGCGTCACCCGCCGGTGGCAGCACCCCCGCGACCGCGCACACGAGGCTCTACCTGCCCTTCGGCGCGGGCGGCGAAGCGGACGGCTCGGCGCGCAACTTCATCGCCGCCGCGGCGCGGGCCTCGGCAGGCCTGTCCTTCGAGACCGTCTACCTGACAGCCGAATCCGGCGCCGTCGCCAGCCGTGCCGTGCGTGCCGCGTCGGCCGATGGCGGCGCGCTGCTGCTTGGGCGCGTCGGCAGCATCGCCATCCTGCCGGCGTTGTCGCGGCACTCGGCCGTGCCGTCGTCCGAGTTCACGGCGCTGGCTGTGCTGGACCAGTCGCCGCTCATCTGTGCCGTTCGCGCGGGCTCGGCGATCCAGTCGATGGGCCAACTTCAAGCCGCCATTGCCGCGGCGCCCGGGCGGCTGCGCTACGGCACCGCGGGTGCCGGCTCGCTGCAGAACCTGGCGGTGCGCTACCTGCTGTCGCTGAGCGGCCTGCCCGGCGATGCCGCGCGGCCGGTTCATTTCTCCCAGGGCACGCAAGTCACACAGGCGTTGCTGGATGGCGAGGTGGACTTCAGCTGCAACAACGCGCGCAGCATCGTGCCGCAGGTGCGGTCCGGCGCGCTGCGCGGGCTGATGACGACGGCGCAGGGCCGGTTGCGGGCGCTGCCGCGACTGCACAACGCGGCCGAGCTGGGCCTGCGCGACATGCAGCAGCTGCAGGGCTGGTCGGCGCTGCTGGGGCCACCGGGCATGCCGCCCGCCGTCGTGGCGCGCTGGCGCACCTTGCTGGATCAGGTCGCCCAGGATGCCGAGTGGCAGGCCGGCACGGAGGCGTTGCACGCCGTGCCGCGCATCCGCGCCGTCCCCGACCCCGCCCAGTTCCTGCGACAGCAGGCGCAGTTCTATGAGCGCCTCGTCACGTTGCTGGGAGCCCAGCCATGATGCCGCGCGGACCGGGGCGGCTGTGGTCGCTGGTGACGGACGCAGCCCTTGTGGCGGTGCTCGTCACGCTGGGCCTGGTGGGCAGCGTCGTTGCCTACCGCTCGCTGGCGCAGAAGGCGGCGGCCCAGCAGCGCGAGCTGCTGACGGCGATGGGCCAGAGCGTCGTCGGCGCCTTCGACCTGCAACTGGTGCGAGCTGTCGAGTCACTGCAGGTCAGCGGCCAGATGTTCTCCGCCCAGGGGGCGCCCACGCGCGAGCAGTTCGCGCGCTACGGCGCGAGTCTGATCGGCGAGTCGTCGACGATGACGCTGCTGGAGTGGCAGCCGGTCGTGCCGCACGCGCGGCTGGCCGAGTTCGAGCGCCGCGCCGCGCTGGAGCAGCCGGGCTATCGCGTCGTCGAGCCGGCGCCGGAGTACCAGGGCGATGGCTTCGTGGCCGTCAAACCGCGCGACGAGCATGTGCCCGTGCTCTATTCCTGGCCCGAGACCGGTGCGGCGCTGGGCGTGGACATGGCCTTCGACCCGCGCCGCATGCGCTCCAAGCTGCTGGCACGCGATGCCGGCTCGCCGGTCGCATCCGAGACCTTCGGGCTGATCCGGCGTGGCCAGGCGGGGCCGGCGGCCAACGGCTTCGCCGTGTCGGCGCCGGTCTACCGCACGGCCCGGCCGGCTGGCGTGGACGCACGGCGCGCTGAACTGGTCGGCTATGTCGCCGGCGTCATCGAAGTGCCCGAGCTGATGCGCGAGGCCGCGTTGCGCGCCGATGCCAACGAGCTGGATCTGTTTGTCTTCGACCAGGACGGCCAGCACCGGCTCATCTACTCGTCGGCCGGCAGCGAGCCCTTCCAGGCCGATGCAGCCGACACCGTGCTCAGCGTGGACGTCGGCGGCCGGCCCTGGCAACTGGTGCTGCGTCCGCGCCCGGGTTTCGTAGGCGCCGGCCAGGACGACGCGCCGCTGCTGGCGCTTGCCGGCGGCGGCCTGGCGACGCTGGTGGTCGCGCTGGCCGTGGTGCGCAGCCTCGTCATCCGCCGCCGCCTGGAGCGGACGGAAGCCGTGCTGGCCGAGGACCGCGAGCACCTGACCAACGTGCTGGCCGGCACCGCCGCCGGCACCTGGGACTGGCGTATCGACACGGGGCAGCTCGTTGTCAACGAGCGCTGGGCGCAGATGCTGGGCCGCACGTTGGCCGAGCTGGAACCCTTCAACGTCACGACGTGGGAGCGCCTGTGCCACGCTGGTGACCTCATCGAGGCGAACAACGCGCTCAAGCGCCACCTCAAGGGCGATGAGGACCGCTTCACGGCCGAGTTCCGCATGCGCCATGCCGATGGACACTGGGTATGGGTCCAGAGCACCGGCCGTGTCTTCGAACGGGATGCCGAAGGCAAGCCGCTGCGCCTGGCCGGCACGCACATGGACATCACACGCCGCAAGGCCGACGAGCAGCGCCTGCACGACGACGCCCGGGCGCTGGAGGCCGCCAACCGCCAGTTGCGTGACCTAGCCATCCATGACGCACTGACCGGCGCCTTCAACCGCCGCCACTTCAACGACGTCTGCCTGGCCGCGCTCGCCGGCGCGCAGCGCGGCCAGGCGGTGGCGCTGTGCATGCTGGACGTGGATTTCTTCAAGGCCTACAACGACCAGTACGGCCACCAGGCGGGCGATGCTGTCCTCAAGGTGCTGGCGTTGACGCTGAAGTCGGGCCTCAAGCGGTCGACGGATGCGGTGTTCCGCCTGGGCGGCGAGGAGTTCGGTGTCATCTTCTCCGCGGGTTCGGCAGAGACGGCGCGGCAATTCGTGGACCAGCTTGGCGCGGCGCTGCACGCGCTGGCGTTGCCGCACTCGCAGAGTCCGATGAAGATCGTCACGGCCAGCTTCGGACTGGCCTGGTGGGCTGCGCCGACATCGCGGCTGACGCCCGAGGCCATGTATGCCGCGGCCGACGCAGCACTCTACGAGGCCAAGCGCAACGGTCGCGACCGGACCGTCATGCGCAGCTTCGAGGCCGGTGAGGGCGAGTCAGCGTCGCTGGCGATGGTGCGCTGATCCAGCGCCCGGTCCGGGGACTCCCGCGTTCATCCTGGTGGCCGCAGCCTGCGCGGGAGGCGCCTGCTGCTTCAGCTTTCCCGCCGGCCGGGGCAGATCGGCAAGCCCTACGCGTACCTTGTCGCGCGGCCTTCGCGAACGAAGGCCCAGAGCTGCACACCCAGCTCGCCCGCCGTCGCGATGGCCAGGCTGCTGGGCGCCGACATGCAGGCCAGCAAGCCTGCGCCGGCCATGGCAGTCTTGTGGACCAGCTCGAAGCTGGCGCGGCTGGACATCAGCACGAAGCCGCCTCGGACGTCCGCATCCTGGCGGGTGAGGGCGCCGATGAGCTTGTCCAGGGCGTTATGACGGCCGACGTCCTCACGCGCCAGCACCAATTTGCCGTCGGGCCGGCACCAGGCCGCGCCGTGCAGGCCGCCGCAGCGGGCGTTCAGGATCTGCGCGGTGGGGAGTACAGACAGTGCATGGTCCAGCGCCCCGCGTTCCAGCATCACCGGCGGCGCCTCGATGGCTGCAGGCCGGCGGCTACCGAGCTGGGCCAGGCTCTCGACGCCACACAGCCCGCAGCCGGTGCGGCCGGCCAGCGTGCGGCGGCGCGTCTTCAGCCGCTGCTCGCAGGCGGCCGTCACGGTCAGCGCCAACTCGATGCCGTCGGCCTGCGGCGTGGCCTCGACGTCCAGCAGTTCGTGTCGCGTCATGAACCAGCCCTCGCCGATGCCGAAGCCGAGGGCGAAGTCCTCCAGATCGGCCGGCGTGGCCAGCATGACGGCCTGCGAAATGCCGTTCACGGTCAGCGCGACGGGTACTTCGACGGCCACTTCTTCGTCGCGGTCGGCGCCATGCGGGCGCAGGCTGAGCAGGGGCGGGAAATCCATGGCCGCCATGATAGGAGGCCACTCGATGGCCCCGTCAGCGCGTGGCCGCTCGTGCCGTGCCGCTCATCCGCCCGGAAGGGTGATCGATGTGTCCGCGGGGGCTATTCACCCGGTTCCATACGGTTTCCTGATGTGAATTGGGGAATGATCGCGCCGCTGCCGTGGCGGCAGCTTCATCTGGCAAGACCTGACAAGGAAACCCACGAGACATGAGCAAGCCGATGTTCTTCATGCGCGCGACGGCCCTGGCGGCGGCGCTGGCCCTGACCGGTGGCGGGCTGCTGCTGGCGCCCGCAGCGCGGGCCGAAGCACCCGAGGCCAAGGCGGCCACGGCCGTGACCGCGACCGGCCCGCTGTGGGGCCACGAGCTGGTGCAGCGTGCGCCCGACCCGGCCGTGCGCTTCGGCCGCCTGCCCAACGGGCTGCGCTATGCCATCCAGCACAACGAGACGCCCAAGGACGGCGTGGCCATGCGGCTGCACATCGGGTCGGGCTCGTTGCAGGAGCGGGACGAGGAGCGCGGCCTGGCCCACTTCCTGGAGCACATGGCCTTTCGCGGCAGCACCCATGTGCCCGACGGCGAGGTGGTGCGCATGCTGCAACGCCAGGGGCTGGCGTTCGGTGCCGACACCAACGCGTTCACGGCGTTCGACCAGACGGTCTACCACTTCAACTTCCCCAAGGCCGACGCCGCCGCGCTGGACACGGGGCTGATGCTGTTCCGCGAGATCGGCGATGGCCTGAAGCTGGAGCCGCAGCTCGTCGAGCAGGAGAAGGGCGTCATCCTGTCCGAGGAGCGGGTGCGCGACGTGCCGCCGCTGCGCGCCTACATCGCCCAGCAGCAGCTCGTGCTGGCCGGCACGCGCGTCGCGCAGCGCCTGCCCATCGGCCAGATCGAGACCATCCAGGCCGCGACGGCCGAGCGCCTGCGCCGCTACTACCAGGCCAACTACCGGCCCGACAACGCGACGCTGGTGGTCGTGGGCAATGTCGACGTCGACGCGGTGGAGCGGCAGATCCGCGAACGCTTTGCCGGCTGGAAGCGCGCCGGCAAGCCCGAGGTGCTGGACCTCGGCAAGCCGCGGCCGGCCCAGGCAGCGGCCGAGTTCGTGGCCGATGGCGCGCCGGACACGCTGGCACTGAGCTGGCTGCTGCCGCCCGACAACCGGCCGCCGACGCTGGCGGCATCGCGCGACCAGCTCGTGAGGCAGCTTGCCGCAGCCGTGCTCAACCTGCACCTGGCCGACCGTGGCCTCAAGGCCGGCAGCCCCTATCTCGGCGCGCAGGGCGGTGTGCAGCCGTCCGTCTACAAGGTGGCGGGCGAGGCCCAGCTGATGGTGGTCGCGCCGCCGGAGCGGTGGTCCGCGGCGCTGGACTCGGCCGTGGAGGTGCTGCGCCAGCTGCAGGCCCAGGGCGTGCAACCGGCCGACCTGCAACGGGTGCTGCCGACGGTGCGCAGCTTCCTGCAGTCGGCCGTGGCCCAGGCGCCGACGCGGCAGCACGCGGCCATCGCCGACGCGCTGCTGAACTCCGCCCACCAGGACGGGCTCTACCAGAGCGCCGCGCAGACGCTGGCCGAGGCCGAACCGATGCTGGCCGGCATCACGCCTGACGAGCTGACCGCCGCGTTGCGCCGCGACTTCGGCGGCAAGCCACTGGTGTTCCGCAGCGCCAAGGCCGGTCCCGCCGGCGTCGGCGCGTTGGAGCAGCAGGTGGCGCAGGCACTGTCCCGCCCGCTGGCGGCGCAGGCAGCGGTGACGGCCGTCGACTGGCCGTACACCGACTTCGGCCCGGCCAGCGCCATCACCAGCAAGTCGACCGATGCCGACCTGGGTACGACCACCGTGCAGTTCGCCAACGGCACGCGGCTGGTGGTGAAGAGCACGGCGCAGGAGAAGGACAAGCTCAGTGTGCAGGCACGCCTGGGCCAGGGCCGCGCCGGCCTCGCGCCGCAGCAGCTGCACGCCGTCTGGGCGCTGAACTTCATGCCGCTGGGCGGCACCGGCCAGCGCTCCGTGGCCGAGCTGACGCAGTGGCAGCAGGCCACCGGCAAGCTGATCGGCGTGAACCTGGCGGTCGACAAGTCGAACTTCGTGCTGCAGGGCAACACCCGCCCGGCCGACCTGCTGGCCGAACTGCAGGTGCTGGCGGCCTTCGCGCGGGACCCGGGCTTCCGGCCCGAGATGGCCGACAAGCTCACCGGCGTGGCGCCCATGATGTCCAACCAGTTCGAGGCCCTGCCGGCCATCGTCTTCCAGCGCGAACGCAGCCGGGTGATGAACAGCGGCGACGCAAGGCTGGGCATCATGCCCAGCGCGGCCGACATCGCGGCCACGAAGGCCGACGAACTGCCCGCCATGCTGCGCGGGCCACTGGCGGGGGCGGCCGATGTCGTCATCGTCGGCGATGTCAGCGTGGACGCGGCGATCGCTGCCGTGCAGGCCACCTTCGGCTCGGGCGCCGAGCGGCCACGCCCGCCGCGTGTCGACCTGCGGCAGGCGGCGCTGGCCGACGGCGGCACGCCGCACGTGGCCTTCCACCGCGGCCGCGCCGACCAGGCCGTGTTTGGCTGGCAATGGGGCATGCCCGACCACTGGGCCGATCCGGCGTTGTCCAACACCGGCCGGGTGGCTGCCGCGCTGCTGCAGGCGCGCTTGGTGGATACGGTGCGCGAGAAGCTGGGCATCACCTACTCGCCGCAGGCCTCGGGCGGCGGCTCGCTGGACACGCCGGGGCAGGGCGCCTTCGCGGTACAGATCGAGACGCCGCCGGAGAAGTTCGACGGCCTGCGCGAGGTGCTGGCCGCGCAGCTGCGCGAACTGGGCGACAAGCCCGTGAGCGCCGACGAGCTGCAGCGCGCCAGGCAGCCGTTGCTGGACACCGCGCTGAAGGCGCCAGAGCACAACGGCCATTGGGCCTTCTGGCTGCCGCGCGTGCTGGCCGAGCCGCGCATGAAGGCCGCCATGCTGGGCGAGGCCGATGGCCTGCGCGCCGTCACGGTCGAGCAGCTGCAGGCCTTCTTCCACGGACTGGCCGGCCGCCAGCCCATCGAGGTGGTGGCGCGGGCGCCGGAGGCGGCACCCGCGAAGTGAAGGGCGTCAGGCGCCGTCGTCAGGCGCCTTGACCGATTCGCCCAGGGCGCGCCGCAGGGCCATCGCGGCGTGCGGCGCGCGCTCCTTGGCGCCGCTGATGAAGTAGACGAAGACGTCGCGCGGCGCTGCCTTATCGGCTGCCGGATCGACGCGTGGCAGGCCGTCGGGCTCGCCGCCGTCGGCCCAGGCCTTGGCCGACGCGGCCAGTGCAGGGAACACGTCGGGCTTGCAGCCCAGCGGTTCGTCCGGGTGCGTGCGCATGATGCGCGAGTAGACGAAATCGCCCGTCACGTCGGCAATGGGCGGGTAGTCGTCGGACTCGGTGAACACCGTCGCCGCATTGAACTTGCGGGCCAGCGCCAGGTACTCGGTGCAGCGGAAGCTGTCGTGCCGCACGTCCAGCGCGTGGCGCAGCTTCAGGCCGTCGACCTGCGCCGGCAGCAGCTCCAGGAAGGCCGTCAGGTCGGCCGCGTCGAACTTGTGCGTGGGTGCAAGCTGCCAGACGATGGGCCCGAGCTTGTCACCCAGCTCGGCGATGCCGGACTCGATGAAGCGCTTGATCGAGTCCGCGCCGTCGGCCAGCACGCGGCGCTGCGTCGCGAAGCGGATGGCCTTGAGCGAGAACACGAAGCCGTCGGGCGTCTCCTGCCGCCACTTGGCAAAGGTCGCGGGCTTCTGCGCACCGTAGTAGGTGCTGTTGATCTCGATGGCGGTCAGCCGCTGGCTGGCGTACTGCAGCTCACGGGCCTGCGGCCAGCCGTGGGGGTAGAAGTTGTCGCGCCAGGGCTCGAAGTCCCAGCCACCGATGCCGACCCTGATCTTTCCGTCGCTCACGCCGTCTCCTGGGGATGCCGAAGAGGCCGCAGCCTATCGGCCTCCGCGGAGGCAGCGCAAGGGGACTTACATGCCGGCGTAGTTGGGACCGCCGCCGCCTTCCGGCGTGACCCAGACGATGTTCTGCGTCGGGTCCTTGATGTCGCAGGTCTTGCAGTGCACGCAGTTCTGCGCGTTGATCTGCAGACGCTCGCCGCCGCCGGCCTCGTTGGGCACGAACTCGTAGACGCCCGCCGGGCAGTAGCGGCTCTCGGGGCCGGCGTACTTCGCGAGGTTGATCTGCACCGGCACCGCGTCGCTCTTCAGCGTCAGGTGGGCGGGCTGGTTTTCCTCGTGATTGGTGTTGGAGATGAACACCGAAGACAGGCGGTCGAAGGTCAGCTTGCCGTCCGGCTTGGGGTAGGCGATGGGCTTGCACTCGGCTGCTGGGCGCAGCGCGGTGTTGTCGGCCTTGTGGTTGTGCAGCGTCCACGGCGGCGTCTTGACGCCCAGCTTGGGCAGCAGCCACTGCTCGATGCCGGTCATCAGCTCGCCGACGGTCTTGCCCTTCTTGAACCAGAGCTTGAAGTTGCGGCTCTGCTGCAGCTCCTCGTTCAGCCAGCTCTTCTCGAAGGCCTCGGGGTAGGCGGTCAGCTCGTCCTGCGCGCGGCCGGCGTCCAGCGCTGGCGCCAGCGCCTCGGCGGCCAGCATGCCGCTCTTGATGGCCGCGTGGCTGCCCTTGATGCGGGCGGCGTTCAGGTAGCCGGCGTCGCAGCCGATGAGGCAGCCGCCCGGGAACACGGTCTTGGGCAGGGCCTGCGGCGTGCCGTTGTTGATGGCGCGTGCGCCGTAGCCGATGCGCTTGCCGCCCTCGATATGGGCGCGGATGGCCGGGTGGGCCTTCCAGCGCTGCATCTCCTCGAACGGGCTCAGGTAGGGGTTGTCGTAGTCCAGGCCGATGACGAAGCCCAGCGTGACCTTGTTGCCGTCCAGGTGGTACAGGAAGCCGCCGCCGAAGGTGTCGCCCTCCATCGGCCAGCCGGCCGTGTGCACGACCTTGCCGGGCTGGGCCTTGTCGGCGGGGATTTCCCACAACTCCTTGATGCCGATGGCATAGGTCTGCGTGTCCTTGCCTTCTGCCAGCTTGTACTTGGCCAGCAACTGTTTACCGAGGTGGCCGCGCGCGCCTTCGGCGAAGACGGTGTACTTGCCCAGCAGCTCCATGCCGAGCTGGAAATGGTCGGTCGGTTCGCCGTCCTTGCCCAGCCCCATGTTGCCGGTGGCCACACCCTTGACGCGGCCCTGTTCGTCGTAGAGCACCTCGGCGGCGGCGAAACCCGGGAAGATCTCGACGCCGAGCGCCTCAGCCTGCTGCGCCATCCACTTCACGACGTCGGACAGGCTGATGACGTAGCAGCCGTGGTTGTGGAAGTTGCGTGGCACCAGCCAGTCGGCCATGCGGGTGCTGCCGGTCTCGTTGAGCAGCAGCACGTCGTCGCCTGTCACGGCCTGGTTCAGCGGCGCGCCAAGCTCCTTCCAGTTGGGGAACAGCTCCGTGATGGCGCGCGGGTCCATCACCGCGCCGGACAGGATGTGGGCGCCGGGCTCCGAGCCCTTCTCCAGCACGACGATGTTGGCGTCGGGCTTGATCTGCTTGAGCCGGATGGCCGTGGCCAGGCCCGCCGGGCCGCCGCCGACGATGACCACGTCGTACTCCATGGACTCGCGGGGGCCGAACTGGGCCAGGATTTCTTCTGATGTCATGCCGAGTCTCCGAAAACTGAATTGGGCGCGATTCTAAGGAGGTGGATTCAAAAAAAGAACGATCGTGCTTTTTTAGTGCCCGACCTCTAGGCCGGTAGGATGGGCCAAGCATCACGAAGAGGCAGTCTCATGAGTTACTCCATCAACCTCGAAGGCCGCGTGGCCCTCGTCACCGGAGCGTCCAGCGGGCTGGGCGCGCAGTTCTCCCGCACGCTTGCGCAGGCCGGCGCGTGCGTCGTGCTGGCCGGCCGGCGCATCGAGCGGCTGAAGGATCTGCGCGCCGAGATCGAGGGCAACGGCGGCGATGCGCATGTCGTGCAGCTGGACGTGACCGACGTGGCCAGCATCAAGGCCGCCGTCGCTCACGCCGAGACCGAGGTTGGCACGCTGGACATCCTCATCAACAACTCGGGCGTCAGCACGACGCAGCGCCTCACCGACGTCACCGAGAACGACTACGACTTCGTGATGGACACCAACACGCGCGGCGCGTTCTTCGTCGCGCAGGAGGTGGGCAAGCGCATGCTGGCCCGTGCGCGCGGCGCGGCGCCAGGCACCTTCATCGGCGGGCGCATCGTCAACGTGGCGTCGATGGCAGGGCTGCGCGTGCTGGGTCAGATCGGCGTCTACGCGATGAGCAAGGCCGCCGTCATCCACATGACGCGGGCGATGGCGCTGGAGTGGGGCAAGTACGGCATCAACGTGAACGCCATCTGCCCTGGCTACATCGACACCGAGATCAACCACCACCACTGGGACACCGAGCAGGGCAGGAAGCTCGTCGACCTGCTGCCGCGCAAGCGCGTGGGCCAGCCCAAGGACCTCGACACCGCGCTGCTGATGCTGTGTGCCAACGAGAGCCATTTCATCAATGGCGCGGTGATTCAAGCCGACGATGGATTTGGTGTTTGATGAGCCGTCGTGACCTGACCCCACTGGAGGCCCGCGTCCTCGCCGTCCTCGTCGAAAAGGAATCCACCGTGCCGGACAGCTACCCGCTGTCGGCCAATGCGCTGACCGCCGGCTGCAACCAGAAGACGGCGCGCGACCCGGTCATGGACGTCAGCGAAGCCGAAGTGCTGGCGACGGTGGAGGAGCTCAAGGCGCTGCACCTCGTCAACACCGTCAGCGGCAGCCGTGTCGTGCGCTACGAGCACAACTTCGCGCGCGGCCTGGGCGTGCCCGGCGCTGCCATGGCGCTGCTGACGCAGCTGATGCTGCGCGGCCCGCAGACGGCGGCCGAGCTGCGCCAGAACACCGAGCGGCTGCATCGCTTCGCCGACGTGTCGTCGGTGGAGGGTTTCCTGGAGGAACTGGCCGGGCGCGAGCAGCCCTTCGCCGTCAAGCTGCCCAAGGCACCTGGCGCGCGGGAGGCGCGCTGGGCGCATCTGCTGTGCGGGCCGGTGGCGTCGGTCGAGCATGCGGTGGCTGCCGCCCTGCCGCGCGATGAAGAGGTGGCCCTGCTGCGCGCCGAGGTTGCCTCGTTGCGCCAACTCGTCAACCGCATCGCCGCAGAGCTGGGCATCGCGCCATGAGATTTGTCGTCCCGGCGCAGAAGAAGCTAACCTACGAGGCCCGCATCCCCATGCGCTGGGGCGACATGGACGCGATGGGCCACATCAACAACACGCTGTATTTCCGCTACCTGGAGATCGCGCGCGTGGACTGGCTCACGAGCATCGGCGCGCCGCCCAACCCGGGCGGGCAGGGGCCGGTCATCGTCAACGCGTTCTGCAACTTCTACCGGCAGCTCAAATGCCCGGGCGAGGTGCTGGCGAAGCACTACGTCAGCGACCCGGGCCGGACGAGCTTCGAGACGTGGATCACGCTGGAACGCGTGGACGAGCCCGGCGTCGTCTACGCCGAGGGCGGCGCGACGACGCTGTGGTTCGACGCCCGGACCGACAAGGCGATCGCCTTGCCGGACTGGGTGCGTGAGCTGGTCACTTGAACGCGTACTTGGCGCTGACGTAGACGAAGCGGCCGCGCGGATCGGTGTAGCTGGGGTCGTAGCCGTTCAGGAAGAAGTAGGCCTGCTGCGAGAACGGCGGCGACTTGTCGAACAGGTTCTGCACGCCGGCGCGCAGCGTCAGGGCCTTGGTGGCTTCCCAGCCGGCCGACAGGTTCCACAGCGAGTAGGCGCCGACCTTGCGGTCCGGCTTGCCGATCACGTGCTGGTCGTCGTAGCCCGACAAGAAGCTGTTGGACAGCGTGAACGACAACGGCCCGGTGTCGTAGTCGACGCTCAGCGTGTGCCGCCAGCGCTGCACGACGCCGTCGTTGTAGAAGACGTTGAGGTTGCTGATGAAGGGGTCGCCGTCGCCGGCCTGCTGCTCGGATTTCAGCGTCAGCGTGCCATTGAAGCGCAGGCCGAACTGACCGATGCTCGTCTTGAGTTCCGTCAGCGCGACGCCGAAGTCCAGGCCGGAGATGCGCTGCTTGCCGCGGTTCTCCTTGATGAGGTCGATCGCGCAGATCTTGCTGCTGTCGGGGTCGGCGACGTCCGCGCAATAGGCCGGCAGGTTCGTGTCGTAGCGGCGGTGCACCAGGCTGCCGTACTTGTCCAGGTTGTTGAGGATCGTGTCTACGCCCAGCGTGCTGATGAGGTTGCTCTTCTCGATGTTCCAGTAGTCGACGTTCAGGCTGACGCCACGCTGCGGCTCGAACACGGCGCCGAGGGAGAACTGGCGTGACTTCTCGGGTCTGAGCTTGGCATTGCTGTAGTTCAGCGTGGTCCAGCCGTCGGAGCAGTCGGTGACGGTGTTGGTCGGGTCGTTGGCCATGCAGACCGGGTCGACCAGGATGGCGGCGCTGCCGGTGGTGACCGGGCGGTACAGGTCCGACATGCTGGGCGCGCGGAAGCCACGGCCGACCGATGCGCGCAGCAGCAACTCGGGCATGGGCACGTACTTCAGGCCCAGCTTGGGACTGACCGCGCCACCGCTGACCTGGTAGTGCTCGTAGCGCAGCGCTGCGTCCAGCTCCAGCTGCTTGGTGACCGGTGCGCTGATCTCGGTGAAGACCGCGCCGACCTGGCGCGACTTGCCGAAGTCGGAGTCCGGTCCCTGCGAGGTCTCGCCGAGGATGAGGTCCTGCTTCAGCGCGTCGGACTGGTGGTAGTTCTGCTTCTCGCGGCGCAACTCCCCGCCGAAGGCGAGTGCCAGGTCGCCGCCGGCCAGCGGGGCGAGTGCCTTGGAGGTCTTGAAGTCCAGGCTGTCCATCGTGCCGGTGGCGCGTCGCACCTCGCCGCGGATCTGCGCCTTCTCGTAGAGCGCCAGGCCGGCGGCACCCGACGGACCGAAGGCGTTCAGCGTGCCGGCGGCGAAGCCGTCCATGACCATCTGTTCGTTCAGGTAGCCCTGGTGGTCGCGGTCGGACACCGTGCTGGTGCTGTGGTTCAGCGCCCATTCGTAGTCCCAGCCGGCCAGCACCCCGTTGGTGCCGAGCACGAACCGGTTGGTGGCCGACACGAGTTCGCTGGTGCGCAGGCCGGCTTCGGTCAACCGGGTGCGGACGACGATGATCCGGCGTTCGTCACCCGGGTCGAAGGCTGCGATGCCGGTGTTCTTGAGTGCCGGAACCAGCGACACGTCCATCTCGGCATCCACCCGGTTGGGCGTGCCGGTGTAGAGCGTGGTCGCGCGCGCCATCGAGGCTTCGGCGAAGAGCTGGTGGCCACCGCCCAGGTCGAACACGCCGCGGGTGAACAGGCTGCGCTTGTCGGACTTGGGATACAGCTCGATGTCGCGCATGTAGTCGAAGGTGCAGCCGTCCACGCCGCCGATGCCGGCGGGCAGGTAGAGCGTGGCCGGCGGGTTGCAGCCCGTGGCCGCGGCCGGGTTGATCGTGTAGCTGCTGATGACGTCCTTGCCGTTGGCCTTGAAGCCCTCGCTGATCAGGGTGTCGCGCTGCTCGGAGCCGGACAGGTTCTCGTCCAGCTTGATGTTGCCGGGGAAGGTGGCACTGGACAGCAGGTCCGGCAGCCGCCCGGGGATGTCCAGCTCCTTGATGAACTTGCGACGCGATGCGTTGAGGCTGCTGGTCTTCTGCAAGTCAAGAACAGCCATGACGTTGAAGCCGTTGCGGCCGTAGTCGCCGAAGCCGCCCGCCACCGTTGCCGAGCGCTTGTTCGCGCCGCCGCCCTCGGTCGTGTTGCCGGCCAGCACGCTGACCTCGGCGCCGGAGAAGTCCTTGCGCGTGATGAAGTTGATGACGCCGCCGATGGCGTCCGAGCCGTACAGCGACGAGGCGCCGTCCAGCAGGATCTCGACGCGCTGGATGGCCGCGGCCGGGATGCTGTTCAGGTCTACGCCGGCCGCGTCGCCCGGCGACGCGAAGTTGGCGACGCGCCGGCCGTTGAGCAGCACGAGGGTGGACGACACGCCCAGGCCGCGCAGGTTGGCGGCGTTGAAGCCCATCTGGTCGCGGAAGCCGCCGTAGCCGACGCTGCCACCGTCGGTGAGGTTATTGGCGCTGGCGCTGACGCGTGCCAACAGCTCGGCGGCCGTCGTCACGCCGGCCTTGTCGATCTCGGCGCGCGTGATGACCTGCACCGGCAGTGCCGTCTCGCCCTCGATGCGCTTGATTGCCGTGCCGGTGACCTCCACACGCTCGAGCTTGTCCTGGGCCTGGGCGCTGCAGCTCAGGGCCAACAGCGCCGTGGCCAGGGCGATGCGGGAGGGGCACGGGGATTTCATCTGCAGACTCCGGAAGGCTGGTGACACTGGCCGCGAGTCTAGGCACGGGGGCGCCCGATGCCGGTCTCAAGGGGTGAGTTTCGTCTCGCGCGCGCCACGCCGCTTATCGTTCGGATTAGGGGCGAACCTTCATGGGGCGTCTGTCATCATCGCGCGATGGAAGCAGAAGGAACTTGGGCATGAGGGCATGGTGGGCACGAATCGGGTTGGGGCTGGCGGCGATGGCCCTGGCCATCGGGGTGGAGGCGGCAACGCCACCGGCGCCGGCGGCGAGTGCGTCCCAGGCGTTGCGTCTGTTCCGCCCGTCCACGCCGGCTTCGAGCGCTCGCGCCGTGGCGCCCAAGGCGGCCCCGGCTGCAACCGCCGCGCCGGGGGCGGCGCCCTCGGGCGCGCTGCTGCCACTCGCCGATGCCGAACCGGCCATTCGCGGCTATGCCGTGCCCATCGGTGGCGCGCTGAAGGCCGACAACGACGAGGTCTGGCAGCGCATCGTGCAGCTGGCCGGCGGCAAGGGCGCGCGCTTCGTCGTTTTCGGCACGGCCAGTGAAGATCCCGAAGCCAGCGCCAAGCAGGTCGTGGACCTGCTGCAGCGCCGCGGCGCCATTGCCGAAGCCCTGCCCGTGGCGCCCAAGTTCCTGTGGGTGGACTTGAACAAGGTCGTCCGCGACCCGGCGCTGATCGCCAAGGTCAAGGCGGCCCGGGGCGTGTTCTTCACCGGCGGCACGCAGGAGCGCATCGTCGACGTGCTGCAGCCCGGCGGCCAGAGCACGCCGATGCTGGAAGCCATCTGGGATGTCTACCGCAAGGGCGGCGTCGTGGCCGGCACGTCGGCCGGCGCGGCCATCATGAGCACCATCATGTTCCGCGACGCGCCCAGCGTCATCAACATCCTCAAGGGCCGCTTCACCGACGGCAAGCAGGTGGATCGCGGGCTGGGCTTCGTCGGCCCGAACCTGTTCGTCGACCAGCACTTCCTCAAGCGCGGGCGCTTCGGCCGCATGATTCCGCTGATGATGGCCAAGGGCTACAAGATCGGCCTGGGCGTGGACGAGAACACGGCGGCCATCATCCGCGGCGACGAGATCGAGATCATTGGCGACCGCGGTGCGCTGGTCGTCGACCTGACCGAGGCCAAGAGCGATGCCACGCTGGGGGCCTTCAACGTGCAGGGCGCGCGGCTGTCCTACCTGGAGCACGGCGACCGCTATCACGTGCGGGCGCGTTCGACGACGCCGTCGGCCCCCAAGCTGCGCGGGGAGCTGCACGACGCCGAGTCTCCCAACTTCAAGCCCTACTACACGGACGATGTCTTCCACCTCGACATGCTGGGCGACTCGACCATCTCCAACGCGATGAGCCGCCTCATCGACAGTGTGCGCAAGGAGGTCAAGGGCCTGGCCTTCGACGTGCTGCCGCGTGCCAACGACCCGCTGGCGGAACTGGGCTTCCTGTTCCGCGTCTACAAGGGCTCGGACTCGATGGGCTGGAGCACCGAGGAGTTCGGCGGCGAGCAGTTCACGGTGACCAACCTCTACCTGGACATCAGCCCCGTGCGGCTGCCGATGCCGCTGTACGGCGGCTGGGACGGCGCGCAAAAGCCGGCAGCGCCGGCGTCCGCCGCCGTGGTGCCGTCCGCACCCGAGCATTCGGGCCAGTAGCGGGCGCGTCACGCAGGGCGGGCTGCGAGGCGCGGAGGGCCTCGGGCCCGACCCGCTGTCGCCGGTGCCGCGGGGCTGCGATCATTGCGGTTTGTAAATCCAGCCTTTCCGGCGTCCGCGCCGGGGCCCAGCCGCCCAAATTGCAGACTTCCCCTCAAGCCGGCACCGTCGTCGTCATCGGTGGTGCGCTGAAAGCTGACAGCGATGCTGTCTGGCAGCGCATCGTCGACGAGGCCGGCGGCCCGGGCGCCCCCATCGCCGTGTTCCCGACGGCGGCCTACGAGCCCGAGCGCATCTCCGCCCAGATCGTCGCGGCGCTGGAGCGCTGCGGCGCCGTCGCCCAGGTCGTTCCCATCGCGCCGCACCTGGACGGCATCGACCTGCAGGCCCGGCTGCACGACCCGGCACTGATCGCCCAGGTCGCCGCCAGCCGCGCCGTGTTCTTCTCGGGCGGCGCGCAGGAATACATCGTCGACACGCTGCGGCCCGGCGGCCGGGAGACGGCCATGCTGGGCGCCATCCGCGCCGTGTTCGAGGCTGGTGGCGTCATCGCCGGCACCAGCGCCGGCGCCGCCGTCATGAGCCGGCTGATGTTCCGCGACGCGATGGACAACCTGGCCGTCATGAAGGGCCTGTGGCGCGCCGGCCAGGAGTACGACCAGGGCCTCGGGTTCGTGCGGGACTGGCTGCTGGTCGACCAGCACTTCCTCAAGCGCGGCCGCATCGGCCGCATGCTGCCGGCCCTGCACGCGCTGGGTTGCCGCATGGGCCTGGGCGTCGACGAGAACGCCGCCGTCGTCATCCGGGGCGCGAGGCTGGAGGTCATCGGCGGCGCCGGCGCGCTGCTCGTGGACATCGGCGAGGCCACGCATGACGCGGCGCTGCCGGCCTTCAACCTGCGTGGCGTGCGGCTGTCCTACCTCGACGCCGGCGACAGCCACGACCTCGACAGTGGCGTGACGACGCCGGCGGCGCGCAAGCGCGACGGGCGCCGCATCGACCCCGCCGCGCCGGGCTTCCTGCCGTTGCGGGAGGCCGGTCGTTACTTCCTCGACATCCTCGGCGAGGGCTGCCTGCACGCCGCGCTGGCCCAACTGCTGGAAGGCGCCGCGCCCGAGGTGCTGGGCCTGGCCTATCGCCACCAGCCTCCGCCGCAGGATGCGATGCCTGGCGTCGGCTTCGAGTTCCGCCTGTACCGCGCTCCCGGCCTCGTGGGCTGGCGCGACGCCGCGCCCGGCGCCGACGGCTATACGCTGCTGGGCGCGCGGCTCGACGTCATCCCCGTGCGCGTTGCGCTGCCGCTTTACACGCCGCTGCGGGCCGAAGCGCCCCAGCCCCTCCAGGAGACTCGACCATGACGACCATCAGCGGTGAATTCAGCGTCGGCATGACCGGCCGGGACGGCGAGGCCGAGAGCCCCGCCATCGGCCGCATGCTGCTCGACAAGCACTACCGGGGCGAACTGCAAGCCCACGGCGCCGGCCAGATGCTGGCCACGCACGGCGCCGCCGCCGGCTCGGCCGCCTACGTTGCGCTGGAGACGGTGACCGGCACGCTGCAGGGGCGCGAGGGCAGCTTCGCTCTCGTGCACCGTGGGCTGATGGCGCGCGGCACGCCGTCGCTGGAGATCGGCGTCGTGCCGGACTCCGGCACCGGCGCGCTGGCCGGGCTCGCCGGCCGCATGACCATCCGCGTCGAAGGCCATCAGCACTTCTATGATTTCGAGTTCACACTGCCAGATGCCTGATCGGCAAGGAGACACGCCATGAAGAAGATCCTGCTCGGCCTGAGCGCCACCCTGCTGGCCGCCGCCGCGGCCCACGCCGCCGACGTCGGCGTGTCCATCCAGATCGGCCAGCCCGGCTTCTATGGCCGCATCGACATCGGCAACGCCGCGCCGCCGCCCGTCGTCGTGGCCCAGCCCGTCTGGGTGCAGCGCCGGCCTGTGCATGTCGAGCCTGTCTACCTGCGCGTGCCGCCGGGCCACCAGAAGAACTGGGCCAAGCACTGCGCCCAGTACGACGCCTGCGGCGTGCCGGTCTACTTCGTCCGCGAGGACTGGTACCACGAGCGCTACGAGCGGCCACGCATGGAGAACGAACAGGGGCGGGATCGTGACCGTGGCGACCGTGACAACGATCGCGGTGACCGCGGCCATGGCCATGGCCATGGCAAGGGCCGCGACAAGGACCGCGACTGAGCGCGGCTTCGATGCGCCGCGACACAATCGCGGCCATGGCTGATACCGACTCCCTCGACACCCGCCCCGAAGGCTTCCAGCGCGTCGCTGCCGCGCTGGCCGCGCATGCCCACCCGCACCGCCCGCTGTGGCTGGACGTTGCCGCGCGCACTGCGCAGGAGGCGGCCGACGCGCTGGGCGTCACGCTGGGCCAGATCGCCAAGTCCGTCGTCTTCCGCCTCAAGGCGGACGACTCGGCCGTGCTGGTCATCACGTCGGGCGACAAGCGTGTCGACGAGGCCAAGCTCAAGCCCCACACCGGCGCACTGGGCCGCGCGGACGCCGACTTCGTCAAGGCCCGTACCGGCTTCTCCATCGGCGGCGTGTCGCCGGCCGGTTTCGCACCGGTCGATGGCGCCGCGCCGCCGCGGCTCTTCATCGACCGCGAGCTGTTCCGTTTCGACGTCATCTGGGCCGCGGCCGGGCATCCGAACGGCGTGTTCAGGCTGACGCCGGCCGAGCTGGAGAAGATCACCGGCGCGCCGGTCATCGACGTGGTGCAGTCGTGAAGGCCGTCGAGCCCCCGCCGGACCCGTGCCGGGCCGGCTCGAGCGGCCCTGCCATCTCCTCGGGCGGTGCGCCGAAATCTCCCTGCGTCAACGTCTGCCAGATGGACGCGGCCAGCGGTTGGTGCCGCGGCTGCGCGCGCCGGCTCGACGAGATCGCCGGCTGGGGCAGTGCGCCCGAACTGCGGCAGCGGCAGATCCTCGACCAGTTGCCCGCGCGCCGCATCGAGCTGCAGCGCCGCGGCCTCTGGCTGGGCGCGGTGTCCAACGCGAAAGGCTGAATCCATGAAGCGGCTGACCTTCTATTTCGACCCCATCTCGCCCTACGCGGCCCTGGGCTTCGAGGCCTTGCCCGAGGCCCTGGCGGGCCTGAGCGTGGAGGTCGTCTACCGGCCCATCCTGTTTGCGGCGCTGCTGCAGGCGCTGGGCCAGAAGGGGCCGGCCGAGATCGACACCAAGCGGCGCTGGACCTTCCGCCACGTGGCCTGGCTGGCGCACCGCCAGGGCGTCGTGCTGGACCCGCCGGCCCAGCATCCCTTCAACCCGCTGCCGCTGCTGCGCCTGGCCTGGGCCTGCGCGGCGCCCGAGGGCCAGCCGGGCGACACGCCGGGGCGTTGGGTCGTCGAGCAACTGTTCCACCACGTCTGGCGCGGCGCCGGTGCCGATGCCAACGACTCAGCCCGACTGGCCGAGCTGACGGCGCGCCTCGCGCCGGAGCAGGACCCGGCCAGCGAGACCGTCAAGCAGCGGCTGCGCACCGAGACCGAGGCCGCGCTGGCCCTGGGCGTGTTCGGCGTGCCGACCGTCGAGTTCGAGGGGCGGCTGTTCTGGGGCCAGGACGCGCTGCCGATGCTGCGCGCGGCGCTGGACGACGACCCGTGGTTCCGCAGCGGCATCTGGGAAGAGGCCGGGCGCCAGCGCCCGGGCGTCACCCGCAAACATTGAAGCCCGTCGCCCAGCCGCGCTGCGCTGCGCTGCATGCGAGTGCGGCTGGTCCGGGACTACGCCGCGGCTTGCGCCGCAGCGCTTCGGCAGGCACATCGAGCTCACTGGGCTCAATGTGTCCGGCCTCAGCTCCCGAGGGGATGGCGATGCTTGCGGCATCGAACCGCAAGCACATCGCCCGACGGGCCGGCTTGGGGTGGCCCGTCGCTCGGCCCGATTGAAACGACACGCCTCATCTCGGGCTGAAACACCGTCTCGGGATTTACCCGCGAGCTGCGTCTGCTCTCGCATTGAGAAATGCGAACCCCGGGTTGTTGCGGGGTTTGTCAGCCTCGATTCAGACTCGCGTCAGAACGGGGTCAGAGGCCGTGGCAATAGTCACGCCGCAAGGGCACCCCGCCGTGGGGCGGTCCGACTACAGACGGAGACTTTTCAATGGCAACTGCAGCAGCTTCCGCCGCGGCGCCGATGACTCAAGAGGAAAAGAAGGTCATCTTCGCTTCCTCGCTGGGCACGGTGTTCGAGTGGTACGACTTCTACCTTTACGGCTCGCTGGCACCCATCATCGCCAAGCAGTTCTTCGCGGGCCTGGACCCGCAAGCCGCCTTCATCGCCTCGCTGATGGCCTTTGCCGCCGGCTTCATCGTGCGCC
The DNA here is from genome assembly GCF_043555985.1 of Pelomonas candidula. Taxonomy (NCBI): domain Bacteria; kingdom Pseudomonadati; phylum Pseudomonadota; class Betaproteobacteria; order Burkholderiales; family Sphaerotilaceae; genus Roseateles; species Pelomonas candidula. The sequence goes on along the minus strand of NZ_JBIGIC010000002.1, from coordinate 507,033 downwards.
CCTTCGGCGCGCTGGTGTTCGGCCGCCTGGGCGACATGATCGGCCGCAAGTACACCTTCCTGGTCACCATCCTGATCATGGGCCTGTCGACGTTCATCGTCGGCGTGCTGCCGTCCTACGCCACGATCGGCGCGGCGGCGCCGGTCATCCTGATCGGCCTGCGCCTGCTGCAAGGCCTGGCCCTCGGCGGTGAGTACGGCGGCGCGGCCACCTACGTGGCCGAGCATGCGCCGCAGGGCAAGCGCGGCGCCTACACGTCGTGGATTCAGACCACGGCGACGCTGGGCCTGTTCCTGTCGCTGATGGTCATCCTCGGCGTGCGGACCACGTTCGGCGAGAAAGACTTCGCCGAGTGGGGCTGGCGCGTGCCGTTCATCGTCTCCATCCTGCTGCTGGGCATCTCGGTGTGGATTCGTCTGTCGATGAACGAGTCGCCTGCCTTCCAGAAGATGAAGGCCGAGGGCAAGACGTCCAAGGCACCGCTGTCCGAGTCCTTCGGCCAGTGGAAGAACCTGAAGATCGTGCTGCTGGCGCTGTTTGGCCTCGTGGCCGGCCAGGGCGTGGTCTGGTACTCGGGCCAGTTCTACGCGCTGTTCTTCCTGACGTCGGTGCTGAAGGTCGACAACTCCAGCGCCAACATCTGGATTGCCATCTCGCTGATGCTGGGCACGCCGTTCTTCGTCATCTTCGGTTCGCTGTCGGACAAGATCGGCCGCAAGCCCATCATCCTGGCCGGCCTGCTGCTGGCAGCGGTGACCTACTTCCCGCTGTTCAAGGCCCTGACCGAGGCGGCCAACCCCGACCTCGCCAAGGCCCAGGCGACCGCCAAGGTGACGCTGACCACCAACATGGCCAGCTGCTCCTTCCAGGGCAGCCCGCTGGCACGTGAGGTGGACTTCACCAGCGCCTGCGACATCGCCAAGCGTGCGCTGGCCGTGTCCTCGGCCAGCTCCGAGACCGTCGAGGCCGCCGCCGGCGCGCCGACCGTCGTGCGCATCGGCGACAAGGAGATCCCCGTCCCGACCGCCACCAAGCTGACCGAGCACAAGTTCGACGAAGCCAGCACCAAGGCCATCGCCACCTTCAAGAAGGACCTGGCCGACGCGATGAAGGCCGCCGGCTACCCGACCAAGGCCGACCCGGCCAAGGTCAACGTGCCGATGGTCATCGCCATCCTGTTCGTGCTGGTCATCTACGTGACCATGGTCTACGGCCCGATCGCCGCGATGCTGGTGGAGATGTTCCCGACCCGCATCCGCTACACGTCGATGAGCCTGCCGTACCACATCGGCAACGGCTGGTTCGGTGGTCTGCTGCCGTCCATCACGTTCGCGATGGTGGCGCAGAACGGCAACATCTATCACGGCCTGTGGTACCCCATCGTCATCGCCGCGGTGACGTTCGTGATCGGCCTGCTGTTCGTCCGCGAAACCAAGGACGTGGACATCTACGCCAAGGACTGAAAGCCCTCCCGGGCCGGCCAGGAGGCCGGCCCGGCGTGGTCAAGATCAGGGCCGGCACTGCCGGCCCTTTTTCTTTGAGGTGATCCCTCCACTTGTCGATCGCATCCTGCCCTGCGACGATGCCCCGCAATGACCAAGTCCAAAGATCAACCCGAGCCCGGCGGCGTCGAGCAGCGCCGCCTGCAGATGGTCGACATCGCGCGGCTGGCCGGCGTCTCCGTGTCCACCGTCTCGCGCGCGCTGAACGGCAGCGAGCTCGTCAACGCCGAGACCCGCCAGCGCGTGGCCGAACTGGCCCGTTCGCTGAACTACTCGATCAACTTCGGTGCGCGCAACCTGCGGCTGCAGGAGAACCGCACGATCGCCGTCGTCGTGCCCTACGACGCGGCGTCGCGCCAGCACATCTCCGATCCGTTCTTCCTGTCCATCGTCGGGTCCATCGCCGACGCGCTGACCGACCGCGGCTACGACATGCTGCTGTCGCGCGTCGATGCCGAGCACCTCGATCTCGCGTCGCACTGGTTCGACTCCGGCAAGGCCATCGGCGTCGTCCTCATCGGCCAGTGGCGCCACCACGATCAGCTCAACGAGATGGCGGCGCGAAAGCTGCCGCTGGTGGTCTGGGGCGGCGAGATGCCGCAGCAGCTCTACTGCAGCGTTGGTGGTGACAACGTGCTGGGCGGCACGCTCGCCACGCGCCACCTGCTGCAGATGGGGCGGCGGCGCATCGCCTTCGTTGGCGACAGCCAGCTCCCCGAGGTGTGGCTGCGCCGCCAGGGCTATGCGCAGGCACTGCGCGAGGCGGGGCTGGACGTGGACCCGGCGCTCGAGCTGCCGGTGCCGTTCGAGCCTGGTGTGGCGACCGGCGTGCTGCGCGACTTCTGCAGGGCGCAGCAGGGCTTCGACGCCGTCGTCTGCTGCAGCGACGTGCTGGCGCTGCTGACCATCCAGGCGCTGCGCGCGGTGGGCCGCAGCGTGCCGGGCGACGTCGCCGTCATCGGCTACGACGACATGCCGCTGGCCGCCTACTGCGACCCGCCGCTGACGACCGTGCACCAGCCGGTGGCCGAGGCCGGCGCCCAGCTGGTGGAGGCGCTGCTGGGTCAGCTGCGCGGCGAGCGTGCCGGGTCTCGCACGATGCCGGTCTACCTGAAGCTGCGTGACAGCGCACCGGCCGGCGGCGCCTGAGCCACAAGCCTCGGCGAGGTATCAGGAGCCGCGCCCCGCGCCCAGCGGATGAACGGCCAGGGCGCCCAGCTTCAGGCCGTCCGTGGAGGACAGCGTCATCGAGGCGAAGGGCTCCCGGGGGAAAAACAAGCAGGTCATCGCGGTCAGTCCGTCGTCGGCGAAGAGTTCGACCGATGTGGCGTCGACATAGAGCTGCAGGTCGGACTGGGGCGCCGTGGCCAGGCGGGGGGCTGAATGGCAGCCGGCGAATTGCGGGTGGAAATCGACCCGGCCTGCCCGGCGTCGATCGATGAACCAGGCCGTGCGGTCACGGTCATAGCCGATCAGGAGTTCGTCACCGCCCGGGCTCCCGAGGCTCAGCGAGAAGCTGCGCAACGCGTCGATCTCCAGGCGCAGCACGAAGACGCCGACGGCCGCCCGCAGGCCGGCGTCGAGATCCAGAGGCAAGGGCAGCGAGACCTCGCGCAGCGCCAGCGTCGCCGGGCCCTGCAGGGAAAGCAGCTCGCGCGCCGGCACGGACGCCACGCGGGGGCCGTCTTCACTCATCCGCAACTGCAGCTCGCGTGGCATGGTCATTGCGCTGCGCCAGGGGGATGTCGGTACCGACGCGGCGTAGAGCCAGTTGCTCATCCAGCCGATGAACAGGGCCCGCTCATCCACGCCCGACCAGGTGACGCCGGCGTAGTTGTCGGGGCCGAAGTCGAGCCAGCGGATCTGCGTGTCCAGGGGCGTGAAGCGATGGCCATCGAAGTCGCCGATGAAGTACAGCGTCGAGGAGCCGCCGTTGGGGCCGCCGAGGGTCACGCTCACCAGCAATACCCACCAGGTCGCCCCCGCAGCGTCATGCAGCGGGAACAGGTCGCCACACTCCCAGACGCCGTCGCTGCCGAGGTCGTGCGTGAACTGGCTCTCCAGTGCCCAGGATTTCAGGTCGGGCGAACTGTAGAAGCGCATGCAGTCGCCGCAAGCCACGACGGCCAGCCAACGCTGCCGCGCTGCCAGCCAGCAGAGCTTGGGGTCGCGGAAGTCCTTCAGCCCCGGGTTGGGAAGCACCGGGTTGCCCTCGAACTTGACCCAGGTGCGACCGTCGTCGAGGCTCACGGCGAGGCTTTGCTGCTCCAGCGAGGCGACGCCGGCCTGTGCATCGGCCGGGCGGTGGTGGGTGAACATGGCCACCAGCGGCGCAACGCCTTCAGCGCCCAGGCCCGAGCGGTTGTCGTGGTCGACCACCGCGCTGCCCGAGAAGATCATGCCCAGCGCGTCGGGGGCGAGCGCGACCGGGTGTTCCTGCCAGTGCAGCAGATCGGTGCTGGTGGCGTGGCCCCAGTGCATGGGCCCCCAGGTCGGGCCGTCTGGGTGGTATTGGTAGAAGAGGTGATACCTGCCTTGGTGGAAGACCAGCCCGTTCGGGTCGTTCATCCAGTTCGCCGCAGGCGTGTAGTGAAAGGCGGGGCGATATTGAGGGGTGAGGTCGCAGGCCATGGGGATGCGTTGGAACGTGGGAAATCCGGCGCGCAGCGGTCGTGCCGCCGCGCCGCGCTTCACGGCGCCGGGGCCCTGCAGTGCCGTTCGATGAAGTCCTGGTGTGAAGGCATAGCGGCAGCGGTCTGTTGCATCGCCAGTCGCTGGCGCTCGAGCATGGCCGCGCCGTCCACGCCGCGCAGGTCCACCAGCGGATCGTGGCGTTCGGGCCAGTTGAACTGGCCGATGTGCACGGCCAGCCAGCTCGCGTTGCCGAACAGGTCGTTGCCCTCGGAGACGAGGCGCCCCGAGCGCCGGAAGTGATCGATCTTCCACTGCAGCGTGTCCGGGATGGGCATGGCTGCGCAGTAGCGCCAGAGCTCGCTGTCCTGCCGCTCGGTGAGCTTGTAGTGCAGGATCAGGAAGTCGCGGATGCGCTCCCATTCCTGGATGCCGATGCGGTTGTACTCGGCGATGGTCGGCGGGTCGAAGTCGCGGTCGGGGAAGAGGGCCAGCAGCCGCGAGATGCCCGACTGCACGAGGTGCAGGCTGGTGGACTCCAGCGGTTCCATGAAGCCGCTGGCGAGGCCCAGCGCGACGACGTTGCGATGCCAGAACTGCCGGCGCCGCCCGGTCGTGAAGCGCAGTGCACGCGGTGTGGCCTGGGCCGGTGCATCGAGGTGGGCCAGCAGCGTGGCGGCAGCCTCGTCGTCGGAGATGAAGCGGCTGCAGTAGACATGACCGTTGCCGGTGCGGTGCTGCAGCGGGATGCGCCACTGCCAGCCGGCCGCGTGGGCGGTGGAGCGGGTGTAGGGCGTGAAGTCGGCGCCGCGCGCGCTGGGTACGGCCATCGCGCGGTCGCAGGGCAGCCAGTGGCTCCAGTTCTCGTAGCCGGTCTGCAGCGCTTCCTCGATCAGCAGGCCGCGAAAGCCCGAGCAGTCGATGAAGAAGTCTCCGCCGATCTCGCGGCCGTCGGCCAGCTTCACGCGGTCAACATGGCCGTCGTCGGGCCGCAGCAGCACGCCGTCGATGCGCCCCTCGATGCGCTGCACGCCTCGCGCCTCGGCAACCTCGCGCAGGAAGCGGGCATAGAGGCCGGCGTCGAAGTGGTAGGCGTAGTCGTAGGTCGAGCGCACATCGCGCGGGTCGGCGAGCGGCGGTGCGAAGCGGTTCAAGCGTGCCGCGGCCCAGGCCATGGAATGGTCGTCGAGATCGGTGCTGCCACCCTCGTGGCGGCTCTTCAGCCAGTGCTGGTGCAGCGGCGCGTAGTCGAAGGCGACGCCGTGCGGGCCGAAGGGGTGGAAGTAGCGCTGGCCCTGGCGGCCCCAGTTCACGAACTGGATGCCGAGCTTGAAGCTGCCCTGGGTGCGGCGCAGGAACTCGGCCTCGTCCAGGCCCAGCGTCTGGTTGAAGGTGCGGATGGGCGGGATGGTGGCCTCGCCGACGCCGACGGTGCCGATCTCGTTGGACTCGATCAGCGTGATCGTGCAACGGCGTGAGGCGAGGGCGGTGGCCAGCGAGGCCGCGGCCATCCAGCCGGCAGAGCCGCCGCCGACGATGACGATGCTGCGCAGGGCGCGGGAGGGCGTATGGGCTGTCACGGTGGGGCGGCGCAAGGCGCGCCGTTTGCGTTTCGTGGTGGGGCAGCGTAGTCGCAAGCCGGCGGCTGCCGAAACGGCAACGACCCGGGCGTGCACCGAGAAGGTGGACGGCCGGGTCGTCGGGTCATTCAGCTTGCGCGAGCCTCGGGGGCACGAGGGCACCCCGAGGACTCTAGGCTCAGAAGCCGTAGCGCAGCGACACCCCCATCGTGCGACCCGGCTCCATGCCTGCACCCACCAGCGTGGTGGAGCCGGCAATCATGCCGGCGGTGCCGGCCGGGGCGACCTTGTCGAACAGGTTGCCGACGTTGAAGGCGCCCGTCAGGCCGTTGCCGAAATCGTAGTTGGCGAAGGCGTTGACGATGTAGTGGCCCTTGACCTGCGAGCTGTTGGCATCGTCGTTGTAGACGGAGGTTTGACCCCGCACCGTGGCGCCGATGGCGAACGATCCGACCGTGTAGCGCGGCGAGATCGTGAAGCGCACCTTGGGAGCACCGTTGGGCGTCTTGCCGATGACACCGGGGCTGCCCAGGTTCTGCGTGATCTGCTCCTTCGAATAGACCAGGTTGAACGCCAGGCTGAAGTTGCCGACGCCGCCCGACGTCTCCAGCTCCAGGCCGTCGGCCTTGTAGCCGAGCACGTTCAGCTTGGGGCCCTGGTAGTTGGGCAGCGCGGGGTTGTCCTGGCGCGTCTGGTCGTAGTCGAACTCCTGCGTGGTGGAGTGGAAGAGGGTGGCCGACACGCCGTAGTAGCCGAACTCGGTGTTGCCCCTGTGCTTGAGGCCGATCTCGTTCTGCTTCACGGGGGCCAGGGCCGCCGTCTTGCCGCCCGAGGTGAGCTGGCCCGTGGTGGGGTCGATGTTGGCCGAGTACAGCAGGCGGTCGGCGATGGCGCGGTTGCCCTTGCTGGTGCGCACGAAGACGCTGGCATCCTTGTTCAGACGGTAGTTCACCCCAAACGAGTAGTTGGTGTAGCTGATGCCGTAGTTGGACAGGCCCGGGTTGGCGATGTCGGAGACGTAGACGTTCTTCTCGGCGCCGGTGATGGCGCCGTCGCCGTTCAGGTCGACGCCGCCGACCACCTGCTTGGAGCCGGCGTAGCGGGCGTTGGACTTGAAGGTCTCGCGGCGCACGCCGCCGTCGAAGTCGAAGTCGCCCGCGGCGGCGTTCAGTGACAGGTAGGTCGCGTCGGTGGTGAACTGCGCGTTGATGTCGCGTGCGCAGCAGGCGCCCCACTGGTTGTTGTAGCCCGTCAGGCCGGCGGTGGTGAGCGCGGCACCGGAAGCGTCATAGACGTCGATCACGCGGCCGTTGGGCGCGGCTTCGACGACGCGCTCGTTGATGGCCCAGGTCTGCACGACGTTCTGGCGCGAGTGGAACCAGCCCGCCTTGGCGTCCAGCGTGACCGCATCGACCTTGAACGTCTTGTTCACGCTCAGGTCATTGAACAGCGTGCCCATGTCGGGCGACTGCACGTTGATGGCCGCGCCCTGCGACACCAGGCCGGCGCCCAGGTTGGCGCTCGTCACGGCCGTGCCGGCACCCGGGCCGTTGTAGTACTTGGCCGTGCTGCCGGCGCCGAAGCCGGACAGCAGGTTGGGCAGCGTCATCAGGTTCCAGAACTGGGCCTGGAAGGCGCCCGAGTTGGTGGACTTGCGGAACTTGTCGTCGATGGTGATGCCGTTGTCCAGTTCGTTGTGGAACTCGAAGCCGAGCGACTTCATGTTGGACGTGATGCCGTTGACCAGGCTGCTTTGCGACAGCGTTCGGGTGGACGGGTTGTAGCTCGGCATGGAGCTGTTGTAGATGGAGTACTGCGAGTCGCGCGTGCCGTCGTAGCCCGGTGCCTTGGAGAAGCCGCCGATGGTGTTGCCGCTCAGCGTGCCGTTGACGAAGGTCTGCGGCGTGGTGGGGGCGTGCTCGTCGAGCAGCTTGAAGTTCACGCGCACGAAGCCCTTGCCGCCGTTCCATTCCTTGGTCAGGTTGCCCTTGAGCTGGTAGCCGTTGAGGGCGTTGGACGTGGTCTTGCGGATGCCTTCGCCCTCGCGGTAGTAGCCGCCGACGTGGAAGTACAGGTCCGGTGCCAGCTTGCCGCCATAGTCGGCGTCGAAGCGGGTCTCGTTGTAGTTCACGCCGCGGGTGATGCCCACGTTGCCGCCTTGTTCCTTGCCGGTCTTGCTGATGTAGTTGATGACGGCGCCAGGGGCGTGGGAGGCGAACACGGAAGAGGAGCCGCCGCGCAGCGTCTGGATGCTGTCGACGTTGTTGTCGAAGCGGGTCCAGTAGTCATTGTTGCCGAAGTTCATGTCACCGAATTGCACGGTGGGCAGGCCGTCTTCCTGCAGCTGCACGTACTTGGAGCCACCGGAGGAGATGGGCAGGCCACGCACGGTGATGTTGGCGTTGCCGCCGGGGCCGGCGGTGGCGTCGGTGCGGATGCCGGGGATCAGCAGCAGCACTTCGGCTTCGGTGTGCGCGCCGTAGTCCCGGATGACTTCCTGATCCACGTCGGTCACGGAGACCGAACTGCGCAGCTTGGACTTGGCGCCCGACGAAGCGGTGGTCACCACCCGTTCCAGGCCCACGACGTCGGCGGACTTTGGGGCGTCGGTGGCGGGCGCGGTCTGCGCCTGCGTGGGCAGCGCGAGCGCGGCCAGGGACATGGCCAGCAGCTGGGCCAGCGGGGTCAGGGCGGGGTGTCGAGCGGTGGGTGACTTCACGTTGTCTCCTTCGTTGGAATGGTTTGCGGGGCGGCGCTGGTCCGCGCACCCTCTTCGATGAACGTGTGACGAAGCATAGAGGTCTGCCTTTTGAAAAGCAATCGATTGCAATGCTAGGGGAAACCATCGTTGTTGGTGCGCGCCGACGCTTTCGGAGCCCGCCAGTCTGGTGCGCGGCGCGTGGCGGTGGTGGGCTTTTCGGTCGGGCATCGGCGCCAGTCCTCCTGTGCGTCATCGCAGTTTTTGCCAATGTAGAAAGAGCATTTATCAAGGAGGAGGCGGACAGGCCAGCCGCCGACCGATGGGGATGGGCCGTCCTGGTCGGCGCCCGAGCCTGGTTCGAAGGCTGTAGGCAAGCTGTCGTCTCCTGGTGCGTGTCAGCGTTGTTTCAGTGAGTCGGGATATCCCTGGTACAAACGATTGCAATAGCGCCCAGAATGCACATGCCCTCTGAGACTGCGCTGCCCGTGAACCGCCTTCTCACCCACCTTGTCGCCGCGTTCGGCCCGGCTCGTCGTGCCGAGACGCTGACGGCCTGCGTGCTGGTGGGGCCGGCCTTCATCGGCTTCTTGCTGTTCCACGCCTGGCCGACCTGGCGCGCCATCACCATCAGTCTCACCGACTGGAACCTGCTGCGCGAGCCGCGCTTCGTGGGGCTGGCCAACTACGCCGAACTGTTGCAGGACGGCGGCTTCTGGCAGGGCATGAAGCTCAGTGCGGGCTATGTGCTGCTGAACATCCCGCTGCAGATTGGCTTCGGCCTGTTCCTGGCCGTGGCCATGGACCGGCTGACCCGCTCGCTGTGGGTCAAGTCCGTCGTGCTGCTGCCCTATCTGCTGTCCAACGTGCTGGTGGCCATGATCTGGCTGTGGATGCTGGACCCGCTGCTGGGCTGGACCAACGAGATGCTGGCCACGCTGGACATCGACCGCCAGCCCTTCTTCGGCGGCGTGGACCAGGCGCTGCTCACCGTGGCCGCCGTCAACATCTGGCGCCACATGGGCCTGGTGGCGCTGCTGTTCCTGGCCGGCCTGCAGAACATCCCGCGCACGCTGTACGAGGCGGCCGGGCTGGAGGGCGCATCGGAGTTGCAGATGTTCAGCCGCATCACGCTGCCGCTGCTGCGGCCGGTCATGGTCTTCGTGCTGGTGACCAGCGTCACCGGCTCCTTCCAGATCTTCGACACCATCGCTGTCACGACCAAGGGTGGCCCGCTGGACTCGACCCAGGTCATCGTCTACTACATCGTCCAGAACGCCTTCAGCTTCTACAGGATGGGCTACGCGTCGGCGATGTCGATGGTGCTGTGCCTCGTGATGCTGGCCTACACGGTGCTGCAGATGCGCATCATGCGCGCCAACGAGAGTGACCTCGCATGAGCGCCGCGGGCCAACGCTGGAGCCTGGGCCGGCTGCTCGCCTGGGCCGCGCTGCTGGGCATGCTGCTCGTCACGCTGCTGCCGCTGTGGTTCGCGTTGAAGACGGCGCTGGTGCCGCCGCAGCAGCTCTACGACCAGTCCGCCACGCTGCTGCCGCGTGACCCCACGCTGCTGAACTTCCGCCGCGTGCTGGGCCTGCTGTCGCCCGAGCAGAGCCTGGCCGTGGGCGGCTCCGGCGCCGAGATCAACTTCCTGCGCGCGCTGGCCAACTCGGTGCTGCTCACGGTCGTCGTCGTCACGCTGCAGGTGGGTTGTGCGGCGATGGCGGCCTACGCCTTCGCGCGGCTGCGCTTCCCGGGGCGCAACCTGCTGTTCGCGCTCTTCGTCGGCACGATGATGGTGCCGGGTGTTGTGACCTTCATTCCCAACTTCATCCTCATCAAGGAGCTGGGCTGGCTGGACACCTACGCCGGCATGGTGGCGCCGTTCTGCCTGATGCAGGGCTTCTCGGTGTTCTTCCTGCGCCAGTTCTTCCTCGCCATCCCGCGCGACATCGAGGAGGCTGCGCTGCTGGAGGGGGCGTCGCACGCCTACATCTTCGCCCGCGTCGTGCTGCCGCTGTCGACTTCGGCGCTGGCCACCATCGCCATGCTGACCGGCATCAACATCTGGAACGAGTTCTTCTGGCCCTACCTCGTCGCCAAGGACGAATCTCATCAGGTGCTGACTGTCGCGCTGCAGACCTTCAAGTCGCAGACACCCCAGGGCCAGCCCGACTGGACGGGCCTGATGGCTGCCACCGTCGTTGCGTTGCTGCCGGTGCTGCTGCTGCTGGTCGTGTTCGGCCGGCGCGTCATCGAGTCGGTGCAGCACAGCGGAGGCAAGTGATGATGAAAAGACTTCTCGCCGCCGCCCTCGCGTTGACCGCCTCGCTGGCCCAGGCCGTCGAGGTGCGCTACATGCTGTGGGACTCCGACCAGCAGCCCGCCTACCGCCAGTGTGCCGGGCGCTTCGAGCAGCAGCACCCCGGCATCACCATCAAGTTCCAGCAGGCCGGCTGGGCCGACTACTGGACGGCCCTGTCCACCGGCTTCATCGCCGGCACCGCGCCCGATGTCTTCGTCAACCACCTGGCCAAGTTCCCCGAGCTGATGAAGAACGGCCAGCTGCTGGACCTGGCCCCGCTGCTCAAGCGTGACCCCGTCGACCCGCAGGCCTTCATGCCCGGCCTGTTCAGCATCTGGGGCCGCAACGGCGGTCAGTACGGCCTGCCCAAGGACTGGGACATGGTGGCCCTGGCCGTCAACCTGGACATGGCCGAGCAGGCCAGCGTCACGCGCGAGGAGCTGGCGTCCATGACCTGGAACCCGGTGGACGGTGGCAGCTTCGAGCGCATCGCGCGCCGCCTGTCGCGCGACCGCGCCGGCCGCTCGGCGGCGGACCCGGCCTTCGACCGCCGCCGCGTGCGCGTCTACGGCTTCCAGACACCCGGCCCCGGTGGTGCGCTGGGCCAGACCGAGTGGAGCCATTTCGCCGCGTCCACCGGCTTCACGCTGCAGGACGCACCGTGGTCGCCGCGCCTGCACTACGACGACCCGCGCCTGGCCAGCACCATCGCCTACATCGCCAGCCTGCCGGCCAAGGGCGTGTCGGCGCCCTTCGAGCTGACGCGCTCGCTGGGTTCGGCCGCGATGTTCATCGCCGGCAAGGCGGCCATGGTGCCCGAGGGCTCGTGGATGATCGCCAACTTCGCGCGCAACGCGCGCTTCCGCCACGCCTGGGTGCCTTTGCCCATCGGCCCCAACGGCCGCCGTGCCAGCATGATGAACGGCCTGGGCGACTCGATCTGGTCCGGCTCCAAGGTCAAGGAGCAGGCCTGGCAGTGGGTGCGCTTCATGGCCACACCCGAATGCCAGCGCCTGGTGGCCGAGGCCGGTGTCACCTATCCGGCGCTGCGCGGCCTGGCCGAGGTGGCGGTGCAGGCGCAGGCCCGGCGCGGCATCGACGCGGCCGCCTTCCTGACCATGAGCCGCGAGCGCAACTTCCCCATGCCCATCGCCGACCATGGCGCCGAGATCTACGACTGGGTCGGCACGGCCATCGAGTCGGTGCTCATCGGCAAGGTCGACGCCGCCACCGCGCTGCGCACGGTCGATGCCCGCGTGCAGCGCCTGCTGCAACCCTGAACGCCCAACGACACCCTCATGGCCGGCATCGAACTCTCCTCCGTCTGCAAGACCTACGTCGGCGGCAACCCCGTCATCAACAACGTCGACCTGACCATCCGCGACGGCGAGTTCTGTGTCTTCGTCGGCCCCAGCGGCTGCGGCAAGTCCACGCTGCTGCGCATGGTGGCGGGGCTGGAGGACATCAGCGCCGGCGAGCTGCGCATCGGCGGCCAGCGCATGAACGACACGCCGCCCGCCAAGCGCGGCGTGGCCATGGTGTTCCAGAGCTACGCGCTGTTCCCGCACCTGAGCGTCTACGACAACCTGGCCTTCGGCCTGAGCCTGGCCGGCGTGGACAAGGCCGTCATCCGGGCCAAGGTCGACGGCGTGGCGCGCAAGCTGCAGCTCGAGGCGCTGCTGGAGCGCAAGCCCAAGGCCCTGTCCGGCGGCCAGCGCCAGCGCGTGGCCATCGGCCGCGCCATCATGCGCGAGCCCGGCGTCTTCCTGTTCGACGAGCCGCTGTCCAACCTCGATGCCGCGCTGCGCGTGCAGACCCGCTTCGAGATCGCCAAGATCCACCGCGACTTCGGCCGGGCCAGCACTGTCTACGTCACGCACGACCAGGTCGAGGCCATGACGCTGGCCGACCGCATCCTGCTGCTGAACGCCGGCGAAGCCGTCGCCCGCGAGGGCAGCGTGGCCCAGTGCGGTTCGCCGCTGGAGCTCTATCACCGCCCGCGCAACCTCTTCGTCGCCGGCTTCATCGGCTCGCCGAAGATGAACTTCCTGCCGGCCACGCTGGTCGAAGGACGCAGCGACAGCGCCCGCGTGCGGCTGGCCTCGGGCGAGCTGCTGGACGCGGCCGTCGATGCCGCCGCGCTGCCGCCGGGCGCGCCCGTCACCGTCGGTGTGCGGCCGGAGCATGCCGAGCCCGGCACGGCCGGCCAGCACATCGTGCGCGAGGTGCGCTGGCAGGAGCGGCTGGGCGAATCCACCTACCTCTACCTCGACGGCGAGCTGACCGTGAAGGCGCCCGGCCAGGCCCACGCCGACGCCGGCCAGCGCATCGCCGTCACGCTGCCGCCCACCCAGCTGCACCTCTTCGACGCTCAGGGGCTGGCGATGCCGCGCTGCATCCCCGACCCCGACCTGCGCCTGCCTGAAGCTGCATGAAGCAGCGTGATGACCCCATGACGACCGACTACCTCTTCCTCCATAGCCGCCATTGCAGCCTCGTGCTGGAGCTGCCGCCCGGCGAGGCGCCGCTGTGGCGCTACTGGGGCCCGCGCCTGCCCGACACGGCGGCCCCCGGTGCCGCACTGCGCGCCACGCGGCCGCTGCCGTCCTTCATGCTCGACGTCGACCAGCCGCTGACGGTCGCGCCGACCTTCGGCGTCGGCTGGTTCGGCCAGAGCGCGCTGCTGGCCCACCGCGGCGGGCGCGACTTCGCCCAGGCCTTCACCGCCTGCGAGGTCGAGTGGGTCGACCCCGGCCACGCCGTCGTGCTGAAGCTGACCGACAGCGTCGCCCAGCTGCGCCTGGACCTGCAGCTGCGGCTGGACGAGGCCAGCGACGTGCTGGTCGCACGCTCGACCCTCACCAACCTGGGCGCCACCGAGCTCGACGTGCAATGGCTGGCCGCCGCCACGCTGCCGCTGCCGGGCGATGCCGCGCAGGTGCGCTTCTACGCCGGCCAGCACATGCACGAGTTTCTGCTGCAGACCGAGGCGCTGACGCGCTCGCTGTGGCGGCGCGAGAGCCGGCGCGGCCGCACGACGCAGGACTGCTTCCCCGGTGCCGTCGTCACGACGCCCGGCGCCACCGCGCATGACGGCCTGGTGTTTGGCGCCCACCTGGCCTGGTCGGGCAACCACGCGCAGACCATCGAGTGGCTGAACGACGGCCAGTACCAATGGCAGTTCGGCGAATGGCTGGCGCCCGGCGAGCTGCGCCTGGCGCCCGGCGCCAGCGTCATCACGCCCGAGCTGGTCGCCAGCTGCTCCACCGCGGGCCTGAACGGCCTGGCCGCCAACTTCCACGCCGAGCTGCGCGCCCGCCTGCCTTGGGCGGGCGGCGCGATGAAGCCGAGGCCCGTGCACCTCAACACCTGGGAGGGCTTCTACTTCGACGTGCAGCCGGAGAAGGTCAAGGAACTCGCCACGGCCGCAGCCGGCCTGGGCGTCGAGCGTTTCGTGCTGGACGACGGCTGGTTCAACGCCCGCCACCACGACCGCGCTGGCCTGGGCGACTGGTGGCCCGACGCGAGCAAGTTCCCTCAGGGCCTGGGCGAGCTGATCGCCCATGTGAACGGGCTGGGCATGGAGTTCGGCTTGTGGGTCGAGCCCGAGATGGTCAACCCCGACAGCGAGCTGTTCCGTGCCCATCCCGACTGGGCGCTGCAGCTGGCAGGCCGGCCGCTCATCACCGCACGCAACCAGCTGGTGCTGGACATCTCGCGGCCCGACGTGTCGGACTACCTGTTCGGCAAGATCGAAGCGTTGCTGGCCGCCCACCCCATCGGCTACCTGAAGTGGGACCACAACCGCGACCTGACCACCGCGGGCCTGGCCGACGGCACGGCCGGCTACCGCGCCCAGGTGCCGGCGGCCTACGCGCTGATGGACCGGTTGCGCGCGGCCCATCCGGGCGTGGAGATCGAGAGCTGCTCGGGCGGAGGAGGGCGCATCGACTTCGGCGTGCTGCGCCACACCCACCGCGTCTGGACCAGCGACTGCATCGACGCGCTGTCGCGCGTGGCCATGCAGCGCGGCTTCCTGCAGTTCTTCCCGCCCGAGATCATGGGTGCCCACATCGGCACCTCGCCGGCTCACACGACCGGCCGCACGCAGAGCATGGCCTTCCGCGCCGCCGTGGCGCTGCCGGGCCACCTCGGCGTGGAGCTGGACGCGCGCCTCTTCGACGAGGCCACGCGCGCCGAGGTGTCGCAGTGGATCACCCTCTACAAGCGCTGGCGTGACCGCCTGCACCACGGCCGCGTGTGGCTGGGCGAGGCCGGCGACGGCCTGGCCTGGCAGGCCCACGGCGACGAGGCGGCGAGCGAGCTGCTGCTGATGGTCTACCGCACCGAGCCGAGCAGCTTCAAGTACAACCCCGCCGCCCGCCTGCCCATGCTGGACGCCGGCGCGCGCTACCGCGTCACGCGCGTGCGCCACACGCCGCCAGCCGGCCACGACGGCTTCGGCCCCGCGGCGCCGTTCTTCGACGCGCTGGAGCAGGGCGTCGAACTCGACGGCGCCTGGCTGGCCCACGCCGGCCTGCCGCTGCCGCGCTCGGTGGCGGAGACCTGTTTCATCGTGCATTTCGAACGGCTATGAACTTTGATCCTGCCGAGCATTCCCACCGCCGCCGGAACCCGCTGACCGGCCAGTGGGTGCTGGTCTCGCCCCACCGCGGCAAGCGGCCCTGGCAGGGCCGGGAGGAGGCCCGCGCTGACGCACAACTGCCCAGCCATGACCCCGGCTGCTACCTCTGCGCCGGCAACACGCGCGTCAACGGCCAGGTCAACCCCGACTACCGCGGTACCTTCGTCTTCACCAACGACCATGCCGCGCTGATGCCCCAGGTGCCCGACGCGCCGGCCGGCGATGCGCTGTTCCAGACCCAGGCGGCCCGCGGTACCAGCCGCGTCATCTGCTTCTCGCCCGACCATGCGCGCACGCTGCCCGAGCTGACGCAGGGCGAGATCGCCGCCGTCGTCGACACCTGGTGCGCGCAGAGCGCCGAGCTGGGCCGCGACCACGCCTGGGTGCAGGTGTTCGAGAACAAGGGCGAGATCATGGGCTGCTCCCAGCCCCACCCGCATGGCCAGATCTGGGCCACCGGCTTCCTGCCCAACGAGGCGGCCACCGAGGACGCCCACCAGCGCGCCTACTTCGCGGTTCAGGGCCGGCCGCTGCTGCTGGACGTGGCGGCGCGTGAGGCCGGCGGCGAGCGCGTCGTCGTGCAGAACGACGACTGGCTGGCCATCGTGCCCTTCTGGGCCACCTGGCCCTTCGAGACGCTGTTGCTGCCCCGTTTTTCCGTGCAGCGCCTGCCGCAGCTGAAGCCTGCCCAGCGCGCCGGCCTGGCCGATGCGCTCAAGCGGCTGACTTCGCGCTACGACAACCTGTTCCGCTGCGCCTTCCCGTATTCCATGGGCTGGCACGGCGCCCCCTTCGACGCACGCGACGCCACACCCTGGCAGCTGCACGCCCACTTCTATCCGCCGCTGCTGCGCTCGGCCACGGTGCGCAAGTTCATGGTGGGCTTCGAGATGCTCGCCGAGGCCCAGCGCGACCTGACGCCCGAGCAGGCCGCGGCGCGGCTGCGCGCGGTCGGCGACGTCCATTACCGGGAGATGGCATGAACCCTCGTGAACGCGCTGACGAAACCTTCCGCGCCGCCTTCGGCGTCGAGCCCATGCTGCGCGTGCACGCGCCGGGGCGGGTGAACCTGATCGGCGAGCACACCGACTACAACGACGGCTTCGTGCTGCCCTGCGCCATCGACTTCGGCACCCGCATCGCTGCCCGGCCGCGCGACGACGACCAGGTGCAGATCGTCGCCGCCGACTACGACGGCGCCATCGACCGCTTCCGCCTCGGCCCGGCCATCCCGCACCGCGAGGACGCAGCCTGGGCCAACTACGCGCGCGGCATGGTGCAGATGCTGGTGGCACGCGGCCTGCCGCTGCGCGGCGCCGACCTGGCCGTGGCCGGCGACGTGCCGCAGGGCGCGGGGCTGTCATCGTCGGCTTCGTTCGAGGTGGCGGTGGGCCAGGCCTTCAAGTCGCTGTACGCGCTGGATCTGGACCCGACGGCGCTGGCCCTGACGGCCCAGCGCGCCGAGAACGAATTCGTCGGCTGCAACTGCGGCATCATGGATCAACTGATCTCGGCTCGCGGCGAGGCTGGCCATGCGCTGCTGATCGATTGCCGCAGCCTGGACGCGCGGCCGGTGCCGCTGCCGCCCGACCTGGCCGTCATGATCGTCCACTCGCATGTGAAGCGCGGCTTGGTCGGCAGCGAATACAACACCCGCCGCCGCCAGTGCGAGGCCGCGGCCCGGCACTACGGTGTGGCGGCGCTGCGCGACATCGACCTGGCGCGGCTGGAGGCCGGCAAGGCCGGGCTGGATGAGGTCGTCTACCGCCGTGCCCGCCACATCGTCACCGAGAACGCCCGCACGCAGGCTGCCGCCACCGCGCTGGCCGGCGGCGACCTGGCGGCTCTGGGTTTGCTGATGGGCGCCTCGCATGCCTCCATGCGCGATGACTTCGAGATCACCGTGCCGGCCGTCGACCGCCTCGTCGAGATCCTGCAGCAGGCGATCGGCCCGCAGGGCGGGGCGCGCATGACCGGCGGGGGCTTCGGCGGTTGCGCCGTGGGCCTGCTGCCGCGGGAGCGCGTGGCTGCGGTCAGGGCGGCGGTCGAGTCCGGCTACCGCGCACCGGGCGGCGAGGCGCCGACCGTCTGGGTCTGCCGCGCCAGCGCCGGTGCTGGCGAGGGTTGATCCGGCAGCCTGCCAGATGCTGGTTTCCCCTGGTTTGCAATCGATTGCAATTGCGACGCCCAAGGATCACAATCCGGCCAGGCGCCAGCTTCTCGAAACCGCAGGCGTGACGACAACGACAGGAGACAACAATGCAATCGGTGCAGCCGGCGGACCGGGCCGTCCTCGTGCTTGGCGAGGCCCTGGTCGACCAGTTCAGTGACGGTGCCGTGCCGGGCGGTGCGCCCTTCAACGTGGCGCGGTCGCTGGCCTGGCTGGGGGTGCCGGTGGGCTTCATCAGCCGCATCGGTGCGGACGACGCGGACGGCCGGCTGCTGCTGGACAGCGCACGTCGCTACGGTCTGGACACGGCCGGCCTGCAGCGCGACGCTCAACACGCCACCGGGCGGGTCAGCGTGCATGAGCAGGCCGACGGCAGCCACCGGTTCGAGATCCATGCCGATGCGGCCTGGGACCACATCGAGCCCGTGGCGGTGCAGCGCGAGGACGGCATTGCCTACTTCGGCACGCTGGCGCAGCGCAGCGCGGCGTCGCGGGCCAGCCTGCGCGCGGCGGTCAAGCACGGGCGCGGCCTGGCGTTTCTCGATCTCAACCTGCGCCCCGGGCCGGACCTGCGGGAACTGGCTGCCGAGTCGCTGATGCTGGCCGACTGGGTCAAGGTCAACGAGGACGAACTGGCCACGCTGCTGGACTGGTTCGCGCCCGAGGGCGTGGCGGCGCTGACGGGCCGCTTCGCGCTGCAGCGCCTGGTGGTGACGCGCGGCGCTGCGGGCTACGCGCTGATCGGGCCCGCCGGCGACACGCTGATGGCGGGGGAGGGCGTGCAGCAGCCGCAGCTGGTGGATACGGTGGGCGCCGGTGACGCTTTCACGGCCATGCTGCTGGCCGGCCTGGCGCTGCGGCGGCCATTGGCCGTCACGCTGGGGCTGGCCAACCGCTATGCCGCGGCCATCTGCGGCCTGCGCGGCCCGCTGCCGGCCGACCCGGCCGCGCTGCAACCCTGGCGTGAAGCCCTGCAGGCCCTGCGCTCCGAACCCGAAGAGGCCCTGGCATGAGCGCGGCATTCATCGACAAGCCGCGCCTGTCGGTCGGCCAGATCGTCAACATGAACGTCGGCTTCCTCGGCATCCAGTTCAGCTTCGGCCTGCAGCAGGCCAGCATGAGCCCCATTTACCAGATGCTCGGCGCCGAGGGCAAGGACCTGCCGTACCTGTGGCTGGCCGGGCCCATCACCGGCCTGCTGGTGCAGCCCGTCATCGGCGCGATGAGCGACCGCACGACCCACCGCATGGGCCGGCGCACACCTTACTTCCTGATCGGCGCGTTGCTGTGCTCGCTGGGCCTGCTGGCCATGCCCTTCAGCCCGACGCTGTGGTTCGCGGCCGGCCTGCTGTGGATTCTGGACGCCGCCAACAACGTGACGATGGAGCCCTACCGCGCCTACGTCAGTGACCGGCTGCGGCCGGAGCAGCATGCCAGCGGCTTCCTGACGCAGGCTTCCTTCACGGGCCTCGCGCAGACGCTGGCCTATCTGACGCCCAGCATCCTCGTGGGGCTGGGCATGAACAAGGACGCACTCGGCGCCAACGGCATCCCGGTCGTCACGACGCTGGCCTTCATCGTCGGCGCGCTGCTGTCGTTCACGACGGTCTACTGGTCCATCCGCCGCGTGCCGGAGCTGCCGCTGCCCGCCGACGAAGTGGCGCGGCTGCGTGCGCTGCCGCGCGGCTTCGGCCCGGCGCTGGCGGAAATCTGGCAGGCGCTGCGCGAGATGCCGCCGACGATGCGGCGGCTGTGGTGGATGGCGCTGTTCCAGTGGTACGGCATGGTCTGCTACTGGATCTACATCGTGCCGACGTTGGCGGCCACCATCTTCGGCACCGACGATGCCAAGAGCGCAGGCTTTCGCGATGCGGTGCTGCTGAACGGCCAGGTGGGCGGCTTCTACAACGTCATCGCCTTCGCCGCGGCCTTTGCCATGGTGCCCTTCACGAAGCGCCTGGGCGCGAAATGGGTGCATGCCTTCGCACTGGCCTGCGCTGCCGCGGGCATGTGGATGCTGCCCGGCATCCACGACAAGGCCTGGCTGTTCCTGCCCATGGTCGGCATCGGCCTGGCCTGGGGTTCCATCATGGGTAATCCGTACGTGCTGCTGGCCGGCAGCATCCCGCCCGAGCGCGCCGGGGTCTACATGGGCATCTTCAACATGTTCATCGTCATCCCGATGCTGATCCAGTCGCTGACGTTGCCGCTGCTCTACGACAGCGTGCTGGGCGGTCGCCCCGAGAACGTCATCCGCCTCGCCGGCGTGCTGCTGGCCCTGGCCGCGCTGTGCGTGCTGCGCGTCCCCACTGAAAAATCGTCATGAAAAACCAAGTCCAGCTCATCACGTATGTCGACCGCCTCGGCGGCCGGCGTGACGGCGCCGATCTCGTGCGCCTCAAGAACCTGCTGAGCCAGCCCGGCTCGCCGCTGGCCGGCGTGTTCGGCGGCGTGCACCTGCTGCCGTTCTTTCACGCCATCGACGGCGCCGATGCCGGCTTCGACCCCATCGACCACACGCAGGTCGACCCGCGCCTGGGGCGTTGGGACGACATCAAGGCGCTGACCGAGGACCTGGACGTGATGGCCGACGTCATCGTCAACCACATGTCCGCTGAGTCGCCGCAGTTCCTCGACTACTCCGAGAAGGGTGAAGCGTCGGCCTACGCAGGCCTGTTCCTGACGCTGGACGCGGTGTTCCCGCAGGGCGCCAGCGAGCGCGGCCTGCTGGCCGTCTACCGCCCGCGCCCCGGCCTGCCGCTGACCTACGCGACGCTGAAGAATGGCGAGCGCCGCATCCTGTGGACCACGTTCACCGCCGCGCAGATCGACATCGCCGTGCACCACCCGCAGGGCCGCGCCTATCTCACGAGCATCCTGCGCACCTTCGCCGACAACGGCATCCGCATGGTCAGGCTGGATGCCGTCGGCTACGCGATCAAGAAGGCCGGCGACAGCTGCTTCATGATGCCGGAGACCTTCGATTTCATCGGCGAGTTCGCCGCCGAGGCGAGGGCGCTGGGCATCGAGGTGCTGGTCGAGATCCACTCGTACTACCAGCGCCAGATCGAGATCGCGGCCAAGGTCGACTGGGTCTACGACTTCGCGCTGCCGCCGCTGGTGCTGCACGCGTTCAACTTCCACACCGCCGCGGCGCTCAAGCGCTGGATTGCCGTGCGCCCCACCAACGCGCTGACGGTGCTCGACACGCACGACGGCATCGGCATCATCGACATCGGCGCCGATGCCAGCGACCGCGCCGGCTCGCCCGGCCTGGTGCCGCCGCAGGAGCTGGACGAGCTCGTCGAACGCATCCACGCGGCCAGCAACGGCGAGAGCCGCCGCGCGACCGGCGCTGCGGCCAGCAACCTGGACCTCTACCAGGTCAACTGCACGTTCTTCGACGCGATGGGCCGGGACGAGACCGCCTACCTGCTGGCCCGCGCCGTGCAGTTCTTCCTGCCGGGCGTGCCGCAGGTCTACTACGTCGGCCTGCTGGCCGGCCACAACGACATGGAACTGCTGGCGCGCAGCCAGGTGGGCCGCGACATCAACCGCCACCACTACAGCGAGGACGAGATCGCCCGCGACTGCGAGCGGCCAGTGGTGCGCCGGCTCATCGAGCTGATCCGCCTGCGCAACAGCCACCCGGCCTTCGGCGGCAGCTTCGCGCTGCTGGACAGCGCTGCCGACACGCTGCATCTGCGCTGGCAGCAGGGTAGCGACTGGGCCGAGCTGCGGGTGGACTTCGCGACCCGCGCCCACGCGCTCACGTTCAGTGCCGGCGGCGGCGAGGGGCGTCTCGCCTTCAGTTGAGCGTCAGCCTCGGGCACCAGAATGCGCCGCAGTTTCAAACCTGTGGAGACCCGAGCATGTGGAAGTTGATCGTTGGCTTCATCGCCTTTGCCGCGCTGGCGCTGTTCATCCTGACCAAGAGTGGCGGCAACATCGACCTGGGCGGCGAGAAGCACGACGTGGCGGCGCACGAGCCGGCCGCTTCCGAGGCCGCGTCGGCCGCCGTGACTGCTGCCGTCGAAGCGGCGTCCGCGCCGGCTTCCGCTGCGTCTCAGTGAACAGCTGATTCTGCGGCGGCGCGCTGAGGCGCGTTCAGCGGCAGGCGCATCAGCATCTGCGTGCCCTGGCCGGGCGAGGACTTGACCTCGATCTGGCCGCCCAGCACGTTGGTCACGATGCTGTGCACGATGTGCATGCCCAGCCCCGAGCCCCCCGTGCCGAGCTTGGTCGTGAAGAAGGGGTCGAAGATGCGTCGGCGCACCGACTCGTCCATGCCGCGGCCGTCGTCCGTCACGCTGAGCTCGGCCTCGCCGGCGTTCAGCGCCGCGCAGCGCACCGTGACGCGGCCGTGCTCGTTGCCCTCCAGGCCGTGCACCAGCGCGTTCATCAGCAGGTTGGTCAGCACCTGGCCCAGCGCACCGGGGTAGCTGTTCATCGTCAGGCCGTGGCAGAGCTGGGTCTCGATGACGAACGGTGTCTTCTTGAAGCTGGGCTCCACCATGACCAGCACGTCCTCGACGACCTTGCCGAGATCGAAGTCGCGGCGCAGGTCGGCTGTCTGATCGATGGCGACCTGCTTGAAGTCGCGCACCAGGTCGGCGGCTTTCTGGACGTTGCGCTGCAGGATGTCCTGCGCGCGCCGCGTGTCGCGTGCCAGCTCCTCCAGCGTGCTGCGGCGCAGCTGCACGCCGCCCGACAGCATCAGCTCCAGCTGCTTGTAGCGGTCGTCCAGCGTCGACACCACCGTCAGCGCGTTGCCCAGTGGCGTGTTCAGCTCGTGCGCGACGCCGGCCACCAGCCGCCCCAGCGAGGCGAGCTTCTCGGACTCGACCAGCTCACGCTGCGCCGCCTGCAGCGTCTGCAGCGCGTTGGAGAGTTCCGCGTTGCTGGTCGTCAGCTCGGCGGTGCGCTGGGCGACGGTTTCCTCGAGGTTGAGGTTGTGCTGGCGCAGCGCCTCGAAGGCCGACAGCAGCGCCTGGCGCATGCGTTCCATCGCGATGCCGACGCGCGCAATCTCGTCTGCGCCGCTGACGTGAAGCGGCTGGCCCAGGCGACCCGCGGCCAGTGCTTCGGCCGAGGCGGTCAGCGCGGTCATGGGGCGCAGCATGTAGCGCTGCAGCACCCACAGCATCAGTACCAGCGACAGCGTCAGCGTCAGGCCGCTGCGCCAGACCGTGCGCCAGACCTCTGCACGCTTGGCCTGCAGCAGCGGCGCGGCGGTCATCGTGATCGTCAGCCGCGCGATCTCGCGGCCATCGCGCTGGATGGGACGCGTCTGGCTCAGCGTCAGCGACGCATCGTCGACATCCTGGTGGCGCTCGAAGGACAGGAAAGGCGTTGACGACGCCGGCTCGACCACCTTCACGGCCAGGAAGCGAGGGTCGTCCACCTGGGCCTTGACCATGGGTTCGGCCAGGTCCGGCGAGACCTGCCAGACCGGCTCGGCCAGCGACAGCGACATCACCTCGCTCGTGCGTGCCAGGTCTCGCCTCAGGTCCTCCATCGCCGTCTCGCGCGTGCGCTGCACGTCGTACAGCAGCACGGCCGTCGTCGGCAGCAGCAGGCCCAGCAGCAGCGCCAGCACGACGGCGAACGTCAGCGAGTTGCGCTGCCAGCCGAACGGACGCGGCGTCGGCGGTGGCAGGGGGAGTGGCGGCGATGCGATGCGGTCCGACATGAAGGGCGACGCGCGGTGGCGCGGCAGGCCGAAGGAGTGTAGGTCGGCGAAAACCGGTCGAAATGCGCAGACGAGCTGCCGGAGGTCCGGGTTTTTCCTGGGGGAAGGGGCCTCCTTCATTCGTGGGGGCTGGGCCCACAATCCGCCGCTCAGCGCGCCGGAGCGGTGCGGCTCGGGAGAACAACAGTGAAACGTTGGGTTGTCGTGGCGGCGGCGTTCGCTGCCTGCATGGGTATGGAAAGCGCGTCCGCGCAGGGCACGTTGCGCATCGGCATGGTCGCCGGTTTCAGCGGCCCCGTGGCCAGCGTCGTGCAGGAGAGCGCCGAGGGCGCGCGGTTGTACTTCGACTCGGTCAACGCGCAGGGGGGCATCAAGGGCCAGAACATCGAGCTTGTCACCGCGGACGACAAGTACGACGACAGGACCGCCGCGGCGCAGGCCAAGGCGCTGGCCGGCCAGGGCGTGCTCGCGCTGATGCTGAGCCGCGGTACCGGCCCGACCGAGGCGATGCTGCCAGTGCTCAAGGAGAACAAGCTCCCGCTGATCGCGCCGGCCACTGGCGCCATCAGCCTGTACGAGCCGGTGCAGCCCTACGTCTACCACCTGCGCGCCAGCTACCAGAAGGAGGCCGAGCGCGCGGTCAAGCACCTCGCCAGCATCGGCGTGAAGCGCATCACCATCGTGCAGGTCAACGACCCGTTCGGCAACGACGCCGGCAAGGGCGCCATCAAGGGCCTGGACGACCTGAAGCTGCGTGCGCTGTCCAACCTGCGCTTCGACCGCAACAAGCCGGATCTCGGGCCGACGATGCGGGCCATCGCCAACGCCAACATCGAGGCCGTCGTGTTGATCGGGCCGTCGTATGCCGTCGTCGAGGGCGTCAACGCGCTGCGTGCGGCGGGCTCGACGGCGCAGGTCGCCACGCTGTCCAACAACGCGTCGCCCGACTTCGTGAAGGCGTTGGGCGAGAACGGCCGCGGCGTCATCGTCACGCAGCTGTTCCCCTACGAGCGCTCGACCGCCAACCTGATGGTGCGGGAGGCGCTGAGCATCGCCAAGGCGGCCGGTCGCAATGAGCTGACGCCCGCCCACATCGAGGGCTACGCCGCGGCCAAGCTGGTCGTCGAGACGCTGCGCAAGGCGGGCAAGGACATCACGCGCGAGAGCGTCAACAAGGCGCTGGACGGCGCCCGCATCGACCTCGGCGGCCTGCAGGTGCACTACACCGAGAAGGATCACAGCGGGCTGGAGTACACCGACGTGTCCATCGTGTCGGAAGACGGCAAATTCAAGCGCTGACCGCGGCGCGTAGCGCCGCCTTCGACCGCGCGATGATGCGGGCCTGTCGAGGCCGCGCGGCGCGGTCGGGGAGCTGACATGGATCTGGGACTGAAAGGCCGCTGGGCGCTGGTCTGCGCGGCGAGCAGGGGCCTCGGGCGGGGCTGTGCCGAGGCGCTGGTGAGCGAGGGCGTCAACGTCGTCATCACGGCGCGCGGAGAGAGCGATCTGCTGTCGACGGCAGCGGCGCTCAAGGGGTTGAACCCGGCTGCCGAGGTCAAGACCGTCGTCGGTGACATTGCCACCGAGCAAGGCCGCGCCGACGCGTTGGCCGCCTGCCCGCAGGTCGACATCCTCGTCAACAACGCCGGCGGCCCACCGCCCGGCGACTTCCGCGACTGGGACCGCGAACAGTGGCTGGCCGCGCTGGAGGCCAACATGCTGGCACCCATCGCCCTCATCAAGGCCACTGTCGACGGCATGGCCGCCCGCGGCTTCGGCCGCGTCGTCAACATCACGTCCGGCGCCGTCAAGGCGCCCATCGACACGCTGGGCCTGTCCAACGGTGCGCGCTCGGGGCTGACCGGTTTCGTCGCCGGCGTGGCCCGCCAGCCGCGCTTGGCCGGTGCCAACGTGACGATCAACAACCTGCTGCCCGGCGCGTTCGATACCGACCGCCTGCGCAAGAACATGGCCGGTGCGGCGGCCAGGTCCGGCGAACCGCTCGGTGATCTCACGGCCAAGCGCCGCGCGGCCATTCCCGCGCAGCGCTTCGGCACCGCGGCCGAATTCGGCGCGATCTGCGCGATGCTGTGCAGCGCCCATGCCGGCTACCTGACCGGCCAGAACATCCTGCTCGACGGGGGCAGCTACCCGGGGACATTCTGATGACGTGGTTGAAGCGAATCCTTGTCGGCTTGCTGCTGCTGGTTGCGCTGCTGGCCCTCGCAATCTGGCTGGCCCTGCGAGCCAGCCTCGCCCAGCTCGACGGCGAACGCACCGTCGCCGCGTTCAGCGCGCCCGCCGAGGCGCAGCGCGACGCGCGCGGCTACCTGACCGTGACGGCCGAGAACCGCCTCGACGTCGCGCGGGCGCTCGGCTTCGTGCACGCGCAGGAACGCTTCTTCCAGATGGACCTGATGCGTCGCAACGCGGCCGGCGAGCTGTCAGCGCTGGTCGGCCCCAAGGCGCTGCCGCTGGACAAGGCCCGCCGCCTGCACCGCTTCCGCCACCGCGCGGAGATGGGCATCGCCGCGCTGCCGGCCGACGAGCGTGCCGTGCTGGACGCCTACGTGACCGGCGTGAACGCCGGCCTGGAGGCCCTGGGTAGCCGCCCGCCCGAGTACCTGCTGCTGCGCCAGTCGCCCAAGCCCTGGGTCGCGGCCGACACGGTGCTGGTGGCCTACGGCATGTACCTGGACCTGCAGAACGCCCAAGGCCGCGACGACCTCGCCATGGGCCTGCTGCACGACGCCGTGCCGGCCGACTGGTATGCCTTCCTGACGCAGCACAGCGCCGACTGGCAGGCCGCGCTCGACGACAGCCGCGTCACCGCCGTACCGCTGCCGGCCGGCCCGCTGCCCGACGTGCTGCGCGCGGCCAAGGTCGCCTGCAGCGACTGCGAGCCGCGCGACTCGCGCATCCTCGGCAGCAACAACTTCGCCGTCGCTGCCGCGCATGGCGCCGGCGGCCGGGCCATCCTGGCCAACGACATGCACCTGGACCTGCGTTCGCCCGGCACCTGGTTCAAGGCCCGCATGAAGTGGAAGGACGGCGCCGGTGCCCACGACGTGGCCGGCGCGACGCTGCCGGGCACGCCGCTGCTTGTCGTCGGCAGCAACGGCCACGTGGCCTGGGGCTTCACGAACACGACCTCCGACTGGGCCGATGTCGTCACGCTCAAGCTCAACGCGTCGGGCACGCACTACCTGGCCGGCGGCGCCGAGAAGCCGCTGACGAAGGCGGTGGAACGCATCGAGGTCGCCAACGGCGACGCGGTGGACTACGAGGTGCTCGAAAGCGAGTGGGGCCCGGTCATGCCGCAGCAGGCGCCCAAGGGGCAGGCCTACGTGCTGCGCTGGGTCGCGCACGACCCGCAAGGCATGAACCTGAACCTCATGCGGCTGGAGACGGCCGGCAACGTCGACGAGGCCGTCAAGCTGGCCGCCGGCACCGGCGTGCCGCACCAGAACCTGGTCGTGGCCGACGCGGGCGGCCGCATCGCGTGGACCGTCATCGGCGCGATTCCCAAACGCGTCGGCAGCGAGGACATCGACCGCCCACAGGACTGGAGCGACGGCCGCTCGCGCTGGCAGGGCTACCTGAGCGCCGCCGAGCAGCCCCGGGTCGTCGACCCGGCGGACGGCCGGCTGTGGACGGCCAACGCGCGCATGGTCGGCGGCGACGCGCTCAAGACGCTGGGCAACGGCGGCTACGACCTAGGCGCCCGCGCGATGCAGATCCGCGACGACCTGCGCGCGCAGGACAAGTTCGACGAGGCCGGCCTGCTGGCCATCCAGCTGGACCATCGCGCGCTGTTCCTGCAGCACTGGCGCCAGCTGCTGCTGACCCAGGTGCTGACACCCGATTTCGTCGCCGCCAACGGCCTGGCGGAGTACCGCGCCGAGGTCGAGAAGAGTGCCGAGGCGGCGCGGCCGGATGCGGTCGGCTACCTGCTCGTGCGCAGCTTCCGCCTGGAGGTGCTGAAGCAGCTGTTCGCGCCGCTGGCCGGCCTGCTGGAGGCGCAGGGCCTGAAGCTGGCCGACCTGAAGATCGTGCCCGAGACGCCCGGCTGGGCACTGATCCAGGCCGCGCGGCCCGACACGTTGCCGGCCACGGCCAAGAGCTGGCCCGAGCTGCTGCAGCGCGCCGTGCTGGACAGCCGCAAGGAACTGTTGGACAAGCACGGCAGCCTTGCCGCGGCGACCTGGGGCGCCGACAACCCCACGCGCATGCGCCACCCGCTGGGCGCAGCCGTGCCGGCGCTGTCGGGCTGGCTGGACCAGGCCTCGCAGGGCATGGCCGGCGACGCCCACATGCCGCGCGTGCACTACCAGGGCCACGGCCAGAGCGAGCGCATGGTCGTCTCGCCCGGCCACGAGGAGCAGGGCCTGCTGGTCATCCCCGGCGGCCAGAGCGGCCACCCGCTGTCGCCGTTCTACCGTGCCGACCATGCCACGTGGCTGGCCGGCGAGGCGCTGCCCTTCCTGCCTGGCGAGACGGCCCATCGCCTGGTGCTGCGACCCTGATCCAGGCGACACCACCCGTGTGGGCTGAGGATGCGAGCGGCCGGCGGCGCTGGGCACAATTGCCTGTTCACAAGATGACCGAGAGGAACGACATGAAGAAGATGCTGTCTGTGATGATGCTGGCCGGCCTGGCGACCGCGGTTCACGCCGATGAAGGCTCCAACGTCGAGAAGTGCTCCAAGAAGCTGGGCGTGCTGGCCGTGGCCGAACCGCAGAACGGCTGGAGCCACCTGTCCCACTACGGCCTGGGCTCGCCCGCCGCGCTGCTGCGCATGATGGTGCAGAACTCCGGCTGCTTCGATGTCGTCGAGCGCGGCCAGGCGATGCAGAACCTGCAGCAGGAGCGCGCACTGGCCTCGGCCGGCGAGATGCGCCAGGAGTCCAACGTCGGCAAGGGCCAGATGCAGGCGGCCGACTTCGTCATGACCCCCAACGTCCAGGTCGGCGCCAACACCAGCGGCGGGCTGGGCGGCTTTCTCGGCGGCAAGCTGGGCATCGTCGGCGCCATCGCCGGCGGCCTGAAGTTCAAGGACGCTTCCACCAGCCTGCTCATCGCCGACGTGCGCTCCAGCATCCAGGTCGCGGCGGCCGAAGGCAAGGCCAGCAAGACAGACTTCTCCATCGGCGGCTGGGGCTTCGGCGGCGGCGCCGTCGGCGGCATGGGGGGCTACACCAGCACCGCGGAAGGCAAGCTCATCGCGGCCAGCTTCCTCGACAACTACAACAAGATCGTCATTGCCATCCGCGACCAGCCCAGCCTGGTCCGCGGCAGCAGCGCGGCCGGTGACGCCAATGCCGCCGCCTCCACGCAGGCCGGCGCGCCCATCAACGCGGGCCAGATGCTCGCGCCCAAGATCTCCAATGTGAAGGCCTACGCCACGCCGTCGCGCGACGGCAAGGTCGTCGCCACGCTGAACCGCAGCGAGGAGTTGGTGGCTACCGGTGAGGTCAAGGACGGCTTCGTCAAGGTCGATGCGGCCAACTTCAGCGGCTGGGTGCAGCGCTCGCTGGTCACGCTGGTCGGCGGCAGCAACTGATGAGAGTTGCCCTCGTGACCGGCGCCGGCTCGGGCATCGGCCGCGCCGTTGCCCGCGCACTGGCCCGCGAGGGCTGGACGCTCGCGCTGATGGGCCGCCGTGAGGCTGCGCTGCGCGAGACCCTGCCCGATGCGCTGGCCCTGCCCACCGACGTGGCCGACGAGGCTCAGGTCGACGCCGCCTTCGCCACGCTGCGCGAGCGCTTCAGCCGGCTGGACCTGCTGTTCAACAACGCCGGCATCGGTGCGCCGGCCGTGCCCATCGACGAGCTGACCGTGGCGCAGTGGCGGGCCGTCGTCGACACCAACCTGACCGGCAGCTTCCTGTGCGCCCGTGCGGCGTTCGGGCTGATGAAGGCGCAGACGCCGCGCGGCGGCCGCATCATCAACAACGGCTCCATCTCGGCCTACGCCCCGCGGCCGTTCTCGGCGCCCTACACGTCCACCAAGCACGCGATCTCGGGCCTGACCAAGTCGCTGAGCCTGGACGGTCGCGCCTTCGACATCGCGGTCGGCCAGATCGACATCGGCAACGCCGCGACCGAGATGACCGAGCGCATGGCCAACGGCGTGCCCCAGGCCAACGGCCAGATGGCGGTCGAGCCGCGCATGGATGTCGAGGACGTCGCCCGCGCCGTGGTCTACATGGCTGGCCTGCCGTTGTCGGCCAACGTGCTGAACATGACGGTCATGGCGACGCAGATGCCGTTTGTCGGGCGGGGTTGAGCCGCCACTTGGCATGACGACACTGGTGCTGCTGCCAGGGCTCGATGGCACGGGCAGCTTGTTCCAGCCGTTGCTGCGCGAGTTGCCAGCGGGCTGGCGAACCCGGGTTGTCGCCTATCCGATGGACGCTCGTGCGGACTATGTCGTGCTGACCCGACTGGCCGCAGAGGCGCTGCCGGCCGACGGACCACTCGTTGTACTGGGGGAATCGTTTTCCGGCCCGGTGGCGATCAGGCTCGCCGCGGCGCTGGGGCCGCGGCTGCGGGCACTGATCCTGTGTTGCAGTTTTGCGCGCAGTCCGCGTCCGGCGCTGTCCCGGTTGGGCAGGCTGCTCCCTTGGTTGCCGCCGCCGGGCCTGGTGCCAGCGTGGCTGTCCGAGCGCGTGTTGCTTGGCGGCGGCCCGTCGGACGAAGCGCGTGTCTTGCTGGCGGAGGCACTGGCGCAGCTTCCTGCCGCAGTGCTGCGCGCGCGCCTTCGAATGGTGATGGCGGTGGA
This sequence comes from Pelomonas candidula, assembly GCF_043555985.1. Classification (NCBI taxonomy): domain Bacteria; kingdom Pseudomonadati; phylum Pseudomonadota; class Betaproteobacteria; order Burkholderiales; family Sphaerotilaceae; genus Roseateles; species Pelomonas candidula. The sequence goes on along the minus strand of NZ_JBIGIC010000002.1, from coordinate 477,027 downwards.
TGTCTCGGAGGAACTGGCGGCTGTTCGCGCGCCGGTGCTCTACCTTCAGGCCGGGCAGGATCGCGTCGTGCCGCCCGCTGCCGCGGTGCATGTCCGGCGTGCTTGCCCGCAAGTAGTCATCACCCGCATCGATGGCCCGCACGGGCTGTTGCAGGCCGCGCCCGGACGCTGTGTCGCCGCCATGACCTCTTTCCTGGCGCCGCTTCATTGAGCATGCTTGGCACGGTGGCATCACGCCGCCGTCACAATCCCGCCATGCCTTTGATCCGTCTGCTGTTCCGCTGGGCCGTACTCATCGTCGGCGCCGTCATCGGCCTCGGCTTCTTTCTGTTTGCCGTTGTCGCCTTCATCGTGCTGCTGCTGGTCGGCCGGCTGACCGGCCGCAAGCCCAACGTGCAGTTCCGCATGAACCGCAATCCGTGGGCTCAGCGTCGAGCGACGCCGTCGGAGGGCGACGTCGTCGACATCGAGGCCCGCGAGGTCAGGGACCCGGCGCCCTTGCCCCTGCAGCCGCCCCACCGCTGACGCCGGACGGCATCAGCTCCACGGCGCCGTACCAGGTCTTGGCCGAGGAGTGGCTGTTGTCGCTGTCGGTCATGACGCCCATGGACATCAGCGGCCCCGGCTCCTCGCCGAAGGCCAGCCGGAAGTCGGCGGCCAGGTCGCGCCGGTGGTCGCGCCAGCGGTGCAGTTCGGTGGGGCCGGAGTCGACGACGATCTTGCGGATGCGGTCGCTGCGCGGGTTGATGACGACGGTGCCGATGGGCAGTTTGCTGTCCCACACGTACATCAGCGTCGCGTAGGGCGGCATCTCGCCCGTCAACGCCTGGGCCAGCTCGAACTTCATGCGCGTCTTCATCGGCAGTTTGTCGATGTCGCCCCCGAAGCCGAAGATGACACGGGCGATGGCATCCTCGTGGTCGATGTCGGCCACGCTGGCGCCCGGGATCAGGCTCTGGGACCACCACGAGAAGCTGACGTCGCCGACATGGTCGAGCTGCGGTTGCAGGCGCTTGCGCCAGATGCTGGCCGACTGGTCGGACGTGGCCTCCAGTGCGCGGCGGCCGTCCTTCTCTGTCCAGCGGTAGATCGTGGCCTTCTTGCCGGGCAGGGCCATGGGCTGCCAGCCTTCGGCGGAAGGCGGCGGCGGGGCGGTGGGAGTGGCGCAGGCCGCGAGCAGGGCGGCGGCGCAGAGAGTCAGGAATGCAGTCTTCACCAGGTCTTGCGCAGGAGTTCTTCGAGGATCTCCCCATATATGCGGTATCGGCTGGCGCTGATCAAGCCCGCATCGACGGCTGCGCGCACGCCGCAGCCCGGTTCGTGAATATGTGAACAGTTGGCGAAGCGGCATTCGGCGTGGTCGCGCAGGTCGGGCATGAAGCGCCACAGGTCGGCGGCGGCAATCTGGCGCAGTCCGAACTCCTGAAAGCCGGGCGAGTCGATCAGCGCTGTCGTGCGCGTGTCGTCGGTCCAGTACCACTGCGTCGTCGTCGTCGTGTGGCGGCCGGAGTTCAGCGCCTGCGAGATTTCGCCGACCTGGGCCTGTGCGTCCTTCACGAGCAGGTTGATCAGAGTGCTCTTGCCCGTGCCGCTGGGGCCCAGCACGAAGGTGCGCTGATCCTTGAGCCACGGGTCCAGCGTGGCGCGCGAGCCGTCGCGGTCGGCTTTCAGCGCGACCTCGAACATCTTCAGGCCCATCGCCCGGTAGGGCGCGAGACGCTCGCGGGCGGATTCGGTGCCCGGCAGGTCGGTCTTGTTCAGTGCGATGGCCATGCGGATGCCGGCGGACTCGGCGGCGATCAGCGAGCGGGCCAACTGGCTTTCGCTGAAGACGGGCTCGACGGCCACGAGCACCAGCAACTGGTCCAGGTTGGCCGCGAAGCTCTTGGTCTTCCACTCGTCCTGGCGGAACAGCAGGTTGCGGCGCGGCTCGACGGCCTCGATGACGCCTTCGTCGCCGGACTCGGCAAAGCGCACCTGGTCGCCGACGACGGCATCGCTCTTCTTGCCGCGCGGGTGGCAGACGAGGCGGTTGCCGTCTGCGTCCTCGACGATGTAGTGGCGGCCGTGGCCGCGCACGACAAGTCCCAGATCCAGCCCCTGGAATTTGCTCACTGGAGCCCCTCGGCCGACGAGTACGTCAGCCGATCCCCCGGGGTGATGCGTACCGGCTTGGGAGCAGCGGCCCTGCGCTCGGCACTCATGCAGCGGTCGCTTCGGGCAGCGCGCTCACCTGCGCCGCGCAGATCGCATCGTTCAGCGTCAGCCCGCCGCGCGAGTGCGTCGTCCAGCTGACGGTGCAGGCGTTGTAGCCGACCAGCATCTCGGGGTGATGGTCCTGTGCGTGCGCGATCTCGGCGACGGCGTCGACGAAGGCCATGGTCTGGTAGAAGTTCTCGAAGCGAAAGCTCCGGCCGATGACCTTGGCGTCGGCATCAGGCAGCCAGCCGGGCAGGGTGGCCAGCACGCGGTTGCGTGTGTCGGCATCCATCAGCGGGGCCTTGGGGTCGCATTGGGCGAGCAGGAGTTCGTTCATGAGGCGAGCGCTGCGAGGCGTTCAGCCGCAGGCGGGTGGGAGTAGTAGAAGCGCGCATACACCGGGTCGGGCGTCAGCGTGCCGGCGTTGTCCTCGTGCAGCTTGAGCAGCGCGGAGGACAGGTCGGCACCGCTGGCCTGCGCGCGGGCGTAGGCGTCGGCCTGGAACTCGTCGCGGCGCGAGAAGTGGCTGGCCAGCGGCGTCACGAAGAAGCCGAACACCGGGCCGGCCAGCATGAACAGCAGCAGCGCCAGCGCGTCGTTCGGGGCGCTCAAGGATGGTTGCACGCCCAGGCCCATGTAGAAGGCCGGCTGCTGTGCCAGCCAGCCCAAAAGCGCAAAGCCGGCCAGGCTCATCGCGAAGGCCAGCGCGATGCGCTTGGTGATGTGCTTGTGCTTGAAGTGGCCCAGCTCGTGCGCCAGCACGGCCTCCACCTCGCCGCCGTTGAGCTTGGACAGCAGCGTGTCGAAGAACACGACGCGCTTGGCCGGGCCGAAGCCGCTGAAGTAGGCATTGCCGTGCGCCGAGCGCCTGCTGCCGTCCATGACGAACAGCCCCTTGGCCGCGAAGCCGCAGCGCGCCATCAGCCGCTCGACGCGCTCCTTCAGCGCCACGTCGGTCAGCGGCTCGAACTTGTTGAACAGCGGCGCGATGACCGTGGGGTACAGCACCATGACCAGCAGCTGGAAGCCCATCCACACGCCCCAGGCCCACAGCCACCAGCGCGGGCCGGCCGCGCCCATCAGCCACAGGATGAGCGCCAGGATGGGCAGGCCCAGCAGCACGCCGACGGCCAGGCCCTTGAGCATGTCGGCCAGGTAGAGCTTGAGCGTCATGCGGTTGAAGCCGAAGGCCTGTTCGATCTTGAAGGTGGACCACAGCTCCCACGGCAGGTCCAGCAGCCCGCCGATCAGCACGAAAGTGGCGACCAGGCCCAACTGGTAGCCCATGGCCTGCCAGCCGTCGGGCAACGACCGGCTCGCGTCCAGCACCCAGCCGTTCAGCGCGTTCAGCCCGCCCAGCAGCGTCCAGCCCAGCAGCACGGCAGCGTTGAAGGCCAGCGCCAGCAGGCCGAAGCGGGCGCGGGCGACGGTGTAGTCCGCGGCTTTCTGGTGGGCGGTGAGCGTCACGCTGCCCGCAAATGCCGCCGGAACCTCGCCGCGGTGTGTCGCGACATGGCGGATCTGGCGCGACGACAGCCAGAACTTGACGAGCGTGGAGGCCGCGAGCGCGAGGGCAAACGCGAGGGACAACATCAGGGGAGACATCTGCAAATTTTAGGCTGCGAGAATTCGCGGCTGTTCAGAGAGAGCCCACCATGTCCGACACCCTTGCCCCCAGCGACAACAACCTGATCTGGATCGACCTCGAGATGACGGGTCTGTATCCCGACACCGACCGCATCATCGAGATCGCCGTCGTTGTCACCGACGCCAACCTGGAAAAGCGCGTTGAAGGCCCGGTCTTCGCTGTGCACCAGAGCGACGAGACCCTGGACAAGATGGATGCCTGGAACAAGGGCACCCATGGCAAGAGCGGCCTCATCGACCGCGTCAAGGCGTCGACGGTCAGCGAGGCCGAGGCGTCGGCGCAGACCATCGCCTTCCTGAAGCAGTACGTCGGTAAGGGCAAGAGCCCGATGTGCGGCAACAGCATCTGCCAGGACCGCCGTTTCCTCGCCAACTACATGCCGGAGCTGGAGAGCTTCTTCCATTACCGCAATCTCGATGTGTCGACGCTGAAGGAACTGGCCAAGCGCTGGAAGCCGGCCGCGCTGGAGGGTTTCAAGAAGGCTCAGGCGCACACGGCGCTGGCGGACATCCACGAGTCCATCGAGGAACTGGCGCACTACCGCACGACCTTCCTGAACCTGGCCTGATCCACGGCGCTTGCTGCACGCGGCTTTCGACTTCCCCCGCCATCCTCTGGCCCGTGAGGACGGGGAGCGCGTGCGCGGCTGCTGGCGCACGCCGCCGGCACGCTGGCTGAGGGCGGGGCAGCTGGACGAGGTCCGCGCCGTCATCGCCGAAGCGGAAACCGCCGCGCGTGCTGGCGCCTGGGTGCTGGGCGGCCTGCGCTACGAGGCTGCTACGGCCTTCGACGCGGTACTGGCGACGCACGATGCCACGGCGCCGCTGGCCGAGTTCGCCGTCTACGACACGGCGCCCGACGAATGGCCTGAAGCGGAGGCGGCCCACACTGGCCTGCTCGGCTGGAAGGACGGCGAGCCGGACGCCACCGAAGCCATCGAGCGCATCCGCACCTACATCCGCGATGGCGACTGCTACCAGGTCAACCTGACGACGCGGCTGCACGCGGCAGCCGGCGAGTTGGACCCTGAACAGCTGTTTCTTGCGCTGCATGCCAGCCAGCCGGGCGGCTTCAGCTTGTTCCTGCGCGAGGCGGGCGCAGCCAGCGTGTCGCCCGAGCTGTTCTTCGACTGGCGCCCCGTGCCGGGCGCCAAGGCCAGCTGGCTGCTGGCGGCGCAGCCGATGAAGGGCACGGCGCCGCGCGGGCGCGACCGCGTCGATGACGAAGCCGCCCAGCAGCACCTGCGCACCAGCGAGAAGGAACGCGCCGAGAACCTGATGATCGTGGACCTGCTGCGCAATGACCTGAGCCGTGTCGCGCAGCTGGGCACGGTGCGTGTGCCGCGGCTGTTCGAGCTGCATGCGTTGCCCACGGTCTGGCAGATGACGTCCACCGTCACGGCCGTCAGCCGCGCCGGGCTGACGCTGGCCGACGCCTTCACTGCGCTCTTCCCCTGCGGCTCGGTAACCGGCGCGCCCAAGGTGAGGGCGATGCAGATCATCCGCGAGCTGGAAGGCTCGCCGCGTGGCTGGTATTGCGGCGCGCTGGGGCTGATCCAGCCGGGCGGTGTTGCGACGTTCAACGTGCCGATCCGCACCGTCGAGTTCCACGCCGACACACTGACCTGTGGCATCGGCAGCGCCATCACGCTGGACAGCGAACCCGCTGCCGAGATCGCGGAGTGGCGGGCCAAGTCGCGCTTCCTCGCCCGTGCGGAAGCGCCCGTCGAGGCGCTGGAGACGCTGCGGCTGGAAGCCGGCGCGGCGGTGCGCGGCGACGCCCACCTGGCTCGCATGCAGCGCACGGCGCGGCACTTCGGCCTGCGGTTCTCGATGACCGAAGCGCGGGCCTACCTGAAAGCCGTGGCCGATGCGCAGCCCGAAGGCAGCTGGCGGCTGCGGCTGACCTGCTGCGCCGACGGCGGCCTGCAGCACACGCTGTTCGCGTTCACGCCGACGCCCGAGCCGGTCCGGCTGGCGCTGGCCGACCAGCCCATCCCCACGCTCGGCCCGCGCGCCGAGTTCCTGGCCCACAAGACGACCCGCCGGGAGCTGTACGCGGTCGACAAGCCTGCCGATGCCTTCGACGTCATCCTGTGGAACGAGGCTGGCGAACTGACGGAGTGCAGCTTTGGCAACCTCGCCGTGCAGCTCGACGGCCAGTGGCTGACGCCGCCGCTGACGGCTGGCCTGTTGCCTGGCGTGCTGCGTGCCGAGCTGCTGGCCCAGGGCCGCATCAAGGAAGCACGGCTGACCCGAGACGACCTCGTGCGCGTCGAAGGCCTGGCCTTCTTCAACAGCTTGCGCGGCTGGCTGCCCGCCATTCAGCTCTCGAAATAGCCCGGCAGGTCCAAGTCGGCCAGCAGGCCTGGGTGCCGCGGCTGCCAGCCCAGTTCGCGCTGGGTCCAGTCGCTGCTGCAGGGGTTGTCCATGCCGGCGAAGTGCTGGAACCAACCGAAGTGGGCCGCCGCGGCTTCGCTCGTCAGGCCCTGGACCGGCAAACCCAGGCGGCGGCCGATGACGGCAGTGATCTCGGTGAAGGGCAGGCCTGATTCCGCCGCGCCGTGGTAGCTGAAGCCGGCGCGGCCGCTCTCGGCCACGCGGCGGAACAGCTCGGCCGCATCCAGCCGGTGCACGGCCGGCCAGCGGTTGCGGCCGTCGCCGACATAGGCAGCCAGGCCCTGGCGCCGTGCGAGGTCGATGAGCAGCGGCACGAAGCCGTGGTCGCCCTCACCGTGCACCGAGGGCGGCAGGCGCACGACGCTGGCGTGCATGCCGCGCTCGACAAGCGCCGCCGCGGCCTGCTCGGAGGCGACGCGCGGGTGGGTGGCGTGCGGTACGTCCACCTCGGTTGCCAGCGGCCCGCCGGCCACGAGCGCCGTGCCCGAGGTGACGACCAGGCGCCGGTCGCTACCCGCCAGTGCATCGCCCAGCGCAGTGATGATGCCGCGGTCGGCCTCGCAGCTGGCGGCGAACTTGGAGAAGTCGTGGTTGAAGGCGGTGTGGATGACCGCGTCGGCGTTGGCCGCACCACGGCGCAAGCTGTCGAGGTCGTCGATGCTGCCGCGGTGGGCTACCGCGCCGGCCGCAGCCAGCGCCTCGACGGCGGCGTCGGAACGCGCCAGGCCGGTCACGCGGTGACCGTGGGAGAGTAGTTCTTGCACAATGGCCGAGCCGATGAAGCCGGTCGCGCCCGTCACGAACACGTGCATGGGAAAGGTCCTTGCGAAACAGTGAAAGTGACGCCACTGTCGCGAGCCGGGTCGCGTGCGTGAAGCCGTGAGCGCATACCGGTAAAGCTACTAACAGGATCAAGATGTCTGTCGTCGAGGACAACCCGCTGGGGCGCTACCTGAAGGAGCGCCGCGCCCGCCTGGACCCCGCCGCCCTGGGCCTGCCACTGGCGCGTCGGCGCACACCCGGCCTGCGCCGCGAGGAGGTCGCGCAGCGCGCCCACGTCAGTCCCACCTGGTACACGTGGCTGGAGCAGGGCAGGGGTGGTGCGCCGTCCACCGAAGTGCTGGAGCGCCTGGCCGGCGCGCTGCAGCTCGGCGACGTCGAGCGCGAGCACCTCTTCCTGCTCGCGCAGAACCGGCCGCCCGAGGTGCGCTACCAGGCCGCCGCCGACTTGCCGCCGCGGTTGCAGCGCGTACTCGACGCGATGGCGCACTGCCCGGCCATGATCCGCACGGCGACCTGGGACGTCGTCGCCTGGAACCGCGCCTGTGCGGCCGTGCTGAACGACTACGCAACCATGCCGCCCGACCGGCGCAACATCCTGCGCCACATTTTCGCCAACCCCGCGGCGCGCCGGCGCATGCCCAACTGGGACCAGGACGCGCGCTTCGTCGTCGCGGCCTTCCGCGCCGATGCCGCGCGGGCCGGTGCGACGACGGCGGTGCAGGCGCTGGTGGCCGAGCTCAGCGCTGCCAATGCCGAATTCGCCGCGATGTGGGCCGAGCTGGACGTGCGCGGCAACTACGGCGAGGCGGCCAAGCAGATTGACCACCCGGTCGTCGGCCGCATCGCGCTGGAGTACACCGGCCTGGCGGTGGAGGGGCGGCCCGATCTGACGCTGATCGTCTACCACCCGGCCACACCGGCCGACGCGGAGCGCGTGCGCACGCTGCTGGACGCGGCGTCAGTGCGCGAGCGCGCGTAGCGCCCGCATCAGCGCCATCGCGTCCTCGCCTGGCCGCGCGGGCAGCTTGGTGTAGACCGCGCTGTCGGCCGTGCGAGTCATCAGACCCTGCGTGACGAGGTCACGGCGCAGCGTGCAGTAGTCGCCGAAACTGTGCCAGGCCGTCAGGATCTGGTTGACCTCGCGCTCGCGGTAGGGCCGCTTGGCATCGAAGCGCATCCACAAGCCCCACAGCGACAGCAGCTGCAGCGAGCGCTTGGCCGGCAGGCGCTGCAGGCGGCCGTGGTCATCGAACAGGTTCAGCGTTCGGCGCACAAGCGCCGTGACCGCCGGCGCCGGGGTGGGCAATTTCGGCGGCGGCGCGGGTGGCCGGGCCTGCAGCGTCTGCAGATTGCGATGCCCGGCCGCACGGGCCAGCATGTTCAGCAGGGTCTGATGGCCTGGTGTGGCGGGATGCGCCAGCAGTTGCGTGCGCAGCGACTTGGCGAAGGTGGACAGATCGTCCACGACGAGGGGAAACGATTCACGGGGCACAGTGGCACTCCATGCGCACGCCAACTCAAGGAATGAGGCTGGGCTCGCCGACTTGCAGCCAGGGCGCACGCGGGAGTTCCGACGTGGTCTTGGGACGCGATGGCAGGTTCAGCTCACGGCATGCGCCGAGCGGCAAGGCCTGGGTGTTCTGCCGACCCTGGTCACGAGTGTGCCAGACCGCACGCCCCGGACTCAAGCTGTGGCTTGGTGAAAACCCTGGCTCGTGCTACAGTCGCGGCTTCGCCTGGGGCATGCCCCAGGAGTTCCACGTCTCCTCTGACCTCGTTCGATCACTCGTATCGGACTCCGAACACGGATCGGTCGGCGGCGATGAAGCCGTCGCTTTGACTGACTGTTCCCCCGCGCCGCACCCGGGCTGATGTACATGCCCGAGCCGCACGACGCGAGCTGATCTATCTCCCAGCGACTTATGTGATTCCGAAGAGCCTGACGCTCCTCGGCGCTGCGCATTTTCTTGCGCGGCGTGACTCTGAACGAAAGAACGAACGATGAGTTTCGAGACCCTGGGCCTGAGCCCCGCCGTGCTGCAAGCCGTCAAGGACGCCGGCTACGAGAACGCCACCGACGTGCAGGCGCAAGCCATCCCCGCCGCCATCGCGAACAAGGACCTGATGGTCTCGTCGCGCACCGGCTCGGGCAAGACCGCCGCCTTCATCCTGCCGGCGCTGGAAAAGATCCTCGCCGCCCGCGGCGACAACACCAAGCGCCGTGAAAAGGGCGTCATCTACGGCCCGCGCGTCCTCGTGCTGGCGCCGACCCGTGAACTGGCCATGCAGGTCAGCAAGGCCGCCCAGACCTATGGCCGCCACATCCCCGGCCTGAAGGTTGCGACGGTGCTGGGCGGTATGCCCTATCCGCTGCAGATCCGCCAGCTGACCGGCCCGCTGGACATCCTGATCGCCACCCCCGGCCGCCTGCTGGACCACCTGGCCAGCGGCAAGTGCGTGTTGTCCAACGTCGAGATGCTCGTTCTGGACGAAGCCGACCGCATGCTGGACATGGGCTTCATCGACGACATCAACGTCGTGACCAGCCACACGCCGCAAACCAAGCAGACCGTGATGTTCAGCGCCACGTTCGCGGGCCACGTCGGCCGTCTCGCGCAGCAGTTGCTGAAGGACCCGCAGCGCATCGAGGTCGCCACGCACACCGACACGCACGAGAACATCGAGCAGCGCCTGCACTGGGCCGACAACCCCCACCACAAGGACCAGCTGCTGGAATCCATCCTGGCTGCGCCGGAGCTGGACCAGGCTGTCGTCTTCACGAGCACGCAGCGCGACGCCGACTGGCTGGCCGAGCGCCTGGCCGAGATCGGCCATGCCGTCGCCCCGCTGCACGGTGCCATGCCGCAAGGCAAGCGCAACCGCGTGCTGATGGGCCTGCGCCGCGGTGACCTGAAGGTGCTAGTGGCCACCGACGTCGCGGCCCGCGGCATCGACGTGCCGACGATCAGCCACGTCATCAACTATGGCCTGCCGATGAAGGCAGAGGACTACGTGCACCGCATCGGCCGCACGGGCCGCGCCGGCCGCCAGGGCCTGGCGATCACGCTGGGCCTGCGCGAAGACGTATCGATGATCCGTCGCATCCAGCAGTTCACGACGCAGACGATTCCGGTGCAGCAGATCGCGGGCCTGGAGCCCAAGACGCAAGAGCCGCGCATCTTCCCGCCGCGCCCCGCCGGCAGCTTCGACGACCGTGGCCCGCGTGGCAACTTCGGTGGTCGCCCCGGTTTCGGCAACAAGAGCTTCCGCCGTGATGACAACGGTGGCCGCCCGCATCACGGTGGTGGCAAGCCCTTCGGTCACGGCGGCGATCGCGGCTTCGCACCGCGCGGTGACGACCGTGGGTTCCAAGGCCGCGACGACCGTGGCTTCCAGCCGCGTGACGACCGTGGCTTCCAGCCGCGTGACGACCGTGGCTTTGCCCCGCGTGGCGAAGGCCAGGGCTTCCAGCCGCGTGGTGACAACCGTGGCTTCCAGAATCGTGACGGCTTCCAGCCGCGCGGCGAGTTCCAACCCCGCGACGACCGTGGTTTCCAGCCGCGTGGTGACCGCCCCTTCCATGGCGGTGGCAAGCCGGCGTTCGGCGGCAAGCCCAGCTTCGGTGGCGGTGGTGACCGTCCGTCGTTCGACGGCGAGCGCCGTGGCCCGGGCGGCCCGCGCAAGGGTGGCTTTGGCCGCTGATCAGTGATGGATCGCGTGCATCTGCACGCGATGACTCCTGCCGATCTCGACGCCGTACTGGCGCTGCAACAGCGCTGCTACGGCGTCGACTTTTTGGAGCGTCGCGAAGCCTTCGAGGCCAAGCTGGCCGTGACGGCCGGCCTGGGCTGCTGCTGGATGGCGCGTCGTCATGACGGTGAGCCGTTGGCTTACGCGGTCAGCCTGCCGGTCTGCGAGGCGACGCTGCCGGCGCTGGACGCGCCGTGCTGCGAACGCTCCGCGGCGCCGACGCTGCTCTACCTGCACGACATGGCCGTCTCGCCCGAGGCCCGCTCGCTCGGCCTGGCCGCGACGTTGCTGGCCAAGCTGGCCGAGCGCGCCCGCGCGCTGCAGCTGTGGGAGATGGGCCTGGTCGCCGTGCAGGGCTCGGTGCCGTACTGGCAACGACAGGGCTTTGCCGAGCCAGCCACGCTGGCGGCGCCGCTGCGGGCCAAGCTGGTCAGCTTCGGCGCCGACGCGCGGTTCCTGGTTCAGTCCTTCAGGTAGGGCTTGAGCCAGCGCATCTGCGGCCTGTCCTTGCCGTCGGCGGTGGGCTCCAGCGACAGGAAGTAGTCGCCCCACATCGGGCCGCCGGCCCACCACAGCCAGCCGGCCCAGACGTCGGCGTTGGCCTGCAGGTGCTGCAGCGCGCCGTTCACAGCCTGCTCGCAGACGGCGTTGGCGCCGCCGCCGAGTTCGCCCAGGATGGCGCGGCGCTTGTTCTGCTTGAGCCAGGCGGTAAAGCGCTTGAGCCGCTCGACGCCGATCTGCGGGCTGACGCACTCCGGCGCGGTGCCCGAGCCATCCTTGTCGAAGTACTGGTGCACCTCGAACACCATGTTGTCGAGCGGGTCGTGCACCTTGCCCATCACCTCGGCGTTGGGCGTGCCGTACCAGGTCGATTCAAACCAGCTCCACGCACCCGTGTAGCCATTGCCGGGCACCGTGATGAGGTTGGTGGCGCCCGTCGCGCGGATCGCGTCGATGGCGGCCTGCGCGGCCTGGCCCCAGGTCTCGGTGGGCAGGTTGCGCGGTTCGTTGACGAGGCCGAACTGCACCTTGGCATTGCCCTTGAACTGCAGTGCCAGCCGCTGCCAGAAGTCGGCGAAGGCGGCGATGGGCACCTCGGGCTTGCCGATGCTGACGTCCTTGTAGGCGGCGTAGTTGTGCGGGTCCAGCAGCACGAAGAGGCCGCGCGCCGTCGTGCCGTTGACGAACTCGCGCAGGCGGGCCAGCTCGGCCGGGTCCAGCTCGCCCATCAGCACGGGCTGCAGGCGCTCCCAGCGGAAGCCGACGCGCATGACGTTCATGCCCTGGGCCTGGTAGTAGGCCGTGCTGGCGACGCTGGGGTAGACGAAGTCCTTGCCATAGACGCCAGGGAAGGGCAGCTTGTCGCCCCATTCGGCGCTGGACAGGCTGATGCCGCGCCACTCCAGCGGCGCCGCGTGGGTCATCGAGGCCGCGAGCAGCGCAGCGCAGAGCAGGGCTTTCTTCATGCTTGATCCTTGGCAGGCGGTTGGACGCCGAGCGCGGCCAGCACGTCCTGGCAGGCACCCATGGTGTGGTAGTCGGTCTTGCCGGCGGGGCTCTTCTCGTCGGTGAGCTTGGTGTTGTCAGGGGCCAGGATGCGGTACCAGGCGCCGTGCTCGTGGTCGACGAAGTGCTGCCAGGCGTAGGCCCAGATCCGGTCGTACCAGGCCCAGTACGCGTCATCGCCGGTGCGAACGGCCAGCCAGGCGGCGGCGGCGAGACTTTCGGCCTGCACCCAGAAATACTTGTCGGCATCGCAGACCTCGCCGCCTGGCGCGAAGCCGTAGACGAGGCCGCCGTGCGTGGCGTCCCAGCCGTGCTTCATCGCCGTGTCGAAGAAGTGGCGCGCGGTCGGCACGAGCCAGGCCGGCGCCGCAGCACCGAGCCGGCGGTCCAGCATCAGCAGCAGCTTGGCCCACTCGGTGAGGTGGCCGGTCTGGAAGCCCCAGGGCCGGAAGATGTTGGTCTTGTCGTCGCGGTTGTAGTCCCAGTCGGGCGTCCAGTCGGTCTGGTAGTGCTCCCAGACCAGGCCGCCAGCCAGCGCCGCCTGGCGTTGTGCGATGGACGTGGCCAGCACCAGTGCGCGCTCCAGATAGCGCGCTTCGCCCGTCGCGGCGTGGGCGGCCAGCATGGCCTCGCAGGCGTGCATGTTGGCGTTCTGGCCGCGGTAGGTGCCGACCTGCCAGTCCGGCGTCGCCTCGTCGGCGTAAAGGCCGTGGGCAGGCTCCCAGAAGCGACGCTCCATCAGCTCGAAGGTCGCGGTGATGCCCTCGCGCGCGCCGGGCACGCCGGCTTCCGCTGCATGCGAGTTGGCCAGCAGCACGAAGGCCAGGCCATAGCAATGGTTGGTGCTGTCCGTGACGGTGGCTTTGCCATCGTGCCAATCCAGCACCCACGCGTAGCCACCTTGCGGTTGTGCGTGCGCCTCGTTGACGAAGGCCATCGCGTGCGCCACGTCGGCCACCGACCCGCCGAACCAGCGCCATGCCAGCGCATGGTTGAAGACGAAGCGCGTGCTGCTGACGAGGTGGCGGGTGCGGCGGTCGTAGACGGTGCCATCGTCCTTGAAGAATTGGAAGCAGCCGCCCGATGCGTCCTTCACGCGAGGCGCGTAGAAGGCCAGCGTGTGGCGCATGTGGGCCCACAGCGCTTCGGGGCGGCGCAGGTCGGGGAGATTCATTTCAGCACCTCGTCTTTCAGGAAGCGGGTCAGCTCGTCCGCCATCTGCGCGTGCACGTCGATGCGCGGGTGAGCGTAGGCGAAGGCCTGGAAGGTGTAGGTCCAGACCTTGGCATCGCCCTCGGCGCGTAGCGTGGCGACGGCGTTGTTCAGTGCGCGCGGGATGGCGGGCTGTTCCTTCCACGCCGTCATGCCACCGGCCAGCAGCACCAGTCGGGCATTGGGGTAGCGCGCGCGCAACTGGCGCACGAAGGCGAGGTAGCGCGGGCCGAAGTCGGCGGCGATGGACTGGCCCTTGGACGCCGGGAAGCCGTGGTCGTTCTGGCCCAGGTTGAGCAGCACGACGTCGGGCGCATGCGGGTCGGGCGGCGCGACGGGGGCGTCCAGCCGCGGCGCAATGCGGTTCCAGACCTGCGGCATCAGCAGCTCGCCCCAGGTCGCCGTGATGCCGATGCCGCTGACGGCGATGCCGACGTAGTCCGCGCCGAGGTTGGCGGCCGTCACCGCGCCATAGGCCCGCGTGCCGTCGTGGAAGTAGAGATCCTCGTACTGGTCGTCGGCCAGGTCGCCGTTGCAGGCGCCGGCGGTGATGGAGTCGCCGTAGAAGGCCAGCTTCAGCGGCCGCGCGGGTGGCGGCGCGAGCAACTGGCCGCCGGGCGACAGGCGCAGGCCGAGGAACACGGTCTCGGCCATCGAGGCCTCGGTGCGCTTGACGAGCCGCAGCGTGTGTTCACCGTCGGCCAGCGGCTCGCGCAGCCGCCAGTCGGAGGCCGCGTTGCCCGGCGCTGCGAGCCAGTGGCGGCGGCCGTCGATCTCGACGGTGAAGTGGCTGGTGCCCCAGTGCGTCGACTTGAAGCTCAGGCCCAGCTGTGTGCCGGTGAAGCGCGCGCGCAACTCGCTGCCGCTCCAGGCGAGCAGCTTGCCGCCGTTCACCTCACCGATGCGGCCGACCCAGCGCAGGTGCTCGTCATTCGGCGCGATGGGCTTGGCCGGTGCCGGGTCGCGCACAAAGTCGCTCGTGCGCAGCGCGGCGGGCACGATGCCGGCGGTCATGACGGCGAGCAGGCTGGCCGGGCGGCCGCTGCCTTCCCACTCATCGCGCCGCACGCGCACTTGCAACAGGTGCGCCGTGGGTTCGAGATCGCGGCCGACGACGCCGTAGTGCCAGCCGAGGTAGCCTTTGCGCTCGGCCACCTGGCCGCGCAGCAGCACCCAGGGGCCGTCGTCCACGCGGGCCTCGAGGTTGCGGTAGTGCTCGCTCTCGGCATGGAAGACAGCGACCTCGCTGCCGTAGACGAGGAAGCGTGCCTCGGCGTCGTCGGCGGTGCTGACCCAGCCGGGCTGCTGGCCGGTCCATTCCGGGTGCACCTCGCCGCCGCGCGTGAAGCCGTGCTGCTGGTAGGGCTTGAGCGTGTCGTTCATCAGCAGGCGTGCGAACTCGTGGGCGCGGCTGTAGACGGCGTCGGGTAACGGCGTGGCCGCTGCGGCCGGGCCGCGTGCGGCGGCGCGCAGCGTCTCGGCCAGCGCGAGGGCGATGCGCTGGTGGCCGGTGGCGTTGGGATGCACGGGCTCGTCATAGAGCGTGGACCAGCGGTCCTCGCCGGCGTTGACGCGGGCCTGCATCCAGCGGCCGAAGTCCAGCGACGCGAGGCCGTAGTGGGCGGCGAGCTTCAGCTGGATGTCGGTCGCGTCGCGCGGCTGGTTGCCTTGCTGCGTGAGGCCCAGAACGACCACCGCGGGCGGCTTCTTCGCGGTGAGCAGCTTGCGCAGGATGGCCTCGTAGCTGCTGCCGCGCACAGCGGAGTCCAGCCACTGGTCGTTGACACCGAACTCGACGATGACGAGGTCGGGCGAGGCGTCCAGCACCTGGGTCTGCAGCCGCTGCACGCCGGCCGCCGAGTCCGTGCCGCTGACGCCGGCGTTGACGAGCTTGACCTTCGGCCCCAGCGACTTCGCCAGCAGCGCGGCCCAGCCGCGTTCGCGCGGCGGCTGCGCGGCGTAGCCGGTCGTGATGGAGCCGCCGATGGTCGCGAGCGTCACGGGCTCGCCGGCCTCCAGCCGCTGCATGACCGCCTGCAGCCGCGGGTCGGTGTCCGCCTGCCCCGCGGCCGGCAGCATCAGTGACAGGACCAACGCAAATCCTTTCAGCGCATCCATTTCAGCCTTTCCTGTGGCGCCTCGGCGGCCCGCCAGCCAACCACGATGTGCCGCCCAGCCCGTCGCGCGGTGACGACTGGCTTCGGCGCTGCGTGAGGGTGGTTGGTCGTTCATGCCGGCTCGCGGGAGCGGGGCGTCCGTGACGAACGCGGGGGAGCGTGGCGTCACGTTGCCTCTTGTGTGTTTACTAAACTATTGGAATTATGGTGGCAAGTTTGCGTCATCCGCTCGTTGTTTCATTGGTAAAACATCGGGACTATCCCCGAGTGCGGGCTCAAATTTAGAGAAACAGAATGCGCAACAAAACAATGTTTAGCTTTGCCTGTGGCGAAGCAGGAGACAAGCCGTGGCCGGGTGGGTGCGCGGCGCAGGGGCTGGCCGGTTCGGGGCTCCCGGTCTCTTGCCGCAGGCCGGGCTGCCTGACCTGACGACTGCGACTCCGTGAAATCTCAACGACTGACTGATCTGCACGAAGGCTGGCTGCTGGCCGAAGCGCCCGCGGGCCTGGACGGCGCCGCGTTGACAGCGCTGCCTGGCGACGCGTGGCTGCCCGCCACGGTGCCCGGTACGGCGCATGGCGCGCTGCTGGCCGCCGGCCGCATCCCCGATCCCTTCTACGGTCGCAACGAGCTGGATGTGCGCTGGGTGGCCGAGCGCCGCTGGGTGTGGCGCCTGGGCTTCGACGCGGGCGAGCTGGCGGCGCGCGAGGAACTGGTCTTCGAAGGCCTGGACACCTACTGCACGGTGTGGCTCAACGGCGAGCGCCTGCTGCAGTCCGACAACATGTTCGTGCCGCAGCGCGTGGATGTGCGATCGCGCCTGAAGCCGGGCCGCAACGAGCTGCTGCTGGTCTTTGAACCTGCGCTGGCCGAGGCGCGCAAGGTGGAAGCCGTGCATGGCAAGCGCGCGCTGTGGAACGGCGACAGCGCCCGGCTGCACGTCCGCAAGGCGCAGTACCACTTCGGCTGGGACTGGGGCCCGGAGCTCGTCACCTGCGGCCCGTGGCGGGCCGTGCGCCGCGACGGCGGTTCGGCGCGCATCGAAGACCTGCATTGCCGCAGCGAGGTGGATGTGGCCCGGCGCACGGCGACGCTGCGGGTCGCGGCCCGGCTCGTTGGCGCAGGTGCCGGCTGCACATTCGAGCTGCTGGACCCCGAGGGCCGCTGCGTGGCGTCGCGCTCCGTGCCGGCCTCGGCTGACGTGACGGCCACGCTGTCGCTCACCGACGCGCAGCTCTGGTGGCCGCGCGGCCTGGGCGAGCAGCCGCTCTACACGCTGGTCGCCCGGCTGCAGGACGACGACGGCCAGTTGCTGGCCGAGGATCAGCGCCGCATCGGCCTGCGCGACCTGCGGCTGGTGCAGGAGCCGGTCGACGGCGAGGCGGGCCTGAGCTTCCATTTCCGTGTCAACGGCCAGGACCTGTTCGCCGGTGGCGCGAACTGGATTCCCGACGACAACCTGCTGGAGCGCATCACGCCAGCCCGCTACCGCGAGCGCGTGGCCCAGGCGGCGGCGGCGAACATGAACATGCTGCGCGTCTGGGGCGGCGGCATCTACGAGCACGAGGCCTTCTACGAGGCCTGCGACGAGATGGGCCTGCTGGTCTGGCAGGACTTCATGTTCGCCTGCGGCATCTACCCGGCCAACGCAGCCTTCCAGGCCAGCGTGCGCGCCGAGGCCGAGGCCGCCGTGAAGCGGCTGCGCCACCACGCTTGCATGGCGCTCTGGTGCGGCAACAACGAGGACTACATGATTGCCGAGTCCCAGGGCCTGGCCGGCCCGGGCATCCCGGCGGAGCGCTTCGAGGCGAGGGCAATCTACGAAGGCCTGCTGCCCGAGGTCTGCGCCGCTCTGGACCCGGACCGCATCTACTGGCCCGGCAGCCCCTTCACGCCGGGTGACGATGTGAAGTCCTCCGACGCGACCGTCGGCGACCGCCACAGCTGGGAGGTCTGGCACCAGCAGATGCTCCCCTACCAGCACTACGGCGAGGTGCAGGCGCGCTTCGTCAGCGAGTTCGGCATGCAGTCCAACCCGTCGCTGGCGTTGTTCGAGTCCGTGCTGCCGGAAGGCGAGCGCTTTCCCGAGAGCCGCACGGTGCAGTGGCACAACAAGGCCGGCTCGGCCGCGGGGCCGGATGGACACCGCCGCCTGGCTGTGTATCTCGCCGACAACCTGCGCGTGGGCGCGACGCTGGCCGAGCATGTCTACGCGACGCAGTTCGTGCAGGCCGAGGCCATGCGCGTGGCCTACCAGGACTTCCGCCGCCGCTGGCAGAAGCCCGGCGCGCGAGCCGTCAGCGGCGCGCTGGTCTGGCAGCTCAACGACTGCTGGCCGGTGACGAGCTGGGCGCTGATCGACTCGTCCGGTACCGTCAAGCCGGCCTGGCATGCGGTGCGCCGCGCGCTCAGCCCGCTGGCCGTGGCCGTGCGGCTGGAGCCGGGCCAGACGCGGCTGGCGGTCATGAACGGCAGCGCCACGGCGTGCGCCGTGACGCTGCAGCTGCGCGTCTTTGCGATGGATGGCCGCCAGCTGGCCAGCACGCAAGCCGCACAGGACGTGCCGGCAGCATCCTGTGTCGAGATCACGCAGTCGCTGCCCGGCTTTGCCGAGCCTGTTGTCGCCGAGCTGTGCGCGCTGGACGCCGACGGGCGTGAACTGGCGCGCGACTGCGCCTGGACCGAGCCCTTCAAGTTCTATCGGCTCGGCGATGCGCGCATCGATATCGCGGTGGACGGGCAGGCGCTGCTGCTCGCCACGGACAGGCCCGTGAAAGGCTTGTGGCTGGCCGGCAACGGGCTGGCGCCGGCCGACAACTTCATCGACCTAGTGCCCGGTGCGCCGCGCCGAATCGGGCATGAGATAGCGCTACCAGAAGTCCTGAGCGTCGTTGCGCTGGACCACGCGGTACGGCAGATCAACCTATTTGATAGGGGAGGCGCAACCCAGGTGGAATGAGTGAATCCCCTGTTACTGATTGTCCCTATGTGGTCGGGTTCAATCATTGTTACCGTTACCAAATGGCTGCAGAAATAAGAGCAGCCGGCGTCCGGGCACCAGCCGGATGTTTCCCACCAAAGAGGAGCAAACGAGGATGAGACACTTCAAGCAGACAACCTTGTCATTGGCGGCAGCCCAGGCCTTGATGGTCCTGGCGATGCCTGCGATGGCGCAGAGCACCGACGCCCCCAAGGCGCAGCAGCTCGAAACCGTGGTCGTCTCGGGGCAGCGTGCTGCCCTGCAGTCGGCCCAGAAGATCAAGCAGAACTCCGACGAGATCGTCGATTCGGTCGTCGCCGACGACATCGGCAAGCTGCCGGACCGTTCAGTGTCCGAGGTGCTGCAGCGCATCGTCGGCGTGACGATGGACCGCGTGATGGCCCGTGGCGACCCAGCCCACTTCTCGGTCGAAGGCTCGGGCGTCATCATCCGCGGCCTGACCTATGTGTCGTCGCAGCTGAACGGCCGCGAGAGCTTCTCGGCCAATGGCGGCCGTGGCCTGAGCTTCGAAGACGTGCCGCCCGAGCTGATGGCTGGCGTGGACGTCTACAAGAACCCCTCGGCCGAGCAGATCGAAGGCGCCATTGGCGGCCTGGTGAACCTGCGCACGGCACTGCCGTTCGACTACGGCGGCTTCAAGGCCGGCGTGAACATCTCGGCCACCAACGCGAAGCTGGGCGACAAGACCAAGCCCTCGGCTTCGGCGCTGCTGTCCAACACGTGGAATACCGACCTCGGCAAGGTCGGCCTGCTGCTGGACGTCGCCTATTCGGAGAGCGCCACGCGCACCGACGGCATGTTCGTCGACCCGTATTTCCAGGTCGTCAAAAAGCAGCAAGTGATGGGCAGTGACGGCAAGCTGCATGACAAGACCGACGCCGACAACAACCAGCTCTACGAGCCGGACGGCACCAACCACTGGTTCCCCAAGGCCGTGGGCTGGCGCACGCTGGACTTCGACCGCAAGCGCCAGGGTACCTACCTGGCCGGCCAGTGGAAGAAGGACAACCTGCAGGCGGCGCTGACGCACTTCCGTTCCAAGTACAGCTTCTACTGGGACGAGAGCTCCATCGACAGCCAGGCCGATCCGTACAACTCGGTCATCGGGTCTGACGCGAAGTGGGGCAGCAATGGCGCGCTGCTGACCGGCACCATCACCGACCCGGTGCACGGCGGCATCCCGTTCAACGCGGATACCCGTTTCGCCAAGCGCGACTCGCTTACGCAGGAATCGACGTTCAACATCGTCTGGACGCCGACGCCCGCGCTGCGCATCGCCAACGACTTCCAGTTCATCGAGTCCACGACCAGCAGCTTCGACTCGACGGTGGCCACCGGCATCAACATGCCGAAGGAAACGGTGGACTTCTCCGGCGGCCTGCCGCGCCTGAACCTGGATGCTTCCGACATCGCCTATCTGTCCGATCCGTCCAAGTACTACTGGGCGTTCACGATGGAGCACCTGGACCGCAGCCGTGCGACCCAGAAGGCCTGGAAGGGCGACATCAAGTACTCGTTCGACCATCCGGTCCTGCAGGACATCCGCGTGGGCGTGCGTTTGACGGACCGCGACGTGCACAACGTCGTCAGCAACCCCAGCTACAACTGGAAGGCCGTCACGCAGACGTGGCAGTCCGCCGAGTTCGACGCAGGCGCCAAAGACCAATCCTGGGACTGGCACCCGATCCGCTCGCTGGCCTACCTGTCGCGCTTCGGTGGAGACACCCAGGTCAAGTCGTTCAACAACTTCATGAACGGCCGGACCTCGGTGGCATCGCTGATCTTGCCGCAGATGTCGGTGGCGGCGAACTATCCGACGTCCTACGCCACGCTGCACAGCTACTACGACACCCTGTGCACGGAGTACAAGCGCCAGCTGCAGGGCGCGAATGCGGCGGCTTGCCCGGTCTCCTGGCAGCCGGCCGCCTTCGGTGACGATTCGCCGAACAGCAACAAGCAGGGCGAGAAGACCGGCACGATCTACAGCCAGCTGCGCTTCGGCTTCGACGAGCTCAATGTGCCGGTTGACGGCAACGTGGGCCTGCGCGTCGTGCAGACGAAGTACCAGACCACGGGCTACAAATCGCTGACCTTCAACTCCACGTCGGCTGCGACGGCTGGGAACCTGGTGGGCACGATCCCGACGTTTGCCAACTTCCAGGTGCCCATCACGGTAGACAACAACTACACGAACGTGCTGCCCAGCCTGAACCTGCGTTGGAAGCTCAAGGACAACATGCAGGTGCGGTTCGCCTACGCCAAGGCGGTTGCGCGGCCCGACTTCAGTGACCTGCAGCCCAACCTGCAGCTCACCGCGGGGTCGGCGACGACGCACACGGTGGTGGTGGACTCCACGACGAATCCGCCCAAGACGCAGGTCTACATCGACGACCTGAGGAACGTGGGCACGGCGCTGGGCAACCCGACGCTGAAGCCGGTCAAGTCCGACCAGTTCGACCTGTCGGGCGAGTGGTACCTGGACAAGGCCAGCTCGATCACGGTGGCAGCCTTCAACAAGCAGTTGAAGGATGTCATCGTCAACCAGGTCGGCGTCGTGCAGGCCGCGGATACGACGGGCAAGCTTTACGACTTCACCTACTCGACCAAGGTCAACGGCGCCAAGGGTTGGGCGCGGGGCGTGGAGGTGGCTGCACAGCACTTCTTCAACGGCCTGCCGGGCCTGCTTTCCGGCCTGGGCGTGCAGGCGAACTTCACCTACGTGGACAGCAAGCAGACCCGCTACAACTCGGTCGATTCGGCCTGGTGTAGCAGCAATGCCGACGGCACGAACCTGAATCTGTTCGTCAACGGTTGCGACACCAACGCCCAGTCCTATGGCGCGTTGCCACTGCCCAACCTGTCGCGCAAGGCCTACAACCTGGCGCTGCTGTACGAGCACGGTCCGTTCTCCGGCCGCATTGCCTATGCCTGGCGTGGCAAGTACCTCAACGGCGTGGCCTTCCCGGACAACACGGGTCCGAACCAGACCAACGGTCTGAACACGAACCCCGACAGCCCGGGCTATGGCCGCAACAACATGCCGCTGGGCCTGCCGCTGTGGACGGCCGACTATGGTCAGCTGGACTTGGGGGTGAAGTACGCCGTCACGGAGCACTTCAAGATCGGGTTCGAAGGCCAGAACCTGACCGACTCCGTGTACAAGCAGCTCATGCAGCAGCACATCGGCCTGATGGGTCGCACGTGGTTTGCTTCGGGCCCGCGCTACACGCTGACGGCAAGCCTGACCTATTGATGGGGCAGCCGGGTTTTTCCCGGCTGCACAGAGGCCTGGCGCGTCAGCGCCGGGCCTTTTTTTTAGGTTAGTGTCGTGACACGAAAAATCGGCGCCCGGCACGGGGTGCCACACGGAGAGACAGCGCATGCATGACGACCAAGCCATCCGCCGCATCGTGATCGTGGGCGGCGGCACGGCGGGCTGGATGACCGCGGCGCCGCTGGGTCAGTTGATGGGCAGCGGCGACCATGGCGCCCGCTGCGAGATCGTGCTGATCGAGTCGCCCGAGATCGGCACCGTGGGTGTCGGTGAAGCCACGCTGCCCACGATTCGCTTCTACAACCGCACGCTGCAACTGGACAACGCGGAGTTCATCCGCAAGACCCAGGCGAGCTTCAAGCTGGGCATCGAGTTCAAGGACTGGGGGCACCTCGGCAATCGCTTCTTCCACGGCTTCGGTGAGTTCGGGCCGGCTATCGCGAACCGCTCGTCCGTCATGCACTGGTTGCGCCTGCACGGCCACGGCGGCATGGACAACCCTGAGGCCTGGTCCACCGCCACCGTGATGGCGATGCGCAACCGCTTCGTGCCGCCGGAAGGGGATGTGGCCTCGGCCGCCAACGCCTACTCCTACGCCTTCCACTTCGACGCCGGGCTGTACGCGGCCTTCCTGCGTGAGTACGCGATGGCGCGCGGCGTGAAGCGGGAGGAGGGCACCATCGTCGACGTGTCCGTGCGGCCCGGCGACGGTTTCGTGACGGCGGTGACGCTGGCCGATGGCCGGCGCATCGAGGGTGACCTGTTCATCGACTGCTCGGGCTTCCGGGCGCTGTTGATCGAAGGCGTGTGCAAGGTCGGCTATCGCGACTGGACGCACTGGCTGCCTTGCGACAGCGCGCAGGCCGTGCCCTGTGACAGGGTCTCGCCGCTGACGCCCTACACGACGTCCACCGCGCGCAGTGCCGGCTGGCAATGGCGCATTCCGCTGCAGCACCGCACCGGCAACGGGCACGTCTACTGCAGCGGCTACATCAGCGACGACGAGGCCGGCCGCGTGCTGATGGGCAACCTCGACGGTGCCGCGCAGGGCGAACCGCGCCAGTTGCGCTTCAAGACGGGCGTGCGCAAGAAGTCCTGGGACCGCAACGTCGTCGCCATCGGCCTGTCGTCGGGGTTCCTCGAGCCGCTGGAGTCCACCAGCATCCAGCTCATCATGGACGGCGTGGGCCGCCTGATCGAGCTCTTCCCCGATCGGCGCTGCGACCGCTTCCTGGCCGACGAGTACAACCGCCGCATGACTCAGCAGTACGAGTCCATCCGCGACTTCATCGTGCTGCACTACAAGCTGACGCAACGCGACGACAGCGAGTTCTGGCGCTACTGCGCGGCCATGTCCATCCCGGACACGCTGAACCACCAGATCGAACTCTTCCGCCGCAGCGGCCGAGTCGCCATCCTGGACCCGGACAGCTTCGCCGAGCCGTCGTGGGTGTCGCTCTTCCTGGGCCTGGGGTGCTGGCCGGAGCGCCACGATCCGCTGCTGGCGCAGGTGGATGCGCAGGCATTGCGCGAGCACTTCCAGCGCCTGCGCGCGGCCATCTCGCAGACCGTGGACGGCATGCCCGACCATGGCGCTTTCATCGATAAACACGTCAAGGCCGCGCCGATGGAGATGGCCAAGTGAAGAACAACGAACAGGCCATCCGCCGCATCGTCATCGTGGGCGGCGGCACCGCGGGCTGGATGAGCGCCGCGCCGCTGAGCCAGGTGTTCGGCACGCAACCGGGCGGGCCTGCCAACCCGGTGGGCTGCGAGATCGTGCTCGTGGAGTCCCCGGAAATCGGCACCGTGGGCGTGGGCGAGGCCACGCTGCCCAGCATCCGCTACTACAACGACATGCTGGAGCTGGACAACGCCGACTTCATGCGCAAGACCCAGGCAAGCTTCAAGCTGGGCATCGAGTTCAAGGACTGGGGGCATGTCGGCAACCGCTTCTTCCACGGCTTCGGCGGTTTCGGTCCGCCCATCGTCAACCGCTCGTCGGTGGCCCACTGGCTGCGGCTGAACCGCGCGGGCGGCATGCCCAGCTACGAGGAATGGTCGGTCGCGACCGTGATGGCGCGGCGCAACCGCTTCGCGCTGCCCGAGGCCGGCGCACCGTCGGCGGCCAACGCCTATTCCTACGCCTTCCATTTCGACGCCGGCCTGTACGCGGCCTACCTGCGCGACTACGCGATGGCGCGCGGCGTGAAGCGGGAGGAGGGCACCATCGTCGACGTGTCCGTTCGCCCCGGCGACGGCTTCGTGACGGCCGTGACGCTGGCCGACGGCCGGCGCATCGAGGGCGACCTCTTCATCGACTGCTCGGGCTTCCGGGCGCTGCTGATCGAGGGCGTTTGCAAGGCCGGCTACCACGATTGGACGCACTGGCTACCGTGCGACAGCGCCCAAGCGGTGCCCTGCGACAAGACGCTGCCGCTGACGCCGCACACCACCTCCACCGCGCACAGCGCCGGCTGGCAGTGGCGCATCCCGCTGCAGCACCGCACGGGCAACGGTCACGTCTACTGCAGCGGCCACATCAGCGACGACGAGGCCAGTCGTGTGCTGATGCAGAACCTCGACAGTGCGCCGCAGGGCGACCTGCGCCAGCTGCGCTTCAAGACCGGGTTGCGCAAGCGCATCTGGGAGAAGAACGTCGTCGCCGTGGGCCTGTCGTCGGGGTTCCTGGAGCCGCTGGAGTCCACCAGCCTCTCGCTCATCATCCACGGCATCAGCGCGCTGGTGGAGTTGTTCCCGGACAAACGCTGCGAGCCGCACCTGGTGGACGAATACAACCGCAAGATGACGCGGCAGTACGAGTCCATCCGCGACTTCATCATCCTTCACTACAAGGAGACCCGCCGCGACGACAGCGAGTTCTGGCGCTACTGCGCGGCCATGCCCATCCCGGACACGCTGGCCCACCAGATCGAGAGCTTCCGCCGCAACGGCCGCGTCGTCATCCTGGACCGTGACAGCTTCGGGGAGGACTCCTGGCTGTCGCTGTTCCTGGGCTTGGGGATGCAACCGCAGGGGCTGGACCCATTGCTGAAGCAGGTCGACGAGCCGACGCTGCGCGAGCACTTCAAGCGGCTGCACATGGCCATCTCGCGCACGGTGGACGGCATGCCCGACCATGCGGCCTATCTGGACCGCCTGGTCGGGGTGCGCTGAACCTCAGCGCACTGCGCGCTCCGCGAGAAAATCCGCGTACGCCAGCGCGCTGCGCTTGAGCGTGCGCTTCTGCGTCTCGAAGTCCACGTGCACGAGACCGAAGCGGCGCTCGTAGCCGAAGGCCCATTCGAAGTTGTCCATCAGCGACCAGACGAAGTAGCCGCGCACATCCACGCCGTTGGCCATGGCCCGCGAGCAGGCGGCGAAGTGGCGCTTCAGGTAGGACTGGCGCTGCAGGTCGTCCACCTGACCGGCGGTATCGACGCTGTCGTGGCTGGACATGCCGTTCTCGGTCACGTAGAGCGGCGGCAGGTTGGCGTACTCGCGCTTGAAGGCCTCGAACAGGTCCTGCATGCCCTGCGGGTAGACCTCCCAGTCCATCGTCGTGCGCTCGACGCCCTCGTGGCGCACCCAGTCGATGGTGTCCGGGCCTTTCGAGCGCAGCACGGCGCGGCTGTAGAAGTTGATGCCGAGGTAGTCGATGGGGCGCTTGATGACGTCCATGTCGCCATCCAGCACCAGTGGCTCGCAGCCCTTCCACAGGCGCCACAAGTCCTTCGGGTACTCGCCCTTGAGCAGCGGGTCCAGCACCCAGCGGTTCTGGAAGGTCTCGAACAGCGAGGCGGCGTCGCGGTCTTCCGCGGTGTCCTGGTCGGCATAGCCCGGTGCGCAGTTCGCGACGATGCCGTGCAGCGCCTGCGGCGCATTGGCGCGCAGCACCGGCAGCGCGAGGCCGTGGCCCAGCAGCAGATGGTGCATGGCCTGCGCAGCCCAGCGGTTGCTCTTGAGGCCCGGCGCGTGGTGGCCGTCGCCGTAGCCTAGGTAGGCCGAGCACCAGGGCTCGTTGTGGGTGGTCCACGCGGCCACGTCGCCGTGGCCGGCCAGCTCGCGGCTCATCAGGTCGGCGTAGTCGACGAAGCGGTAGGCCGTCTCGCGATTCAGCCAGCCGCCCTTGTCCTCGAGGTACTGCGGCAGGTCCCAGTGGTAGAGCGTGACGAAGGCCTTGATGCCGCGATCGCCCAGGCCGTCCAGCAACCGCTTGTAGAAGTCGATGCCTTTCGCGTTGGGCTTGCCGGCCTGGTCCATGACGCGCGGCCAGGCGATGGAGAAACGGTAGGCGTCTACGCCCAGGCGCTTCAGGATGTCCAGGTCTTCGTCGAGGCGGTGGTAGTGGTCGCAGGCCACGTCGCCGTTCTCGCCGCGCAGCACCTTGCCGGGCGTGGCGCAGAAGCGGTCCCAGATGGATTCGAGCCGGCCGTCCGCATGGGCCGCGCCTTCGATCTGGTAGGACGAGGTGCCAGCGCCGAAGATGAAGTCGTGGCGGCGCATCGGCGAGTCCGCCGGCGGGGAGATGAGGTCGGCGAGCGAGGAAGTCTGTGCCATGTCGGGGCGTCGTGGAGTCAAGGGGAGGGCGGCAGCGCCTGCAGGGCGTCGCGCCACGGGGTCAGGGCTTGCGCGTCGCCCGGCAGGGGCCCGCGCTGGCCGCAGATGAAGGAGGCGAACTGATTGGCCAGCGTCAGCGTGGCGGTCATGTCGCGGCCGAGGCTGTGGCCGGCCAGCAGCATGGCCGTGAAGGAATCACCGGCGCCGACGGTGTCGACGACATGGGCTTGCGGCACGCCCGGCCCGTCGGCCAGCAGCACGCCGCCTGGGCCGTAGAAGCGCCAGCCGTCGGCGCCCAGCGTCAGCACGACGCGCTGCAACGCGAAGCGCGCCATCAGCGACGCGATCTGCGCCGCTTCGTCGCCGGCGGCGTCGAACCAGACGGCCAGTCGCGCCAGTTCCTCGTCGTTGACCTTGACCCAGTCGGCCAGCATCAGCGACTCGGCGGCGAACAGCGCGTTGTCGGTGCCGGGGCGCAGGTTCAGGTCCAGGAAGCGCAGGCCGGTGAAGGTCTTGGCCAGTGCGCGGATGGCGGCGCGCGAGACGACGTGACGCTGGGCCAGGCTGCCAAAGTAAAGGACCGAGGCCCGGGCGCCGGCCAGCGCGGTGCGTGCTGCGGCGGCATCCAGGTGGTCCCAGGCGGCGTCGGCGTGGATCTCGAAGCTGTGGCCGCCGCCGGCCTTCTCGTGCACGCTGACGCGGCCGGTGGCGCGTGCGGCGTCGCGCTGCAGGCCCTGCTCGCCGAGGCCGTAGCGCCGAGCGCTGTCCAGCACGAGGCGGCCGTTGGCGTCGTCCGCGCCGATGCGGCTGATGAAGAGGGTGGGAGCGCCCAGTGTCGCCAGGGATCGCGCCACGTTGAAGGGCGCGCCGCCGGCCACCGGGCCGTCGTGGAATTCGTCCACCAGGGCTTCGCCCAGGACGACAAGGGAGCAGGGAGGCATCGGGAGCACTGAAGATGACTGAAATATTCTAGGCAACAATAAATGTTTAGTGAACAATCGGCAACGAGGGCGATCCCGCATCGCGCCGGCAAGCCGCGGGTGGTGGCAGAAGAGCAAGTGCTGTGCGGTGCCATCTTGGCGGCAATGCCACAATCGCGGCGCTTTTTGAGGCACTAAACAACAGCTGGAGTTCGGGCCATGGCCGACAAACGGGGGGTGACGATTCGGGAATTGGCCCAGGCGGCGGGGGTGTCCATCGGCACCGTCTCGCGTGCGCTGAAGGGGCAGCCCGGTCTGTCGGAGCAGACGCGAACCCAGGTGCTCGAAGTCGCACAGCAGCTCGGCTATGACACGGCCAAGCTGCGCACCGGCAAGCCGCGTCGCATGCTGTTCCTGTACAGCCGCCACATGGGCTCGCTGGCCAACAACCCGTTCTATTCCTATGTGCTGCACGGCGCCGAGACGGTCTGCCGCGAAGCCGGCGTGCCGCTGAGCCTGCTGTCGGTGCAGTCCGGCGAGGACATCGCCGGCCAGGTGCGCCGCCACGAGGCGGACGCGCTGCTCGGCGCCGGCTACTTCGACCCCGAGGCCATGGATGCCGTGCGCCGCTGCGAACTGCCGCTGGTACTGGTGGACCACTTCTTCCCCGGCGTGCGCTGCATCAACGACGACAACCAGCTGGGCGCCTGGCTGGCGACGAAGCATCTGCTGGAGGGCAATTCCCAGCGCATCGCCGCCATCTTCGGGCCTTTGGCGCACTACTCGACATCGCTGCGCGCCAAGGGATTCCGCCGCGCGCTGTTCGAGGCCGGCCGCCTGTTCGACCCCGACTACGAGGTCACGCTGGACCCGGCGCTGGAATACCGCGATGCCGGCCGCGACGCGATGCGCCGCCTGCTGGAGCTGCCGCAGCCGCCGGATGCCGTGTTTGCCTACAACGACTCGACGGCGATGTTCGGCATGGAGCTGTGCCAGGAGCGCGGCCTGCGCGTGCCGGAGGACATCCGCTTCGTCGGCTATGACGACATCGAGGAGGCCTCGCACTGCAAGCCACCGCTGTCCACCGTGAAGATGGACAAGGAGGCGCTGGGCAACATGGCCGCGCGCGCGCTCATCGACGGCGACGTGGAGCCCAGCGAGGCGTCGCTGCCGGTCGAGCTGGTGGTGCGCGAGAGCTCACGCGTCGCCCCGCCGCCGGCCGATGCGGCGCCGGCGCGCAGGACGAAACGCCAGGCAGTCACCGCCGAACGCTGAACACTGGAACCGATTCCTAGGGTCTAACCCGCCTTTCATTCGTCCGAACATCGAACAAAAATCTCTCTGTTTACTAAAAATGCGTCGCCCTAGGCGACCAAGGAGACAGAGTGATTGCCGACAGCGATGGGGTCGCCGCACCCCTGACGCCGCGCCCGGGGGCTCCCGGGGTTGCGTCGACCTCGACGGCCGCGGCCGACCGCGTACCCGCCTCGCAGAAGATCGGCTTCGGCCTCGGGTCTTTCCTGGACATGTGGGGCCACTGGCTCTACCAGTCGCTGGCCTTCCACGTCTTCAACGTGTTCCTGGGTGTCGCGCCGGGGCTGATCTCGACGGCGCTGGGCCTGAAGATCGCCGTCGACGCCGTGTCGGACGCGCTGTTCGGCTGGATCTCCGACAACGCCCGCACGCGCTGGGGGCGCCGCCGGCCCTTCATCCTCGTGGGCGGCATCCTGGCCGGCATCGGCCTGCCACTGATGTTCGCCGTCGGCCGGGGCTGGAGCGACACCGAATACTTCGTCTTCATGGTCGTGTCGACCTGCCTCTACGTGCCGGCGATGAGCTGCTTCATCATGCCGTGGAACAGCCTGGGCGCCGAGATGACACCGGACTACCACGAGCGCACGCGTGTGATGTCATGGAAGAACGCGATCCAGAAGATCCCCGAGCTGGCGATGTTCGTCGCAGCGCAGTTCACGACGCTGGCGATCTTCAACGACGCATCCGGCAAGCCCGACATCCTGAAGGGCGCGCAGGTCTACACCAGCATCCTGGGCGGCATCATGGTCGTCGTGTCGGTGCTGATCTTCTCGCTGACGCGTGAGCGCTACTACGAGAACGTCGTCGCCAAGAGCAAGCAGCGCGTGCCGTTCAAGGACACGCTCTACCGCACGCTGAAGAACCGACCCTTCCGCCAGATGCTGGGCACCATGCTCGCCTACAACATGGCCACGTCCATGGTGGGCCTGCTGGGCTACTACGCGACGGTCTACTACGTCTGCGGCGGCAACGTCGTCGAGGCCACCAAGTGGAACTCGATGATGGGCGTGGCGGGCCTCGTCTGCGGCCTCATCGGCATCACGTTCGCCGGCTGGGTGGCGCGCCACCACGGCAAGCGCAATGCGCTGATGACCGTGATCACGCTCGGCATCTGCGCCTTCATCGGCGACTGGTTCTTCTACAACCCGCAACTGCCCTGGTTGCAGCTGTTTGCCAGCGGCGGCGTGGCCTTCATCGGCGCGGGCTTCTGGACGATCTACGGCTCGTCGATGGCCGATGTCATCGACCACGACGAACTCGAGAGCGGCCAGCGCCGCGAGGGTTCGTTCGCGGCCTGCGGCTCGTGGATCTCGAAGGTCGGTCTCGCCCTGGGCAACATGACCTCGGGCTGGGTGCTGCAGTTCACCGGCTTCGACGCCAAGCTGCCCGTGCAGGGCGAGGACGCGATCTTCCTGATCCGCGTCTGCCTGTCCGGCATCCCCATCGTGGGCCTGTGCGTCGCGCTGTACATCGTTTCGCGCTACTTCCTGACCGAGAAGCGCATGCACGAGATCCGCGCCGAGCTGGAAGCCCGCCGCGGCACCGTCTGATCGTCTCTTCTCCATCCCCCCAACGGAGTCCCTCATGACCTCAACCTGGCTGCGCCGCGTGCTGCTGGCCGTGTTCACCTGCCTCGTCGCCGCGGGCGCGCAGGCCCAGACCGGCCACGAGACGCTCAAGCTCGACACCCCCAAGCCCAGCCTCGCGCCCACGCCGCCGATGGGCTGGAACTCGTGGAACAAGTTCGCCTGCAACGTCAGCGAGCAGCTGATCCGCCAGCAAGCCGACGCGATGGCCGCCTCCGGCATGAAGGACGCCGGCTACCAGTACATCGTCATCGACGACTGCTGGCAGAAGAGCCGCGATGCCGACGGCAACATCCAGGCCGACCCGGAGCGCTTTCCCAGCGGCATCAAGGCGCTGGCCGATTACGTGCATGCCAAGGGCCTGAAGTTCGGCCTCTACTCCGACGCCGGCTCGGCGACGTGTGGCGGCCGCCCGGGCAGCGCCGGCCATGAGTTCCAGGACGCACGCCAGTACGCCAAGTGGGGCGTGGACTATCTCAAGTACGACTGGTGCTACACCGGCCAGCGCAACGCCGAGGCCGCGTACACCATCATGGCCAAGGCGCTGCGCGAATCGGGGCGAGACATCCTGCTGTCGATGTGCGAGTGGGGCAACAGCCACCCGGGCCGCTGGGCCCAGCCTGTGGGTCACATGTGGCGCACGACGGGCGACATCTGGGATGGGTGGAAGGGCAAGAAGGAGTGGTCGCACGGCCTGCTCGACATCATCGACATGAACGCCGAGCTGTGGGCCGACGCCGGCCCCAACGCCTGGAACGACCCCGACATGCTGGAGGTGGGCAACGGCGGCATGACGACGACCGAGTACGAGAGCCACTTCTCCATCTGGGCCATGCTGGCCGCGCCGCTGGTCGCCGGCAACGACATGAGCAGGATGGACGCCGACACCCGGCGCATCCTGACCAACGCCGAGGTCATCAAGGTCGACCAGGACCCGCTGGGCCGCCAGGGCCGCCGCGTCTGGCGCGAGGGCGATCAGGAGATCTGGGTGCGCACGTTGCAGGGCGGCGACCGCGCCGTCGTGCTGTTCAACCGCGGCGAGAAGCCGGCAGACATGACCGTGGCCTGGGAGCAGATCGATCTGCCTTCCAAGCTCAAGGCCAACGTGCACGACCTGTGGTCGGGCAAGAAGACGGCCGGCGTCACCGGCCGCCATGGCGGCACGGTGGCCAGCCATGGGGTGCTGATGTTCCGGATCTCTCCGGCCGTCCAGTAAGACTCAGTAGCCGAGGGTGAAGCGACCGCGGCGGTGCTGCGGCGCTTCCAGCTCGTTGACGATGGCCACGGCCAGGTCTTCGACGCTGATGTTGCTCTCGCCCTTGGCGTCGAACACCGGCTCCTCGCCGCCGAGTCGGAACTGAGCCGTGCGCGCGCCCGGCGCCAGGTGCATGGCGGGCGACACGAAGGTCCAGTCCAGCGTGGTCTTGTCGGCGCGCAGGCGCGTCAGCACCTCGCGGGCCGCCAGCGCACCTTGCTTCCACTCGGCCGGGAAGGCGGGCGAGTCCACCAGTTGCTGGCCCGGGGCGATGAACAGGCTGCCCGCGCCGCCGACGACGATGAGCCGCACGCCGGCCTCGCGCGCCGCGCTGGCGATGGCGTCGCTGCCGCGCAGGAAGTCGTCGTGCAGGTTGGGGTTGCCCCAGCCGGCGTTGAAGGCGCTGACGACGGCGTCCACGCCGGCCAACGAGGCCGCGAGGTTGTCGCCGGCCAGCACGTCCACGGCACGTGCCTCCAGCCCGGCGCGGGCGGCCAGCTTGGCCGTGTCGCGCTGCAGCGCGCGCACGGTGTGGCCGCGGCTCAGCAGTTCTTCCAGCAGGGCCTTGCCGACAAAGCCGGTGGCACCGATCAGGGCGATGTTCATGGCGCTCTCCATCATTCAGGTTGCAATGGCGCTATTGTTCTTGCTTCACAATCAATTGATAAGTCGGCATTGATTGCCGGAACTGTTTAGAAAAACTTCATGCTCGACCAGCTCAAACGGATGGCCGTCCTGGCCGCCGTCGTGCGCCACGGCAGCTTTGCCGCCGCCGCGCGCCAACTGCGTACCAGCACCTCGGCCGTCAGCCAGCAGGTGAGGGCGCTGGAAAAGGACATGGGCGTCACGCTGCTGCACCGCTCCACGCGCAAACTCAGCCTGACACCGGCCGGCGAGCGATTCCACGCCGGCTGTGCGGCGATGGTGGCCGCTGCCGAGCAGGCCCAGGCCCAGCTCCAGTCGCTGCGCGATGCGCCAGAGGGCGAGCTGCGCATCGCGATGACGGTCGGCTTCGGCCGCCGCATCGGTCCGGCCCTGGCGCCGCTGCTCGCGGCCCACCCGGGCCTGCGGCTGCACCTGCAGGTCGAGGACGGCTTCACCGACCTCGTTGCCCACCGCATCGACCTTGCCATCCGCTTCGGTCGCCTGCCGGACAGTGCCTGGGTCGCGCAGCCGCTCGGCACGCTGCACACCAGCCTGTACGCCGCGCCGGCCTACCTCGCCCAACGTGGCGTGCCGGCCACGCGCGAGGCGCTAGAGGCCGCCGACTGGCTGGTGCTGCAGGACGGCACCGACCAGCCGCGCCGCCTGCCCGGCAGCGCGCTGACCGTGCAGCCGCGCTACACCAGCAACAACCAGCTGACGTTGCAGCAGCTGTGCGAGGCCGGTCTGGGCCTGGCGGCGCTGGGCGACGAGGACGTCGCCGAAGCCGTCGCCACCGGCCGGCTGCTGCGGGTGGACAGCGAACTCGCGCTGCCGGACCTGCCCGTCTGGGCCTTGACGCCGCAGCGCGACGCGCAGCCGGCCAAGGTCCGCCACGCCATCGCGGCGCTGAAGTCCCATCTGGAGGACGCGCGATGAAGGGCGTGCTGACCCAGTGGGACGACGCCAAGGGCTACGGCTTCATTACGCCCGATGGTGGAGGCGCGAAATGCTTCGTCCACATCAAGGCCTTCGGGCCGCGTCCGCAGCGCCCCTTCGTCGGCGAGCGGCTGAGCTATCGGGAAGGGCTGGACGCGCAGGGCAAGAAGCGCGCGCAGGACGTGCGCAGCCTGGAGCCGCGGGCCATGCCGCCCATCCCCAAGGCCCGCGACCGCGGGCGCGTGCTGCTGCTGGTGCCGGCCTTTGCCGCCTTCGTGCTGGCCTGCCACCTGCTGTGGGGTGTGCCGAACGCGGCCTGGGGCGCGTACTCAGCCATGAGTATGGCCACCTTCATCACCTACGCGCTGGACAAGCGCGCCGCGCTGCGCGGCGGCTGGCGCGTGGCCGAGAACACGCTGCACACGCTGGCCTTGCTGTGCGGCTGGCCCGGTGCGCTGCTGGCGCAGGAGACGCTGCGCCACAAGAGCGCGAAGCCGGCTTTCCGGCGCGTGTTCTGGCTGACCGTGGTGCTGAACGTGCTGGGCTTTGCGCTGCTGTTCACGCCGCTGCGCGAGTGGGCGACGCAGCGACCGATCTAGAAAGCGAACTCGCCCAGGCCTTCGATGCTCAACGAGCCGTGGGCCGGGCCGGTGTGGGGATGCAGTCCGCCCCAGGCCCCCGTCGTCACGACGGCGCTGGCCGGCAGCGGTCGGCCGTTGCGCGTCGCATGCGCCCGCCACGCGGGCAGCACGCCGGCCGGGTTCGCCAGCGAATGGCCGCCGCGGCGCACGATGGTCTCCTGGCCGGGCAGTGCGAGACGCCATTCGAGATTCGCCCAGTCCAGCGCGCGGTAGGGCTGCCACTCGCCCAGCAGCAAGCCGGCGTTGGACTGGTGATCGGCCATGCGCAGTAGCGCCGGGGCGTCCAGGCCTTCCGCCCAGCGCGAGGCCACCAGCTCGACGGCGATGCACATCGCCTCGGGCGCGCCATCCGAGCCGACGCGCAGCGCCACCTCGGCCTCCACCCCCAGTAGCGCCGCGCCGGCGAGCGGGTTCACCGGCGAGTGACTGAACGGGCCCTGTGCGCCGGCACCGCCGGACTTCCAGCGGGCCAGTGGCCAGCCCAGCGCGGCGGCCACGCCGTCCTGCACAGCGTAGGCATCGGCCTCGTCGCGAACGGCACCGGCCCAGTCGGAGGCGTGCAGGTGGGTGCCGTCGCGGTGGGCGGCGGCGAGGGCTTGGATCAGGTCGTGGGCAGAGGGCATGGGCGGCTCGGAAATGGAGCGCCAGTGTCGGCGATGGCGCTTCGGTGGGCGCTCAACCATGTGATCACGAGGGCAGGGCGATCAACTTTCGCGACCGGATGGCGCCTCTTCTTGGGCAACTTCACACCCCACGCGGGCGGCAGATTTCGCAGCTCCGTTACATCCCACCGAGCGCCTTTCGGATGAAGTGTCGCCATTTCTGCTGCCTCCTACCTTCAGGTAGGAAGTTCGAATCCTCGCGAATATGGAGACAACCAGAGGTCGGGCTGTAGCGGGTAGAGGTTGGATGGTCTGTGGCGATGGTTTTTGTAAGTCATTAATTTATCAATGAAATCTCAGATTCCAAGAAGTTCCGGAAAGTCTCGTAAAATTCGCGCTGCTCTAACTTGGAGCAAGAGTCGCGAGTTCGAATCTCGCCGCCCCGATCAAACCTTTCCATGAACCCGCCGCCGGCTTGGTGCCGCCGGCGGGTTTGTCTTTTTGAAGGCCCTGCATCCAGGGGCTTCCCCCAAAGTCCGACCGGGCGGTCGGCCGGGACAATCCCCGCACTCGTTGCAACCCCTGGCATGGCCACAAGCCGTGCCTGAGAACCCATGGCTCTTCCCTACCTGACCGACGAACAGATCGCCACCTGGACCCGCGCCCAAAAGGACGAGTGGTGGTTCAAGAACGTGTTCCGCGGCGACATGGCCCAGCTGACGCTGCGTTCGGGCCTGACCGGCTTCCTGCTCGGCGGCGTGTTGTCGTCCACCGGCCTGTACATCGGCGCCAAGACCGGCATTTCGCTGGGCGTCGGCCTCACGTCGGTGATCCTTGCCTTTGCGCTGTTCCGCGCGCTGCATGCTGCCGGCATGGCGCAGGACTACACCATCCTCGAAAACAACTGCACACAGTCCATCGCCACGGCGTCGGGCTACGTGACCACGTCACTGATCTCCAGCCTGCCGGCCTACATGCTGGTCACCGGCCATGTGCCGCAGTGGTGGCAGATCGTGATCTGGATGTTCCTGGTGTCGCTGGTGGGCGTCCTGCTGGCCTTCCCCCTGAAGCGCCGTTTCATCAACGAAGACCAGGCGCCATTCCCCGAAGGCCGTGCCTGCGGCGTCGTGCTGGATTCGCTGTACCACGGCAAGGGCAACGAAGGCGTCTTCAAGGCCAAGCTGCTGGCCTGGGTGGGCGTCGGCGCTGCCGTCCTGCAAGGCATCTGCGGCGAAGGCTGGATGAAGCTGATCCAGTTCAAGCTGCTGGCCATGGACAAGTGGGCCGGCATGAAGGAGCCCTGGTATCTGCACGACCGCATCGACGACTACTACTACGCGTGGGCCGTCAAGGCGCACGGCTTCATCCCCAGCATCCTGGGCACGGACTTCCGCACGCTGGGCCTGCGCCTGGTCGTTGATGCCGCGTTGATCGGCACGGGCGGCCTGATGGGCATCGCCGTCGCGGCCAGCTGCTTCCTGGGTGCCTTCATCAACTTCTTCGTGCTGGCGCCGATGATGATCCAACTGGGCGACATCGCCCCGCGCGTGGGCCCGAGCGGCGCGCTGATCCCGCTGAACCGCGTCGAGATCGTCAACCAGTGGTCGCTGTGGTGGGGCGTGACGATGATGGTCGTCGGCGCGCTGGTGTCGCTGCTGGCCAAGCCGGAGATCTTCACGAGTGCCTTCAAGCGCAAGGCTGCCAAGGCCAAGACCGAGCCCCAGAGCGACCTGCTGAAGGACATCGAAGTGCCGCTGTGGGTATCGTGGATCGGCGTGCCCATTGCCAGCCTGCTGTGCTGCTACGCCACGCATGTCTTCTTCGGTGTGCCGCTGTGGCTCGCGATCCTGTCGCTGCCGCTGATCTTCGTGCTGACGGTGATCTGCACCAACTCGATGGCGCTGACGTCGTGGACGCCGACCGGCTCGCTGGCCAAGATCACGCAGTTCACGATGGGCGCGCTGGACCGCAGCAACCCCGGCTCCAACCTGCTGCCCGCCGGCATGACGGCGGAGATGGCGTCCAACGCGGCCAACCTGCTGTCGGACATCAAGCCCGGCTACATGCTGGGCGGCAAGCCGCGCCACCAGGCCATCGGCCACGTCATCGGCAACCTGGCCGGCGTGCTCGTCTGCGTGCCGCTGTTCTTCCTGCTGTTCATCAAGCCGGACGCCAGCGGCGCCTCCAGCGCGGCGGGCATGGTGTCCGACCAGTTCGGCTTCCCGGCCGCGCTGCAGTGGAAGGGCGTGGCCGACATCATCGCCAGGGGGCTGAAGAGCCTGCCGATGTCGGCGCTGATCTCGATGGCCGTCGCGGCCGTGGCGGCCATCGCCATCGAGCTGGCACGTATTGCCACCAAGGGGCGCTCGGGCCTGTCGGCCGTGGCCATCGGCCTGGGCGTCACGCTGCCGCCTCAGGCCACCTTCATGATGTTCGTCGGTGCGTTGCTGTTCTGGTACCAGGGCCGCAAGCACAAGGCGCCCGGCACCCAGGGCCATCGCATCTGGGTCGAAGGCATGGAACCCATTTGTGCGGGCTTGATCTCCGGCGCGGCGCTGATGGGCATCGGCGACGCGATCATCAACGTGTTGATCTGATAATCACGGGTTCTGTCTGTCCGTAGCTCAACTGGATAGAGCAGCTGCCTTCTAAGCAGCAGGTCGGGGGTTCGAGTCCCTCCGGACAGGCCAAATTGAAGAACTCGACCCGGAGAGCCAGGCCTGGTACGGCGGCGAGGTGTTCGTTCAGCGTATGCGTGACCGACTTTGACGCATGGTGGCCCCGGCCAAGGGCTTGTCCCAGCGTGTGGCCGAAGGCTCTGAAACGTCATAGGAAAAGGGCTAAGAACATGCACCGCGGCGTAAGTCAGCGGGCATGCATCCGTTTCGCGCGCCGCAGCGCCTTGCGAACGGTCCGTTTGCTGCCCCCTGCGCCGACATAACGCCCCTGCCAGATGCCGGCGGAGATCTTGCCGCCGATAAGACCCACCCACCCCTGCGGCGTGAGCTCGTAGCGTCGTTCAATCGTGTGCATTTCGGTCTCGCGATGCGCCTGGAACTCAGGCTGTCGCACATCATGCGCGAGCCAGGATTCGTTACGGAAACCGCAGTTGGCCACCAGCGCCGCCGGCGCACAGCGGCACGACATGGTCGACGACGTAGCCCGGGCGTCCATGTACGTCCGGCCAACTCGCCGAGCACTGCGACTGCGTCCAAGATGGCCTCGGCAGTGAGGCGCCCTCCTTGCTACTGACGGTGCGTTTGCGCAGCGCATTTGGCAACGCCAAGGACGACGACCACGCATATCACGACCCCTAGCAGCCCACCTTTCAGCAGCGGCAACCAGCCAGATTCATAGGAAGACTTCGCCTACAGCACCGCTCCAACGAGCGCCGCCAAGGTTGTCCATACTGACGCGCGCAATACAAGTGGCGGTTTCATTGCTAACTCCAACGCAAGCCGTGAGCGGACTCTACGTCGCCACTGAAGTCCAGCGGTGTGGCAGCAACTCGCTGATCTTGCTGGCCGATTGAGTCGGCAGCCGATCCAGCACATCGCGAAGGTAGGCGTAGGGATCAAGCCCGTTGAGTTTGGCCGAGTGGATCAGGCGCATCACGGTCGAGGCCCGTTCGCCCGTGCGCAAGCTGCCGGCGAAGAGTCAGTTCTGCCGCCCGAGCGCGATGGGCCGGTTCCGCCAACTGCCTGCAGCGCCTTGAGCTGAGCAGCGTGCACTGCAGAGAAGCGATTCTGGGGAAACAAATGGGGTAACGAACGCAGTCGATCACGGTGGATCGTCAGTATCTATGCGGCCTAGCAGCCGATGTTCGAACTCCTCCGGAGGCAAGGTTAGTCATTGCTTGGTGGGGCAAGCTTGGCTGAAGCCTGATGGCATCTCGCGCCACGGCGCGAATGACAACGGGACCCAATGGTCCCGTTGCAGTGTGGGCAGTCAGTCCCTCAAACGCCTGCACTCCCACATCGCCCACACGGCCGCAGCGCACACGCACAGCGAGCGGAGCAGGTGTGCCAGCTGCAGTTGTTGGAAGGCTGCATCGGTGAAGCCGTGATCGTGCATGTCGTCTTGCGCGCCGGCGGCCCAGGGCGTGCATGCCACCGACAGCAGCCACAGCGTGGCCATGCCCCACAACGCGCGGCGTGAGACGCCCCTGGGCGAGCTCCACAGAGACAGTGCGGCGGCCAGTGCGCCGGCGCCGTAAGGCAGCACCACGATGGGTAGCCGGGTGGTGTAGCCGCGGGCAAAGGCCAGGAACGCGACGTCGCTTACGGCAGCCATGTCTACGTGGATGCGGTAGACGTTGAAGTAAAGCAGCCAGCACACACCGAAGTTGATCCAGGCCAGCGCAAGGTGCACCGTCTGTAGGCCGTCGGCCGCGCCGCCTTTGATAAGTGAGGGCAGCGGCCTTCGCATCACGGCCACTGTGCCCAGTGCGCCCGCATAGAACAGCACCGCCGAGCCGAGCATGGCCAGGAAAAAGATGAAGTAGACCGGCATCGCGAGGCTCCCTGTGAGGCCTTGCAGGGCTTCACAGCCGCAGCGCGGCGGATGGTACCCGTCGTGCCGGTTGTCCACGGTCGCTCTGCGTCCCTAACTGAGGTGAAGCTTCCGTGAATCTCGTGGCCCATGCCGGCCAACTGCCTCTCGGGGCGCCTGGGTCAATCAACGATCCAGGCGCCTTTCCCATTTCAGGTTCGCGCACGAGGACACCGACCTGGGCCTCGGCGCACGCCAGTCCGCAGCCGTTGGCTCAGCGCATCACGATCAGCTGAACTCGCCGGTTCGTGCTGCGACCTTCGCGAGTCTTGTTGTCGGCCAGCGGCGCAGAGTCACCGTAGCTGATCGTTGCCATGCGCGCCAGCGGC
Organism: Pelomonas candidula; assembly: GCF_043555985.1. Classification (NCBI taxonomy): domain Bacteria; kingdom Pseudomonadati; phylum Pseudomonadota; class Betaproteobacteria; order Burkholderiales; family Sphaerotilaceae; genus Roseateles; species Pelomonas candidula. Next base: position 437,799 of record NZ_JBIGIC010000002.1, on the reverse strand, counting down.
AGGCCGGCGCGGGACAGGTGCAGGCGCACGGCTTCGGCTCGCTTGAGGCCCAGTTGCTGGTTGATCGCCTGGCTGCCGGTCGAGTCGGTGTGGCCCTGGATCTCGATGAACACCGGCTGGTTGTCGGTCTTGAGCTTGGCGACGAGCTGATCGAGCTCCTGGCCGGCCTGCTCGGTGAGTTCGGCATGGCCTGACTTGAATTTGATCTTGTCATCGCTCAGCAGGACGCTCATCAGCAGCCCGGGCGGCGCGGGCAGGTTCTTGGCGGCCTGGGCTCGCGCCGCAGCCTCCTGCTCCAGGGCTTGGATACGTGCCTCGCTGCCCTGCAGCCGCCCGCCCAGTGCCTTGAGGCCGTCGTCATGTGCCTGCACGCGGGTGCCGAGGCCGTCCACGCTGGTCTGCACCGGTGCGACGGTCTCCTTGACGAAATCCTGGGTGGCGCAAGCGCTCAGCAGCAGGACGCTGCTGGCGAGGATCAGGGGCGAAATTTTCAGCATCGTTGGTCTCGTGAAGAAAGAAACGGCGCGACTCTAGGCAGCCGCCCCACGGACAAACGTACCGAGCTGTGAGCAATCCGCACCTCGTTAACCGGGCTCAACAAAGCCTTACCGGTTTTTCGCGATGGCGCTTATGCCGCAGGCAAGGGGTATTGGTTGCTGTGTGGGCAGCCTTCGGGGAACGAGCCGGGCTGCGGTGGGCCCGATCGCCAGCATCCATGCGTGCTGACTGGCCGGGTTCGGCACCCGCCGGATCAGGCGTTCAAGCCTCGCCCGACCACCCTCAGCGTCTGCCGGAATTCATCCTTCAGCCGGTACAACTGGGCCGGCCGATGTGCTCCCTCGGCACGCTTGGCGCCCGGCACGGCCTCGAGGATGGCCAGTTCGTCCATCTTGCGGCGGAAGCTCACCGGGTTGATGGCCTCGCCCAGCAGTGCCTCGTAGATGGCGTGCAGTTGCGGCAGCGTGAACGGCTCGGGGCACAGGTGCACCGGCAGCGACGAGTACTGACTCTTGTTGCGCACGCGCTCGACCGCGGTGGCGACGATGCGACCGTGGTCGAACGGCAGCTGGGGCAGGCGGTCTACCGGCAGCCACAACTGGCCGGGCTGGGTGGATTCCGGCGCCGGCACCAGCGCGAAGTAGGCGACCGACACGCTCCAGCCGCGTGGGTCGCGGGCCGGGCCGCTGAAGCTGGCCAGCTGCTCCAGGTACGGGCTTTGCAAGCCGGCCTTCTGCAACAGTACGCGCTGGGCGGCGTCCTCGCAGCCCTGGTCTTCGTCGGCGTGGACGTAGCCGCCCGGCAGCGCGAGCGCGCCGCCGAAGGGCTCCCGGTCGCGCTTGAGCAGCAGCACCTGCAACTGGGCATCGCGCAGCGTCAGCAGCACGACGTCCACGGTGCAGATCAACCGCGTGTCGGACGTGGAGTTCGTTGAGTCGTTCACCGAAGAGAGGATAAGCGGTCATTCGCACTTGTGAACTTTCCCCATCAACTTAATTGCACACTTAATTTAAGTGGGTTTATCATGCAGCCACACCACGAGAAGACATGCACATGAACACGCATCTACTGCTGATCGACCCGCAGAACGACTTCTGCGACCTGCCGCCCGACTGGCTGCCGCGTTCGCCGGTGACGGGCGAGCCCATCCGCCCCGCGCTGCCGGTGACTGGCGCCCACGCCGACCTGCAGCGCGCCGCCGGCCTGGTGCAGCGCCTTGGCGGCAAGCTCGACGCCATCACGGTGACGCTGGACTCCCACCATCGCATCGACATCGCCCACCCCGGCTTCTGGTTGGAGGCGGCCACTGGCAGCGCGCCTGGCCCGTTCACGCCGATCACGGCGGCGCAGGTCCGCGCCGGTGCCTACGCGCCGCGCGACGCGGCCCAGCTCGACCGCGTGCTGGCCTACCTCGACGCGCTGGAGTCCACCGGCCGCTACACGCTGATGGTCTGGCCCGTGCATTGCCAGATGGGCAGTTGGGGCCACGGCGTGCACGCCGGCCTGCAGGCGGCGCTGGACGCGTGGGCGGACGCCGCGGGCCGTTCGGTGGAGGTCGTCACCAAGGGCGAGAACCCATGGACCGAGCACTACAGCGCGCTGCAGGCCGAAGTGCCCGATCCGGCCGACGAGGGCACCGCGCTGAATCGGGCGCTGCTGGCCGAGCTGGATCGCTTCGACCGCGTGCTGATCGCCGGCGAGGCTGGCAGCCACTGCGTGCGCGCGACCGTCGAGCACCTGGCCGCCCACCTGCCGTCGAAGCAGCTGAACAAGCTGGTGCTGCTGACCGACTGCATCAGCCCCGTGGCGGGCTTCGAGGCGCAACAGGCCGAGTTCCTCGCCGCGATGCAGGCACGCGGCCTGCAACTGATGCGCAGCACCGACCTCTGAGAGAAAACATGACCACCCCCGTCATCACCAGCCTGCTGGACACCGACCTCTACAAGTTCACGATGTGGCAGGCGATGCTGCATCGCCACCCGCAGACGCAGGCCGAGTACCGCTTCGTCTGCCGCAACCAGCCGGGCTATCCGCTGGCCGAGCTGAAGGCCGACGTCGAGCATGAGCTGGACGCGCTGTGTTCCTTGAGCTTCCGCGCCGATGAGCTGGCCTACCTGAAGGGCCTGCGCTTCATCAAGAGCGACTTCGTCGACTTCCTGCGCATCTTCCGGTTCCAGCGCGACTTCGTCGAAGTGACCACCGACGGCCCGCAGCTGCACATCGTCGCCCGCGGCCCGCAGGTGCATGTGATGGGCTTCGAAATCCCGGTGCTGGCCATCGTCAACGAGCTGTACTTCCGCCGGCTCGACACACCCGAGGTGCGCGCCGAAGGCCAGCGTCGGCTGGCCGCCAAGATCGCCGCGCTGCAGGCCTTCGCCGCCGAGCCGCGCCCGCAGCGCCACCCGTTCGACCTGTTCGACTTCGGCCTGCGCCGCCGCTTCTCGGGCGCCTGGCAGCGCGAGGTCGTCACGCAGCTGCGCGACGCGCTGCCTCAACACTTCAAGGGCAGCTCCAACGTGCTGCTGGCCAAGGAACTGGGCCTGGTGCCCATCGGCACGATGGCGCACGAATACCTGCAGACCTACCAGGCGCTGGGTACCGTGCGGCTGCGCGACCACCAGAAGGCCGCGCTGGAGGACTGGGTGCAGGAGTACCGCGGCGACCTCGGCACGGCGCTGACCGACGTCGTCGGCATGGAAGCCTTCCTGGCCGACTTCGACCTGTACTTCGCCAAGCTCTTCGACGGCCTGCGCCACGACAGCGGCGATCCGGTCGTCTGGGGCGAGAAGGCGCTGGCCCACTACGCCAAGCTGCGCATCGACACGCACACCAAGCGCCTCGTGTTCAGCGACGGCCTGACGGTGACCAAGGCCATTGAGCTGTACCGCCACTTCGCCGACCGCGTGCAGCTGGGCTTCGGCATCGGCACCCACCTCAGCAACGACTTGGGGCCCACGCCGCTCAACATCGTCATGAAGCTGACCCACGCCAACGGCCAGCCCGTGGCCAAGCTCAGCGACAGCCCCGGCAAGACGCTGTGCGACGACGAGACCTTCCTCGCCTATCTGCGCCAGGTGTTCGGGATCAAGCCGTGATCAAGCTCACCATCGCCCAGCTGAACCTCACCGTCGGCGACGTGGCGGGCAACGTGCAGCGCATGGTCGCCGCGGCGCGGCAGGCGGCGTGGGCGGGCTCGCAGCTGGTCGTCTTCCCCGAGCTGGCGCTCAGCGGCTACTACCCCGGCGACCTGCTGGACGAGCCGGCCTTTCTGCGCCAGGTCGATGCCGGTCTCGAATCGCTGCGTGCCGCATCGCGCGAGCTGCCCGAGCTGGCCTGGGTGTTCGGCGCGCCGCTGCGGCGCGACGGCCCGGGCAAGCAGCTGGAGAACGGCCTGCTGGTCATGAAGGGCGGCGAGGTGTTGCTGCGCTACGCCAAGCAGCTGCTGCCCACCTACAACATCTTCGACGAGCGCCGCCACTTCGAGCCCGGCCCGGACGTCGCCAAGGTGCTGCGCGTCGGCGCGGCCCAGGTCGGCCTGCTGATCTGCGAGGACGGCTGGAACGACGACGGCGCCGATTACGGCATCAACCCCTTCGAGCGCCTGCGCGACGCCGCGCCCGACCTCGTCATCAGCATCAACGCCAGCCCCAGCAACATCGGCAAACGCGAGCAGCGCCACCAGGTCTTCGCCGCCGCGGCGAAACGCAACGGCCTGCCCATCCTCTACGTCAACCATGTCGGCGGGCATGACCAGCTGGTCTACGACGGCGCCAGCTTCGCTGTCGAGCCCGACGCCGGCGTCGTCTTTGAGGCCGATCGCTTCGTCGAGTGCGTGCGCACGCTGGGCTTCGAGGATGGCCGCTTCGTGGAGGCGGACGGCAACCGCCCCGCGTGGCCCGACCCGGTGGGCCTGAGCGCCATGGCTTTCTACCGCGCGCAGATCGTGCTGGGCTTGCGCGACTACGCGCGTCGCTGCGGCTTCACGAAGGCGGTGGTCGGCTGCTCCGGCGGCATCGACAGCGCGTTGACGCTGGCCTTGGCCGCCGAGGCGCTGGGCGCGGACAGCGTCGTCGGCATCACGATGCCCTCCAGCTTTTCGTCCAGTGGCTCGGTGACGGACTCCGAGACGCTGTGCCGCAACCTGGGCATCACGCTGCTGAACCACCCGATCCATGGCGCCGTCGACGCGCTGAAGGCCCAGTTCGCCGACAGCTTAGGCGCGGCCATGCAGGGGCTGACGCTGGAGAACTTGCAGGCCCGTGTGCGCGGCACCATCCTGATGGCCTACTCGAATGCGAACGGCCACCTGCTGCTGACCACCGGCAACAAGAGCGAGGTGTCGGTGGGCTACTGCACGCTGTACGGCGACACCAACGGCGGCCTGGGGCTGATCGGCGATCTCTACAAGACCGAGGTTTTCGCGCTGAGCCGCCACCTCAACGACGCGGCCGGCCGCGAGCTGATCCCGATGGCCATCATCGACAAGGAGCCGTCCGCTGAACTGGCCCCGGGCCAGCGCGACAGCGACAGCCTGCCGCCTTACCCGGTGCTGGACGAACTGCTCAAGCTGCTCATCGAAGGCGAGCGCCTCGCCGCCGGCGAACGTGAGCCTGCCGAGGCGCGCATGGCCGCGCTGCGCGAGACGGCCGAGGGCAGGGCGCTGATCGAGAAGGTCGCCTGCATGATCCAGCGCAGCGAATACAAGCGCCGCCAGGCGCCGCCGCTGATCCGCCTGCGCGCACGGGCCTTCGGCCAGGGGCGGCAGATGCCCATTGCCGCGGTGTTTCCGGGCGCGCTGTCATGACGATCATCCAGCACAGCGAGCGGGCGTTTTCGGTCCCCGGCCTCGTAACGCCAGACGAATGCGGCGAGCTGATCGCGCTGGCCGAGCGGTCGGGCTTTGACGCGGCCTCGGTGCGGACAGAGGCTGGCCAGCAGGCCATGCCCCGCGTGCGCAACAACGAGCGCACGATCGTCGATGAATCGGCTTGGCCGGCGAGGCTTTGGCAGCGGTTGAAGGGCATCGAGCTGCCGTTGGTCGATGGCCAGAGCGCGGTGGGGCTGCCGCGCTCGCTGCGCTTCTACAAATACCTGCCCGGCCAGCGCTTCAAGATGCACAAGGATGGGCCGTGGCGCGAGGACGAGTTGGTCAGCCAGCTGACCTTGCTTGTCTACCTGAACGATGGCTTCGGCGGCGGCTGCACGGATTTCCGCAGCTTCGTCGTGCAGCCCGAGGCGGGCAGCGCGCTGTTGTTCCTTCACGATACCTGGCATGAAGGCGCCGCCGTCACCGACGGTGTCAAGTACGTGCTGCGTTCCGACGTGCTGTACGCCCCCCATTCCTCAACGACTGTTCTGCCATGACCTCTGCCGCCGTTGTCATCGGTCGCTTCCAACCCGTCCATAACGGCCACCTCGCGCTGCTGCGTGCGGCGCTGGCCGAAGCGCCGCGCGTCATCGTGATGCTGGGCTCGGCCCACCAGGCGCGTTCGCCGCGCCACCCGTTCAGCTGGACGGAGCGTGCCGAGATGATGCGCCTGGCGCTGACCGAGACCGAGCGCGAGCGCGTGGAGATCGTGCCGCTGCGCGACCTCTACGACGAGGCCCGCTGGGTGCAGGCCGTGCGGGCGGCCGTGCAGCAGCGCGTCGGCAATGGCGACGTGACGCTGGTGGGCCACTTCAAGGACGCGACCAGCGGCTACCTGCGCCGCTTCTCGCCGTGGAAGCTGCTGAGCCTGCCGCGCCAGCACCGCGTGGACGCCACGGATCTGCGCGCCGCGCTGTTCGAGGCTGAACCCGACGTGCTGGAAGGCGTGCTGGCCAGTTGGGTCGATCAGGTACCGGCCGGCACGCGCAGCTTCGTTCAGGCCTGGGCGCATCTGCCGTATCTCGCCGCGCTGCGACGCGAGTGGGCGATGTTGAAGCGCTACCGCCAGGCCTGGGCCGCGGCGCCGTATGCGCCGACGTTCGTCACGGTGGACCTGGTGCTGCGCTGCGCCGGCCATGTACTGCTGATCCAGCGCGGCAAGGACCCTGGCCAGGGGCTGTGGGCCTTGCCGGGTGGTTTCGTCGAGCCGCGCGACACGCTGTACCAGTCGGCCGTGCGTGAGCTGGAGGAGGAGACGGGCCTGCGTCTGTTGCCTGAGACGCTGCAGCGCGCGTTGCAGGGCATGGCAGTGTTCGACCACCCCGACCGCAGCCAGCGGGGCCGCACGATCTCGCACACGCACCACTTCGACCTGGGCGACCGTGAACTGCCCGAGGTTCAGGGCGGCGACGACGCGGCGCACGCGCGCTGGGTGCCGGTGGCCGAGCTGGCGGCGATGGAAGCGGAGTTCTTCGACGACCACTTCCACATGCTGGACCGCTTCCTGGGCCTGCTGCCCGCGGCCTGAATTCAGGGCAGGCGGGCCAGCATCGTCGCTTCGGTCGCCTCGTCCCAGAACAGCGGGTACAGGCTGCGTGCCGACGCGACGGAGTCCGGGTGGCCGCCCCACAGCGCGATCTGCTCGCGCACGTCGGCGAAGGCGATGCTCATCAGCACGGCCGGCGCGTTGACGCGCGGGTTGTGCCGGGCGGCCGTGATCGGCACGAGGCCCAGGCAGCGCCGGTAGAAGCCGACGTGGCGCGGGTTCACCTCGACGACCAGCCGGTCGCAACGGGCGCGGCGGTGCGCGTGCAGGTAGCCGAGATGGAAGAGGTGCGCCAGCGCCCGCTTGGGGTCGCGGGAATGATGGTCCATCGCCAGGCCGCCGAATTCGCACAGCTTGACGCCGGTGGCGCGCCACTCATTCAGCTCGGCGCTGAACAGCAGGTCGGCGTGCAGACCGCCCACGCCATCGAAGCGTACGGACAGCGTGCCGACGATGTCGGCGCCATCGCGGGCGGTGCAGACGACGTCGCCATCCTGGTTGCGGCTGGTGTAGCGCTCACGGGACACAGCCAGGCCGCGGTCGCCGTAACGGCGCTCGACGAGATCAAGCGCTTCGCCATCCAGGCCGCCGAAACCACTGTCCATTGCCAGTGGTTCGCTGGCGAGGGCGGGCGAACGTCCGCTTGCTTCAAAGGTGGGGAACATCAACTGCATCCTTTGCGCTCAGGGTATGAGCGCGGCGCAGTCTAGGGATGAGAGGCTCTGCCAGGTGGGTATCTCACACACCGATACACCGGCCCTTCGCCAGCCATGAGATTTCTCACGCGGTGGGTGTCGCGGGTGCGACGGCCGTGCGGCGTTGTCCTACACGGCCGGTGCGGATGGCTTGCTGTCCTACACACGGCGGGCCCACTCGCGGCTACATTGGTTTCGGGCTCACGCCCCCTGCTGTTCCTCCCTGAGCAGGCGTCTGTCCGTGACAGCGGAAGACGGTTTCAACCCCGGCCGCAAGGCTGGGGTTTCTTTTTTGCGCGCTCCTTATGCGGCCCTGATGCCGCCGCGGACACAGTGGTGACACCTTCACTACGGTGCTCCGCATGGACATCCAGTTCTTCCCCGTCGCCCAGACGTTGCTTGTCGTCACCTTGCTGCTGGCGCTCGTCTTCTACAAGCGCCTGCTGCGCCTGTTCGGTTTCGTCATCGTGCCCGACGACTCCATCGGCACGGTGACGAAGAAGTTCGTGCTGTTCGGCCGCCACCGCGAGCTGCCGCCCGGCCGCATCGTCGCGCTGTTCGGCGAGGCGGGCCTGCAGGCGGACACGCTGGCCCCCGGCCTGCACGTGGGCCTGTGGCCGTGGCAGTACCAGGTCGACCTCGTCAAGTTCACCGTCGTGCCGGACGACGCCATCGGTATCGTCGAGGCTTGCGACGGCCTGCCGCTGCCCGATGGACGCGTGCTGGCCCGTCACGTCGACTGCGACAACTTCCAGGACGCGCGCGCCTTCCTCGCCGGTGGCGAGCGCGGCCTGCAGACGAGCGTTGTGCCGCCCGGCGCGTGGCGCATCAACACGCTGCTGTTCACGGTGCGCCTGGAGCGCATGACCGCCATCGAGCCCGGCAAGATCGGCATCGTCGAGGCGCGTGACGGCCGTCCGCTGACTGGCGGCCGCGTCATCGGCCGCGCCGTGGCCTGCGACAGCTTCCAGGACGCCCGCGCCTTCATGGACGGCGGCGGTGAACGTGGCCCGCAGATGAATGTCATCCCGCAAGGCAAGTACCGAATCAACCCCGGACTGTTCCGGGTCACGCAGGTGCAGGTGACCGACGTGCCCGACAACAAGGTCGGCATCGTCACCACGCGCGAAGGCGCGTCGCTGACCACCGGCGAGATCGCCGGCCCCGAGGTGCCCGGTCACAACCTGTTCCAGGACCCGCAGGCCTTCGTCAACGCCGGCGGCACCAAGGGCCTGCAGGAGCAGGTGCTGCTGGCCGGCCGCTACTTCATCAACCCGATGTTCGCCACCGTCGAGATCATCGACATGACCGAGGTGCCCATCGCGTCGGTGGGCGTCGTCGTGGCTTTCGTCGGCAAGGCTGGTGTGGATGTGACGGGTGAGGGGTTCCGCCACGCCAACATGGTCCGCAAGGGCGAGAAGGGTGTGTGGGTGGACGTGCTGGACCCGGGCAAGTACGCCATCAACACCTACACCCACAAGGTGCGCGTCGTGCCCACGGCCAACGTCGTGCTGAACTGGGCCACCGGCAAGACCGAGGCGCACAAGCTGGACGCGAATCTCTCGACGATCACCGTGCGCTCGGCCGACGGCTTCACGTTCAACCTGGATGTGAGCCAGATCATCCACATCCCGCGCAACGACGCGCCCAAGGTCATCGCGCGTTTCGGCAGCATGGAGGCGTTGGTCACCCAGGTGCTGGAGCCCACCATCGGCAACTACTTCCGCAACGCCGCGCAGAACTCGGACGTCATCGACTTCCTGAAGAAGCGCAGCGAGCGCCAGGCCGAGGCCAAGGCCGCCATTTCCGCGGCGCTGAAGGCCTATGACGTGGGCGCCGTCGAGACGCTGATCGGCGACATCGTGCCGCCGGCCGAGCTGATGAAGACGCTGACCGACCGCAAGCTGGCCGAGCAGGAGAAGGTCACCTTCGAGACGCAGATGGAAGCCCAGGGCGTGCGCCAGCAGCTGGAGCAGGCGACGGCGCTGGCCCGCACGCAGGCCCAGGTGGTGGACGCAGAGCGCAAGGTCGCGATCGCCGAGTTCAGCGCCCAGGCGGCCGTGAAGACGGCCGACGGCGCGGCGCGTTCCAAGAAGATCACGGCCGAGGCCGACGCCGAGGTCACCCGCGTGACTGGCCAGGCGGAGGCCGGCCGCACGCTGGCCATCGGCGAGGCCGAGGCCGAGGTCATCCGCCAGAAGATCGGCTCGATGGAGTCTGGCAACTACGCCATCGTGCAGGTGGCGCAGGCACTGGCCGGCGCCGGCGTGCAGCTGGTGCCGGAGGTGCTGGTCGGTGGCGGGCAGTCGGCAGGGCAGGGCGGCACGCTGGTCGACGTGCTGCTGGCCGGGCTGGTGAAGGACAGGCTGGCGAAGCCTGAACAGCCTCGGGTCGCCGCGGAGGCCACCTAAACTGCGCGCCCCATGATTCCCCGCCCCATCGTCCAGTTCCTGCCCTGGATCGCCACCGGTTCGCTGATGGCGCTGGCCTGGGTGGGCTGGAAGCTGCGCCGGGCCTGGGAGGGCCTGCGCGCGGCGCAGCGGGCCGCGCAGCTGGAGCGCGCGCTGCGAGAGTTCGGCGACCTGATGCGCGATGCCGAGCGGCCCGAGGTCCACGCCCATGAGCTGCTGCAGGCGCTCCATCAACTCGGCGGCCTACCCGCCGCGGCGCTGCTGCGGCCGTCCTGCGGCGCGCAGGACGTCGTCCTTGGCGAGCCCGACGCCAACGCGCTGGCCGGCCTGGAGCTGTGCGCCGACAGCGGCCGTGCGCTCGGCCCCGGCACGGCCCACCACGCCGGCGAGCCCGACCTCTACCTGCCGCTGCGCGGCCGCGACGCGGCGCTCGGTGCCGTCACGCTGCGCGGGCTGGGCGCCGCGGTGCTGGCACCCGACCACCTCGCCCATGCCCAGGCCTTGTGCGACCAGATGGGCCTGGCGTTGCAGCGCCGCTGCGTGCAGGACGCGGCCCGGCAGTCCGCCGAGCTGGCCGAGATGCAGTCCACCCGCAATGCGATGCTGGCCGCCATCTCGCACGACTACCGCACGCCGCTGGCCACCATCATGGGTTCGGCGTCGGCGCTGCACGCGCAGGGGGAGCGGCTGTCGCACGAGCAGCGCCAGGAGCTGGCGGCCCGCATCGTCGACGAGACGACCCGCCTCGTGCGGCTGACCGACAACACCTTGCAGCTGGCGCGCCTGGGCGCGCCGGGCGTGTCGCTGCGCTGCGACTGGGAGTCGGCCGAGGAGATCGTCGGCGCCGCGCTGCGCCGCGTGCGCCGCCGCCCGGACGGCGACCGCGTGAAGGCGCGCATCGAGCCCGAGCTGCCATTGTTGTGGTGTGATGCGGCCCTGATGTCTCAGCTGCTGGACAACCTCGTCGACAACGCCCTGAAGTACAGCCCGGCCACCGCGTTGGTCGAGCTGGTGGTGCGCCGCGTCGGCGAGCAGGCCATGTTCGCCGTGCGCGACCGCGGCGCCGGCATCGAGCCCGCCTGGCGCGACCGCGTGTTCGACGCCTTCCAGCGCGGCGACCTGGCTGCGTTCAAGCAGCGCCCGCCGGGTGCCGGCGTCGGCCTGGCCGTGTGCCGCGCCATTGCTGAGGCGCACGAAGGCAGCTTGAGCCTGCGCCCGCGCGGCCACGGCGGCTGCAGCTTCGAGGCGCGTCTGCCTTTGCGCGAAGCGCCGGAACTTCCCGAGGCCGTGGCATGAGGCTGCTGCTCGTCGAAGACGACCGCGAACTGCGCGTGACGCTGCGCGAGGCGCTGTCCGTCGAAGGCTACGAGGTGCTGACCGCCGCCAGCCTTGCCGACGCGATGGCCCAGCTCGCCCACGCGGGCAACCTCGACGCGGTGCTGCTGGACTTGGGCCTGCCCGATGGCGACGGCGAGGAGCTGCTGCAGGCGCTGCGCCGCGACCGCGCCACGCCGCTGATCGTCATCTCGGCTCGTCAGGTGGAGGGGCAGAAGATCCGCCTCCTTGACGCCGGTGCCGACGACTACCTCGTCAAGCCCTTCGGCATCGGCGAGCTGCTGGCGCGGCTGCGCGTGGCGCTGCGGCACCGCGGCACCGTGGCCCAGCCGGCCATCACGATGTACCGCCGTGCCGGCCTGGAGGTGGATCTCACCGCCCACCGCGTACGCCGTGACGGTGCCGACGTGCGCCTCACGCCCACCGAGTTCAAGCTGCTGGCCCGCCTCGTGCGGCAGGCCGGCCAGGTCGTCACGCACCGCCGGCTGCTGGCCGATGTGTGGGGCGCCGAGGCGACGGAGCAGACGCACTACCTGCGCCTGTACATGGCCCAGTTGCGCGCCAAGCTGGAGGCCGACCCGGCCGAGCCCTGCGTGCTGCTGACCGAGCCCGGCGTGGGCTACCGCATCGCCGAGCCGCGCTGAACGTCTTCCGCGGCGTTCGAAGATGGACGCATGGCAGGCGGCCGCTAGGATGCGCGGCCCCTGACCTGCCGATCGCCTACTTGCCCATGAGAGTCCTGCTGCTGTTGATCTGTGTCGCGCTGAGTGCCTGTGCCACCCGTTGGGTGAACCCGCGCAATCCCACGGCAGACCTGCAGGCGGACATGGCCTCCTGCGACAAGGAAGCGGAGCGTGTGGCGCGGTTGGATCAGCTCATCGGGCCCGCCGGGAGCGGCTGCTATTCCAGTCGTGACTGCACGGCGACGGCGGAGACGCAGAACCTTCGAATCACCACGCACGCCGTACAGGTGCGCAAGCAGTGCATGGCGGTACGCGGCTGGCGTCAAGACTGAGGCCCGGAAGGCATGCTGCGCGCGCGATCCCCGCGTGCCGCAGTCGCTTCCTCAGTCGTCAAGGTCCCATTGTTCTGACCAGGCCTGGTTCAGCGCTGCTCCACCTGCCGCTGCCCGAACAGCACTTCCCGCGCCTTCTCGTCCGTCAACGGCCTCCGCGCGCCCGCCAGCACTTCCAGCCCTCGCTGCACCGCCGGCCGCTTGGCGATCTCGTCGAACCACCCCTTCAGGTGCGGGTAGTCGGCCATCTCCACGCCCTGGTTCTTCCACGAGCGCAGCCACGGGAAGACGGCGATGTCGGCGATGCTGTATTGCGGCCCGCCGAGGTAGGTGGTGTGCGCAAGCCGCTTGTTGATGACACCGTAGAGGCGCCTGGCCTCGTTGGTGTAGCGCTCGATGGCGTAGGGCAGTTTCTGTGGCGCGTAGATGCGGAAGTGGTGCGCCTGCCCCAGCATCGGCCCCACGCCGCCCATCTGGAACATCAGCCACTGCAGCACCTCGTACTTGCCGCGCGTGTCGGCGGGCAGCAGCTTGCCCGTCTTGCCAGCGAGGTAGAGCAGGATGGCGCCGCTCTCGAACAGCGAGATCGGCTCGCCATCGGGCCCCTCGGTATCGGTGATGGCCGGGATCTTGTTGTTGGGGCTGATGGCGAGGAAGCCCGGCGCGAACTGGTCGCCGGCACCGATGTCCACGGGATGGACCCGGTACGCAAGGCCGCACTCCTCCAGCATGATGTGCACCTTGTGGCCGTTGGGTGTGGGCCATGAATACACTTCGATCATCGTTGCCTCCATCAGCAATGCAGCCCGATTCTCTCGACTCATGGTCGTAAAGCAAGTCAAGCACTGGCTCGTGACCCGCGCCAACGCAGCGCGGTGGCGTCCGATCCAGGAATGGGCCGAGGCACGCGGCGCCGAGTTCTCGCAAACCCGTGACGGCCAGGGTTTCCTCATCGAGCATCCCGGCGCGTCGCCCGGTCCGTTGCGCGTTGAATGGGGCGTGTCCCAGCGCAGCTACCTCCCCGGCACCGAGTTGCGCATGCGCTGCGAGATGGGGCTGCACCCCGACCTGCAGACCATGGTGCTGTGCCGCGCGCTGATGGAGAACCTGGAGCGTGCCGTCTTCGAGGCCTACACGGACACGCTCAAGACCCGCGTCGACACCGACACACCGGAGGAGATGCGCTGGCTGGTGATGTTCCCCAAGTTCAACCACGCGGCCTCGCAGATCGTGCGCCAGCGCTACGGCATCGTGGGCGTCACGAAGGAGCTGACGGGCGCCTGGGTCGACGGCGAGCTTGGAGAGGCGCTGGTGCAGGCCAGCCAGGATCTGCTGCCCGAGGGCCACCCCTTCGTGCTGATGTGCATGCGCGGCAACCTCTACCTGCGCACTGAGATGGCCGAGGCTGACCTGCCGAAGGTGCAGGCCCTGGTACGGCTGCTCGAAACGGCCGCGCGCGAGGCGCGGCGCGTGAACGACGGATTGTCCGAGACCGGTGTCTGGCCGACGACGACGTCCATCGCGTGGACGCCGTCCACGCGGCTTGGCGACACTTAGAGCGTCGACAGGCCCTCAGGGGTGCGATGCCAGCAGTCGGGTGGCGGCCTTGTCGAAGGCGGCTCCAACGCCCCTGGCGGCGGCCAGCAAGGGTTGCTGGAAACCCCTCGCAGCGTTTGCTGCAGCCTCCGAGCGCAGCAGCCTCTCGGCGGCCTGTCGGATGGCCGACTTGCTCAATCGATCGGCACGCAGCACGATGCCTGCGCCCGCGGCTTCAATGGGTGCCATGTTCAGGAATTGATCCATGTTGCTGGCGATGCCCAGTATCGGAACGCCCGCGGCCAGCGCCTGCTGGGTGCTGAGGCTGCCGCCGTTGCAGATGACCAGGCGCGAACGCAGCGCTGCGGCATCCCCTGGCAGATAACTCGCGAGCCGCGCATTCGTCGGCGTGTCGGGAGGTGCGGCGGCACCGGCTGTCGAGGCCAGTGCACGGACGGGCATGTCCTTCAGCGCCTCCAGAATCATCGGGAGCAGCGATGCGTTACCTGAACTGCCCAGCGTGACATAGGCGCTGCCGAGACTTTCGTCGACCGGTTCGTCCCACCAACTCGGTGGCGCGACGGATGGTGACCACATCAGCGGGCCGATGTAGGAGTGGGTATCGCTCGCGCCGCTCATCGGGTAGAGCGGCTTGAGGTCCGGGATCAACAGGTGGTCGGCATCGGTGTAGACGCGTCGCAGGTTGTTGCCCAGTGGAGGCAGCTTGTGGTGCCTGCGCAGCCGGTTCATCGGCTGGCAGTGGGGGATGAAGGCCAGTGGCCGGAAGGTATGGAACAGTGCGCTGGCCAGCGGGAGCGGCAGTACGCGGCTCAGCGGGATCACCGGCAGTGCGTAGCCGCCCTCGTATTGCGGTGTCCAGTAGGCATTGGTGATGGCCATGTACGGTATGCCGGCCAGCCGCGCGCTGACGGACAGCGACAGCCGGAAATCGCCGATCACCAGATCCGGCTTGAAGCCCTCCAGCAGGTGAAGGTCCTCGGTCACGTAGGCATTCAGCGTGTCGAAGTCGTAGACCGGCTTGCCCTTGGCGAGCGCCTCGTTGAACTGCGCGCTCGGGATGCTGCGCATGTCCTCGCGCTGCCACGGCCCGTCGGCGGTGAAGGCGGCATATCGTGGGTCGCAGGCGAGCAGCAACTCGTGACCTGCGGGCGCAATGGCGCGGGCGAGCGCGATCGGCCGCGCGACGTGAGCCAGCGTGACGGCTTCGGCAAAAAGCGCGATCCGGAGCGGGCGGTCCGGCGCTGGCATCACGCTGCCCCCTTGATCAACAGGCTCTCCAGTGGGCGCCTCAGCGAGCGTGCGGTAGGCGACGGGCCGTGGCCGACGCGCCCCATGAAGACGGCGTGCGACGCGGCGTGTTCGCCCACCACGCCGACGAAACGCTGGTCGAGCTGCTGCGCCATCTCCCGTGCACCGGGCTTGATGGAGAAGTCGATGCCTTCGCGGGCATAGCGGGTGAAGACCAGCGGCGTGACCTCGGGCTGCAGCATCAGGCCCAGATGCGTGGCCGTCAGCCAGAAGCGTTGTGTCGCGCGGCCGGCCTCGATGTAGTCGTCGATCGTGCGCGCAGGGGTCTTGGCGAGCAGCAGGAAGTGAGCGGCGCAGGCCAGTCCCGGCACGAAGTCGAGCTGGATGCGCGGCGCCCAGGTGCCGGCGAAGAAGCGGTTGAACATCTCCACCCGGCCCCAGTTGTTCATGACGAAGCGCATCAGCCGCGTCGTCATCGGGTCGGTGCCCAGAGCCTGGTCCGGCACCCGGTCCTCGCTGAACTGCGCCTGCCATTCAATGATGTCCTTGTGGACACGGTAGGCCTCGGGTGTGACCAGGCGGATCTTGGCCGAGTGGAAAAGCATCTTGGCGACCTTCAGCCGCGAGCTGGCGCCTTCCAGCCATTCGATGGTGTGGCTCGGCCCGACAGCGGCTTCGAAGGCCTGCTTCTGTTGCGTGGTGAGCGGCTGGGTCTTCAGCGGGCGCCGCTGCACGCTGCGGGTCTTGATGCTGGCTTTCAGCGGATCGGGATCGATGGCTGGGTCGCCGATGAACTCGAGATCAAACACCGGCCGGGTTTCCGGCGAGTCGGCTCGCCGCCGCACCTCCGTGCGAAGCTGATGATGGCTGGCGGCAATCGCAGCCGTCTCGATCATTGCGCCGATGGAGATCTGGCTCGGATGGCCGTCCAGGTCGTAGACGCAGTGCTCGCGCGTGTCAAAACCATGGATTACCACGCGATGGGCATCGATGATTTCGAAGCGCCAGGGCTGCGTGTTGTCGCCGCTGGGGGCCCATCGTGCAAAATCGAGGATCTGCAGAATGGTGGCTTGCGAATCCATGGTTTTCGCGACCTTTCTCGTATTGGATTGCCGCGCGGTGGCGACGTGGTGGCGGCAGGCTCAGGTCTGAGCTTGTCCTTGACGGCGTCGTCGCTTGGCGCAAAGGGAGGGAACTTGAACCAAGCTTCGACCTTCGACTATGGGCGAGCATTTTCCCGGAACATCGGCTGGGTGACCGAAGCCGAGCAGGAAAAACTTCGCTCGGCGCGCGTGGCGATTGCCGGCCTTGGCGGTGTCGGCGGGGCCCATCTGCTGACGCTGAGCCGGCTCGGCATGAGCCGGTTCAATATCGCGGACTTCGATGAGTTCGGCGTCCACAACATGAACCGGCAGGTTGGTGCGTTCATGTCGACCGTCGATCAGCCGAAAGCGCGGGTGCTGGCAGGAATGGCGCGCGACATCAATCCGGAGACAGATGTCCGGGTATTTCCGGAAGGTGTCACCGAGGCGAATCTCGATGAATTCCTGCGCGACGTCGACGTGTATGTGGACGGAATCGATTTCTTTGCGCTGCCGGCACGGCGCATGCTGTTCAAGGCCTGCTACGAGCGCGGCATTCCGGCGCTGACGGCGGCGCCACTCGGGATGGGCGTGGCGCTGATGTATTTCAAGCCGGGCGGCATGAGTTTCGAGCAGTATTTCAGGGTCGAGGGCCGCGGCGAGAATGAGCAATATGCGCGATTCATTGCCGGCCTGTCGCCGGCGATGCTGCAGCGCGATTATCTGGTGGCGCCGCACGCAGTGAATTTCAAGGAGCGGCGTGGCCCGTCGACCATGATGTCCTGCGACCTGTGTGCCGGCGTCATGGGGGTGGCGGTATTGAAAGTGCTGCTGGGTCGTGGCAAGTTGCGTGCGGCGCCGTGGACCATGCAATTCGATGCCTACCACCAGAAGCTCAAGTTCACATGGCGCCCGTTCGGGAATGCCAATCCGATCCAGCAGCTCATGTTGCTGCTGATCCGGCCCTTGCTTGAGGGGCGGGCGAAGCCGGGTTGAGTTCGAGGGGCGGGCGCAGGGATTCTGGGGTGTGAAATTGCACGACTTTCGGAGGTGTACCCCCCCGATTCCACTGCCGGTATGCAGTCGGGCCTATGGCATCATGCGCGCGCCCATTCCGGCGTGGCGAGGAAGCTTTCTGCTCGCGCCGTTTCGATGAACAGACCCACAGAGGACATGCCTTGGACACCCTTCATGCTTTAGCTCGCGGCGATGCGCAACAGATGTCGGCCGGCGGTGTTTCGGCGTCCGGTCATCGCGGGGTGTGGTCCAGCCTCTGGAAGGTGTTGACGGTGCTGGCGATCGGGCTGGTGGCGGGTTGCGCCAGCACCAATCACCCACCCGCACCGGCGAGCGTGGCCAGCAGTGACTACAGCTACATCATCGGCGCTGGTGACAACCTCAACATCCAGGTCTGGCGCAACCCAGAGCTGTCGATGTCCGTGCCGGTGCGTCCGGACGGCAAGATCGCTGCGCCGCTGGTCGACGAGATGGTCGTGCAGGGCAAGACATCGGTGCAGGTCGCGCGCGAGGTGGAGAAGCAGCTCAGCAAGTACGTGCGCGACCCGGTCGTGACCGTCATCGTCACCTCGTTTGTCGGGCCCTACAGCGAGCAGATCCGCGTCGTCGGCGAGGCCGCCAAACCTCAGTTCCTGCCCTACAAGCAGCAGATGACGCTGCTGGACGTCATGATCGCCGTCGGTGGTCTGACAGACTTTGCGGCCGGCAACAGTGCCACCATCCTGCGTACGGCGGAAGGCAACAAGCAGTATTCGGTTCGCCTGAAAGATCTCATCAAGCGTGGTGATGTGTCTGCCAACGTGGAGATGCGGCCGGGCGACATCCTGATCATTCCGCAGAGCCTGTTCTGATTTGCCGATGGAGCCTTTCCGGCCTGGGCTGGTGGGGCTTCACGAAAGCATTAACCGAGACTGTTTTCGATGGAATTGCTGATTGCTCAGCTGCTGGTCATTGTCCGGCGTATGTGGAAGTACCGCTGGGTGGGCCTGGTGGTGGCCTGGGTGACCGGCGTGGTCGGTGCCGTGGTCGTGTTCGTGCTCCCGGATCGGTACGAGGCCAGCGCGCGCATTTACGTCGATACCCAGTCCATCCTGAAGCCGCTGATGTCGGGTCTGGCGGTTCAGCCCAACGTCGAGCAGCAGGTGACGATGCTGAGCCGGACGCTGATCAGCCGGCCCAACGTCGAGAAGCTGGTCCGCATGGCTGACCTGGATCTGAAAAATCAGTCCAAGGCCCAGCAGGAAGCCACCATCGAGACGGTGACCAACAACCTGTCCATCCAGAGCATCGGGCGGGACAACCTCTACGTGCTTGGCTATCGCGACAGTGATCCGGAGACGGCCAAGCGCGTCGTGCAGTCGCTCGTGTCGATTTTTGTCGAATCCAGCCTTGGCCAGACGCGTGTCGGCGCATCGACGGCAACGACCTTCATCAACGAGCAGATCAAGACCTACGAGACCAAGCTCGAAGAGGCCGAGACGCGCCTGAAGGAATTCCGGCTGAAGAATCTGACGTTGGCGGGCTCCGGTGAGGGCAAGGACTCCGCCGCCCATATCGCTGAGATCAGCAACCAGCTCGAAGCGGCGCGTCTCGAATACCGATCGGCAGTCAATGCGCGCGACGCGGCGAAGGCGCAGCTTGACGCGGAGAGGGCCCGTGGTGGCGCTCAGACGACGACGCAGAGCCTGATGCAGGAGTCGAGCGCCAACGTCGGTACGCCTGAGCTGGATGCGCGGCTGGCCGAGCTACGGCGCAATCTCGACGGGCTGCTGCAGCGCTATACCGACCAACATCCGGACATCATCGCGACGCGCAAGTTGATCAAGGATCTCGAGGAGCAGCGCAAGCGCGAGATTGCCGAGCTGCGCAAGGCAGCTGCGGCAACGCCAGTGGTGAGCCTGGCTCAGGGGGGAGGTACGTTGGCGATGCAGGAGCTGGTGCGCATCCTTGCGACGACCGAGGTGCAGGTGGCTTCGCTGCGTGCCCGCGTGGACGAATACTCCTCGCGCTATGCCCAGGCGATGGCGGCCCTGAAGACGGCCCCGCAGGTCGAGGCCGATTTGGCCCAGCTGAATCGCGACTACGCGATCAACAAGAAGAACTACGAGGACCTCGTGCAGCGGCGCGAGCAGGCCTCGATCTCCGGCGAACTGGATGTGGCTTCGGGCGTGGCGGATTTCCGCGTCATCGACCCGCCGCGTGCCAATCCCAAGCCCGTGGCGCCCAACCGGCTGCTGCTGTTGGCCGGTGCGATGGCGGCAGCGCTGGGTATCGGCGTGTTCACGACGTTCGCGGCCAGCCAGCTGCGCCCGGTCTTCCATGACGCCAACGACCTGCGGGCTCGCGTCGAGCTGCCCATCCTGGGCGTCGTGACTCGGCTGGTCACCGATGCCGATCGTGCGCGGCTGCGGGTGGACCTGATCCGCTTCTCGGCAGGTGCCGGTGGGTTGCTGGCCATGTTTGCCGTGGCCTTGACGATCTTGGCTGTGCAATTGAGCCGGCAGGTGGTTTGACATGACGAGCTTGATCGAACAGGCCGCACAGCGGTTGGAGCAACTGCGCCAGGCGGGCGTTGTGCTGCCCGGTGATGAACAAGGCGTGCCGGCCGCTGGATCGCCGGCCCTCCCGTCGGCGGCGGCTGCCGCTCCGGCCACCGGTCTCCCCGCGTCGTCGCCTGCGCCAGCGGTCGGCATCTCGTTGGTGGAGGATGGTCCTCATCCGTCTTCCAAGCGGGTCGAGCTGGATGTCGTCGCGCTGGCTGCCCAGGGCTTCCTGATGCCCCACACACCGCGTTCGCAGACCGGAGACCAGTACCGCGTCATCAAGCGGCCGCTGATCAAGAACGCGATGGGCAAGGGCGCCGCGACGATCAACCATGCCAACCTGCTGATGGTGACCAGCGCGCTGGCGGGTGAGGGCAAGAGCTTCACGTCCGTCAACCTGGCGCTCAGCATCGCGGCGGAGCTGGACAACACGGTCATGTTGGTCGATGCCGACGTGGCGCGCCCGTCGGTGCTTCGCATGCTGGGTCTGCCGCAGGGCCCGGGCCTGCTGGACGTGCTGGAGGAGCGGGTCGACATGTCGGAGGTGCTGCTGCGCACCAATGTCGAGAAACTGACGCTGCTGCCCAGCGGCACGCCGCACCCGCGCGCCACCGAGTTGCTGGCCAGCGACGCGATGAGCCATCTGCTGGACGACATGGCGAGGCGCTACCCTGACCGCATCATCATCTTCGACTCGCCGCCGCTGCTGCTGACGACCGAATCGCGCGTGCTGGCGTCCCACATGGGGCAGATCATCGTCGTGGTCCATGCCGAGAAGACGCCGCAGAGTGCGGTGCAGCAGGCGCTGGCTGCCATCGAGACCTGCCCGGTGAAGATGATGCTGCTGAATCAGGCCAGCCCCAACGCTGCCGGTGGCTACGGCTATGGCTATGGGTATGGCTATGGGTATGGCTACGGTTACGGCTACGGCAGCAATGATTCGGCGCAGAGCTGAGCCGCGCTGCCTCGCGTTCGCACTGGCCGCCTGTGCGGTGGCTGCGCAGGCCCAGCAGGGCGGTGCTGGCGATCAGTCGCGTGGGGTGAGCATCCAGACGAGCGTCAACGTCATGCAGACCTGGACCGACAACCTGCGTCTGAGCGACCAGAACAAGGATGCCGCGCTGATCACGACCGTGGCGCCGGGCATCCGTGTCGTCAGCAACAGCGGGGCGGTGCGAGGCAGCCTTGACTACTCGCTCAACGGCATTGCCTACACGAAGTCGGACCAGCCCTCGCGGCTGCAGAACGCGCTGACGGCCAACGCCCAGGCCGAACTGATCGCCCGCACGCTGTTCGTCGACGTGCGGGCCAACATCGGCCAGCAGAACGCCTCCGCCTTCGGTCTGCAAAGCGTGCCGACGCAAGGCTCGCAGGGATCGGTGGACAACCTCGCCAATCCCAACCAGCACGAGACCGGTACGCTGGCCGTGTCGCCGTCGCTGCGTGGCGTGCTGGGAGGGTTGGCGACCTACGAACTGCGCGGTGATTTCTCGCGCACGGAGGCGCGTGGCACGAGCCTCGGCGACAGCCGCAGCAGTGGCGGCTCGCTGCGCCTCAACGAGGCCAACCCAGGATTGCTGGGCTGGTGGGTGCTGGCGAGCAGCCAGGAGGTGAAGGCCAAGACGGCGTCGTCCAACCGCAACGACCTGCTGAAGCTCGGGGCGGACTACCACCCCGACGCGGACTGGATCTTCACGCTCAACGCCGGCCGGGAGCGCAACGACTATCTGGGGGGCAGCAGCCAGAGCGGCAACACCGGCGGCATTTCGTCGCAATGGACGCCGACGCCTCGCACGCAGATCGGTGCCGACTGGCAGTACCACAACTATGGCAACAGCCACGGGCTGACCTTCTCGCACCGGATGGCGCACTCGGTCTGGCGCTTCTCCGACACGACGACGACGACGCTCGGCAATACCGGTGCGTCAGGCGGCGCGCGTACCAACTACGACTTTTTCTACCAGCTGTTCGCTCCAAACGAAAAAGATCCGGTCAAGCTGGATGCCTTCGTGCGCGGCTATCTACAGTCGCAGAACCTGTCACCCGATGCGCTCTTGGCCGGCGGCTTCCTGTCCACCGGCCCCAGCCGGCTGCACAGCCAACAGCTGGGTGTCTTGCTGCAGGGCGTGCGGAGCACGCTGTCGGCGCAGATCAGCCGCACGATCACCAGCCGGCTGGGCAGCAACCTGAACCAGGGTGACCTGGCCAGCACGTCGCAGATTGAGCAGCGCTCGTACTCGCTGACCGCCAGCCACCAGCTGACGCCGCTGGCGGCGCTCTCGCTGACGGCCTCCCGCCAGGACACGAAGGGTGATGTCAGCAGCCAGTCGACGAAGTTGACCAGCCTGCTCGTCGGCTGGAATGCCCGCCTGGGCGCGCGGCTCAGTGCGCTACTCGGCGCGCGCCACAGCCGCTTCGAAGCTGTCACGCCCTACACCGAGAATGCGGTCTACGCCAGCCTGACCCAACAGTTCTGACATGGAACGACTCAGTCGCCACCGTCATGTATGAAGCCTTCTACGGCCTGAGCAGCAAGCCCTTCCAGCTCAGCCCGGACCCGAATTTCTATTACGGCAGCAAGCAGCATCGCCGCGCCAAGGCCTATCTGGACTACGGCGTGCTGCGCAACGACGGCTTCATCGTCATCACCGGCGAGATCGGCGCCGGCAAGACGACGCTGCTGCGCGGCCTGCTGGACAGCCTGAACCGCAGCAACGTCGTCATCGGCAACGTCGTGACGACCCAGCTCGACGCCGAGGACACGCTGCGCATGGTCGGCGCCGCCTTCGGCGTGCGCGTGAAGGACGCGCCCAAGTCCGAGCTGCTGATGACGCTGGAGGCCTTTTTCGTCAACCAGGTCACGCAGGGCAAGCGCTGCCTACTCATCGTCGACGAGGCGCAGAACCTCACGGCCCGTGCGGTCGAAGAGCTGCGCATGCTGTCCAACTTCCAGTTCGCCAACCAGTCGCTGCTGCAGACCTTCCTGGTCGGACAGCCGGAGTTCCGCAACATCCTGCAGAAGCCCGAGATGGAGCAGTTCCGCCAGCGCGTTGCGGCGACCTGCCACATCGGCCCGCTGGACGAGGACGAGACGCAGCGCTACA
Source organism: Pelomonas candidula (assembly GCF_043555985.1). Classification (NCBI taxonomy): domain Bacteria; kingdom Pseudomonadati; phylum Pseudomonadota; class Betaproteobacteria; order Burkholderiales; family Sphaerotilaceae; genus Roseateles; species Pelomonas candidula. Next base: position 414,881 of record NZ_JBIGIC010000002.1, on the reverse strand, counting down.
TGGAGCATCGCCTGAAGTGCGCGGGCTCCACCGGCAAGCCCACCTTCGACCACGACGCCTTCCCGGCCATCCACAAGGCCAGCAACGGCATCCCGCGCCGCATCAACCGCCTGTGCGACCGCCTGCTGCTGCTGGGTTTCATGCAGGGGCGCAGCCACCTGACGCTGGCCGACGTGAAGGAAGTGCTGCGCGACATCGCCCAGGAGAGCGAGACGCCGCGGCACAGCGACGTCAGCCCGCTGGACAGCGTCCCGGCCAAGTTGCCCGACAGCCGTCCCGCAGCGTTGGACAGTGCGCCGGGCTCGCTGGACGTGGCCAAGCTCAAGCTCAGCGTCGCCGAGGTCGAAGGCCTGTCCACCGAGATCGCGGCGCTCAGCGCCGACCACCACACCGATCGCCTGCAGCGGCTGGAGCGCAGCATGATGCGCCTGGAGCGCATCAACCTGCAGACGCTGGCGCTTCTGCAGAAGCTGGTGGACGCCGTCAAACAGCACTGAGGTTGTCGATCATGCTGATGCCCACACCCACTCCGCCGCTGCGCAATGCGATGAGCATTGACGTGGAGGACTACTTCCAGGTCTCGGCCTTCGCGCCCTACATCCGCCGCGAGGACTGGAACGGCCTGGAGTGCCGTGTCGAGCGCAACATCGACAGCATCCTCGCGCTGCTGGCCGACAAGCAGGTCAAGGCCACCTTCTTCACGCTGGGCTGGATCGCGGAGCGCTATCCGCAGGTCGTCAAGGCCATTGTGGCCGGCGGTCACGAACTGGCCAGTCACGGCTACGGCCACGAGCGCGCCAGCGACCTGACGCCCGAAGCCTTCCTGGCCGACATCGCCAGCGCCAAGAAGCTGCTGGAGGATCTGGGCGGCGTGCCCGTCGTCGGCTACCGCGCGCCGAGCTTTTCCATCGGCAAGGGCAACCTGTGGGCCTTCGACGTGCTGCGCGACGCGGGCTACCGCTACTCGTCCAGCGTCTACCCGATCGCGCACGATCACTACGGCATGCCGGACTCGCCGCGCTTTGCCTATCCGGTGCGCGAGGGCCTGCTCGAGATCCCGGTCACGACGCTGCGCATGGGCTCGAAGAATCTGCCCAGCAGCGGCGGCGGCTACTTCCGCCTGCTGCCCTACGCGCTGTCGCGCTGGATGATCCGCCGCGTCAACGAGGTGGACGGAGAGTCGGCGGTCTTCTACTTCCACCCGTGGGAGATCGACCCCGGGCAGCCTCGCGTGCCGGGCATCAATGCCAAGACGCGCTTCCGGCACTACGTCAATATCGAGCGCACCCACGGCCGCATTGCGCGCCTGCTGGAAGACTTCCGCTGGGGCCGGATGGACGAGATCTTCCTTGGCCGCGAGGCCAGCCCGCGCGCTGTGGCGCCCTCGCTGAGCCCCGCCTGAATGAGTTCCTCTCTTCGTATTGCGCGGCTGGCCGCGCAAGATCAAGCCATGTCCGCCCGCTGGGACGCCTTCGTCCTGGCCCACCCGCTGGCCACGTTCTTCCATCGCAGCGGCTGGCTGCGCGTCATCGAGAAAAGCTTCGGCCACCGCGGCTTCTTCCTCTACGCCGAGCGTGACGGTGTCATCGAGGGCGTGCTGCCGCTGGCCGAGGTCAAGAGCCGGCTGTTCGGCCACTCGGTGTCCAGCCTGCCTTTCGCCGTCTATGGTGGCGTCGCCGCGCTGAACGACGAAGCCGCGGCGGCGCTCGAAGCCGAGGCCGAGAAGATCGCCAGAGGGCAGGGCGCCGAGCACCTCGAATACCGCAACCTCGGCGCCACCCGCCATGCCGACTGGCCGAGGCAGGACCTCTACGTGACCTTCCGCAAGGAGATCCTGCCGGAGGAAGAGGCCAACATGCTGGCCATCCCGCGCAAGCAGCGCGCGATGGTGCGCAAAGGCATCAAGAACGAGTTGACGGCCGACGTCGACGCAAACGTCGACCGCTTCTTCGACCTCTACGCCGACAACGTGCACCGCCACGGCACGCCGGCCATGCCGAAGAAGTACTTCCAGGCGCTGCTGGATGAATTCGGCCCGGACGCCGAGGTGCTGACCGTCACCACCTCCGACGGCAAGCCGCTGTCCACCGTGCTGACCTTCTACTTCCGCGACGAATGCCTGCCTTACTACGCCGGCGACGACGAGGCCGCCCGCGACCTGGCCGCCAACGACTTCAAGTACTGGGAGCTGATGCGCCGGGCCTGCGCGCGCGGCCTCAAGGTGTTCGACTACGGCCGCAGCAAGCAGGGGACCGGCCCGTACGCCTTCAAGAAGAACTGGGGCTTCGAGCCGCAGCCGCTGAGCTACGAGTACCGGCTTTTCAAGCGCGACGCGATTCCGCAGAACAACCCGAACAACCCGAAGTACCAGTTGATGATCAAGGCCTGGCGCAAGCTGCCCATCGGCTTTGCGAACTGGCTGGGCCCCTTCATCGTCAAGAACCTGGGTTGAGTATCTCTTGAAGATCCTCTACCTCGTCCACCGCCTGCCTTACCCGCCCAACAAGGGCGACAAGGTGCGCTCCTACCACCTGCTCAAGCATTTGGCGGCGAGGCATGAGGTTCATCTGGGCAGTTTCATCGACGACCCCGACGACGAGCAGCACCTGCCGCGTGTGCGTGAGCTGTGCGCCGGCCTGCACATCGCCCGGCTGAACCCGCGCAGCGCCAAGCTGTTGAGCCTGCGCGGCCTGCTGAGCGGCGAGGCGCTGAGCCTGCCCTATTACCGTGATGCCGGTCTGAAGGCATGGGTCGACGAATCCATGGCCCGCGTGGGCTTCGATGCCGTCGTCGTCTTCAGCGGCGTGATGGCGCAATATGCGCCGCCGGGACTGCACCAGCTCGTCGACTTCGTCGACGTCGATTCCGCCAAGTGGCGCGACTATGCACCGGAGCACGCCTGGCCGATGTCATGGCTGTATCGGCGCGAGTTCGACAAGCTGCTGGGCTTTGAGCAGCGCGTCGCGCGCGAGGCGCAATGCAGCTTCTTCGTGACCGACAACGAGGTCGCGCTGTTCCGCGAGCTGAGCCCGGGGCAGTCGTTCAATCTGGCGGCGCTGGGCAACGGCGTCGATGCCGATTTCTTCAAGCCCGATCCAGCTCGCGAGAGCCCGTTTTCAGCCGGTGAGCTGCCGCTGGTCTTCACCGGCGCGATGGACTATTGGCCCAACGTCGACGCGGTGAGCTGGTTCGCCAACGAGATGCTGCCGCCGTTGCGCGAGCGCTTCCCGGCGCTGCGCTTCCACATCGTCGGCCGCAGCCCGTCGCCGGCCGTGCTCGCATTGAGCAGCGAGATCGTCAACGTGACCGGCACCGTGCCCGACGTGCGGCCCTACCTGCAGCACGCGGCGGCCGTCGTCGCGCCGCTGCGGCTGGCGCGCGGCATCCAGAACAAGGTGCTGGAAGCGATGGCCATGGCCCGCCCTGTCGTGGCCGCGGGCAGTTGCGTGCGCGCCATCACGACGGCTGTGCAACCCGGACTGCTGCCGGCCGATGATGCGGCCAGCTATGTCGAGCGCCTGTCGGCACTGCTCGCCGACCGCGAGGCCGCGGACGCTGCAGGCCACAGCGCGCGTGATTTTGTCCTGGGCGCTTACAGCTGGGACGCCCACCTGTCCGGTCTCGATCGCCACCTGGAGAAGGCGTGCTGAACGTGCCCAAGCCCTGGCGCCTGCCGCTGCTCGGCCTGGCCGTGGCCTGGGCGCTGCTCGCGGTGATGTATTACGACACCGGTGCGGCCATGGTCGTCATCTGGAACCGCTCCGAGACGTTCGCGCACGCCTGGGTCGTGCCGCCGATCTCGGCCTGGCTGGTCTGGCGCCTGCGTGGCGACCTGACGGTCCTGGCGCCCCGGCCCGCGCCGTGCTGGCTGTGGTTCACGCTGCCGCTGGGCCTGCTGTGGTTGTTGGGCGACCTGGCGGTGGCCAATGCCGCGACGCAGTTCGCGTTGGTGGGCATGGTCGTGCTGATGGTGCCGGCCGTGCTGGGCACCGAGGTCGCGCGCCGCATCGCCTTCCCGCTGGGTTTCCTGTTCTTCGCCGTGCCCTTCGGCGATTTCCTGACGCCCTGGCTGGTCGATCGCACGGCCGATTTCACGGTGGTTGCGCTGCGCGCTACCGGCATCCCGGTGTTCCGCGAAGGCACGGAGTTCGTCATCCCGACCGGCTCCTGGTCCGTGGTGCAGGCCTGCAGCGGCATCCGCTACCTGATGGCCTCCGTCATGGTCGGCACGCTGTTCGCGTACCTGAACTACCGGTCCTACCGCCGGCGCTGGGCCTTCGTCGGCGTGTCCATCGTCACGCCGCTGGTGGCCAACTGGCTTCGGGCCTACATGATCGTCATGCTGGGCCACCTGTCCGGCAACAAGCTGGCCACCGGTGTGGACCACATCATCTACGGCTGGGTCTTCTTCGGCGTCATCATGCTGGCCATGTTCATGATCGGTGCGCGCTGGTCGGAGCCCGATCCCGAGCCCGCGTCGGTGCCCGCAGCGGCGTCGGCGCAACCGACTTCGCCGGTGCGCTGGTGGGGGGCGCTGCTTGTTGCGATGGTGACGCTGGCGCTGCCGCTGGTGGTCCGTTCGCAGGCCCAGCAGGCCGTCATCCATGGCGAGCCGACGCTGGCCGCGCCCGCACTGCCGCGATGGACCTGGCACAACGAGCCGATGACCAGCTGGCAGCCTTTCTTCCAGAACCCCGCTGGCGTGCTCCACGGTCGCTACGAGCCGGAATCCGGCGGCCCGGCCATCGGCGTCTACGTCGGCTACTACCGCGACCAGCGCTACGGTCGCCAGCTCGTCACGTCGGTCAACCGGTTCGTCGATGATGAGCGTGACAAGTCGTGGTCCCAGACGGCCTCGGGCCTGACGCAGCTCGACACCTCGTCCGGCCCGCAGCCCTGGCGCACCGGCGAGTTGCGCGGCCAGGCGCTGAGCCAGGTCAGCGGCGACGGCAGCCAGGCGCCGCGGCTGCGGGTCTGGCAGATCTACTGGATCAACGGCCGTCCCTTCACCAGTGACTGGCAGGCCAAGCTCTACGGCGCCTGGCAGCGCCTGCTGGGGCATGGTGACGACGCCGCCGTCCTGCTGATCTATGTCGACAAGGCCGCCGCCGGCGCCGACGACGCCGTGCTGAAGGACTTCCTGCGCATGCATTGGGCGGCGCTGGACACCGCTTTGCGTGGGGTCCGGGACCGCGATGCGGCCCGCCAGCAGTGACAATCACGCGCCCTTTTCCAAATCAAAGCAACGAGAAACGACCTATGAAGACGCTCGCAGTCATCGGCCTCGGTTACGTGGGCCTGCCCCTGGTGGTGGAGTTCGGCAAGCAGATCCGCACCATCGGTTTCGACATTGCGAAGAACAAGGTCGAGGCCTGCCAGCGCGGTACCGACCCCAGCCGCGAGCTGACGGACGAAGAGGTGCAGGCCGCCAAGCTGGCGGTCTACACCGACGACCCCAAGATGCTGGCCGAGGCCGATGTCATCATCGTCGCCGTGCCCACGCCGGTGGACGAGGCCCACATCCCCGACTTCCGCCCGCTGATCGGTTCCTCCACCAGCGTCGGCCGCCACATGAAGAAGGGCGCCATCGTTGTCTACGAGAGCACCGTCTACCCCGGCGCCACGGAAGAGGTCTGCATCCCCGTGCTGGAGCGCGAATCGGGCATGAAGTGGAAACAGGACTTCTTCGTCGGCTACAGCCCTGAACGCATCAACCCGGGCGACAAGGAACACACGCTGACCAAGATCCTGAAGATCGTCTCCGGCGACACGCCCGAGACGCTTGACGCGGTCGCCAAGGTCTACGAGAAGATCATCATCCCCGGCGTGCACCGCGCGTCCAGCATCAAGGCCGCCGAGGCCGCCAAGGTCATCGAGAACACGCAGCGCGACCTCAACATCGCGCTGATGAACGAGCTGTCCATCATCTTCGACAAGCTCGGCATCGACACCACCGAGGTGCTGGAAGCCGCCGGCACGAAGTGGAACTTCCTGAAGTTCAAGCCGGGTCTCGTCGGCGGCCATTGCATCGGCGTCGATCCCTACTACCTGACACACAAGGCCGACATGCTGGGCTACCACCCGCAAGTCATCCTGGCCGGTCGCCGCATCAACGACGGCATGGGCAAGTTCATCGCCGAGCAGACCATCAAGCAGATGATCGCCAGCGGCAGCTACATCAAGGGCGCGCGCGTCAACGTGCTGGGCCTGACTTTCAAGGAGAACTGCGGCGACCTGCGCAACTCCAAGGTCATCGACATCATCAACGAGCTGAAGACCTACGGCGTCGAGGTCTTCGTGACCGACGCGCAGGCCGAGGCCGAAGAGGCCATGCACGAGTACGGCGTGCGCCTGATGCCCTTCGACGACCTGCCGCGCGCCGACGCCATCGTGGCCGCCGTGTCGCACCGCGAGTACGCGGCGCTGTCCGTCGAGGACATCGGCAAGAAGCTGACCAAGGGCGGCGCCTTCATTGACGTGAAGGCGGCCTTCGACGCCAAGGCGCTCGTCGACGCGGGCTTCCGCCTCTGGCGCCTGTAAGGATGAAGCCCCCACGCTCGCTTCGCGAGCTGCCCTCCACGGGGGGGTGTCAGCGCCTTCGGGTGGCCGGGCGGCGCTGACCGTGCAGGCAGATTCGCGTCCGCTGGTCGTGCACCTGCTGCACCGCTTCGACACCGGCGGGCTGGAGAACGGCGTCGTCAACGTCATCAACCACCTGCCGGCGTTCCGGCATGCGGTGGTGGCGGTGACGGAGATCACCGCGTTCAAGGAGCGCGTGAAGGCGCCCGGCACGCAGTTCATCGCACTGAACAAGTCGCCCGGCCAGGGCTTCTGGCTCTACCCGCGGGTCTACCGGCTGCTGCGCGAACTGCGGCCGGCCGTCGTGCACACCCGCAACCTCGGCGCGATGGAATTCCAGCTGCCGGCCTGGGCCGCGCGCGTGCCGCTGCGTGTGCACAGCGAACATGGCTGGGACACCAACGACCTGGGCGGCGTCAGCGTCACCAACCAGCGCCTGCGCCGCATCTACGGCGTCGGCACGCAGCGCTTCGTGGCCTTGTCCAAGGCCATCGAGACCTACCTGACCGGTCCGGTCGGCTTTGCGCCGGAGCGCGTTCAGCGCATCTGCAACGGTGTCGACACGCAGCGCTTCGCGCCGTCTGCCACGGTGCCTGATGCCTGGCCCTATCGCCGCGGCGAGCATCTGGTCATCGGCGCCGTCGGCCGCATGCAGGCGGTGAAAGACCCGCTCAACCTCGTCGACGCCTTCCTGAGCCTGCGCGATCTGTGCCCGGCCGACTGGCCGCGGCTGCGCCTGGTCATGCTGGGCGGTGGCCCGCTGCTGGACGCCGCGCAGCAGCGCCTGGCCGATGCGGGCGCGGCCGATCAGGCCTGGCTGCCGGGCGATCGCAGTGACGTTGCGCAGCTGCTGCCGCAGTTCGACATCTTTGCGCTGCCGTCGCAGGCCGAGGGCATCAGCAACACGCTGCTGGAAGCCATGGCCTGCGGCTGCGCGCCCGTCGCGACCGACGTGGGCGGCAATCCTGAACTGGTGGCACATGAAGCCAACGGCCTGCTCGTGCCGTCCCAGGACAGCGCTGCGCTCGCCGCCGCGCTGGCACGCGTCGTCAGCGAGCCGGCACTGCGGCAGCGGCTGGCCGACGCGTCGCTGGCCCGCGTGCGGACCCAGTTCAGCCTCGACGGCATGATCGCCGCCTACGGTGCGCTGTACGCCTCAGCGGACGCGTAGCCTGGCGCCGATCAAGGCTTGCGGAACACCCACAAGCGGCTGAGCACGAAATTGCTGGCCAGCACGCCGGCGGTGGCGCAGATCTGCGCCGGCACCGGATGCAGGCCCAGGGCGACGCCGGCACGCAGCAGGCCGGCATTCAGCGCGCAGCCCAGCGCCACCATGGCGGCAAAGCGCAGCTGCTGGCTGCGGTTGGTGACGTGGCTGCCCTGCTTGGCGAAGGTCAGCCGCGCGTTGGCCCAGTAGTTGAAGACGGCGCCGATGAGGAAGCTCACCGTGGACGCCGCCACCAGCGTCAGCCAGCCCGCCAGCACGAAGCCGGCCGTCAGCGAGTACTGCAGCAGCGTGGCGAGGGCGCCGACGGACAGGAAGGAGAACAGCTGGGCGATCAAGGTGGCTGGGCGGAAGAGGGCGCCGAAGTATCGGCGCAGGCGCAACTCCGTTCGCCCTGCTTCCCGAGGGCGCGGCATCCCCCGGACAGGGGGATAAGCCGTGCGCCACGTCACACGTCCAGGCGCCAAGGCCGGGAGGCGTCACCAAGCTCGGTAAGAATCCGCCTTTCTTCGCGCCAGGCCCTTGCAGCGGGCGCGCCCCTTTCCCAATGATTGGTTGAACCAGGTCCCAACCCATGTGCGGCATCACCGGTCTGTTCGATATCCGCAGCCAGCGCATTCCCGAACGGGAACGCCTGCACCGGATGAACGAGTCCCAGCACCACCGCGGGCCTGACGAGGGCGACCTGCATATCGAGCCCGGTGTGGGCTTCGGCCACCGGCGCCTGTCGGTCATCGACATCGCGACCGGCCAGCAGCCCATCTTCAACGACGACAAGTCGGTGGCGCTGGTTTTCAACGGCGAGGTCTACAACTACCTGGAGCTGATGGACGAACTGCGCGGCCACGGCTACGTGTTCCGCACCAAGAGCGATTCCGAAGCCATCGTGCGCGCCTGGGAACATTGGGGCGAGGACTGCGTGCATCACCTGCGCGGCATGTTCGCCTTCATGATCCACGACCGCCGCCGCGACTGCCTGTTCATGGCCCGCGACCGGCTGGGCGTGAAGCCGCTGCACTATGCCGTGACGGAAGACGGCTGGCTGCTGTTCGGTTCCGAGCTCAAGAGCCTGATGGCCCACGGCGGCCTGCGCCAGGAGATCGACCCGCGCGCCGTCGAGGCTTATTTCGCGCTGGGCTATGTGCCCGACCCCTGGACCATCTACCGGCACGCGCAGAAGCTCGCGCCGGGCCATCGCCTGCTGGTCAAGCGCGGCCAGCCGCTGGGCGAGCCCCAGCGCTACTGGGACGTCAGGTTCACGCTGGACGCCAAGATCGGCGAGGAAGAGGCCGCCGAGGAGCTGCGCCGGCGCCTGTCCGAATCGGTCAAGCTGCGCCTGAAGGCCGAGGTGCCGCTGGGCGCCTTCCTGTCCGGTGGCGTCGATTCCAGCGCCGTCGTCGCCGCGATGGCGCAGCTGGACGAACAGCCGGTCAACACCTGTTCCATCGGCTTCGACGACCCCAAGTTCAACGAGACCGAGTTCGCGCAGCAGGTGGCGGACCGCTACCGCACCAACCACCGCGTCGAGGTCGTCAACAGCGACGACTTCGGCCTCGTGGACCTGCTGGCCCACCTGTACGACGAGCCCTACGCCGACTCGTCCGCCATCCCCACCTACCGCGTCTGCGAGCTGGCCCGCAAGCATGTGACGGTGGCGCTGTCCGGCGACGGCGGCGACGAGAGCCTGGGGGGCTACCGCCGCTACAAGATGCACATGATGGAAGAACGCATGCGCAGCGCCTTCCCGCTGGCGTTGCGCAAGGGGGTGTTCGGCCCGCTGGCCAGGCTCTACCCCAAGGCCGACTGGGCGCCGCGCGTGTTCCGTGCCAAGACGACCTTCCAGGCCATCGCCCGCAACTCGGTCGACGCCTACTTCAACACCATGGGCCTGGTGCGCGACCCGCTGCGCAACGAGCTCTTCAGCGACGCCTTCAAGCGCGACCTGCAGGGCTGGCACGCCAGCGAGGTGTTCCACCACCATGCCCGCCGTGCCGGGACGGACGATCCGCTGGCGCTGATCCAGTACCTGGACATCCACACCTACCTGCCGGGCGACATCAACACCAAGGTCGACCGTGCCAGCATGGCCCACAGCCTGGAGGTGCGCGAGCCGCTGATGGACCACAAGCTGGTCGAGTGGGTGGCCACGCTGCCGTCCGACCTCAAGCTGCGCGGCCAGGAAGGCAAGTACATCTTCAAGAAGGCGCTGGAGCCCATGCTGCCGCATGATGTGCTGTACCGGCCCAAGATGGGCTTCGCCGTGCCGCTGGCGCGCTGGCTGCGCGGCCCGTTGCGCGAGAAGACGCGCCAGGCCTTGCAGCAAGGTGCGCTGGCGCAGACCGGCTGGTTCAACCAGAGCACCATTGCCCGCCTGCTGGACCAGCACGAGCGCGGCGCGATGGACCATGCGCAGCCGCTGTGGGTGCTGCTGATGTTCGACGCCTTCCTGCGCAACGCGGGTCTGGGCACCGCCACGGCTCGCGCCGCCGCTTGATTTCGAGAAGGACAACAAGATGAAGGTTTCGGTTTTCGGTCTGGGCTACGTCGGTGCCGTGTCATGCGCCTGCCTGCCCGAGTTGGGCCACGAGGTGGTGGGCGTGGACATCAACGCGCTCAAGGTCGAGCTGATCGCGTCGGGCCAGTCGCCCGTCGTGGAGGAGGGCATCGAGGAGCTGATCTCCGCGGCCGTCAAGGCCGGCAAGCTGACGGCGACCAACGACGTCGCCGCCGCCGTGCAGGGCACCGAGGTCTCGCTGATCTCGGTCGCTACGCCGTCGCTGCCCAACTACATGCCCGACCTGACCGCGCTGGACGCCGTCGTCGGCCAGATCGGCGCCGAGATCGCCAAGAAGGACGGCCACCACACGCTGGTCATCCGCAGCACCGTGGCGCCGGGCACGACGCGTGCGCGTATCGCGCCGCTGCTGGAGAAGGCCGCGGGCCGCAAGATCGGCGACCGGTTGTCGCTGGTCTTCAACCCCGAGTTCCTGCGCGAGGGCTCGTCGGTGTCCGACTTCCACAACCCGCCGCAGACCATCGTCGGCAGCGTGGACGAGGCCGGCGTCGAGGTCATGAAGCGCCTCTATGCCGGCGTGCCCGGCAACTTCGTCGCGGCCGACGTCGGCGTGGCCGAGTCGGTCAAGTACCTGTGCAACGTCTTCCACGCGCTCAAGATCGTCTTCGCCAATGAGGCCGGCGCCGTGTTGAAGGAAACGGGCCTGGACTCGCGCGACGTGCTGGAGCTGTTCTGCCGTGACACGCAGCTGAACATTTCCAAGGCCTATCTGCGACCCGGTTTCGCGTTCGGCGGCTCCTGCCTGCCCAAGGAGGTCAAGGGCTTCCTGACCATCGCCCGCGAGCGCGGCGTGGAGATCCCCGTGCTGGGCTCGCTGCTGGACAGCAACGACGCCCACATCGGCCGCGCCTACGACCTGGTTGCCGCCGTCGGCCGCAAGCCGGTCGCGCTGTTCGGTCTGGCCTTCAAGCCCGGCACGGACGATCTGCGCGACTCGCCGCTGGTGGTGCTGGCCGAGAAGCTGCTGGGCAAGGGGTTCGATCTCGCCATCTACGACAAGTTCGTCAAGATCGCGCGGCTGCTGGGCAAGAACAAGGAATACATCGACCGCGAGATCCCCCACCTCGACAAGCTGCTGCACGAGACGCCCGATGCGGCGCTGGCGCGCGCCGAGATCGTCGTGGTGGGTCATGCGGACGCCGAGACGCGCCAGCGCATCATCGCCGTCGCGAAGAACGCCCGTGTCGTCGACCTGAACGGCTATGCCGACCTGCGCGCCGCGGGCTTTGCGCAGTACGAGGGCATCTGCTGGTGAGCGCACCGCAGCGCCGCCTGAAGGTCGCCTTCATCTCGCCGGTCTTCCTGTTTCCGGCCGATGCCGGCGGCAAGATCCGCACGGGCAACATCCTGCGCGGCCTGAAGGAGAGCGGGGTGTTCGACATCACGCTGCTGTCGCCGGCCACGGCGGAGCAGCAGCGTGAATGGCAGGGCGAGCTGGACCGGCAATGCCATCGCTTCGTCGGCTGGGCACCCAGCCCGGCCCGCCCGCGCTGGCAGCGCGCGCCGGACCTGCTGTCGTCGTTGCCCATCAACGTCGCTGCCGACCGCACACCGGCCGCCGTTGCGGCGGTCGAGAAGCTGCTGGGGGCACAAGCCTTCGATGTCGTCGTCTTCGACTTCGTCCATGCTGCCGTGCTGCGCCCGGCCAATCTGCGCGGCGCCACGGTCTGCTTCACGCACAACGTCGAGGCTGAGATCTTCGAGCGCCATGCCAAGACGGCCGCGAGCGCGCCGCTGCGCTGGCTGTGGGCCTCGCAGGCGGCCAAGATGCGCCGCTTCGAGCGTGAGGCGCTGGGTCGTTTCACTCGCGTCGTCGCGGTGTCGGAACGCGACGCGAAGAAGTTCGCCGCCGACGGCCTGGCGACGGCCCGCGCCATCCCGACCGGCGTGGATCTGGACTTCTTCTCGTGGCAGGCGCCGGCAGACGGCAGCCCGGTCGTCGTCTTCACCGGTTCGATGGACTGGGAGGCCAACGTCGACGGCATCCGCTTCTACATCGAGGAAGTCTGGCCGCGAGTGCGCGCGCAGGTGCCCAACGCCCAGCTTCGCGTCGTCGGCAAGAACCCGCCGGCGGCGCTGGTGCAGCGCAACGTGCCGGGCGTCAGCTTCACCGGTTTCGTCGACGATGTGCGCGACCATGCGCGCGACGCCCAGGCCTTCGTCATCCCGCTGCGCGTCGGCGGTGGCACGCGCATCAAGGCCTTCGAGGCCATGGCCATGGGGCTGCCGGTCGTGTCGACGACCATCGGCATCGAGGGCCTGGACGTGGATCACGGCACGCACTTCCTGCGCGCCGACGGCGCCGACGAGCTGGCCAGTGCGACATGCAAGCTGATCGCCGATGGCGCGCTGCGCCTGAAGCTGTCGCGCGCGGCGCGCGGGCTGGTGGAAGACCGTTTTGGCCACCGCGTGGCGGCCGACGTGTTCGGTCGCATCCTCATCGAAGCGGTGGAGGCCGCCGCGTGAGGCCGCTGAAGGTACTGACCTTCTCGACGCTGTTCCCCAGCAGCGTCAAGCCCAGCCATGGCATCTTCGTCGAGACGCGGCTGCGCGAGCTGCTGAAGAGCGGCCTAGTCGAGTCACGCGTCATCGCGCCGGTGCCCTGGTTCCCATCCAAGAACCCGCGTTGGGGCGAGTACGCCAAGTTCGCCGCCGTGCCAGCCCGCGAGCAACGCAACGGCATCGACGTGCGGCATCCGCGCTACCTGCTGCTGCCCAAGGTGGGCATGACCTCGGCGCCGCTGACGCTGGCGTTGGGCGCGAAAGCCGCGGTGCAGCAACTCATCGACGAGGGTTTCGACTTTGACCTCATCGACGCGCACTACTACTACCCCGACGGTGTCGCGGCGGCCTTGCTGGCCAAGTGGTTCGACAAGCCGCTGACCATCACCGCCCGCGGCACCGACCTGAACCTGATCCCGCAGTACCCGTTGCCCAAGCGCATGATCGAGTGGGCCGCCCACCGTGCCGCTGGCTCCATCGGTGTCTGCGCCGCGTTGATGGACGTGCTGCGCGGCTGGGGCCATGAGCCGGCCAAGCTGCACACCCTGCGCAACGGCGTGGACCTGGAGCGCTTCCGGCCACTGCCACCGGCCGACATGCGGGTCGAGCTGGGCGTCGGTGGCGAGCCGCTGCTGCTGTCGGTGGGGCACCTGATTGAACGCAAGGGCCACCACGTTGCCATCGATGCGCTGGCTGAACTGGCCAAGGCGCGGCCCGGCGCCCGCCTCGTCATCATCGGCGAGGGCGAAGAGCGCGCGGCGTTGACGGCCCAGGCCGCGCGCCTGGGCGTTGCCGACAAGGTGCGGCTGACGGGCTCGCTGCCCAACACCGATCTGCTCAAGTGGTACAGCGCCGCCGACGTGCTGTTGCTGTGCTCCAGCCGCGAGGGCTGGGCCAATGTGCTGTTGGAATCCATGGCCTGCGGCACGCCGGTCGTGGCGACCGACATCTGGGGTACGCCGGAGGTCGTCGCGTCGCCTGCGGCGGGCCGCCTCGTGGGAGAGCGCACGGGGGCCGCGTTCGCGGCCGGCATCGAGGCACTGCTCGCCACCGGCGTGGATCGCGCCGCGACGCGCCGCTACGCCGAAGGTTTCAGCTGGCAGGCGACGACGCAGGGACAGCTCGAGCTGTTCGGCCGCATTGCGAAGAAGGCCGCCCATGCGTGACCTGGTGTTGCTCGTGATCCTCGGCTGGATCTTCATTCAGGCCTTCATGAGGCCGTGGATCGGCATCCTCGGTTGGACCTGGCTCAGCATCATGAACCCGCACCAGCTGTCGTGGGCGCTGAAGACCATGCCCTTCGCTGCCGCCATAGGCGGTGCGACGCTGATCGGCTTGTTCATATCCAAGGACAGGCGCGACTACTCGCTGAACCGCGAGAACGTCACGCTGATGATCTTCATGCTGTGGATGTGCATCACGCTGCCGTTCTCGATGATCTGGGACGAGAGCTTCGACCTGTGGAAGCGGGTCATGAAGATCGACCTGATGATCCTCGTGACCATGGTGCTGCTGCACAGCAAGCGGCACATGATGTTGCTGACGTGGGTGCTGGTCTTCTCCATCGGCTTCTTCGGCGTCAAGGGCGGCGCCTTCACGCTGCTGACGGGCGGCAGCTACAAGGTCTGGGGGCCGGAGAACACCTACATCGACGGCAACAACGAGGTCGCGCTGGCCATCGTCATCGTCATTCCGCTGATGCGCTTCCTGCAAATGCAGATGAAGGCCAGATGGGCCAAGGCGGTGATGACCATCTGCATGGTGCTGATGGCGCTCGCGGCGCTCGGCAGCCATTCGCGCGGTGCGCTGCTGGCGATCGGGGCCATGGCCCTGGTGCTGTGGTGGCGCGGCAAGAACAAGTTCGTCGGTGCGATTGTCATGGTGGTCGTTGCCGTGGCCCTGCTGTCGCTGATGCCGGCCGAGTGGTGGGAACGCATGAACACCATCAAGAGCTACCAGCAGGATGAGTCGGCGCTGGGCCGCATCAACGCCTGGGGCATGGCATGGAATCTGGCCAAGTCCAATTTCTTCGGCGGTGGCTTCTACATCTGGACCGGCGTCATCTTCGCCATCTACGGCCCTGATCCCACCGACGTTCACGCGGCCCACAGCATCTACTTCATGGTGCTGGGCGAGCAGGGCTTTGTCGGCCTGTTCCTGTTCCTGCTGCTGTTCACGATGGTCTGGTTCTCGGCAGGTGCGTTGAGGACGCAGGCGCGTGGCAAGCCCGAGACGCAGTGGCTGTCCGACCTCGGCGGCATGCTGCAGGTGAGCCTGGCCGGTTATGCGGTGGGCGGCGCTTTCCTCTCCTTGAGCTACTGGGACCTGCCTTACAACCTGCTGGTGCTGGCCGTCGTGGGCCGGCGCTGGCTGGCGCGCAAGGAATGGCTGCGCGAGAAGGATGAGCCGATCATCTACTGGCCGGAGTTCCTGAAGAAGCGCTTCGAGAAGAAGAAACACGTGCCGCTGCCATGAAACCCCTGTTCAGCCTGCTGTCCCCGCAGGGCGCGCGCGCGCGCCTGACCGTGTTGATCTTCCATCGCGTGCTGCGCGAGCCCGATCCGCTCTTTCCCGACGAGGTCGACGCGGCGTGCTTCGACGAACTGCTGGGTTGGGTCAAGTCCTGGTTCAACGTGCTGCCGCTGGATGCTGCGATCCGGCAACTGCACGACGGCAGCCTGCCTGCGCGTGCAGCGGCATTGAGCTTCGACGACGGCTATGCCGACAACCACGACGTCGCGCTGCCGCTGCTGCGCAAGCATGGCCTGCCGTGCAGCTTCTTCGTCGCCACCGGCTTTCTCGACGGTGGGCGGATGTGGAACGACACGCTGATAGAAGCCGTGCGGCTGAGCCAACTGCCCACGCTGGACCTGCGCGGCCTGGTGGACGGGCGCGGCGAGGACCTCGGCCAGCATGTGCTGGGTGACGACGCTGGCCGTCGCGCCGCGCTGGGCCGGCTCATCGAACGCGTCAAATACCTGCCGCCCGAGCCGCGCGTGGCCTGTGTGGATGCGATCGCGGCGCGCGCCGAGGTGCGCCCGCTCGACGACCTGATGATGAGCAGCGAGCAAGTGCGCGGCCTGCGTCGCGCCGGCATGCAGATCGGCGCCCACACGGTCAGCCATCCCATCCTTGCCACACTCGACCCTCGGCAGGCCGCCGACGAGATCGGCCGCAGCCGCGACGTGCTGCAGGCGCTGCTTGGCGAGAAGGTCGGTCTGTTTGCCTACCCGAACGGCAAGCCCGGGACCGACTACCTGCCCGAGGTGCATCCGGCCATCGTGCGGGAACTGGGCTTCGATGCCGCGGTCTCGACGCGCTGGGCCGCCGCCAGCCGCGGTGACGACGTCTTCCAGATCCCGCGCTTCACGCCCTGGGACCGGGGGCGGCTCAAGTTCGGTCTGCGCCTCGCCCGCAATCTCGTCAACTGATGCGCCGCGTCCTCTTCATCGCCTACCTGTATCCGCCCATTGCCAATTCGGGCACGCGGCGCAGTCTTGCGTTCGCCAATCACTTGCCCGACCTGGGCTGGGAGCCGCTGGTGCTGACGCTGGAGCCTGAGCCCCAGGTGCCGTTGGATGCCGAGCTGTTGGCCGAGGTCCGGCCAGGCACGCGTATCGAACGTGTGCCGCTTCAGAGTCGCTTGCGGGCTCGCCGCTGGGCGGGTTGGCTGCCGGGTCGACTGGGCGAGCGAGTGGTCGAGGCACTGGCCTGGCGCCTGCGCGCGAAGGCCAATGTGCCCGACGATGCTGCTGCCTGGTTGGCGCCGGCCGTCGAGCGTGCCGTGGCGTTGCATGGCAGCGTCGGTTTCGACGCGATCTACGCGACCGGTTGGCCCTGGACCGGTTTTCTGATTGCCCGCGAGGTGGCGCGCCGCACTGGCAAGCCCTACGTGCTGGACTACCGTGACCAGTGGACGCCCAGCGGCGACATGGCCTGGGAGAGCGTCTCGGCCGACCAGGCCCGCGACAACCCGGCCCTGGAGCGATTGGCTGCGAAAGATGCGGCGGCCATCGTCACCGTGACTCGGGCACTGGTCGACAGCATTGCCCGTGATTGCGGTCGCGATGGCCTGCATCTGATCACCAATGGCTTCGAGCCCAAGGACTTTGCCGGTGACGTGGCACCCATTCGCGATGGGCTGCTGCGCATCAGCTACACGGGTGTCTGGCGGCCGGGCTACGGCTTGCAGGACCTGTACGCCGCCATCGCCTTGCTGAAGGCCCAGGGGCGGCCGGAACTGGCGCGGCTGCGCGTCCAGGCGGCTGGCTTCAAGCCCGGTCATGCGGCTGAGGCTGGCGTCACAGACTGCGTGACGGAACTGGGCCCCGTGCCGCACGGCCAGGCGCTGGCGCTGATGAAGCAGGCCGATCTGCTCTATTTGCCGGTGCCGAGCGGCTACTACGCCATGGCCTCGCTGCCGGGCAAGTTGTTCGAGTACCTGGGCTGCGGTCGGCCCGTGCTGGCTGTCGTTCCCGAGCGTAGCGAGGTGGACCTCGTACTGCGCGAGACGGGCGGCGGCATGCGTTGCGAGCCCGGTGACGTGGCCGGATTGGCCCGCACGCTGCTCGGCTGGTTGCGCGGTGAAGTCAGCGTGGCGCCGCCCCGTGGCATCGATCACTACAGCCGGGCGGCCACGACGCGGCGCCTGGCGCAGGTGCTGGATGCGGCCGTTGAAGGCCGTGTGCTGGAGCCGTTGCGATGAGCGGCGTGCGCAGTGCGCTGCTGTTCTCGTTCGCGGAACGCTATGCGCTGATCGTCATCAACCTGGCGGCCAATCTGCTGATCGCCCGCCTGCTGACGCCGGCCGAGATCGGCGTCTACTCGGTGACGCTGGCCGTCATGAGCATTGCCCAGGTGCTGCGCGACTTCGGCGTTGCCAGCTATCTGATCCAGGAGAAGGAGCTCACCGACGACCATGTCCGCACGGCACTGGGCGTCACGCTGGTCATCGGTATCGGCCTGGCCGCGCTGCTGGCCGCTGCCGCGCCCTGGGTGGCGGACTTCTACCGCGAGCCGCGCATGCGCAACCTGGTCTGGCTGGCCTCGCTGAACTTCCTGCTGCTGCCGTTCTCGACGATCTCGCTGACGCTGCTGCGCCGGCGCATGGCCTTCAAGGCTGTCGCCGGCGTGAACCTCGTTGCGACGGTGGCCGGCGCGGTCACCAGCGTGGGCCTCTCCTGGGCCGGCTTCGGGCCGCTGGGCCTGGTGGCCGGCACCCTCGTCGTCAGTGCGACGACGGGCTTCGTCGCCTGGCTGGCCCAGGGCGAGCGGCGCCTGCTGCGGCCCAGCCTGTCGCACTGGCGCAGCCTGTTCAGCTTTGGCGCGCAGAGCTCGGCGGTCGGCATCGTCACGACGGTGGCCATGGACATCAACGACCTGGCCGTGGGCAAGCTGATGGGCTTCGAACCGGTCGCGTTGCTGAGCCGTGCCCAGGGGCTGATGTTCCTCTTCTACCGCGACCTGATGGGCGCCGTGCGCAACGTCGCCTACCCGGCCTATGCCAAGGCCGTCCGTGAGCAGCAGCCGATGGAGCCGCTGTATGTGGCCAGCGTCAACTTCGTCTGCGTCGTCGCCTGGCCCTTCTACGGGTTCGTGTCCCTGTACGCGCTGGAGACGCTGCGCCTGCTCTTCGGTCCGCAGTGGGACGCGGCCGCGCCGCTGGTGCCGCTGTTCTGCATTGGCGGCGCCTTCGCGGCGGTCGGCAATCTGATGGGCAACCTGACCGTCGCGATGGGGCGCATGGACCTGCTGACGCGCATGGAACTGGTCTTCCAGCCCCTGCGCGCCATCCTTATCGTCGTGGCCGCTGCCACCTGGCGCCAGCCCTGGGCCTGCGCTGCCGCGTTCGGCCTGACGCTGGTGTTGCAACTGCCCCTGATCTACGCCGTCAAGTCCAGGTTCCTGCCCAACGATTGGGGGGCGCTGCGGCGCAACCTGGCGCGCAGCTTCGCCGTGTCGGCCCTGGCTTTGGCCGTGCCGGCACTGTTGCGTGTGCTGCTGCGGCACCAGCCGGACGCCCCGATGGCCTGGTCTGGCTTCGGCCTGGCCATCGTCAGCTGCATCGTTTCATGGCTGCTGGCCCTGTCGTGGTGCCGTCATCCGTTGGCGGCAGACCCCGCGTTTGCGAGGCTGACGGGGTTCTGGCGCCGCCGCCGGCCTGACAATCCGCTCCAGATCGACAAAACCGAATGAACCGTATGCGTCCATCCCACATCCCCGTCACGGGCCGCCGGGTCCGCTTTGCGCTGATCGGCTGCGGCCGCATCGCGCAGAACCATTTCGAGGCCATCAAGACGCACGCCGAGCGGGCGGAGCTGGTGGCCGTGGCCGATGTGGACCCGGTGGCGCTGAGCGCCGCCGTCGCCAAGACCGGCGCGCGTGGTTTCGGGTCGCTGACTGAGCTGCTGGCCGCCCGGGCCGAGCTGGGCATCGATTGCGTCGTGCTGACCACGCCCAGCGGCCTGCATCCGCGCCAAGCCATCGAGGTGGCGCAGGCCGGCATCGACGTGATGACCGAGAAGCCCATGGCCACGCGCTGGCAGGATGGCCTGGCCATGGTCAAGGCCTGCGACGACGCCGGCGTGCGTCTGTTCGTCGTCAAGCAGAACCGCCGCAACTCCACGCTGCAGCTGCTCAAGCGTGCCGTGTCGGAAGGCCGCTTCGGGCGGCTCTACAACATCGCCGTCAACGTGTTCTGGACGCGCCCGCAGGCCTACTACGACAGCGCCGAATGGCGCGGCACCTGGGAGTTCGACGGCGGCGCGTTCATGAACCAGGCCAGCCACTACATCGACCTGCTGGACTGGGTCTGCGGCCCGGTCGAGAGCGTGATGGCCTACACCGGCACGCTGGCGCGCAACATCGAGGTCGAGGACAGCGGCGTGGCCGCGCTGAAGTGGCGCAACGGCGCGATGGGCACCGTCAACGTCAGCATGCTGACCTACCCGAAGAACCTCGAGGGCTCGATCACCCTCCTGGGCGAGAAGGGCTCGGTGCGTGTCGGCGGCGTCGCCGTCAACGAGATCCAGCACTGGCAGTTCGATGCGCCTCACGAGATGGACGCGCAGATTGCCGACGCCAGCTACCAGACCACGTCTGTCTACGGCTTCGGCCACCCGCTGTACTACGACAACGTCATCAACACGCTGCGCGGCGAGGCGCACCCCGAGACGGATGGCCGGGAAGGCCTGAAGTCGCTGGAGCTGCTGATCGCGATGTACATGAGCGCCCGCGACGGCAAGCGCATCAACCTGCCGCTTCACTACTGATGGCCACGACGATCCACCCCTCCGCGATCGTCGACGACGGCGCCCAGCTCGGTGACGGCTGCCGCGTCTGGCATTTCGTGCACATCAGCGCGGGTGCCCGCATCGGCGAGCGCTGCTCGTTCGGCCAGAACGTCTTCGTCGGCAACGACGTCGCCATCGGCAATAACGTCAAGATCCAGAACAACGTCTCCGTCTACGACGCCGTGACGCTGGAGGACGACGTGTTCTGCGGCCCGAGCATGGTGTTCACCAACGTCTACAACCCACGCTCCGCCGTCACGCGCAAGGACGAGTACCGCCGCACGCTGGTGAAGCAGGGCGCCACGCTGGGCGCCAACAGCACAATAGTCTGCGGCACGACCGTCGGCCGCTTCGCCTTCATCGGCGCCGGCGCCGTCATCAATCGTGACGTACCCGACTTCGCGCTGATGGTCGGCGTGCCGGCGAAGCAGATCGGCTGGATGAGCCGCTTCGGCGAGCGGCTGGAACTGCCGCTGAGCAGCGACCAGCCCATCGACGTGGCCTGCCCGAACACCAGCGACCGCTACCGCCTCAGCGGCCAGCAACTCCAACTGATCGAGAGCTGAATGGACTTCATCGACCTCAAGAGCCAGTACGCGGCCCTGCGCGACAACATCAATGCCCGCATCCAGAAGGTGCTGGACCACGGCCAGTACATCCTCGGCCCCGAGGTCAAGGAGATGGAAGCAGCGCTTGTGGCCTACAGCGGCGCCAAGCACTGCATCAGCGTCGCCAGCGGCACCGAGGCGCTGCTGATCTGCCTGATGGCGCTGGACCTGAAACCTGGCGACGAGGTCATCACCAGCCCCTTCACCTTCGCCGCGACGGCCGAGATGATCGTGCTGGCCGGTGGCGTGCCGGTGTTCGTCGACATCCAGCCCGACACGGCCAACATCGACCCGACGCTGATCGAGGCAGCTATCACGGCCAGGACCAAGGCCATCATGCCGGTCAGCCTCTACGGCCAGGTCGCCGACATGGACGCGATCAATGCCATCGCCGCCCGGCATGGGCTCGCCGTCATCGAGGACGCCGCACAGAGCTTCGGCGCCAGCTACAACGGCAAGAAGAGCTGCAACCTGTCCACCTTCGGCTGCACCAGCTTCTTCCCAAGCAAACCGCTGGGCTGCTATGGCGACGGCGGCGCCATCTTCACGAGCGACGACCAGTTCGCACAGGCCTGCCGCGAGATCCGTACGCACGGCCAGAGCCAGCGCTACCTGCACACGCGCATCGGTGTCGGTGGCCGCATGGACACGCTGCAGTGCGCCGTCGTGCTGGGCAAGCTGGACCGCTTCGAGTGGGAAGTGCGTCGCCGGCTGGCGCTGGGCGAGGCCTACAAGCAAAAGCTGCAGGCGGCCATCCCGGGCCTGCAACTGCTGGCCGTGCGCGAGGACCGTGACTGCGTCTGGGCGCAATACACCGTCTTCGTCGACGACCGCGAGGCCGTGCAGGCCCGCCTCAAGGATGCCGGCGTGCCGACGGCCGTGCACTACCCGCGCCCGCTGCATCACCAGCCGGCCTATGCCAAGTACGGCAAGCCCGAGGACTGCCCGCACAGCGTCCGCGCGGCCCAGCGCGTCATGAGCCTGCCGATGAGCCCTGATCTGACCGACGAGCAGCAGGACGAGGTCGTCCGCGCGCTGGCCCAGGCACTCGCCTGACGCCTGCGCGTGAAATTCCGGCCGGACATCGAAGGGCTGCGGGCCCTGGCCATCGTGCCGGTCGTGGTGTTCCACGCCTGGCCGGCCGCCATGCCTGGCGGCTTCATCGGCGTCGACATCTTCTTCGTCATCTCCGGCTACCTGATCACGACGCTGCTGCAGCAGCGCCTGGCGGCCGGCAAGTACACCGTCGCGTCCTTCTACGCGGCGCGCATCCGGCGCATCTTCCCGGCGCTGTTCATGATGCTGGCGCTCGTCGCGCCGGCCTGCTGGCTGCTGCTGGAGCCGGCCTCGCTGCACGAGTTCGCGCGCCTGCTCGGCGCGACGGGCCTGTTCGTCTCCAACGTCGAGCTTTACCGCACGACGGGCTATTTCGAAGGCGCGGCCGAGCTGAAGCCGCTGCTGCACACCTGGTCGCTGGCGGTCGAGGAGCAGTACTACATCCTGTTCCCGCCGCTGCTGGCGCTGTTGTGGCGCTATGCGCGCCGCGGCATCGGTGCCGTGTTGCTGGGCGTCGGGCTCGTGTCGCTGGCCTATTGCCTGCGGCTGATGCCGTACGACCCCGAGCTGGCCTTTTTCGCCGCGCCAGCCCGCACCTTCGAGCTGATGGTCGGCTCAGGCCTGGCCTGGTGGATGGGCCGCGACGCCGCGACCCCGCAGCGTCCGGCCTGGGTGGATGCGTGGGTGGGGTGGGGGGCGCTGGCAGCATTGGCGGCCGCGCTGGTGCTGATGCGTCCCGACCGCGCCTTTCCCGGCCCCGCGGCGCTGTGGCCCTGCCTGGCGACCGCGGCGCTGATCTGGGTCGGCAGCACGCGCCAGGCCGTGGCGACGCGCTGGCTGTCCGCAGCGCAGCTGCGCTGGATCGGTGCCCAATCGTTCTCGCTCTACCTGTGGCACTGGCCCATGCTGGTACTGGCGCGTCACCTGCTGCTGGACCAGCCGACGCCCGTGCAGGCCGCAGCTGCCGTGCTGCTGTCGGTGGCGCTCGCCTGGGCATCGCTGCGCTGGATCGAGACACCGGTGCGTCAGTCGCGCGTCTCGCAGCCGGTCCTGCTCGCCTGCGGCGCCGTGACGATCGCGTTGAGCCTGGTGGGTGCTTGGCTGCTGGCAGCCGCGGCGGATCACCGCGCTGCCCAGCCCGGCCCGGACGCCGCGCTGCGCGCCGGCGCCGACGATTTCAGCCCAGACCGCAAGCGCTGCCATTCCAGCGGCAATCACTGGCTCGGCTACGACGAGCGCTGCCTGTTCGGCCCCGAGGCGGCGGCCGCGACGCTGGTGGTCTGGGGCGACAGCCATGGTGTCGAGATGGCCCGCGCGCTGGGCAACCAGGTGCGGGATCGCCGCGTCGCCGAGCTGACCGGCTCGACCTGCCCGCCGGCCGTGGGCTACGTGCCGCCCGGTCGGCCGCGCTGCGACGCCGTCAACCGGGTGCTGCTGCAACGGCTGGTTGCCGACCCGCACGTCGACAGCGTGCTGCTCGCGGCGCGCTACGAGTTCTATCTGAACAGCGGCGACGCGGGCGCCTTCGAAGCGGGCCTGGCCGAGACCGTGCGCCAGCTGCGCGCGGCCGGCAAGCAGGTCCTGCTGCTCGACCCGGTGCCGACCTACCGCTACCCGATCCCGGCCGCGCTGGCGCTGCGCGAGCGCCGTGGCCAGCCGCTGGACGAGCAGGGCCAGACGGCCGCGCAGTACGCCGAGCGGCAGGCGGCGTCGCTGGCCCTTGTCGAGCGGCTGGTGGCTGCCGGCCAGGCGCAGCGCGTGCCGGTGGGCGATGTGCTATGCAGCGGTGGACGCTGCGCCGTGCGTGACGGCGAGCACAGCCTGTACTTCGACGACAACCACCTCAGCATGCGCGGCGCCGCGCTCGTTGCGGCGCGGGTGCTGTCCCAGCTTCAGGCCAGCCGGTAGTTCGGCGCGTGCTTGCGCAGCCACTGCTCCAGCATCATCAGAATCCACACCATCTCGCCGTAGTAGCCGGCGTGTTCCTTCAGGCGCTGGTTCAGCAGGCTGTCGACGAACTCAGCGCGCACGAGGCCGCGGGCGACGACGCCGCGCAGGGACTCGGCAGCGAGCGCGTTCAGCGCGGCGTCCTTCACCGCCCAGGGGCCGAAGGGCAGGCCGAAGCCGTGCTTCTTCTTCGTCAGGATCTCATCCGGCAGGAAGCCTCGCAGCGCCTCCTTGAAGAACCAGCGCAGCTTCAGGCCCTTGAGCTTGTAGCTGGTGGGCAGCTTCAGCGAGAAGTCCAGCAGCCGCGTGTCCAGCAGCGGGAAGCTCACGTCCATGCCCGCGAGGCCCGTCGTGCCGACGACCTTGGGCAGATCGTTCTCGGCCAGCGTGTAGCGCCAGTCGAAGGCCAGCATCTGGTTGACGAGGCTGGCGTCGTGCGGGCCGGCGGCCCAGGTGGCGCGCTGATGCTCGCGCGGTGAGTTGGTGTCGACGGCCGACAGGAAGGCAGGCGTGAACACTTCGGCCAGGCCCAGGCGGTCCAGCAGGTTGTAGCTCTGCATGCGGTCCGGCATCGGCACGCGGGCCTGGCGGATGTAGCTGGTGCCCTTCTTCAGCAGCGGGATGTTGCCCGTCACCGGGTTCATGAACAGCGGGTTCAGCACGCCGGCGCGCAGCGGCGACGGGATCTGGCTGTAGACGTGGAAGACGCGCTCCTTGGCGTAGCGCACGTTGCCGCCGAAGAGCTCGTCGCCGCCGTCGCCCGCCAGCAGGCGGGTGTAGCCGTCGTCGTGTGCCTTGCGGGCGCAGTAGAAGGCCGGCACGGCCGAGGAGTTGCCGAAGGGCTGGTCGTAATGGGCGGCGACGTCGGGGATGGCCGCGACAAGGTCGGCCGGCGTCACGTAGTACTCGTGGTGGTCCGCGCCGTAGGCCTTGGCGGCGATGCGGGCGTATTCCATCTCGTCGTAGCCTTCGGCCTCGAAGCCGATGGAGTAGCCCGCTGGCGCCTGGCCAGTGGTCTCGCGCAGCAGGCCGCAGACGGTGGAGCTGTCGGTGCCGCCGGACAGGAAGCAGGCGGTCTTGCCGTCGCCGGTCAGGCGGTCCTGCACGGCGCTGCGCAGGATGCCGCGGAACTCGTCGCGCAGTGCGTCGAAGCTGGGGCTGGCCTGCTCGGTGAAGTGTGGTGTCCAGTACGGCGCCACGGTCAGGCGGCCGTTCTCGAACAGCGCGTAGTGCGCCGCCGGCAGGCGCAGGATGCCGACGTAGATCGTGCGCGGCGACGGGATGCAGTGATGGAACAGGTAGTCGAACAGCGCCTGGGTGTCCAGCTCCTGGATGCCGAGCTGGCGGGCCAGCACGTCGGCACGGGTCGCAAAGTGCAGCCGGCCATCGCGCACGGCGTAGCACAGGCTGTGCACGGCGAAGCGGTCCACGGCCAGGTAGGTGCCGCCGCCCGGCAGGTCCAGCGCGACGGCGAACTCGCCGCCCACGTCCGCGGCGCAGGCGGTGCCGCGCGTGGCATAAGCCTGCTGCCAGGCCGCGAGCGCGTCAGCGGTCGGGGAGGTGAAGCGTGGGGTGCCGGAGGCGAAGGGCATGTCGGGCGGCAGGGCTTGGGCTTGCATCTTGGTCTTGGGATTCAGGCGGCCGGATTGTCCATGGGTGGCTTGGGTCGGGCGCGCAGTCGGCGCCAGGTCTCACCCATCGCCTGGCGAGCGAGGCCGGCCAGGCCGCGCAGTGTCAGCGGGTCGTAGGCGACGAGGCCGAAACGTTCGCGGCGCTGGCTCATCCATGCGGCCTTGTACGCATCGTCGCCGATGAGGTAGTCGATCTCGCGCACCTGGTCGACATCGATGGCATGTTCCATCAGCAGGGCCGTCAGCAGGGTGCCCGGCGCATGGGCCTTGTGGGCTTCATCGTAGGCAAGCTTGTAGATGTCGGCGCGCCCGTTGGCGACGATCCAGATCTGGGCGGCCACCGGCTTGTCACCCAGCCAGGCAAGCCCCAGGCGCAGCCAGCCTCGACGCGCGCACAGGCGGATCAGGTTGGGCACGAAGTCGGGGAAGGGCTCCGGGACCTTCCAGCTCTGGCCGTAGACCGTCTGGTAGGCCATGAGCGCGGACTCCAGCGCATCGCCGCCTCGCACGATCTCCAGTCGCCCGCCCTCGGCGGCGAACTTCTTGGCATTGCGCTTGATGGTACTGCGCACCTGGCCGCTGCGATCCTTGAGGTAGTCGGCCCAGTTCTGGCGGACCGGCTCGTACCAGTTGCCGAAGGCGAAGTAGCTGTGCACGCTCAGACCCGCCAGGCCGAGCGAATGTTTGAGCAGCGTGAAATCGCGCGAGGCAGGGTCCATCGGCGAGAAACGATAGGCCGCCGCACCGCGCCCCGCGCGCCGCAGCACGCGGGTCAGCGGCAGCAGGTCGTCCGCTTCGAGGCCGGCTGCCAGCGCCGGCGCGTAGATGGCGGTGTAGAAGTTGGACAGCGCGCTGACCTCCCGACCCAGCGCCCCGGCCTGTGCGACGGTGGGCAACACCGCGAGCACGCGGCCGTCACGGCGCAAGACGTGGAAACGAACCTCGTGTCCCTGTGGCTCAAGGGCATAGACGTTGTCGACGAGGTTGGCATGCCAATCGGGACCGAACTCGATATGGCGCTGCTCGGCCTCGCCCATCAAGGCCAATGCATCGGCCGGCAGTTCGCGCACGTGCGCGTAGCTGTCGACGCTGGCTCCACTGCGGTTGATCATGGCCTAGGCATCCAGCGGTTGTCCTTTGTCGTGTCGTCGCCAGCCGCGAGTACCACGCCTGTGCAGGTCGTCAATCGCTGGCAGGCCGGTGTGCTTTTACATGCTGACATGGTTGATCCAATGTGGCGATGTGACCAGGCCAGCAGGTCGGGCTCGGCGTTCGTGTGGAACTCCACAACGCCGCCCCGCGCCCGGGTGAGGGTGTGCAGCTGCCGGTGCAAGGAGGGGCTCATGGCGCGTCGGAACTCTTCAGGAAATGCGCGCCGAAACGCCTGCGTGGGCAATCGTGATCGCGTTTGAGGCCATCACACCCAGCGATCGCAGGCCGGCCGGCATGTCCGCCATGTGGAGCCGCAAACCACGGTTGAGGGGCGAGGCGGCGCCGAAGAAGTCGGGCCGTGTCATCGGCCTGCTGCCACGCGGCGATAGACCTCCAGATGGCGCCGGTAGCTCTCTTCCCAGCGGAAACCCTGGGCCCAGGCGCCTGCACGTGCCGCCTTGTCAGCGCGGGCTGCTGGGGCCAGTGTTGCGGCCTCATGCAAAGCGGCCGCCCAGGCGGTCAGGTCATTCTCCAGCACCAGCGTCGTCAACGGGCCGACCAGCTCGGTCAGGCTGCCCAGCGGGCTGAAGATCACGGGCGTGCCGGCGGCCTGGGCCTCCACGGCCGGGAAGCCGAAGCCCTCGTAGAGCGTCGGATACAGCACCGCCACCGCGTCCCGATACAGGGCCAGGAGCTCGGCATCGGACAGGAACTCGGCAAACAGCACGCGGCCCTGCAACTCCCGGGGCAAGGCCTGGCGGGCCGTCTCGCGTGCGTTGGCGCCGAAGCCGCACGCGACGAGCTTGAGCGATGGGTCGGGCTGCGCCGCCAACGTCTGAACGGCCCAGTCGAAGCGCTTGCGCTTCATCGGCCCACCGACGTAGACGGCATACCGGGCACCACCGAGCGCCTGTTGCAGCGTCGCCGGAATGGGGGCGTTGGGCGGCGCGAAGTACGCGGTCTCGATGCCGTGATGGATGACGGTGAGGCGAGGTTCCAGCTCGGGCCAGCGCGCAAGGATGTCGCGCCGCGAACACTCGCTGATGGTGATGACGTGAGCCGCGCGCTTCAGTGCCGCCGGAATGACGTGGTCCCAGTAGAGACGTTGTCCGGCGGTGTCCGGGCGCTCTTCGAACGCCAGCGTGTCATGCAGCGTGACCACGGTGGGCAGCGGCTGCCAGAGCGGCAACGCCCCCTCGGTGCAATGCAACAGCGTCAGCGGCATGCGTCGAGCGCGCATCGGCAGCCCGAGCTGTTCCCAAAGTTGCAAGCGGTCCCCGCGGAACTCGAAGATGTCCGGCGTGAAGCGGGGGCCTTCAGGGTGCAGCAGCGGGTGGCGCGGGTCGTCGGCGAAGAGATGCCAACTGATGTCGTCGCCGCTCTGGCGCAGCAGTTCCATGACGTACTTGCCCATGCCGCGCACATGGGCCGTGTTCAGGCAGCGGGCAACGAGGCCGATCTTCATGCGTTGCGTCCCATCCCCGGCAGGCATGAGCGCAGCAGCAGCTTCCAGCCTGGCCAGTGCCCCGGTTGCACGCGCAAGGCTTCCCGCACGCTGCTGCGCGCGGCATGCCGCTGACCGGCTTGCAACTGAACGTAGGCGAACTGACTCCAGCTGCTGGCCAGTTCGGCACGCACGGCGGCGACATCGGCGACGCGTCCATCCGGACCGACGAGGCCCCAGGTATCCAGGGCACGCTGCACGACACGGCCCCTATAGTTGTCGCGTGGCGCACTGCGGGTGATGCTGGCGGGGTGTTGCCGATAGAGCGCCAGTGGCCGGGCGACGCGTTCGATGCGGGTGACGCGCGAGGCACGCAGCCACAGGTCATAGTCCTCGCCGATGCGCAAGCTGGTGTCGAAGTCGCCGATCTCGTTCAGCAGGCTGCGCTGCATCAGCACGGTGGAGGTCCAGACGACGCAGTCCAGCAGCAGTTCGGGATAGAGCCAACCGGTTGCGCCGGACCATTTCGGGCCCGAGTCTTCCGTGGCCAGCCGCTGCAGCAGCGCTGATTCCGGCTCTGCAGCGTCGCTGAACCAGACTTCCCACGCCGTGTAGCTCATGCGGCAGCCGGGTGCTTTGTCCATGGCGGCGAACTGCGCGGCAAGTTTGCCCTGCAGCCAGATGTCGTCGGCATCGCAGAAGGCAACCCATTCGGCCGTCGCCGCAGCAATGCCGGCATTGCGCGCCGCGGCAACGCCGGCATTGGCGCGCCGCAACAGGCGAACCTCGGGAAAGTCCCGCTCGATCAGCGCTGCCGAGCTGTCCGTCGAGCCATCGTCGACGACGATGATTTCCAACTGGGCGCCGGACTGGGCCTGCACGGCCCGCAATGTCGATGCGATGTAGCGCTCCGCGTTGAAGCAGGGGATGACGACGCTGACTCGTGGCAGGGCGGTCATGCGTTATTGCGAAGCGGCCGAGGCGGGCGCGGCCGGCGGCGGCTCCACCCAGCGGCCGACCGACGCCAGCCGATCACGCAGTTCGCGGCGATCCGAGCCCAGGGCGATGGCACGGTGCGCCTGGATCAACGCCCGGTCGTAGTCCTTCATGTCGAAATAGAGCATCCCGGCGTTGAACTGGGTCAGCGGGCTCTCTTCCGTTTTCTCGACGACGTACTCGAGGTGACGGTGCGCGTCTTCCAGCCGGTTGTTCCGGATCAGATAGCTCACGTAGAGCATGCGCGGCACCGGGTCGTCGGGCTTGTAGCGCAGCGCCCGCTCGTAGAAGCACTCCATCGTGTACTTCGCGCCGGACGGCGGGTCGCTTTTTTCCTTCGCGACGAGGCGTTCCATGGCCAGCAGCGCCCGCGGATGGTTCGGAAAGACGCTCAGCGTGTACTTGATGTCCGCGCCGAAATTGCCGGTGGCCGACTCGGTCAGGTTCTCCGTGCTGGGCGTGAAGTGGGCAGCCTCGACCAGCTTGCGCTGATGAGGCGTCATGGTCCGGTAGTCATACGGCCCGTAGTTCCACTCCAGCGAGCCGCATTCCCTCTCGGTGTTCGCGTCCGCCGCGGCGGGCAGGGCATGGGCTGCGAACACCGAAACCATCAGATAGGGCAGGATGACTTTCATCTTCATCTCACTCGGATCTTGTCCAGCCAGCTCAGCGTGATCGCCTCGACGGTGGCCGCCTGGTGTGGGTCAGAAAAGGTGTGGTCGGCCTGCACCAGAGCTTCCCTCTGCAGTCGGGGCGTGCCCAGCAAGCCCGCCCACGCAGGCGAGGCTTCGACGTGCAGGCCGAACTCCCGCGCAGTGTAGTCATCGCCGCTGAGGATCAGTAGGGCCGGCCCGTCGAAGCCGCGCAGCCCCGCGGCCATGCGGTCCTGGAAGCTGCGGCTGTCAGACGCCTTCCTGCCGGCGCCACGGGCCAGGCGCAGGTTGCTCGCCAGCGTGCGCAGCGCGGTCCCGCCGATGCCGCCCTTCAGCAGCTTGAGCCAGAACTCGGGCTGGCGCAGCCGGCGCCAGTAGTAGTGCTTGACGTGGGTCTGGGCCAGCGTCGCGGCGGAGCGGACCCAGGGGTTGAGCAGCGCGACGCCGGCGACGCGTGCATCACGGGTCGAGTCGAGGTAGAGCAGGGCGGCCGAGGCGGCGTCGCACAGGCCCCACAGCACCACGCGCTTGAGCGCCGGGCGCGCGGCCAGCAGGGCGTCGATGGCGGCGGCGATGTCGGCATCGACGGCCAGGAAGTCACGCGTCTCGCCGGGGCTGTCGCCCATGCTGCGGTAGTCGAAGCGCAGCGCCACGAAACCGTTGGCGGCCAGGTGGCGGGCCAGCAGCGTGAACTGGCGGTGGCTGCCGGCGCGGTATTGCGGGCCGCCGACGATGATGAGCACGCCCACTTCGGCCGGCATGCCTTCGGGCTCGGCCAGGATGCCGACCAGTGGCTCACCTTCGCAGGCGAAGCGCAGCACCGACTCGTTGCCAGCGGTGCCCGGCCGCCCGAAGCCGCTGGCCGCCCCCTCGGGGGGCAGCGAGCCTGGTGAGCGTGGGGGCTGCGTCATGACAGCGCCTCCACGGTGCGGGCGATCAGTGCCGGTGCGAGTTCGATCTCGCTGGTCGCCCAGAAACCCGGGCCCTGCACGATCTGCGGACGGACCGTCCAGCCCGCGTCTTGCCAGCTCTTGATGGCCTGCTCGCTGACCGGCGTCAGCGTCGCGTCGTCGCGGGTACTGAGTTCCAGCCATTCGACGCGGCCTGGCGCGCCGGTGGGCGCGAACTTGGCTGATTCCAGGCCAGAGGCCAGTGCGGAGCCCAGCCGGTAGCCGGCAATCTCGACCGGCCTGCCGGCCGCCAGTTCGGTCTTCAACTGGTCCATCAGGCCCTTGCTGGCGCCGCTGGCCATCTCTGCAGCCAACTTCAGGCGCAGGAACTGCTGCAGTGCCAGCTTGCCGTTGGTCATCGGCTGCCAGACGAGGTGGTTCACTGGCCGGCCCCAGTCAGCCGCGGCCAGCAGCGCGCCGGCGCGCAGACTCCACAGCCACAGCGGCGCAGCATCCGAATCGGGAACACGCCGGTCCAGCTCGGCCAGCGCGAGACGCACGTCGGCCTGCCAGTCTGCCCAGCTGGCATCGCCGAAGTCGGCTGAGGAGTCCCCGCAGCCGCGCAGGTCGATCTGCAGCACGGCGTGGCCGGCCTCGGCCAGCGCGCGGCAGGCCAGGGCGGCCATGCGGCGCGATTTGTTCATCTCCTCGGCAAACGGGTGCAGGTACAGCACCTTGCTGCGAGGTGTCCCGGCTGGTGAATGGAAAAGGCACAGCCGCTGCTCGCCGTTGCCGGCGGGCAGGAAGAAGACGTCGGCGTGCGGGATCAACCCAGCCGGGCGGCGACGAAGTCCGCCAGCGAGCCGACCGTGGCGAAGGTGTCGCCGTCGATGTCGTCATCGTCGACGACCAGGCCCAGCTGCTCCTCCATCGCGGTGATCAGGCTGACCACCGCCATCGAGTCCAGCTCGGGCAGGGCGCCGAGTAGGGCGGTGTCGCGGGTGAAGGTCTGGGCGCGGCCGTTCAGGCTCAGCACGTCGTCGAGAAGCCTCTGCACATGGCCGAGGACTTGGGCGTTGTCCATCTCTAGCGTCCAAAAATCAAGCCGCGCAGTTTAGCGGCGCGCCCCCTCGCCTCCGGGGAGGGCACCCCTCGGCCTCGGGGGCGCGTGAGATACTTTTTTCACTCTGATCCGACCCTCGTCCATGCCCGAATCCACGTTGCTTCACGAGTTGGTGGCCGTTGCCGCCGAGCGCACGCCCGACGCCCCGGCCCTGACCTATGGCGCGGCGACGCTGAGCTACGGCGAGCTGGATGCCGCCGTGCGCGGCTTTGCCGGCGGCCTGATGCAGCTGGGACTGGCCCGTGGAGAACGGGTCGCGATCTACCTCGAAAAGCGCTTCGAGACCGTCGTCGCCAGCTTCGGCGCGCCGGCCGCCGGCGGCGTGTTCGTGCCGCTGAACCCGCTGCTCAAGCCCGAGCAGGTCGGCTTCATCCTGCGCGACTGCGATGTGCGCGTGCTGGTCACGTCGCCCGAGCGGCTGGCGCAGCTGGGTGATGTGCTGACGCAATGCCCCTCGCTGCGCCACGTCGTGCTGACCAGCGGTGCCGGTTCGGCGCCGGTGCCCGTGCATGACTGGGCCCAGTTGCTGGCGGTGCCTGCCGCTGCCGGACACCGCGTCATCGACACGGACATGACGGCCATCCTCTACACGTCCGGCTCCACGGGCCGGCCCAAGGGGGTCGTGCTGTCGCACCGCAACATGGTGGCCGGTGGCAAGAGCGTGGCCAGCTACCTGGAGAACCGCGCCAGCGACACGCTGCTGGCCGCGCTGCCGCTGTCCTTCGACGCCGGCTTCAGCCAGCTGACGACAGGCTTCCACAGCGGCGCGCGTGTCGTGCTGCTGAACTACCTGCTGCCTCGCGACGTGCTGAAGGCGATGGAGCGCGAGAAGGTCACGGGCCTGACCGCTGTGCCGCCGCTGTACATCCAGCTGACGCAGCTGGAGTGGCCTGCCGCCATCGACGCCAACCTGCGCTACTTCGCCAACACCGGCGGCCGCATGCCGAGGGCGACGCTGGATCTGCTGCGCGCCAAGGCGCCGTCGGCCCAGCCCTTCCTGATGTACGGGCTGACCGAGGCCTTTCGCTCGACCTACCTGCCGCCCAGCGAGGTCGACCGCCGGCCGGACTCCATCGGTAAGGCCATCCCCAACGCCGAGATCCTCGTGCTGCGCGAGGACGGCACGGAATGCGCGCCGGACGAGCCGGGCGAACTGGTGCACCGTGGCGCGCTGGTGGGCCTTGGCTACTGGAACGACGCCGAGAAGACGGCTGAGCGCTACAAGCCGCTGCCGGTCGGCGTCGGCGGGCGTGAAGGTGGCCTGCAACTGCCCGAGTTCGCCGTGTTCTCGGGCGACACGGTGAAGCGCGATGCCGAAGGCTTCCTGTACTTCGTCGGCCGCCGTGACGAGATGATGAAGACCTCGGGCTACCGCGTCAGCCCGACCGAGGTCGAAGAGGTGTTGTACGCGACCGGCCTGGTCGGCGAGTGCGTGGCCTTCGGCGTCTATCACGACACGCTGGGCCAGAGCATCCAGGTCATTGCCACGCCGCCGGAAGGCGCCGCCGAACTGGATCTGGCCGCGCTGACCGCCGCCTGCAAGGCGCGCATGCCGGCCTACATGGTGCCGCACGGCATCGATGCACGGACCGGCCCGCTGCCGCGCAACCCCAACGGCAAGATCGACCGCAAGACGCTGTCGACCGACTGGCTCGAACGAAACGCCGCATGACTGAACCCGTGATCCCGAAGCGCGCGCTGGAGCACGCCCCCGTCCTCTTCCCGCGTGACGCCAACGGCGAACTGCTCGTCGGCGGCCAGCGGCTGTCGGTGCTCGCGGAGCGCGTCGGCCAGACGCCGTTCTATGCCTACGACCGCGGGCTGTTGAAGGCTCGTGTCGCCGAGTTGCGCGCCGCGCTGCCCAAGGGCATCGAGTTGCACTACGCGATGAAGGCCAACCCGATGCCGGCGCTGGTGCAACTGATGGCTGGGCTGGTGGACGGCATCGACGTGGCGTCGGCTGGCGAGCTGCAGGTGGCGCTGAACGCCGGCGCCGACCCGCACGAGATCAGCTTCGCCGGCCCCGGCAAGCGCGACATCGAGCTGGGACAGGCGGTTGCGGCGGGCGTGCTGGTCAACGTGGAGTCGGTGCGTGAACTGGCACCGCTGGCGCGGGCATCGCAGCGCCTGGGCCTGCCGGCGCGCGTTGCCTTGCGCGTGAACCCCGACTTCGAGCTGAAGGGCTCGGGCATGCGCATGAGCGGCGGTCCCAAGCAGTTCGGCATCGACGCCGAGGCGCTGCCCGAGGTGCTGGCGGAGGTCGGCCGGCTGAGCGGTGATGGTGTGGCCTTCGAGGGCTTCCACCTATTCGCCGGCTCGCAGAACCTCAAGGCCGAGGCGATCTGCGAGGCGCAGCAGAAGAGCTACGAGCTCGCGTTGCGTCTGGCCGAGGCCGCACCGGCGCCAGTCAGGTTCCTGAACCTCGGCGGCGGCTTCGGCATTCCCTACTTCCCGGGCGAGGCGCGGCTGGACCTGTCACCCATCGCCGACAACCTCGCCGCGCTGCAGGCCCGTGCCAAGACCGATTTGCCGGCAGCCAAGCTGGTCATCGAGCTGGGCCGCTACTTCGTCGGCGAGGCGGGTGTCTACGTGAGCCGCATCGTCGACCGCAAGGTCTCGCGCGGCCAGGTTTTCCTGGTGGCGGACGGAGGCCTGCATCACCACCTGTCGGCCTCGGGCAACTTCGGCCAGGTGCTTCGCAAGAACTACCCGGCGTCCGTCGAGCCGCAAGGTCGTCGCGAGATGGCGACGGAGGCCGCCAGCGTCGTCGGCCCGCTGTGCACGCCGCTGGACTTGCTGGCCGACCGCATGGACATGGCCAAGGGCGAGATCGGTGATCTCGCGGTCGTCTACCAGAGCGGTGCTTATGGCCGCAGCGCCAGCCCCGAGGGCTTCCTGGGCCATCCGGCCTGCGTGGAAGTGCTGGTCTGAATTCGGCAGGGCCATCGGATGCAGGGCGGGTGTGACCGTCGCGAAACCCGGCGGTCGGTTCATCTCACGGCGACGGCGCTGCCGCCTCGACCATCCAGCGTCGGCCGGGGTAGTCGATGGTCAAGACGCTGTGCATGAACGGAGCCAGGCCCACCAGGCCGATCACGCGGATGGTTGGCTGGAAGCCCAGTGTGGGGCAGTAGGTGGCCCGCCGCACCAGGGGGCCGAAGCCGTCGATGCTGACCGCCGCAACCGTCGGCGCGGACGCGCAGGCAAGTGAGCGGCCCCATGAGGGCATGGTGAAGTTGGTGATGTGGGGGCCCTGCATCGCGGCAGACCCCGTGAGCTGTGCCCACCATGGAGCGTCCATCACGCCGATCTCCGCGGATGCTGCGCCGGTGTCCAGCATTCCGTAGCCTTTGCCGGCCTGTTGGACGTCCAGCTCGATGAAGATGTGCCCGCCGGCTTGGATCCATCCTTCCTGGAGTGCAGGCGCGGCATAGAAGAAGCGCCGGGCCCGCGGCTGGTTGTCAAGGGTGGAACCGGCCTGCCAGGCCAGCCGTTGGTGCGCGACGTCCAGGGTCAGCGTGCCGCGCTCGAAAAAGGCATTGCCCAGGGTACCGACTGGACTGCCCGAGACGCATTCGTCAATCGAGCGCTGTGTCGCCGATCCGACTTCAAGCTCGGTCTCCAGCTCGCCCAGACGCAGCTTCAGCGGCCTCCGGGGCTCATCCTGCTCTGGCGCCGTATGCCAGATCACCGCCGCACTGGCGCCGGTGTCGAGCTGCATGTCGCAGGCGCGCTCGCCCAGCTTGACCGGCACCAGCAGGGCCAAGGGTGCCGGAGGCAACCCGCCGAGGCTGCCAACCTGCCAGTGAAACGGCTGGAAGGCCATGACATGTGCTCGCGCATCAGCGCTGAGGGCGCCGGTCGCCACGACAGCTGCGAGACAGATCAGCAGTCGGACGGCGTTCGCCGTCATACAGCGGCGTCTTCCCAGACGCCGTTCTGCAGGATCTGGTAGGGCCGGAAGCCGGACTTGTAGGCCATCTTGGGGCTCTCCTCGATCCAGTAGCCCAGGTAGACGTGGCTGAGCTTCAGCTCCTTGGCCTGCTGGATCTGCCACAGCACGCCGTAGGTGCCGTAGCTGGCCTCGATGTCCGGGTCGTAGAAGGTGTAGACCGCCGACAGGCCGTCGCTGAGGATGTCGAGGATGGACACCATGCGCAGCGGCGTGCTGCCGTCGGGCAGCGTCTCCCGGAACTCGACGAGCCGCGAGTTGATGCGGCTTTGCAGCAGGAACTGCGTGTACTGGTCGACGCTGTCGTGGTCCATGCCGCCACCGCTGTGCCGGCCGGCCTGGTAGCGCAGGTAGAGGGCGTAGTGCTCCGGCGAGTAGCCCAGGCGCATGACCTTGGCCTGCAGGCCAAGGTGGGCCTTCCATGCCCGCTTCTGGCTGCGATTGGGCTCGAAGCGCGCCACCGGCACGCGCAGCGCGATGCAGGCGCGGCACTGGTCGCAGTAGGGGCGGTAGGTGAACAGCCCGCTGCGGCGAAAGCCCGCGGCGACGAGGTTGGAGTAGGCGTCGGCGTGGATCAGGTGGCTGGGTGTGGCGACCTGCGAGCGCGCCTGCCGGCCGGCCACGTAGCTGCACGGGTAGGCGGCCGTGGCGTAGAACTGGATTTGCGCGAGCGGCAGTTCTTTGGGGTGGGTCACGTCGAGGTCAGGAGCCGGTGCCAGTAGGCCGGATGATAGGTCCACGGCCCGGGCGAGGCTTCACCGACATGCGTGGCCAGGTGGGTTTCGAACACGTTTCGCGGCACTTCCGCGGCGCCCAGCGATGCCAGGTGGCGGGTGTTCTGCTGGCAGTCGATCCACGGGATGCCGAACTCGCGGCACAGGCAGATGAGGGCGCACAGCGCGATCTTGGACGCGTCGGTGCGGCGCATGAACATGGATTCGCCGTAGAACATGCGCCCGAGGTTGACGCCATACAGCCCGCCGACGAGTTCACCGTCCATCCAGGTCTCGACGCTGTGCATGGCCGGCCAGGCCAGGTAGGCGGCCTGCAGCTCGGGCACGATCCAGGTGCCGCTCTGGCCCTCGCGCGGCGCGCTGGCGCAGGCGTGCAGCACGGCGGCGCGGTTGAAGTCGACGCGGATCTCGCAACCGGGCGTGGCGGCGAAACGCTGCACCGTCTTGCGCAGCGAGCGCGACAGTTTGAAGTCTGCCGTCTTCAGCACCATGCGTGGGTCGGGCGCCCACCACAGTGGCGGCTGGCCGGGGCCGTACCAGGGGAAGACGCCGCGGCGGTAGGCGGCCTCCAGACGCTGCGGTGTCAACGTGCCGCCGGCGGCCAGCAGGCCCGGCGCGTCGGTGCCCGGGCCCAGCGCCAGGTGACTGGGCGGGAAGTCGAGGCTTGCTTCGTCCAGCCAGTCGATCATCAGCGGCTGATGCGGAAGGTGGCGACGATCTGCGACAGCTGGGCGGCCTGTTCCTTCAGGCTCTCCGCGGCGGCGGCGGACTGCTCGACGAGGGCGGCGTTCTGCTGCGTCATCTGGTCCAGCTGAACGACGGCCGTGTTGACCTCGCCGATGCCGCGGCTCTGCTCGGCCGCGCCGGCGCTGATCTCGGTGACGATGGCTGTCACGCTCTGCACGCTGCGCAGGATTTCATGCATGGTCTGCGCGCTCTGGTCCACAAGCCGGCTGCCATCGGCGACCCGCTCCACGCTGCTGCCGATCAGCCCCTTGATCTCCTTGGCCGCCTCCGCGCTGCGCTGGGCCAGCGCGCGCACCTCGCCGGCCACGACGGCAAAGCCGCGGCCCTGCTCGCCGGCGCGTGCCGCCTCGACGGCGGCGTTCAGTGCCAGGATGTTGGTCTGGAAGGCGATGCCGTCGATGGTGCCGATGATGTCGTTAATGCGGGTGGAGCTGGCGCTGATCTGCTGCATCGTGGCCGCGACCTGCTGGGCCACCGCGCCGCCCCGCTCGGCGACCGCCGCGGTATCGCGGGCGTGGCCGTCGGCCTGGCTGGCCTGGTCGGCGCTGCGGTGCACGGTCTCGGTGATGTGCTGCATCGACGACGCGGTCTCCTCCAGGCTGGCGGCCGCGCTCTCGGTGCGGCCGCTGAGGTCCTGTGCGCCGGCGGCGATCTCGCGCGACGCCACGGCGATGGATTCGGCGCTGGCGGCCACGCCGCGCATGACCGACTCGATCTGCGACACGAACTGGTTGAAGGCCCGCGCGATGGCGCTGAGCTCGTCCTCGCCCGCGTCGTTGAGGCGTTGGGTCAGGTCGCCGCCGCCGGCGCTGCCGATCTGCAGCATCGCGTCCTTCACGACGACCAGGCGGTGCAGCAGTGAATTGACCAGCCAGGTCGCGAAAAGCGTCGCGCCGATGATCAGCAGCACCAGCGCGATGCCGGCGTCGCGCAGCAGCGTGGTCAGCGAGGCCAGCGCCTCGCCGCGCTCGGCAGCGGTGACCAGCAGCCAGTCGGTGCCGGCCACCGGGGCCGCGCGCAGGAAGAAGCGGTGCTCGCCGATGGTGACGTCCACCAGCTCCTCGGCGCCCGCACCCGTCAGGCGCGCCGGCGTCAGGTCGGTCACCAGATCAGACATCGGCTTCAGCGTCAGCGCCGTGTTGGGGTGGGCAATGATCTTGCCCTCCTTGTCCGCCAGGAAGGCGAAGCCCGACGGCGTGGGCTTGAGCTGGTTGACGGTGGCGACGACTTCATCGAGCGTCACGTCGGAGCCGGCCACGCCCTTGATCTCGCCGCCTTCGCGCACGGCGTAGGCGAACGTCACGACCAGCTTCTTGGACGAGGCCGCGATGTAGGGCGCTGTCAGCACCGGCTCCTGGCTGGTGGCGGCCAGCTTGTACCAAGTGCGGGAGGTGGGGTCGTAGTCCGCGGCGCGCTTGCGGTCGGGCACGGAGACCATGCGCTTGTCGGCACTGCCGACGTAGGCCAGGTCCAGTGCGCCCGACGTGAGGCCCTGCTGCAGCGCCGGGGTCGGGTCGGCGGCTGCGAGGGCGGGCGCCATGGCCTGCACCACGTGCTTCTGCCCGTTGGCCCAAGAGGCGATGCGGTCCGCCTGCGCCTGGCCGTTCTCGCTGAGTTGGGTCGCCAGGTCGTGCAGGATGGTGTTGCGGGCGGCACGGTAGCTGGTCAGCGTGGCCAGCAGCACCGACACCACCATCAGGCCCAGGCAGGCCGCCAGCAGCCGGCTCTTGATCGTCTTCAGCATCGCTTCCCCCGTGGCGTGGACGTCACCGGGACATGGTAGCTTTGCCACCCATGATCACGATCTATGGCATACCCAACTGCGACACCGTCAAGAAGGCCCGGGCCTGGCTGGCCGACCGAGGCCTGGAGGTCGCGTTCCATGATTTCAAGAAGCAGGGCGTGCCGGCCGAGCTGCTGCCGGCCTGGCTGGCCGCCTTCGGCCGCGACAAGCTCGTCAACCGCGCCGGCACGACGTGGCGCAAGCTGGACGACGCGACCCGGGCCGGCGTTGTCGACGACGCCAGCGCCACCGCGCTCATGCTGGCCGAGCCCAGCCTCATCAAGCGGCCGGTCGTGCGCTGGGCGGATGGGCGCTGGACGCTCGGATTCAGTGCGCAGACGTTCGAAGACGGTGCATCTTGCGCACCAAATTAGAGCCGCCCGGCCGGCGTCGGCGCACACCACCCTGGGGCGTCTATGCATTGAAACTGGGCATTGAACTTGCTGTTTCGGTGCGGTTTGGTTTCGCCTTGGTGCGTTATCCAAGGCCGAAAGCCACTGACCGGAGACAGCGTTGGAGTCATCAATCAAGCAGGGCGCGGATGCGCTCTTCATCCTTCTGGGCGCCATCATGGTGCTCGCCATGCACGCGGGGTTTGCCTTCCTGGAGCTGGGCACCGTGCGCAAGAAGAACCAGGTCAATGCGCTGGTGAAGATCCTCGTCGACTTCGCCGTGTCGACGTTGGCCTACTTCCTCGTCGGCTACCTGGTGGCCTACGGCACGCACTTCTTCACCGGCGCCGAGACGCTGGCGCAGAAGAACGGCTATGAGCTGGTCAAGTTCTTCTTCCTGCTGACCTTCGCGGCGGCCATTCCTGCCATCGTGTCGGGCGGCATCGCCGAGCGGGCGCGCTTCGGCCCGCAGCTGATGGCCACGTCCGTCATCGTCGGCCTCGTCTACCCATTCTTCGAGGGCATCGCCTGGAACCAGGCCTTCGGCATCCAGGGCTGGCTGAAGGCCACCACCGGCGCCGAGTTCCATGACTTCGCAGGCAGCGTCGTCGTGCACGCCGTGGGCGGCTGGATCGGCCTCGCGGCCGTGCTGCTGCTCGGCCCGCGCCTGAACCGCTACCGAAAGGACGGTGCGATGAGCGCGCACCCGCCGTCCAGCATTCCCTTCCTGGCGCTGGGCGCCTGGGTGCTGACCGTGGGCTGGTTCGGCTTCAACGTGATGAGCGCACAGACGCTGGACAAGATGTCGGGCCTGGTCGCCGTCAACTCGCTGATGGCCATGGTGGGCGGCACGCTGGTGGCGACGCTGCTGGGCCGCAACGACCCCGGCTTCGCCTACAACGGCCCGCTGGCCGGCCTGGTGGCCGTCTGCGCCGGCTCGGACGTCATGCATCCGCTGGGCGCGCTGGTCACCGGCGGCGTGGCCGGCTGGCTGTTCGTGCAGTTCTTCACCCTGACGCAGAACCGCTGGAAGATCGACGACGTGCTGGGCGTGTGGCCGTTGCACGGCCTGTGCGGCGCCTGGGGCGGCATCGCCTGCGGCATCTTCGGTCTCAAGGGGCTGGGCGGCATCGGCGGCGTGTCGTTCGGCGCGCAGCTGATCGGCACGCTGGGCGGTGTCGCCTGGGCGCTGGCGGGTGGTTTCGTCGTCTACGGCCTGATCAAGAAGGTCGTCGGCCTGCGGCTGGACGCCGAGCAGGAGTTCGAGGGCGCCGACCTGTCCATCCACAAGATCGGCTCGACGCCGGACCGCGAGGTCAGCTGGTAAGCTGGCCTACCGATCTCCAAAACGGCCCCACCCGGGGCCTTTTTTCATCATGTTCACAGGCATCGTCCAGGGCGTCGCCCACGTCGAATCGATTGACGCCCGCGAGGGGCTGCACACGCTGGCGCTGAAGCTGCCGGCCGGTTTCGATGACGAGCTGGCCATCGGCGCCAGCGTCTCCTGCGACGGCGTCTGCCTGACCGTCACCGAGCGGCCGTCGCCCGACGTCGCGCTGTTCGACGTGATGGGCCAGACGATGAAGCTGACGACGCTGGGCGGGCTGAAGGTCGGCTCGGGCTTGAACGTCGAGCGTGCCGCCAAGGACGGCGCCGAGATCGGCGGCCATCCGCTGTCCGGCCACGTGGACGTGTCGGCGCGCATCGCCGAGATCCGCAAGCCCG
Organism: Pelomonas candidula; assembly: GCF_043555985.1. NCBI lineage: Bacteria > Pseudomonadati > Pseudomonadota > Betaproteobacteria > Burkholderiales > Sphaerotilaceae > Roseateles > Pelomonas candidula. The sequence goes on along the minus strand of NZ_JBIGIC010000002.1, from coordinate 373,875 downwards.
ACAACAACCACGTCATCCGCTTCGCCGTGCCGGCGCCGTGGATGCGCTACGTGTTCGCCAAGGGCTACATCGGCGTCAACGGTTGCAGCCTGACGGTCGCCGAGGCGAAGCGCGAGCGAGACGGCTCGGGCTGGTTCGAGGTGTGGCTGATCCCCGAGACGCTGCGCATGACGACCTTCGCCGACAAGGGCGTCGGCGACGCCATCCACATCGAGATCGATCGCAGCACGCAGGTCGTCGTCGACACCGTGCGCGATGCGCTGGACGAAAAGCTGGGCGCGCTGCTGCCGATGCTGGAAGCCATCGCGCAGGAGCGCGGCATCGACCTCACTCAGCTGGCGCTGCCGAAATCTTGATGCTTTCTTGATGCCGCCCGCCGCGATCTTGTCGGCGGTTTGACGGCGTGATTTCCAGAATGACCTCCATCGTTATGGAGGTGTCATGGACATCGTTTTTCTCGGTCTCTGCGCGGCCCTCGGGCTCGTGACCGCTCTGGCAGCCTGGGGCTGCCACAAGCTGGCGGGGAGGAAGTCATGAGTGGCTTCGAACTCGCTGCGACCATCCTCGTCGTCGGGCTGGTCGGCTATCTCTTCTGGGCGCTGTTGTTTCCGGAGGACCTGTCATGAACAGTTCCGGCTGGTTGCAACTGGTGGCCTTCCTCGTCGTGCTGTTCGCGCTGGCCTGGCCGCTGGCGCGATGGATCTACGCCGCGATGGAAGGCCGCATCGCGGGGCTGAAGCGTGTCGAGCGCGGGCTGCTCAAGCTGGCCGGCGTCAATGCCGACGCCGAGCAAGGCTGGCTGCGCTACGCGATGGGCCTGTTGATCTTCAATGCGCTGGGCGTGCTGGCCGTCTACGCGCTGCAGCGGCTTCAGCAATGGCTGCCGCTCAACCCGCAAGGCATGGCCGCCGTCTCGCCCGACTCGGCCTTCAACACCGCCGTCAGCTTCGTGACCAACACGAACTGGCAGGGCTACGGCGGCGAGACGACGATGAGCTACCTGACGCAGATGCTCGCGCTGACGGTGCAGAATTTCCTGTCCGCCGCGACCGGCATCGCCGTCGTGGTCGCGCTGGTTCGTGGCTTCGCTCGCCATACCGGCAAGGCCATCGGCAACGTCTGGGCCGACCTGACCCGCGCCACGCTGTGGGTGCTGCTGCCGCTGTCCCTCGTGTTCGCCATCGTGCTGGCCGGCATGGGCGTCGTGCAGACGCTCAAGCCCTACCAGGACGTGACGACCATCGAGGCCCAGAGCTGGCAGGAACCGCGGCTCGGCCCTGACGGCCAGCCGCTCAAGGGCGCCGATGGCCAGCCCGTCATGGACGACAAGCACGGCCAGTCGCAGAGCATCGCGCTCGGGCCGGTCGCGTCCCAGCTGTCCATCAAGATGCTGGGCACCAACGGCGGCGGCTTCTTCAACGCGAACTCGGCCCACCCCTTCGAGAATCCGAGCGCGGCGACGAATGCGCTGCAGATGCTGTCCATCTTCCTGATTCCGGCGGCGCTGTGCTTCGTCATGGGCCGCCAGGTGGGCGACATGCGGCAGGGCTGGGCGCTGCTGGGCGCGATGACGGCGATGTTCGTCGTCGCCGTCGTCGTGGCCACGGCGGCCGAGCAGGCCGGCAACCCGAAGCTCGCCAGGCTGGGCGTCGACGCCGTGCAGAGCGCCACGCAGTCCGGCGGCAACATGGAAGGCAAGGAAGTGCGCTTCGGCATCGAGGCCTCGTCGCTGTTCGCCGTCATCACGACGGCCGCCAGCTGCGGTGCCGTCAACGCGATGCACGACAGCTTCACGCCGCTGGGCGGGCTCGTGCCGATGGTGATGATCCAGCTGGGCGAGGTCGTCTTCGGTGGCGTCGGTGCGGGCCTGTACGGCATGCTGGTGTTTGCCATCCTGGCCGTTTTCGTCGCCGGGCTCATGATCGGCCGCACGCCCGAATACCTCGGCAAGAAGATCGAGGCGCACGAGATGAAGATGGTGTCGCTGGCCATCCTGCTGACGCCGCTGGCCGTGTTGATCGGCACGGCGATCGCCGTCGTCGTCGAGCCGGGCAAGGCCGGCGTCGCGGCGCCCGGCGCGCATGGCTTCAGCGAGGTGCTGTATGCCATGTCCTCGGCGGGCAACAACAACGGCAGCGCCTTTGCGGGCCTGTCGGCCAACACACCGTTCTACAACCTGCTGCTGGGCCTGGTGATGTGGGTCGGCCGCTTCGGCGTCATCGTGCCGGTGCTGGCCATGGCCGGCTCCCTCGTTGGCAAGAAGCGCCTCGCTCCGGGCGAGGGCACGCTGCCCACTCATGGTCCGCTGTTCGTCGCGATGCTGATCGGCGTCGTGCTGCTGGTCGGTCTTCTGAACTATGTGCCGGCGCTGGCCCTGGGGCCGGTGGTCGAGCACTTCATGCTCTGGAGCGCTTCATGAATCGCGCTGGTTTTTCCCTGTTCGACCCGGCGCTGACCCGCGCCGCGCTGGTCGACTCCGTCCGCAAGCTGGACCCGCGCACCCAGTGGCGCAATCCGGTGATGTTCGTCGTCTACCTGGGCAGCCTGCTGACCACCGCGCTGTCCGTTGCCCAGCCGAACGGCTTCGTCATTGCCGTGACCGTGTGGCTGTGGTTCACCGTGCTGTTCGCCAACTTCGCCGAGGCGCTGGCCGAAGGCCGCAGCAAGGCCCAGGCCGCGTCGCTGCGCGGCCTGAAGAAGGAGACCTGGGCCAAGGTGATGGCCAGCTGGAAGCCCGGCACCTCGCGTGAATCGCTGACCTGGCATCCGCGCGAGGCCAGCACGCTGCGCAAGGGCGAGATCGTGCTGGTGGAGGCGGGCGATGTCGTGCCGGCCGATGCCGAGGTCGTCGACGGCGTGGCGTCCGTGGACGAAAGCGCCATCACGGGCGAGTCGGCCCCCGTCATCCGCGAGAGCGGCGGCGACTTCTCGGCGCTGACCGGCGGCACCCGTGTGCTGTCCGACTGGGTCGTCGCCCGTGTGGCCGTCAACCCCGGCGAGACCTTCGTCGACCGCATGATCGCGATGGTGGAGGGCGCCCAGCGCAAGCGCACGCCCAACGAGATCGCGCTGACCATCCTGCTCGTCGCACTGACGCTGGTGTTCCTGGGCGTGTGCGCCACGCTGCTGCCGTTCTCGCAGTTCAGCGTGGCGGTCGCGGGCGCCGGCCAGCCGGTCGGACTCGTCGTGCTGGTGGCGCTGCTGGTCTGCCTGATCCCCACAACCATCGCCGGCCTGTTGTCGGCCGTGGGCGTGGCGGGCATGAGCCGCATGCTGCAGGCCAACGTCATCGCCACCTCGGGCCGTGCTGTGGAGGCCGCAGGCGACGTGGACGTGCTGCTGCTGGACAAGACCGGCACCATCACGCTCGGCAACCGCCAGGCCGACGCCTTCTGGCCCGTCGAGGGCACCAGCGAGGCCCAGTTGGCCGAGGCCGCCCGCCTGGCCTCGCGGGCCGACGAGACGCCCGAGGGGCGCAGCATCGTCGTGCTGGCGGACCGCAAGTTCGGCCCGGCTGCAGCCGAGGTCGAGCCCGGCGAGTTCATTCCGTTCACCGCGCAGACGCGCATGAGCGGCGTGGACCTGGGTACGCGCCAGATCCGCAAGGGCGCTGGCAGCGCGGTGCGTGCCCACGTCGAAGCACTGGGCGGCCGCTGGCCGGCCAGCGTGCAGTCCGCGGTGGACGAGGCCGCCCGCCGCGGCAGCACGCCGCTGGTCGTGGCGATCTGTGACACCCGGCCGCCGGGTGCGGCGGCCACCCGCCAGGCGGGTGCGCAGCCGGCTTGGGGCGGCCCGGCGCCGGCTGCGGTCGCCCAGGTGCTGGGCGTCGTCGAGCTGAAGGACATCGTCAAGCCCGGCATCAAGGAGCGCTTTGCGCAGCTGCGACGCATGGGCATCAAGACGGTGATGGTCACCGGTGACAACCGGCTGACGGCCGCGGCCATCGCGGCCGAGGCCGGCGTCGACGACTTCCTCGCCGAGGCCACGCCCGAGGCCAAGCTCGCGCTGATCCGCGAGCAGCAGGCGCAGGGCAAGCTCGTGGCGATGACCGGCGACGGCACCAACGACGCCCCGGCGCTGGCCCAGGCCGACGTGGCCGTCGCGATGAACACCGGCACGCAGGCTGCCAAGGAGGCCGGCAACATGGTCGACCTCGACAGCAACCCGACCAAGCTGATCGAGGTGGTCGAGACCGGCAAGCAGATGCTGATGACGCGAGGGTCTCTCACGACCTTCTCCATCGCCAACGACCTGGCCAAGTACTTCGCCGTGCTGCCGGCGGCCTTCGTGTCGACCTACCCGCAGCTGGCCGCGCTCAACGTGATGCGGCTGGCCAGCCCCAACTCGGCCATCCTGAGCGCCGTCATCTTCAACGCGTTGATCATCGTCGTGCTGATCCCGCTGGCGCTCAAGGGCGTGCGCTACCGCGCCATCGGCGCCGCCGCGCTGCTGCGCCGCAACCTGCTGGTCTACGGCCTGGGCGGCGTCATCGTGCCCTTCATCGGCATCAAGGCCATCGACCTGATCCTGGTCGCCCTCGGCCTGGCCTGAACTTCTCACTCTCATATCCCATGAAAACGCTTCTTTCCCTGCTCGCCCTCGCGGCAGCACTCCCTGCATTGGCTGACGAGCCCGCACCGGCCGACCCGCTGTCGTTCAACCTTGGCGCCGTCAGCGACTACCGCTACCGCGGCATCTCGCAAAGCCGCCTCAAGCCCGCCCTGCAGGGCGGCATCGACTACGCCGCCGCCAACGGCCTGTACGTCGGCACGTGGGCGTCGACGATCCACTGGATCAAGGACATCCCCGGTGGCGACGCCAGCGTCGAGGTCGACCTCTATGGCGGCTACAAGGCCGAGGTCGCCCCGGGGCTGACGCTGGATGTCGGCGGCCTCTACTACCTCTACCCGAGCAACAAGCTCAAGGGCGTGCCGGGCTTCGCCGATGCCAACACCTTCGAGCTCTACGGCGCGTTGAGCTACGGCCCGGTGACGGCCAAGTACTCGCATGCTGTCACCAACCTGTTCGGCAACGTCGACAGCAAGAACAGCGGCTACCTGGACGTGACGGCCAACTTCGACCTCGGCGAGGGCTTCACGCTGTCGCCGCACGTCGGCCATCAGACGATCAGGCACGTCCCGGCCGGTTCGTACACCGACTACTCGCTGACGCTGGCCAAGGACTTCTCAGGTCTTTTGCTCAGCGCTTCGGTGATCGGCTCGGACGCCGACAAGACCTTCTACGCCAGCCCGGCCAACGGCCAATTCCTTGGCAAGACCACGCTGGTGGTCGGCCTGAAGAAGACCTTCTGAACAGGAGCCTCGCGATGAGCACCACACTCTCCACTCCCGCCCCGTCGGCGGCCGCACCCGAGGTGCCGTTGTGGCGGCCCGCGCTGACGATCTTCGTCGTGCTGTCCCTCGTCACCGGCCTGGCCTACCCGCTGGTCGTGACCGGTCTGGCCCAGACGCTTTTCCCCCACGAGGCCAACGGCAGCCTGGTGCTGAAGGACGGCAAGCCGGTTGGCTCGATGCTGATCGGCCAGACCTTCGCCGACCCCGGCCACTTCTGGAGCCGCCCGTCAGCCACCGGCCCCATGCCCTACAACGCCGCCAACTCGTCGGGCTCCAACCTGGCGCCGACCGCGCCGGCGCTGTCCGATGCCGTCAAGGGCCGCATCGAGGCGCTGCGTGCCGCCGACCCGGGCAACACGGCACCGGTGCCCGTGGACCTCGTGACCACGTCCGCCAGCGGACTGGACCCGCACATCAGCCGCGCCGCGGCCGACTACCAGGTGACCCGTGTGGCGCGCGCTCGCGGCCTGCCGGTCGAGCGTGTGAAGGCGCTGGTCGAGCAGCACACCGAAGGCCGCTGGCTGGGCTTCATCGGCGAAGCGCGCGTGAACGTGCTGGCGCTCAACCTGGCGCTGGACGCGTCTCATTGAGCGGGCATGGACGATCTGCACGCGCTGCTGGCCCTCGGTGCCGTCGCGTTGCCGCTGGCGGTGGCCTGGGTGCTGATGGCGTCCCAGGCCCGGCGCCGCGCTCGTGCGAGGATGCCCCGATGTTCAAGACCTCGACCCTGATCGCATGCTGATCAACAGCGCCCTGTACGACGATGGCCGTGTCGTGGCCGAGCCGGGCCTGGATGGCGTGGCCGAGGCGCTCGCGTCCCGCGCGGGCTTCGCCTGGATCGCGCTGCGCGACCCGAGCGACGACGAGCTCACCCGGCTGCAGCGCGAGCTGAACCTGCCGCCGCTGGCCGTGGAGGACGCCCGCAAGGGCCACCAGCGGCCCAAGGTGGAGGAGTACGGCGACCTGCTGTTCGCCGCCATGCATCTGCTGGAGGCCGGCGCCGACGGCGAACTGCGCGTCGGCGAGGTGCATGTCTTCGTCGGCCCGCGCTTCGTCGTGTCGGTGCGCCACCGCAGCGACCAGGGCTTCCTCGGCGTGCGTGGCCGGGCCGAGCGCGAACCTCACCTGCTGCGCCTGGGGCCGGGGTTCGTGTTCTACGCGTTGATGGATGCGGTCGTGGACCGCTACTTCCCGCTCATCGATGAGGTCGAGGCCGAACTGGAACGGCTGGAGGCGTCGATGTTCCAGGCCGGCCAGGACCGCCAGGCCATCGTGCAGCAGCTCTTCGGCCTCAAGCAGCGCCTTGCCACGCTGCGCCATGCCGTGACGCCGCTGCTGGAAGTGACGTCCAAGCTGCACGGCGGCCGGGTGCCCGGCGTCTGCATGGCGATGCAGGACTACTTCCGCGACGTCTACGACCACCTGCTGCGCATCCAGGCCAGCATCGACGCGGCGCGCGAAACCATCATCGCGGCGACGCAGGTCAACCTGACGCTGGTCACCATCGACGAATCCCTCGTCACCAAGCGGCTGGCTGCCTGGGCGGCCATTTTCGCGGCGTCCACCGCGCTGGCCGGCATCTGGGGCATGAACTTCGAGAAGATGCCCGAGCTGAAATGGGCCTTCGGCTACCCGATGGCGCTGGGTGCGATCGCTGTCGTCAGCGGGGCCCTGTACTGGCGCTTCAGGCGACTCGGATGGCTGTGAGATGAGGCGACCGCTCGCCCAATCTCGCCTGGCTGAACGCCGGCTAGCCTGGTCGGTCCCCCAAGGGGACGGCGATGCTTGCGGCAGTGAGCCGCTCTCACATCGCCCGGCGGGCCGGCTTGGGAGCGGCCCGGCGCTCGGCCCGAAACGCTTCCGTTTCTCCGGCCTGTCATGACCGACTGCAGACCCGACCCCGATGCGCTGCTGGCCAAGGTCCAGCGTGACGAAGCCGCTGCGCGGCGAGGCCGGCTGAAGATCTTCTTCGGCGCGAATGCCGGTGTCGGCAAGACCTTTGCGATGCTGGCGGCCGCGCACGCGGCCCAGGCTCAGGGGCGGGCGGTGATCGTCGGCGTCGTGGAGACGCACGGCCGCATCGACACCGAAGCCGTCGCCCGCGACCTGCCGCGGCTGCCGCTGAAGGACGTGGCCCACCGCGCCCAGACGCTGAAGGAGTTCGACCTCGACGCCGCGTTGGCGTGGAGCTCCGGCCAGCCGAGCGGCGTGCTGCTGCTGGACGAGCTGGCGCACACCAATGCCCCGGGCTCGCGCCATGCCAAGCGCTGGCAGGACGCCCAGGAGTTGCGCGAGGCCGGCATCGAGGTCTGGACGACGCTGAACGTGCAGCACCTGGAGAGCCTGAACGATGTCGTCGGCGGCATCACCGGCATACGCGTCTGGGAGACGCTGCCGGACAAGGTCTTCGACGAGGCCGACGAGGTCGTCGTCGTGGACCTGCCTCCGGACGAGCTGCTGCAGCGGCTCAAGGAAGGCAAGGTCTACCTGCCGGCACAGGCCGAGCGCGCGGCCAGGAACTTCTTCCGCAAGGGCAACCTGCTGGCCTTGCGCGAGCTGGCGTTGCGCCGCACGGCCGACCGTGTGGATGACCAGATGCAGGCCTACCGGCGCGAGCACGCGCCGCTGGCCCAGGGCGTCGTCTGGCCCAACCGCGAGTCGCTGCTGGCCTGCGTGGGCCCGGGTGCCGCCAGCGACAAGGTGGTGCGCAGCGCCGCCCGGCTGGCCCAGCAGCTGGGGCTGGAATGGCATGCCGTGCATGTGCAGACCGCCCGTGCGCTGGGCGAGGCCGATCGCCAGCGCGTGCAGCGCACGCTGGAGCTGGCGCAGAGCCTGGGTGCGCGCACGGCGGTGCTGTCGGCCCCCGAGGTGGGGCCGGCGCTGGTGGGCTATGCGCGGGAGCACAACCTGGCCCGGCTCGTCGTCGGCCGCCGCGAGCGGGCCTGGCGCTGGCCGGGGCGGCCCGCGCTGGCCGAGGCGCTGAACCGGCTGGCCGAGGAGCTGGACGTGCTGCAGGTGGCCTTGCCCACGGCTGCCCGCGACGCCGAGCCGCCGCCCCGCATGCCGCGCGGCCTGCTGTCGCCGCAGGCGCTGCGTGGCCATGCGGCGGCGCTTGTCGGCGTGGGGCTGACCACAGGCCTGGCCGCGCTGCTGTTCGAGGTCATCGCGGTCACCAACATCGCGATGCTCTACCTGCTCAACGTCGTCGGCATCGCGCTGCGCTTCGGGCGGGCGCCGGCGGCGCTGGCGGCGCTGCTGGGTGTCGGGGCGTTCGATTTCTTCTTCGTTGAGCCGCGCTGGTCGTTCGCGGTCGGCGATGCGCAGTACCTCGTCACCTTCGCCGTGCTGCTGCTGGTGGGCCTGGTCATCGGACAGCTGGCGGCCGGGTTGAAGGCACAGGCGCGGGCAGCGCAGGAGCGTGAGCGCCGCGTGCGCGGGCTGTATGCGATGTCGCGTGACCTCGGCGCCGCGCTGGTGCCGGAGCAGGTGGCGGAGATCGGTACGCGCTTCCTGCGCGCCGAGTTCGGCGTCGCCTCGGCCGTGCTGGCGCCACCGCTGGGGGCGACACCCGGCCGCGAGGTGCTGGCCCTGCTGCCGGTGCCGGGCGCGGGCAGCGCCGAGCCTGACCTGGGCGTCGCGCAATGGGCCTTCGACCATGCCCAACCGGCCGGGCAGGGCACCGACACGCTGCCTGCCAGCCCCTGCCTGATGCTGCCGCTGACCGCACCCATGCGGCTGCGTGGCGTGCTGGCGGTGGACAGCCAGGGCCGGCGCTGGCTGCCTGACGAGCGCGAGCTGCTGGACACCTGCGCCGCGCTGCTGGCCATCTCGCTGGAGCGCATCCACTACATCGAGGTGGCGCAGCAGAGCACGCTGCAGATCGAGAGCGAGCGGCTGCGCAACTCGCTGCTGACGGCCATCTCGCACGACCTGCGCACACCGCTGGCGGCGCTGGTGGGGCTGGCCGACGCGCTGAAGCTGACGACGCTGCAGCCCCAGCAGGCGGACGTCGCCGACGCGATGCGCCGCTCGGCGCTGCGCATGAGCGCGCTGGTCGCCAACCTGCTGGACATGGCGAGGCTGCAGTCCGGCACCGTGCAGCTCAACCGCCAGTGGCTGCCGCTGCAGGAAGTGGTGGGCAGCGCGCTGGCGAACCTGGACGAGGTGCTGGCCGGTCGCGAGGTGGCCGTGGAGCTGCCTGCCGAGCTGCCACTGGTTGAGCTTGACGCCGTGCTCATCGAGCGCGTGCTCGTCAACCTGCTGGAGAACGCGGCCAAGTACACCGACGGCCCCGTCCGCATCGGTGCGCGCACCGCGGGGCACTTCATCGAGATCGACGTGATCGACAGCGGCCCCGGCTTCCCCGCCGGCCGCGAGGCCCAACTGTTCGACAAGTTCGAGCGCGGCAACCGCGAGAGCGCCACGCCCGGCGTGGGCCTGGGCCTGGCCATCTGCAAGGCCATCGTCGAGGCGCACGGCGGCCGCATCAGCGCCCACAATGTGGCGACGGGCGGCGCCTGTGTCCGCATCGAGCTGCCGCTCGGCCAACCGCCCCTGGAGAAGCCCGAGTGAGCGCCGCACGCGTGTTGATGATCGAGGATGAGCCGGAAATCCGCCGGTTCGTGCGCATGGCGCTGGAGAGCGAGGGCCTGGAGGTGTTCGAGGCCGCCACGCTGCAGCGCGGCCTCATCGATGCGGCCACGCGTCGGCCCGAGCTGGTCGTGCTGGACCTGGGCCTGCCGGACGGCGACGGGCTGGATTTCATCCGCGAGTTCCGCGGCTGGTCGCAGGCGCCGGTGCTCGTGCTGTCGGCCCGTGAGGGCGAGGAGCGCAAGGTGCAGGCGCTGGACGCCGGCGCCGATGACTACCTCGTCAAGCCCTTTGGCGTGGCCGAGCTGCTGGCCCGCGTGCGCGTGCAGCTGCGCCGCCGCGGTGGCGCCGGCGAGGCCGACCCCGTGCTGCGCTTCGGCGACATCGCCGTGGACCGCGCGCTGCGCACCGTGCGGCGCGGTGACGAGGAACTGCACCTCACACCCATCGAGTACCGGTTGCTGCAGGAGCTGGCCACGCAGCCCGGCCGCGTGCTGACGCACCAGCATCTGCTCAAGGCTGTCTGGGGGCCGGGCCATGCCGAGGACGTGCACTACGTGCGCGTGCACATGGCCAATCTGCGCAAGAAGCTGGAGGCCGACCCCAACCGGCCGCAGTGGCTGGTGACGGAAGCGGGCGTGGGCTACCGGCTGAAGGCGTGATCGGCGTTCCGGCGGAGGTCCGTGACCTGCTTCGTTGGCACCCGGCGCTGCGTGCGGTGCTGCTGACGGACTTCCTCGTCCGCCTCGCCGAGCTGAGCGCGCTGGTCATCCTGCCGTGGTGGATCACCAGCAGCGGCGGGGCCTCGGCGCTGGCGGCCTTCGGTGTCACGCTGGCCGTGGCGACCTTCATCGCCGCGCCGGCCGCTTCGCCGTTCGGCGACCGGCTCTGCAAGCCTCGGCAGATCACCTGGGGCCTGGTCTGCCTGTGCCTGGTGGCAGCGGCGCAGGCGGGGCTGTCGTTCGCCGGCGTGTTCAGCCTGGCTGCGCTCGTCGTGCTGGCGGTCTTGCAGGTGCTGGCCTCCGCGTTCGTGGACCCGGCGCGCGACGCGGTGCTGACCGAGCTGATGCCGCTGGCGCAGTTGCCGGCGGCGATCCGCCTGCGCAAGACGACGCAGGCGGTCAGCGGCATCCTGGGGCCGCTGCTGGCGGGGCTGGCCATCGGCGCCGCGGGCGTCACCGGCAGCCTCTGTGTCTACGGTGGGTTGCTGGCGCTCGGCGCGCTGACGGCGTCGCGCATCCCACGCACGACGGTCGTTGCGGCCAGGCGAAACAGCGTGCCTGCCTGGTGGCGCGACCTGCGCGCCGGGCTGGCGGCCAAATGGCTCATGCCGATGGAGCGTGGCTGGACCGTCGTGAACTTCGCGGTCTGGATCTTCCAGGGCCCGGCCGTCGGGCTGCTGATTCCTCTCAAGGTGCAGTCGCTGGGAGCACAGGGCGGCTGGCTGGGCATCTGCCTGGGGGCGCTGTCGACGGGTGCGCTGCTCGGCAGCGTCTTCGGATCGCAGATGCTGGTGGAGCGCTTCGGCCGCTACCGCGTCCGCGTCGGCTTGGGTCTGGCCGAGGGCCTGGCGCTGGCGGCCGTCGGGCTCGCCGTGTCGCCGTGGCCCATGGTGCTCGGGCTGGTGGCGGCGGGCTTCTGCAATGCGGCCATGGGTCTGGTGGGGGCGACGCACCGTGCGCTGGCGATTCCGCAGTCCTACCGGGTCCGGATGTTCGCTGCGGGCGCGATGACCACGCAGATCGCCGGCGCCATCGGCCCGGCGCTGGTTGGTTTGGCGCTGGCGCGGCACGACATCGCACGGGTCTACACGGCCTGGGGGCTGGGGATGGCGGCGTGCGTGCTGGGCCTGCTCGCCGTGCCGCGCCTCAGGGAGTTCCTGACGCTGGGCCACGACGAGATCGTCGACTGGTACCGGCTGCAGTACCCGGCCATCTTCAGGTAGTTCACGGCACACTGCGGCGATGGACCCGGAAGACCTCCTCAAGCTCGTCACGACCCAGATGCCCTTCGGCAAGCACGAGGGCACGCTGCTGGCCGACCTGCCTGGCAACTACCTGGGCTGGTTCGCACGCGAAGGCTTTCCCAAGGGCCAGATCGGGCGGTTGCTGGCCTTGATGTACGAGCTGGACCACAACGACCTGCGCGGCCTGCTGCAGCCGCTGCGGGGTGTGCGGCGATGAAGCGGCGGCTGTTCGCGTTGGCGCTCGCGTTCGCGGGCTTTGCCGCCAAGGCGCAGGGCAACGGCCTGTTCACCGTCGTGCGCGTCGACGTCGCCAGGCTGGAGCTCTTCTGGCAGGACGACAAGGGCCAGCCGCTGCGTCGCCTGGACCGGCTCGCCGCCTGGCAGAAGGCCCAGGGCAAGACGCTGACCTTCGGCATGAATGCCGGCATGTACCACGCCGACGCGGCCCCCGTGGGCCTGCTCGTCATCGACGGCCGTGAGCTGTCGCCGCTGAACCTGGCTGACGGCCAGGGCAACTTCTTCCTGAAGCCCAACGGCGTGTTCTTCATCGACGCGACCGGAGCGCATGTCGCCGATGCAGCGGACTACGCGGCGGCCGCGCACGACGGCGTGCGGCTGGCCACGCAGTCCGGCCCGCTGCTGCTGAAGCACGGCCAGATCCACCCGGCCTTCCGCCCGTCCTCGGCGTCACGCTACATCCGCAACGGCGTCTGCGCGCAGGGTGGGCAGGTGGTGTTCGTCATCAGCGAGCGGCCTGTCACTTTCCACGAGTTCGCTAGCTTCTTTCTCGACGAGCTGCACTGCCAGGATGCGCTCTACCTCGACGGTGCCGTGTCCAGCCTCTGGTCGCCCCGGCTGGGTCGGAACGACCACCTGCACGAGCTGGGGCCGCTGTTCGGCGTGACCGAGTCAGGGCAACGCTGAACAAGTCCCTCGCGCGCGGCGCATCCCGCTTTGGGCGGCCCGCGGCGTTGCAAATCCTCGCCATAGCCAAGCTATGACTGCGGTTTGCGCCTTGCAGTCCATCCCAAGCCGGGCGCGCCGCATCGCGGGGACTTGCTCAGCGTCGCCCAAGCCTTGCTTTCGACCGCCTGAGCCGCGCCCCCTGCGGTCCGTCGGAAGCGTGTTTGAGGCTCAGCGCCCGCTGCCTAACCTGCGAGCCATCGCAAGACAGGAGGCGGCCGTGCTGCAGATTCAAAACGTCGTCAAGACCTTCGGAAAACTCAACGCCGTGGACGGCGTGTCGCTGGAACTCACGCCCGGCGTCGTGGGTCTCATCGGCCACAACGGCGCGGGCAAGAGCACGCTGATGCAGATGCTCGCCACGCTCAGCAAGCCAACGAGCGGGCGGCTGCTGCTGGAGGGGCAGGACATCGTCGCCAAGCCAGAGCTGATGCGCCGGCGCCTGGGCTATCTGCCGCAGGACTTCGGCGTCTACCCGCACCTGACGGCGCTGGAGTTCCTGCAGTACTTCGCCGCGCTGAAGGGCGTGCGCGACCGGCAGCGCCTGCAGCAGTTGCTGGAACTCGTGAACCTGCACGAGCAGGCCCACCGCCCGGCCGCCGGCTTTTCGGGCGGCATGCGCCAGCGGCTGGGCATCGCGCAGGCACTGTTGAACGACCCCGACGTGCTCATCGTCGACGAGCCCACCGCAGGTCTGGACCCCGAGGAGCGGCTGCGTTTCCGTCACTTGCTGGGCGACCTGGGGCGGCAGCGGCTGGTCATCGTGTCCACGCACATCGTGTCGGACATCGAGAACATGGCCTCGCAACTGGCCATCCTGCGCCAGGGCCGCCTCGTCAGCTACACGACGCCCGAAGCCGTGCTGGCCAGTGCGGCAGGCAAGGTCTGGACGGCACTGCTGGCGCCGGCTGACTACGAGGCGCTGAGCGGCCACGTCCACGTGCTGCAGGCGCAGCCGCAGGGCGGGCGCGTGCAGGTGCGCATGGCCCACGCGACGCGTCCTTTCGCCGAGGCGCAGCCCGTGCAGGCCAGCCTCGAGGAAGCGTTGATGGCGCAACGCTATGCCGATGCGCGGGTGGCGGCATGAACGCGTCCATCTACCAGGCCCTGGTGCTCAACGAATGGCGGCTGCGCAGCCGCCGCATCAGCAGCCTCGTCATCCTGCTGGCCGTCGTCGCAGTGAGCTGGCTGATGGTGCTGGACCCCAGGACCGGCGCGGCGATGATGGTCGTCAACAAGCAGCGCCTGGCTTACGACAGCCAGGCCCTGTCCTTCGGCACGATGCTGCTTGCCTCGATGCTGTTCGGCCTGGCGGGCTTCTACCTGGCGCGCGGTCGCAGCCAGGAAGACCTGCGCTGCGGCACCGCTGGCGTGCTGGCGTCCACGCCCGTGGCCAACGCGCAGCTGCTAGGCGCGCGCTGGCTGGGCGCGTTCGGTTTCCTGTTCTCGCTGGGCACCGTCGTCATGCTGACGATCTGGGTGCTGCAACTCGTGCGTGGCGAGGGGCCGCTGCAGCCGCTGCCCTATCTGCAAATGCTGGTGCTGGGCCTCGCTCCGGGGCTGATGCTGTGTGCCAGCCTGGCCGTGCTGGCCGACGCCTGGGCGCCGCTGATGGGCAAGCGTGGCGACGCGTTGTACTGGGTCCTGTGGATGCTCCAGTTCGGCTTCATGCCGGCTTTTCTGGGCGAGGGCGCCGCCCGGCTCAGCGGCTGGCAGGTGTTCGACATCAATGGCGCGTCGCCGCTGCTGGTGGGCTTGGGCCAGCTGCTGGACGTACGGCAGGTCAGCGTCGGCGGCAGCCCGTTCGATGCCACGCTGCCGGTGCTGACGATGCCTGGCGGGCTGTGGACCCGCGAGCTGGTGGCGCTGCGCCTGGGATCGATGATGCTGGCGCTGCTGCCGCTCATTCCCGCCGTGCTGGCCTTCCACCGCTACGCGCCGGATCGCGTGAAAGTTCGCCACGTCGCCGATCGCGGGCGTCTGGCGCGGGCGCTGCAATGGCTGCTGGGCCCGTTGATGCGACCCTTCACCGCCGCGCTGGGACTGCTGCTGCGCGCGGGCGCGCATCTGCCCGGTCTGCCCGGCCGCTGCCTGGCAGACGTGGGCCTGGTGCTGCTGAGCCAGCCGCTCCTGGCACTGTCGATGCTGGGCTGCGCCGTGGCTGCCACGTTCGTGCCGGTGCAAGCCTTGCCGGGCGTGATGGCGGCGGCGCTGGGGGCCTGGGGCATCGCCGTGGCCGACGTCAGTTCCCGCGATCTGCAAAGCGGCACGCTGGCGCTGGCCAGTGCCGTGCCCGGCGGGGCGGCCGAGCGCGGCTGGCGGCATGCGCTGGCGGCCTTCGGCCTGGGGCTGCTGGTCAGCCTGCCGGCGCTGTTGCGCTGGTCGTCGGCCGGGGCATCGTGGCGGGCTGCTGCCTGCGTGGCCGGCCTGCTGTGTCTGAGTGCATTGGCGGCGCTGCTGGGGCAGTTGACACGGGGCTCGCGCACTTTCCTGGCTCTGTTCCTGTTCGGCCTGTACCTGAGCCTGCAGAACACCGGCCTGGCCGCGCTGGACCTGCTGGGCCTGAGCGGCGCCGCGCGGCCGGCCAGCGTGGCGGGCTTTGCGGTGGCAGGCTTGCTGGCCGCGGCGGCGCTGGTGATCCCGCGTCGGACGTGAGGCGAGCGCCAGGGCCTGCAGACAAGGCAGCCGGCATGGCGCAAGATGGAATCATCATGAGTGCAAAACCCGCCTGTCTCTGTGCCGCGCTGATCGGCCCGCTGATCTGCCAGGCCGTGCACGCGGCTGAGCTACCGAAGTCTCCCGCCTGCCGCATGGCGCTGCAGGCGCTGGAACAGGCGGAAGACGCGCTCGCGGACGCGAAGTCCACGCCGTCGCTGACCTCTGCGCCCGACGTGCAGCGCCAGCATCTCGTGACGGCCAAACTGCGGCCGCTGCGCCAGCGCGTCGCGGACGCCTGCCTCGGCGGCATGACGTCATCGCCGCCGCCGTCACAGCACACCTTGATTGTTCCTTCGACGCCGCGTGTTGCACCTGCTGCGCCGCCGGCGCGGCTCGCCACCCCGCAGGTGGGCTCGGAGCCGCTGCTGCGCTGGCAGCCGCCGGTCACAGTGACGAACTGCTCCGGCGCCACCTGCACGGCCAGCGACGGCTCCACGCTGACGCGCGTCGGGCAGACGCTGGTCGGCCCGCGGGGTGCATGCACGCTGCAGGGCAGCTTCCTGAACTGCCCTTGAGTCCGTTCAGCCCTGGCGCCACTGCAGCGGCGTCTCGTTGGTGATGTCCGTCGACCGTGGCCGTTCGGCGTCGAGCGGGCGCAGCTCCAGCGTCAGGCCGACGGCCAGGCAGGGGTTCTGCGCGGCCAGCGCGGCGGCTTCGTCCAGGCTGGCCGCGACGATGAACCAGTAGCCGCCAACGATCTCCTTGGTTTCGGCGAATGGCCCGTCGGTGATCAGCTGATGGGTGATGACCTTGCCCGCCGAGGCCAGCCGGCTGCCCGGCTTCATGCGGCCGCTGGCGAGGTGGCTTTCGTACCAGACGTAGAACTGGTCGATGGCGCGCTGGACGTCTTCGTGGCTGGCGTGCTCGTCCCACTGGCCGCGGGAGATGACGAGGTAGTCGTGCTTGGGCTGGTCCATGGCCGGATGCTACGGGGCTCACGGCTGCGCGTGATGTCACAAATCCCGCGGCCGTTTCGTCATGGGAGGATGCCCATCGAAAGGCCTGCCATGACCGACGACCCATCCCCTGCCGCCCGCGCGCGCCGCTTCGACAGTGACCACGCCCGCCGCCTGCGCGCACTCGCCTACCGCATGCTCGGCTCGCGCGCCGAGGCCGAGGACATCGTGCAGGAGGCCTGGCTGCGCTGGGCCGAGGTGGACGAAGCGACCGTCGATCACGCCGGCGCCTTCCTGTCGCGGCTGGTCACCAACCTGTGCCTGGACAAGCTGCGCTCCGCCGCCCATCAGCGCGAGCAGTACGTGGGCGTGTGGCTGCCGGAGCCGATGCTGGAGGACGAGGCCTTGTTCGGCTGGGCGCCCGGCCCCGAGAAGCAGGCCGAGTTCGCGCAGGACGTGTCGATCGCCTTCATGCTGGCGCTGGAACGGCTGTCGCCGCTGGAGCGCGCGGCCTTCCTGCTGCACGACGTGTTTGATCTCGATTACGACGAGATCGCCCGCCACCTCGACCGCAGCGAGGCCGCCTGCAGACAGCTCATCAGCCGTGCGCGCAAGAACATCAAGGCCGACTACGCGCGTCGCGAGGTGGCGAAGGAAGAGGCCGAGCGCCTGGTGACGGCCTTCATGGACGCCGTGCGCAGCCGCGACGTGGCGGGCCTCGCGCTGCTGCTGGCCGAAGACGCCGTGCTGATGGCCGACGGCGGCGGCAAGGTCAGCGCCGTGCCGAAGCCGCTGCACGGTGGCGCCGTCATCGCGCGCACCTTCATCGGCTTCGCGCAGATGCCCACCAGCGCCGCGTGGCGCTTGCTGCCGGCGACAGTCAACGGCCTGCCGGGCCTGCTCATCGTCGACGACGCGGCCGGTGGCCGTCTCGTGCAGACCATCGCGCTGGCGCCTGGCGCGGCGCAGGGGCAGGTCGGCGCGGTCTACATCCAGCGCAATCCGGACAAGCTGAGCGCCATCGCGTCACAAACCGCCGGGCTGCTCCGTCTTGAAGATGAGGCCAGCACATCTGCCGGCCCGCAACACGCCAAGGACACACCGACATGAGCACGCACGAACCCCGCCTCGACTACTCTCGCCTCAGCGCCGAACTGTTCAAGAAGTACCTCGACTTCAGCATGGCGTTCAAGATGGACGAGACGCTGGCCATCCTCGTCGACATCCGCGCTTCGCAGCTGAACGGCTGCGCGTTCTGCCTGGACATGCACGTCAAGCAGGCCAAGATCCACGGCGAGCGCGAGCTGCGCCTGCATCACGTGGCGATCTGGCGCGAGTCGCCGCTGTTCACGCCGAAGGAACGCGCCGCGCTGGCCTGGACCGAGGCACTGACGCGCATCGCGCCCGAGGGCATCTCCGACGCCGCCTACGCCGAGGTGCGCGAGCAGTTCGCGGAGGCCGAGCTGTCCGACCTGACCTGGCGCGTCGCCGCCATCAACGGCTGGAACCGCCTGAACGTCGCCTTCCGCAACATGCCGGGGTCCAAGGACAAGATGTACGGGCTGGACAAGGCCGGGCTGAACTGAGCGCGCTCAGCGACCGGCCTGGATCATCTTCCAGCCATTGCCCGACGGATCGCGGAAGCCGGCGTCGACGTTGCCATAGCGCTCGGTCGGCTCCTGCGTGAACTCGACGCCGCGCTCGCGCAGCTGCGCATAGACGGCGCGGCAGTCGGACACCTGCAGCACCAGTGGCGGCATCGCGCCCTTGGCGACCATTGCGTTCAGCGTCTGCGCGGTGGCCTCGTCGTGCACCGGCGGGCCGGGCTGGAACAGGCCCAGCTGGAAGCCGGGCTGGTCGGGGTGCTGCACGGTCAGCCAGCGGTAAGGGCCGTTGCCGACATCGGTGTGGACACGAAAGCCCAGCTTGCCGACGTAGAAGTCGAGCGCTTCGGATTGGTCACGCACGTAGAGGCCGACGACCTGGATGCCTTGGATCATTTGGGTTGCTCCTGGTTTGGAGGCTCGTTTGTATCGTCGGCCTCGCGGCGGCGCTTCTCCGAAACTGCCATCTTGAGATGCGGCCGCTGCGACGCGCTCAGCACGCAGGCCGGCATGCGGCCCAGCTCGGGCGCCAGGTCGCGGGCCTGCTCGCGAATGGCGCTGGGGCTGGCGCCGGTGATGTCGCGAAAGATGCGGCCGAACGTGCCCAGGCTGGCCCAGCCGGTCAGGAAGGCGATATCGGTGACAGGCAGGTCGGTCTCGCGCAGCAGTGCCACGGCGCGCTCGATGCGGCGCGTCAGCAGGTAGCGGTGCGGCGGCACGCCGAAGGCCTGCTTGAATGAGCGCGCGAAATGCGCTTCGGACACATGGCTGACGGCGGCCAGCCGCTCGACCGGCCAGTCTTCGTGCGAGGCCGCATCCATGCGGTCCTTGGCGCGCAGCAGGCGGCGCAGCAGGTCGGGGGCCTGGGGCGGCGGGAACATGGCGTGGATTGTCGGCCGCTATGCTGTGAGCACCATGAAGCTGCCCACCACGCTCGCGCTCCTCGTCACCCTCGGGGCTGCCGCGACAACCCACGCCCAGGCGCCGGCCGATCCTGTCGCCACCCTCGTCAACCAGCTCGAGCTGGATCGCTACAAGGCCACCGTCAAGGGCCTGACGCAGTTCGGCGATCGCCGCCAGGGCACGGCGCGCAACCGCGCGGCGCTGGACTGGATCGAAGCGCAGCTGAAAAGCTACGGCTGCACGAACACCGAGCGGCTGCGCTACGACTTCACCGAACCCGTGAAACGCGGCCCGGTACAACTGCAGCCGCTGCGCGCCGGCGGCCCGGCGGCGCAGGGCGGTGGCACGCTGTTCGGCAAGCGTGCGCCCATCGGCGTCAACACCGACCCGCTGGCCCAGCCCGACGAGAAGCTGCGCGCGCTGAACGCGGAGCAGACGCCGCTGGGCACGTCGCCACGCGAGAGCGTCTACTGCACCAAGGTCGGCACGACCAGGCCCGACGAGATGTACATCGTCTCGGCGCACATGGATGGCATCGGCTTCGGCGAGGCTGCCAACGACGACGGCTCGGGCACGGCGCTGGTCATGGAACTGGCGCGCGTCTTCAACGCGCAGGGCGTGACGACGGAGCGCTCCATCCGCTTCATCTTCTGGAACAACGAGGAGACCGGCCTGAACGGCGCCTACGCCTACGTGGCACAGCGCAAGGACCTGCAGGGCATCGAGTCGCCCGCCGGCTCGGGCCGCTACCCGGAGCCGAAGTGGCTGGGCGTCATCCAGCACGACATGCTGCTGTTTGACCACGGCATGCCCATCCCGAAACTCGACGCCGCCGGCAAGCCCGTGCTTGACGCGCGCGGCCAGCCGGTCTACACGGCGCCGAAAGAGCAGCGCGCCGAGGCCGACGTGAACATCGAATTCCAGGTCAACGCCAAGCAGGCCGACGGCGCCGCGAAGCTTGCCTGGGCGCTGCGCGCCGCCAACGAGATGTACGCGACCGACTACCCGGCCGCGGTCGGCAACCGCATGACCAACACCGACTCCACGCCGTTCATGGACTGGGCGCCGGCCATCTCCGTGCGCGAGAACGAGCGCGGCATGCAGATCGGCGCCGGCTGGAACCCGCACTGGCACCAGCCGACCGACCTGTACTCGACCTACTCGGACAAGGACTTCCTGCTCGGCCTCAACGCCGCGCAGACGACCTTGGCCGCCGTGGCGCAGCTGGCGGGGGCCAAGGTCAAGCCCTGACCCCAAGTCCTTCACGAGAGCTTCGTGTTTTCCCGCATTCGCGGGGATGTAATCGCGTTTCAACTCGATACAGTTGCGTCCATCGCGCGGTTGCTAACGGCACTCATGCGCGGGCACACAGATGCCGCAGGGGCGCACGCCCCCAGCTGAAGCAGGGAAGGGCTGACGGACTGGAAAAGTCTGCAGCCCGACAGGGGTCCACCGTGCTGGACCATCCAATCATCGATGTCGTGCGGGCGGCTGTCGTCGCTTCCGTCGCGGCGTGCCTTGCCTGCCTGCAACGTGGAAACCAACACTGCTTTCGCTCCGATTCATGACTTCGTCGCGGAACCCGCACGCGACTCTGCCGACCTGATCGTCGAGGCGCTCGAAGCGCTGGGCGTGGAATACGTCTTCGGCGTGCCCGGTGGCGCCATCGAGCCGCTGTACAACGCGCTGGCCCGCAGCGGCCGGCGTGGCGGCCCGCAGGCCGTGGTCGCCCGCAACGAGCAGGGTGCCGCCTACATGGCCGACGGCTATGCCCGCGAGACCGGCAAGCTGGGCGTGTGCATCGCCACCTCGGGCCCCGGCGCCACCAACCTCATCACGGGTGTCGCCTGCTCGTACGACAACAACGTGCCCGTCCTGGTCATCACCGGCCAGCCGCCGATCAAGAACTTTGGCAAGGGCGCGCTGCAGGAGTCCAGCTGCACGGGCATCAACACGATGGCGATGTTCCGCCCGTGCACCCGCTACAACTCGCTGGTCTCGCACGCCGAGCAGCTGCCCACCAAGCTGTTCAACGCCATCATGCAGGCGCAGCGCGCGCCCAGCGGGCCCAGCCACCTGTCCATCCCCGTGGACATCATGCGCGAGCCGCTGCCCGCCGGCCTGGAGATGCCCGACTTCGCCGGCCTGCTGCGCCGCGCGCCCGCCCTGGTGGACCTGCCGGCCGTGCGCCAGCTGGCGCGGCTGCTGTTCTCGGCGCGCCAGCCGGTCTGGCTGATCGGCGACGGCTGCGGCGAGGCGGCCAATGACCTGATGCAGCTGGTGCAGCGCACAGAAGGCCACTTCATCGCCACGCCCGACGGCAAGGGCTTCATCAACCCGCGCCATCCACGCTTTCGCGGCGTGTTCGGCTTCGGCGGCCACGCCAGTGCGGCCGAGCTGCTGCGGGCGGAGCCCGACCTCGTCATCGCGCTGGGCACGGGCTTCGGCGAGTTCAACAGCGGCGGCTGGTCCACGGCACTGCTGAACAGCCGCCTCGTCCACGTCGATGACAGCGACGAGAACCTGATGCGCTCGCCGATGGCGCGGCTGCATGTGCGCGGGCACATCAAGTCAGTCTGCGAGCAGTTGATCGCGCTGCTCGCGCCTTCTCAGCAAGGGCAGGAAGCGCAGCTGCTGCCCTTCACGCACCCGCAGATGGCGCGCCAGGCCTTCGAGGCGATGGTCGACAGCCCGCAGGCGCTGCGTGGCGACGGCGAGCCGGTCAAGCCTCAGCGCCTGCTCGCGGCGCTGGGCGAGCGCTGCGCGCCGCAGACGCGCTTCGTCGCCGACGCCGGCAACAGCGCCGCCTGGGCCGTGCACTACCTCGCGCCGCGGGACCAGCGCAGCAGCCGCATGCCTGGCGGCGCCTACCTGCCGGCCGGCAAGGAGCGGCGCACGCGCCCGTCCAGCTGGCTGCGCGTGACGATGGACTTCGCGCCCATGGGCTGGGCCATCGGCTCGGCCGTGGGCATCGCGCTCGCCAACCGGCGCTGCCCTGTGGTCTGCCTGACGGGCGACGGCAGCTACCTGATGAACGGCCAGGAGATCACGGTCGCTGCCGAGCTGGGGCTGCCGGTGCTTTACGTGGTGCTGAACGACGGTGCGCTGGGCATGGTCAAGCACGGCCAGCGGCTGGCCGGCGCGGAGCCCATCGGCTTCCAGCTGCCCAAGGTCGACTTCGCCGCGATGGCCATGGCCATGGGCATTCCGGGGCATGTCGTGCACTCGTCCCACGACCTGGATGCGCTCGACTTCGACGCGCTGCTGTCGCGCCCGGGCCCCACGCTGCTGGATGTGCGCATCGACGGTGAAGAAGTGCCGCCGATGAACCTGCGCATGAAGACGCTGGGCACGGCCCGATGAGCGCGCTGCATACGCGGATCTGGCAGGAAGACCCTGAGCCCGCCAACCCCTTCGCGGCGCGCGCCGCACGCTGCCATGGTTACGACGTCTACGGTGAGATGCTGGGTCGTGCAGGCTGGGTGGACATGCTCTTCCTGCTGCTGCGCGGCGAGGCGCCCTGGCCCGAGCAGGCCGAGCTGCTTGAGATGCTTGCCGTGGCACTGGCCAATGCCGGCCCGCGCGACGGTGCGGTGCACGCGGCCATGGCTGCCGCCGTGGGCGGCGCACCCGCGGCGGCGGCGCTGATCGCGGCGCTGTCGGTCGGGGCCGGGCGGCACGATGGCGCGCGCGATGTCTTCGATGCGATGACGGGCTGGGCCGAATGCGGCTTCGATCTGCCCGCGTGGCAGCAGCGGCTGGCTGCCAGCGCGCCGGCGCGGCTGGATCTCTGGCCGGACAGCGGCCGCGCGCCCGGGTTCGACCCGCACGGCCGCGGTACGGCCGGCATCGTGCTGCAGGCGCTGCAGGCCATGGCCGGCCTGGCGCAGGCGGAGCGTCTGCGCTGGCTGGCCCGCCATCGCGCCGAGCTGGAGGCCGCAGCCGGCCTGCCGCTGGCGATGAGCGGCGTCGCGGCCGCGGCGCTGGCCGACCTCGGCTTCAGCCCCGAGCAGGGCGAGATGCTGTTCCTGCTGCTGCGCCTGCCCGGCGCCGCGGCGCACGCGCTGGAGCAACGCGAACTGGGCTTCAAGCAGTTCCCGTTTCCGCAGGTCGAGCTGGAAGGCGTGGCGGCATGAACGGACCCGAATTGCTCTCCGAACACGCGGGGGTGTTCCGCACCTGCGTCGGCGCCTGCTGGCCCGGCTCACACGCCGTCTTCCGCGGCCAGGACCTGCACCGTGACCTGGCCGGCATCGGCTGGATGGATCTGTTCCTGCTGGGCATCACCGGCAGGCGCTTCGCCGCGAACGAACTGCGCCTGCTGGACGGCATGTGGGCCCTGACGGCCTACCCGGACACGCGGCTGTGGAACAACCGCGTCGCTGCGCTGACGGCCAGCGCGCGCAGCCTGCCGTCGCTGGGCCTGGCGGCCGGCATCGCGGCGAGCGACGCTCGCGTGTTCGGTGGCGGCCCGGCCTTCTTCTCCATCGACTTCTTCCTTCGCGCCGGTGAAAGGCAGCGCGCGGGCGACGACGTGGAAGCCATCGTCGCGGCGGAGCTGGCCGAGCGACGCCGCATCCTCGGCTACGGCCGGCCGATGAGTTCCACCGACGAGCGTCTGCCGCCGCTGCTGGCCCTGGCCGCGCGCGAAGGCCTGGCCGATGGCCGGCACTTCCGCCTCGCGCTGGACGTCGAGCAGGCGCTGTTGCGCCGCAAGCCATTCCTCAAGCTCAACTACGCCGGCGCCACCGCGGCACTCGCCGCGGATCTCGGTCTCACGGCGCGGCAGTACCAGCTTTACAACGTCTTCAAGACCATGGCCGGCATGCCGCCCTGTTTCGTCGAAGCCTCGGAAAAACCCGAGGGCGCGCTGATGCCAACGCCTTGCTCGAATGTGATTTATGAGGGTCATCCCCGGCGCAATTGGTCAGAAACACGGACTGCCCGCCACTCATAATCGCGGCCCCGAAACCCCCTTCAGCAGGTGCCGTATGCCTCGTGGTTCTGCAGGTCTTGTCGGTCTGGTTGCGGCCCTGGCGTTCGCTCCTGCCGCCGTGCTTGCGCAGAGCGATGAGGACGAATTGGCGCTGGCCTATGGTGACCAACGTTCGGTGAGCATTGCTGCGGGCAGCCTGCAGCCGCTACGGCAGGCGCCGGCGGTGGCCAGTGTCATCACGGCCGAGGCCATCCGCGCGATGGGGGCCATCGATCTTGACGAGGTGCTGCAGTCGGTGGCCGGCCTGCACGTGGGGCGGGCGGCCAACCAGTACATGCCGCTCTATATCTTCCGCGGCATCTACAGCCAGTTCGGCTCGCAGGTGCTGGTGCTGCAGAACGGCGTGCCGATGACGACGGTCTTCGTCGGCAACAAGGGCAATATGTGGGCGGGCTACCCCGTCGAGCACATCGCGCGCATCGAGGTCATCCGCGGCCCGGGCTCGGCGCTGTACGGCGCGGACGCGTTCGCCGGCGTCATCAACATCATCACCAAGAGCGCGGCCGACACGCCCGGCACCAGTGCCGGCGCCCGTGCCGGTTCATTCAACACGCGTGACGCCTGGGTGCTGCACGGGGGCAAGCTGGGCGCGCTGGACGTGTCGGCCTACCTTCGCGTGGGCGGCACCGATGGCGCTCACAGCATCATCGAGAAGGACGCGGCGCAGGCCTCGGTGACGCGTGCGCCCGGCTCCATCAACGTCGGCCACGATGCGGTCGACGGCAACCTCGAACTGGGCTGGGGCGGCTGGCGTGCCCACGTGGGCTACAAGCTGCGCAGCAACATCGGCACCGGGGCCGGCGTGGCGCAGGCACTGGACCCCACCGGCAAGAGCCGCAGCGCACGCACGCATGCCGACGTCAGCTGGACCGAGCCGCGGGTCACCTCGGACTGGGGGCTGGGCCTGCAGGCCAGCTTCCTGCACTACTCCGAAGTCGCGACGACCAACTACGTGCTGCTGCCCGCGGGCACGACGCTCGGGGCCGGCAACGTCTTCACCGACGGCCTCATCGGCGGCCCCAACAAGGCCGAGCGGCAGGTGCGCCTGTCGGCCTACGCGACCTACGCCGGCTTCAACGGCCACAGCATCCGGCTCGGCGTGGGCCACGATGACCTCGATCTGTACAAGACCACCGAGTACAAGAACTTCAACCCGAACTACAGCCGCATCGGCACCGGCAGCTGGGCCGACGTGACGGACTTTTCCAACACGACGCTGAAGTTCATGCTGCCGCAGCAGCGCCAGGTGAGCTACGTCTATGCCCAGGACGAGTGGCGCTTCCACCCGGACTGGATCGTGACCGCCGGCGTGCGCCACGACCACTACTCCGACTTCGGCTCCACGACCAACCCGCGCGTGGCCCTCGTCTGGAGCGCGGCCTACGACCTGACGGCCAAGCTGCTCTACGGCCAGGCCTTCCGCGCCCCGTCGTTCAACGAGCAGTACAGCATCAACAACCCGGTCATCGGCGGCAACCCGGCGGTCAAGCCCGAGACCATCCGCACCACCGAGGCCGCGCTGGCCTGGACGCCGGACGACACGCTGCAGGTCAACCTGAGCCTCTTCAGCTACGAGATGCGCAACATCATCCGCAGCGTGCCCAACTCGCCTGCGCCGCCGGCCAACATGATCCAGAACAGCGGCGGGCAGGATGGCCGCGGCGCCGAGCTGGAGGTCGTCTGGGACGCCTTGCGCGGCCTGCGGCTGTCGGGCAACCTGGCCTTGCAGCGCTCCGTCGACGATGCCACGCGCGTGGACGCCGGCTACGCGCCGCACCGCCACGCCTACCTGCAGGCCGACTGGGCCATGGCGCGCGGCTGCACCGTCAGCGGCCAGGTGAACTACGTGGCGGGCCGCATGCGGCCCGCTGGCGATGCCCGGGCGCCGATCAAGGACTACACGACGCTGGACCTGTCGGCGCGCACGCGTGTCGCCAGCTCCGACTGGGAACTGGCGCTGGTGCTGCGCAACCTCTTCGCCGCCGATGCCCGCGAGCCCAGCCTGGCCGGCGGCGGCATCATCAACGACCTGCCGGTCGCGCCGCGCGCGGCCTATGTGCAGCTGCAGTACCGCCACTGATCCCCCTAAGTCGCGTCGCCGCCCCTTTGCATAATCCCGCCCACCCCTCCCGGCCCTGCACCGCAGTCCTCTTGTTTTGATCGACCCCGGCAGCCTCGCTACAGCCACTCGCCGCGCCTTGTTGCGACAAGCGGTCGGTGGTGCCGTGGTCCTGGCCGGTGGTGCCGCCGTGGCGGCCGAGGCGCGTTCGCTCGCCGTTGTCTACCCCGAGCTGGGCGAGCCGTTCAGGCAGGTCTTCGCCGCCATCCTCGAAGGCATCGAGGACCGTGTCGGCAACGCGCTGTCCAGCTTCGCGGTGGCCAGCAGCGCCAACCCGGCGCAGGTCGTCGACGACATCCGCCGGCGCGACCCGCAGGTGCTCATCGGCCTGGGCCGTGGCGGCATGCGCATCGCCAGCGCGTTGGCGGGCGAGATGGCCGTGATGGTGGGCTGCGTCGTGTCGGTGCAGGAGACCGAGGCGCGCAGCTTCCCGGTCCACACGCTGGCGCCCGACCCGGCGCTGATGCTGGCTCGGCTCAAGAAGCTGCGCCCGGGCGCGCGGCGCGTGCACGTCGTCTACGACCCGCGCGTGAACGCCTGGCTCGTCAGGCTGGCCCGCGACGCCGCCCGTGCCGAAGGCCTGGAACTGCTGGCCCAGGAGGCCGCCGACCCCGCCGAGGCCTTGCGCGCCTACACGCAGCTGATGGCCGCCGCCGACCCGGCCCGCGACGCGCTGTGGCTGCCGCAGGACCCCACCACCGTGGATGACAACGCCGTGCTGTCGCTGGTGCTCAAGGAGGGCTGGAACCGCAACGTCGCCGTGTTCTCCAGCCATCTGGCCCACGTGAAACGCGGCGCGTTGTTCTCGCTCTACCCCGACAACCGCGAACTGGGCCGCTCGCTGGCCGCCTCGGCCCTGCGCCTGGCCGCGACGCCCAAGTCCGCCGCCCCAGGGGTGTTGCCGTTGCGGCAGGCGCTCGCCGCCCTCAACATCCGTACCGCTGCCCATCTGGGCATCGATGTGGCCGCTGCGCAATCGAACTTCGACCTGGTCTATCCGTCCAACTGATGCCTACGCACCATCTCGACAGCCAGCCCCCGGCCAGCATCCTGCCGGACGAGGCGCAACTGCCGCCAGCCGCGCTGCCACGGCCGTGGCTGCTGCGGGTCTGCGTGCGCTGGCTGCGCGAAGCCTCGTTCCGCCGCCACCTGAGCCTGGCCGTCGCGCTGGGCACGCTGAGCCTGGCGCTGCTGATGGCCGCGGTCAACGCCTGGCAGGGCGGCCGGCAGGTGCGCGCCATGCTGCTGGAGCAGGGCGGCCGCGTGGCGGCCAACCTGGCGTCCAACAGCTCGCTGGCGTTGATCTACGCCGCCGCCGACAACGCCGAGGAGGCCGTGCGTTCGTCGCTGACCTTCCCCGACGTGATGGGCATCGAGATCCGCGACACGCGTGGCCGGCTGCTGATGGGCCTGGGCGCCGCGCGCGACAGCCGGCCGGTGGTCGCGCCGCCGGCCGGGGCCGCCAGCGCGCCCTGGCTGGACGACGAGACCGAGGACAGCTGGACCTTCGCCGCGCCGGTCTGGACCCGGCCCGAGGCGTCGCCGTTCGAGGTCACGCTGCGCCCGGCCCAGCTGCTGGGCCATGTGCGCGTCATCCAGAGCAAGGCCGCGCTGCAGCGCACGCAGGCGTCGCTGTTCATCGCCAACTTCGGCGTGGCGCTGTTGTTCGCGGGGCTGTTCCTGGTGGCGGTGCGCTTCCTGGCGCTGCGGCTGACACAGCCGCTGGCGGCGCTGGCTGCGGCGATGGAGAAGGTCGAGCGCGGCGACAACGATGCCCGCGCACCGGCCGGCGGCCCGCGCGATATCGCCGCCATGGCCCACACCTTCAACCGCATGATCGCCGCGTTGCAGGAGCGCGAGACCGAGCTGGGCGCCCATCGCGACCACCTGGAAGAACTGGTGCGCGCCCGCACGCTGGAGCTCAGCGTGGCCAAGGAACGCGCCGAGGTGGCCAGCCGGGCCAAGAGCCAGTTCCTGGCGCGCATGAGCCACGAGCTGCGCACGCCGCTGAACGCGGTCATGGGCTACGCGCAGATCCTGAAGATGGACAACGGCATCACGCCCAAGCAGCGCAACGGGCTGGACATCATCCACAGCAGCGGCCAGCACCTGCTGACTCTGATCGTGGACATCCTGGACCTGTCCGCCATCGAGGCCGGCAAGGCCGAGCTGCGCCTCGGGCCGGTGGACCTGAGCTCGCGCCTGAACGCGGTGGCCGACATCGTGCGCGTGATGGCCGTCGACAAGCAGATCCAGCTGGACCTGCAGCTCGACCCGGCGCTGCCCACCACCGTGCTGGCCGACGACAAGCGCCTCAGCCAGATCCTGCTGAACCTGCTGGGTAATGCGGTGAAGTTCACCTACGTCGGCGGCGTGACGCTGCGCGTGCAGACGCTGCCGGCGGCCGACACGCTGCCGGGCCACGTGATGTTGCGCTTCGACGTGCAGGACAGCGGCGTCGGCATCGCCAACGACCAGGTCGAACGCCTGTTCGAGCCTTTCGAGCAGGCCGGCAACGCCGAGCAGCGCGTCGGCGGCACGGGGCTGGGCCTGGCCATCAGCCGGCAACTGGTGCGCATGATGGGTGGCGAGATCCGGCTGGAGAGCCGGCTGGGCGAGGGCAGCCGGTTCTGGTTCGACATCAGCGTGCCGGTGGCCTGACGGCGACCGGCGGCCTCAGTTGCGCGCGTGCGTGACGCGGTAGCCCGCCACGCCGGGCAGCTCGTGCAGGCCGTCGGTGAAACGGCACAGCGTCTCGCCCTTGAAGTTGCGCTTGGCGGTGCAGACAAAGCGCCATTCCTCCTGGTCGCCGAACTGCTCGATGCTCAGCGAACCGGGCGCGAAGCGGTAACCCAGGTCGTTGGTGAAGCGGGCCAGCTCGTCCTGCGTGAAGCGCCGGCCGGGCTCGCCGCGCAGCATCACCGCGATGGCGGGGTGGGACGGCAACTGGTTCTCCAGCTTGGCACCCCACATCATCAGCGTGGCACACAGCAGCGTCAGCGCGATGGCGGCGAAGTAGAAGCCCATGCCTAGCACGATGCCGATGGCCGACGCGGCCCACAGCGACGCCGCTGTCGTCAGCCCGGAGATGTTCATGCCCTCGCGCATGATGACGCCGGCGCACAGGAAGCCGATGCCGGTGACCACGCCCTGGATGACGCGGGTCGGGTCGGTGAACGCCGGTAGCGCGCCGCCGGCCACATGGCCGCCGAACCATTGGTCCGGGTAGCCCACGAGGATGGTCACACCGCAGGCCGCCATGCAGACCAGCGCGTAGGTGCGCATGCCCGCCGCCCGGCCGTGATAGGCGCGCTCGTAGCCCAGCAGCAGGCCCAGCAGCATGGCGCCCACCAGGTGCATCAGCATGAGCACGTTGGCGGCCCATTGGCCGGCGGTCCAGTAGCGCAGCAGGTGGTCAGGGTCGAGCATGGCGTGGGCAGTGGCAGGGCGACCTTGCCCCGCGGCCACGCTAACCCAGTCCCGCCCCACTTGCCAGCAGGGCGGACGCGGACGGAATCAGGCCAGCGCCGTCATGCGTTCGACGAGCACGCAGCGCACCCACTTGCGTGCGGTGATCTGTGCTGTCTGCGTGCGCAGGAACTCTTCGGCCTGCGAGTTGGACGACTCGAACTCGAAGCCGCACAGCTGCACGATCTGGCTCAGCGGCCGGCTCCAGACGCGGCGCACGGAGGCGCTGAAGAGCGGCACGCCCTCGTCCTCGCCGAGCAGCAGGCGAAGCTCGTAGTGCTGGGCATCCAGCGGCGGTTCGGCCGCGGTCAGTAGTTGCAGTCCTTCCTCGCTGAGGTTGACCACCACGCCGCCGCGGGCGTCGGCCAGCCCTTGCGGCTTGATGACCCAGACCGGCAACTGCTCGTGCTCGGCGGGTACGAGGAAGAACTCGACGCGAGGGGAACGGCGTTGGTCGGTCACGGACATGGCGGTGTACTCCATTCAAGTGGCAGGCAGATGATGCAAACGCCACGCAGAAGACCAGCACCGCGTGACATCGTCGTGAAGTCGCTCGTTACCATCCGTCCCAAGAGGGACCAGTACAGCAGAAAGCGCATCATGACGCGGGCTGAAGGGATTTGGGGACGTTTGCGGCGGACGTTCGAGCTTTATGTTGACAGCGATGCCGAGTCCGCGCGCATCCGTGCCGAACATCTCGGCCAGTTGATGCGGCTGACGCCGTCGCTGATGGCGGCCAACCTGGTCGCCGGTGGCCTCGTCTGGCTGGCCGTGGGCCGTGCCGGCGGCCTGTTGCTGGCGGGTTGGCTTGGTCTGCTGCTGCTGCTGCTGGCCATGGGCATCGCAGGCTGGTGGACCCAGCGTGGTCGCGTCCGCGACACGGCCTCTAGCAAGAGCTACCGGCGCGGCAGCTGGCACGCCGCGCTGCTCGGGCTGTGCTGGGGGCTGGCGGCCGCCTTGTGGTTCGTGCCCGCCGCGCCGGCCGAGCGCGTGCTGATCGCGACGCTGGTGACGGGCATGCTGGGCGCCGGCGCCTTTGCGCTGGCCATGCTGCCGGTGGCCAGCCTGGCCTACACCTGGCTCATCGTGGCTGGCTCCCTGGTGGCGTTGTGGCGGTCCGGCGAGCCCATCCTCCTGGCCGTGGCGGTGCTGCTGCTGAGCTATGCCAGCGTTGTCTCGCTGGCGGCGATGGCGCTGGCGCGGCAGTCCACGGCGCTGCTGAGGGCGCGCTTCTCGTACGCGCGCCAGCAGCAGGTGGTGTCCCTGCTGCTCAGGGATTTCGAGGAGAACGCCAGCGATGCGCTGTGGGAGGCCGATGCCGCCGGCCGACTCGTGCATCGCTCGGCGCGCCTGGCCAGCCTGCTCGGCACGACGGAAGAGCGTCTCGGCGACGTGAAGCTGCCGCAGTGGTTTGCCGCGCGCTCGCAGCAGTCCGGGCCGCTGCTGGCCGCCTGGGCGCTGGGCCGCCCGTTCCGCGACATCAAGCTGCAGCTGGGCCGGGGCGAGCAGGCGCGCTGGTGGGCGCTGAGTGCCAAGCCCATTGCTGCAGCGGACGGCACCGGGGGCGGCTGGCGCGGCGTCATCGCCGACATCACCGAGGCCCAGCGCTTCGAGAACCAGTTGCGCATGCACGCCGAGCAGGACGCGCTGACGGGGCTGGCGAACCGGCGCAACCTGATGAACGCGGCCCAGGCGGCGATGTCGCTGGGCCGCTCCGGCTGGCTGCTGTCCATCGACCTGGACCATTTCAAGGGCATCAACGACAGCTCGGGGCATTCCACCGGCGACGAGGTGTTGCGCGTCGTTGCCGGCCGGCTGTTGGCGCTGGTGGAGGAGGGCGATCTTGTCGGCCGGCTGGGTGGCGACGAGTTCGCGATGCTGCGCCTGGGCGAGTCGCCATCGCGCGCCCCACAGGCAATGGCGGCCCTCATCATCGACAAGCTCAGCCAGCCCATCGAGATGGGCGCCAAGCGCCTGCACGTGGGCGCCAGCGTGGGCCTGGCACGGCTGGACCCCAGCGTCGCCAACGTCGAGGACCTGATGGTCAACGCCGACCTGGCGCTCTACGACGCCAAGCGCTCTGGCCGGGGCCGCAGCGTCGTCTACGCCAGCTCGCTGGGCGCCGCGAGCCGGCGCATGAACACGGTGGAGCAGGCCTTGCGCGAGGGGCTGGAGAAGCGCCAGTTCGAGCTGCACTTCCAGCCCAAGGTCGATTCGCAGAGCCTGCAGGCGCTGGGCGTGGAAGCGCTGATGCGCTGGGAGCATCCGGTGCTGGGCTCGGTGTCGCCGGGCGAATTCATCCCGGCAGCCGAACGCTGCGGCCTCATCCACGAGCTGGGCGCGTTGGCCCTGCAGCAGGCCTGCCTCGCGGCGCGCGAACTGCCGGGCCTGAACGTGGCGGTCAACGTGTCGCCGCTGCAGCTCATGGAGCCGGGCTTCATCGACAGCGTGGAGCGCGTGCTCGTACGCGCCGGCGTGGGGCCGTCGCTGCTGCACCTGGAGGTCACCGAGTCGCTGATGCTGGAAGATGCGCAGGCGGCGCTGCGCCGGCTGCATGCCTTGCGCGAACTGGGGGTGCAGGTGGCGCTCGACGACTTCGGCACCGGCTTCTCGTCGCTGGCCTACCTGCGCGCGTTCCCGTTCCACACGCTCAAGATCGACCGTTCCTTCGTGCGCTCACTCACCGAGCACGCGGACGCACGCGCCATCGTCAACACCATCGTGCGCATGGCCGGCGTGCTGGGCATGCGCACCGTCGCCGAAGGCATCGAGACCGAGCGCGAGCTGGCCGTCATCCGCGCCATTCGCTGTGACGAGGTGCAGGGTTATCTGGTGGCGCGGCCCATGCCGCTGCCCAAGTTCAAGGACTGGCTGGCCGGCCGGCCGCTGACGGGGCCGGTCGACGACATGGACTCGCGCGTCCTGCCGTGGCGTCTGACCCAGTTCTCGCCGCCGACGACGATGTTCAGCGCCGAGCCCTGAGCGCGGCGCCCCGGCCTTGCCGGCGTCAGACCGCCAGCAGCTCCACTTCGAACAGCAGCGTCGCGTTCGGCGGGATCACGCCGCCGGCGCCGTGCGCGCCGTAGCCCAGTTCGGGCGGCAGGACCAGCATGCGCGTGCCGCCGACCTTCATGCCCTGCACGCCTTCGTCCCAGCCCTGGATGACCTCGCCGCCGCCCAGGCGGAACTTGAACGGCTGGCCGCGGTCCTTGCTGGAGTCGAACTTCTTGCCGCGCATGCCGTCCTTGTAGAGCCAGCCGGTGTAGTGCACCGACACACGCTGGCCGGCAGTGGCCTCGGCGCCGTCACCGACAACGCGGTCTTCGTACTGCAGGCCGCTGGAGGCGGTGTGCAGGTTCAGCTCGACGGCCTCGGGGCCGCCGGCCAGGCCCAGCAGCTCGACCTCGAAGCACAGCGTCGCGTTCGGCGGGATGACGCCGCCGGCACCGCGCGCACCGTAGCCCAGCTCGGCCGGGATGATCAGCGTGCGCTTGCCGCCGATCTTCATGCCCTGCACGCCCTCATCCCAGCCGCGGATGACCATGCCGGCGCCCAGCTCGAACTCGAACGGGTCGTTGCGGTCCTTGCTGGAGTCGAACTTGCTCGTCTTGGCGCCGTCGACCCACAGCCAGCCGGTGTAGTGGACGGTCACGTCCTGGCCAGCCTGGGCCACCTTGCCGTCACCCTCGACGGTGTCATCAAACTGCAGGCCGCTGGGGGTGGTGTTCATGGGGGAATCCTTGAGCTGTTGGAGGGGAAGGCGGCATTGTCGCCGCCGGCGCATCAGGCCGTGAGGTGCGCGGGTTGCTTCCTGCATCAGCTGGTCAGCGCAGGTTTCCACCGCGGCGCGAGTTCGGCCAGCAGGTCGCCGACGGCTGTGCTGTTGCCGTTGGCCGGGATGCCCAGCTCGGTTGCGGCATCTCGCACGCGAGCAATGGGGTCTGACAGATCAATCGCCGCCGCGCCGTTCTGCTTCGACAGCTTGTGCCCGTCCGCCGCCAGCACCAGTGGCGTGTGCAGATAGCGCGGTGTCAGCAGCCCGAGCGCGCGTTGCAGCGCGATCTGGCGTGGCGTGTTGTCGGCGAGGTCTTCGCCGCGCACGACATCGGTGATGCCCTGCTCGGCATCGTCGACGACGACGGCGAGTTGGTAGGCCCACAGGCCATCGGCGCGCTTCAGCACGAAGTCGCCGACTTCCTTTGCAAGGTCTTGCGACTGCGTGCCGAGGCGGCGGTCCTGCCAGTCGACGCGGCCCTCGACGCGCAAGCGCCAGGCGCGCACCGGCCGGCCGTTCGTGCCGTGGCGGCAGGTGCCGGGATAGACCAGCTCGCCATGCTTGGCCCGAGGCCCCATCGCCGCGGCGATCTCGGCGCGCGTGCAGGCGCAGCCGTAGGCGTGGCCGGAAGCGATGAGCCGGTCCAGCGCCGCCTGGTAGAGGTCGCCGCGGCGGGACTGCCAGACAGGCGGCTCGTCGGGCACCAGCCCCAGCGCGGCGAGCTGGCCGAGGATGACCTCGTCCATGCCTGGCGGGCAGCGCGGCCCGTCGACGTCCTCGATGCGCACCAGCCACTGGCCGCCGTTCGCACGGGCATCCAGCCAACTCGCGAGCGCGGCGACCAGCGAGCCGGCGTGCAGCGGGCCGGTGGGCGAGGGCGCGAAGCGGCCGCGGTACCTGGCCATCAGAGGTTATGGGCGCGCCCTGCGCGGCCGAGCAGACCGTCACGGCGTCGCCAATCAAGGCGCAAAGCACAACCGTAGCTCGGGCTACGGCGAGCATTTGCAACGCCGAGTGGCGGCGTTGCGGCGGGGTGAGCGGGCGTGAGGGGCGCGTCCATGGCCTCTGTTAGAGCAGCAGCCCTTCGTGCTGCTCCAGCAGCGCCCTGCGCGTCGTCTCGCTGCGCAGCCGGTCCAGCCACCAGGCCAGGGCCCGGCCCGGCGTCTGGCCGTTGTCGCGCCAGGCGTAATGCATGACGCCAGCGCGACGGCCCTCATAGGTGGCTTTGCGCACGAGCCGGCCGGCCTCGACGTGCCGCCGCACCATGCTGGCCGGCAGGGAGCCGCAGCCCAGGCCGCGCAGCAGGGCTTCGAGCTTGGTGGCCATGGAGGGCATGGTCAGCACGTCCTGCCCGGGCAGCAGGCCCACGGTGATGGGTTTGAGCGTGCGGGCACTGTCCGCCACGGCGATGATGCGGTGCTCGGCGATCTGGACCGCCGTCAGCGGCTCCGGCAGCTCGGCAAGCGGGTGGTGCGGCGCCACGCAGAAGGCGAACTCCAGCTCACCCGCCGGCTCGCAGTGGATGGCGCTGCTGGCCGACTGGGCGGGCACACCCAGGGCCAGGTCCGCCTCGCCGCGCAGCAGGGCCTCCCACGTGCCGGCCAGCACTTCCACGCGCAGCTTCAGGCGGGTGGGCGGCGGCGTGCCGTCCTCGCAGCGCTGGGCGTAGAAAGCCTCCATCAGGTCGAACACGGCACGGCGCGCGACGGCGTCGTCCATGACCAGCGTGAGTTCGGTTTCCCAGCCCGTGGCGATGCGGCGCACGCGGTTGGCTACGGCGTCCAGCTCCTGCAGCAGGCGCCGCCCTTCGTGCAGCAGTTCCTGGCCGGCCGACGTGAGCACGGCCTGGCGCGAGCTGCGGTCGAACAGCAGCACGTCCAGCGCGTCCTCCAGCTGGCGCACGGAGTAGGTCAGCGCCGACGGCACGCGGCCCATCTCGCGCGCGGCGGCGGCGAAGCTGCCGGTGCGGGCGATGGTGTCCATCATGGACAGGGCTTCGGGTGTCAGCGCGCGGCGCTTGTCTTGCGGGTGTGACATGCGTTCAGTCTATTTGAATGGTGTCCTCAGAGCCGCTTGTCGATGGCCGAGGCCCCGGCTCCTACATTGACTCCATCGCAAGCAAAACCAAGGAGCCCAGCATGACCACCCAACTGATCAAGTCTTCGGATCGCGGCTACGCCGACCATGGCTGGCTGAAGTCCTTCCACAGCTTCTCGTTTGCCGACTACTACGACCCGGCCCGCATGGGCTTTGGCGCGCTGCGAGTCATCAACGAGGACAAGATCGAGCCGGGCCGCGGCTTCGGCACGCATGGCCACCGCGACATGGAGATCATCAGCTATGTGCTCTCCGGCGAGCTGGCGCACAAGGACAGCATGGGCAACGGCGAGGCCGGTGGCGCGAACGCCGGCGTCATCCGCCCCGGCGACGTGCAGCGCATGAGCGCCGGCACCGGCGTGCTGCACAGCGAGTTCAACCACGCCAAGGACCAGACGACGCACTTCCTGCAGATCTGGATCATGCCGGACCACCGCGGCATCGCGCCCAGCTATGAGCAAAAGCATTTCGACGCCGGCTCCAAGCGTGGCAAGCTGCGCCTCGTCGCCGCCAACGACGGTGCCGACGGCGCGGTGACCATCCATGCCGACGCGAAGCTGTATGCCGGCCTGTTCGACGGCGCCGAGCAGGCGGATCTCGCGCTGGCCGATGGACGCATCGCCTACGTGCATGTCGTGCGCGGTTCGCTTAACGTGAACGGGCAAGACCTGACGGCCGGTGATGCCTTGCAAGTTCGCCAAACATCGCGCCTCGCGTTGAGCGCCGGGCATGATGCTGAGGTGCTGGTCTTCGACCTGGCTGCCTGAAATGGTGCCCCTCGTCCAGGCTCGCCCCGTTGAACGCGGGCGAGTCTGGACGGTCCCCCGAGGCGGCGGCGATGCTTGCGGCGTTGAGCCGCAAGCACAACGCCAGAGCGGGCCGGCTTGGGAGCGGCCCGGCGCTCGGTCCGCAGGTTTCTGATTCACCCCCCTCCGAAAGGAACTGTCCATGAGCAAGATCGTCGTTCTGTACCACTCCGGCTACGGCCACACGAAGAAGGTCGCCGAGGCCGTGGCCGGCGCCGCTGGCGCGCAGCTGATCGCCATCGATGCCGAGGGCAACATCACCGAAGCGGACTGGGCCTCGCTGGCCGCCGCCGACGGCGTCATCTTCGGCACGCCGACCTACATGGGCGGCCCGAGCTGGCAGTTCAAGAAAGTGGCCGACGCCAGCAGCAAGCCCTGGTACGCCCAGGTCTGGAAGGACAAGATTGCTGCCGGCTTCACCAACAGCGCCACGCTCAACGGCGACAAGCAGGGCACGATCCAGTACCTGCACACGCTGAGCCAGCAGCACGGCATGATCTGGGTGGGCATGGGCCTGAAGGCGCCCAACCACAAGGCCGCTACGCGCGACGAAGTGAACAACCTCGGCGGCTACGCCGGCCTCATCACGCAGACACCCAGCGACGCGTCGGCGGAAGAAATGGTGCCGGGCGACCTCGCCACGGCCAGGCATTTCGGCGAGCGCGTGAAGGCAGTGGTCGACCGCTGGGCAGGGAACCGCTGAACGCGCCCCTCGCGGCGTGCGCATCTTGGCTGCGGGCCCCTTCAGCGGTTCCGCGGCCTAAACCAGCCCGATATCGCGCGCGCTGGCCCCGGGGAACACCGAGGCCAGCTGCGTGTCGTTCAGGCCATACATGCGCTTGAACAGGCCGCCGAACAGCGCCCGGTACTCGTTGAGCACCGGGTAGTCGCGGTTCTGGAACAGCGTGGACGCCTTGACCTCCACCTGCTCGCCGGCGATGCGCCCGCCCTTCACGCCGCCGCCCAGCACCCAGTAGGCGCTGCCGTGGCCATGGTCCGTGCCGCGGTTGCCGTTCTCGCGGAAGGTGCGGCCGAACTCGCTGACGACGACGACCACGGTGTTGTTCCACTGCGGTCCCATCTCGTCGGCGAACAGCGCCAGGCCCTTGCCCAGCTCGCCGAGCTTGCCAGCCAACTGGCCGGTCGCGCCGCCTTCGCCGACGTGGGTGTCCCAGCCGCCGACGTCGATGAAGCCCAGGGTCACGCGCTCGCGCATCAACCGCGCGACGCGGCGGGCCTCCAGCGCGAAGCCCTTGGCTGCGATGGCGCCGCGGCTGGCGGCCTCCATCTCGCCGGCCATCTCACGCGTGACCTCGTCGCGCACCTCGAAACCGCCGCTGACGGTGTTGGCCAGCCGCGTGTTGGCGTACATGCCGGCAATCGTCTGCGCCTGGGCCGCGCTGATGGATGGTTTGCCCAGGTCGCGCAGCGCCTGGTTGGCCACCGGCTGCCTGCCGCGCATGATGAGCGGTACCTGGTCGGTGAAGGCCATGGCCTCCAAGCGCGAGCTGGCGACGCCCCCTGCGCCCAGCACGCCGGCCAGCCGGTTCATGAAGCCGCTGCGGAAGTCGCGGCTGCCTCCCACGACGTCGTCGGCCTGGCCCAGCTCGATGTGGTCCTGCGTCTCGAAATGGCTGCGCGTCGTGTCGTTGGTGCCGGCAAAGGGCACGAAGGCGGCCTGGCCCTTGCCCCACAGCGGGTGGATGCTGTCGGCCAGTGCCGGCGCCAGGCCCCAGTCGGCGTTCAGTGGCAGTGCG
The DNA here is from genome assembly GCF_043555985.1 of Pelomonas candidula. Taxonomy (NCBI): domain Bacteria; kingdom Pseudomonadati; phylum Pseudomonadota; class Betaproteobacteria; order Burkholderiales; family Sphaerotilaceae; genus Roseateles; species Pelomonas candidula. Next base: position 335,863 of record NZ_JBIGIC010000002.1, on the reverse strand, counting down.
TCCTTCTTGGCGATGGCGATGTTGGGCCGGGCCTCGTAGTAGAAGCTCGACGATGTCGGCACCAGCAGGTTGGCCGCGTCGTAGGCGCCTCGCAGGAAGACGACCAGCAGGCGCGGGGCGTCAGGTGCTGCGGCCCAGAGTCGGGCGGGCAGGGCGGCCGAGCCGAGGCCGGCGAGGCCAAGTTGGAGCAAAAGACGTCGGTCCATGCGATCACCTGTGCATGAAGTCGGGGGAGGCGAGCAGGTAGGTGTTCCATTCCTGCGGCGAAGTGGCCTGGCCCAGCGCCTGCTGCGTGGCGGCGGCCAGGCGCGGTGCGATGCCGTCGTAATACAGCGGGTTGGCGATCTGCGGGAAGGCGGGCCGGTCCTTGACCTCGCCCTCGACCTTGAACAGCCCCGCGCTGCCGCTGCCGATGGCGCGGGCGATCTCGAAGCGCGTCGTCATCTGCCCCGGGCCCGCCCAGGCGTTCTCGTCGAGCGGATAGCCGTCGGGCGTCTGGCGGTTGTAGGGCGCCTGGCCCAGGCGGTAGAGCCAGCCGATCATGGGGCCGGTGTTCAGCACCACCTTGTCCGCATAGGCCAGCCGCACGGCGGAGACGACGTAGTGCGTCGGGTCCTTGAACTTGCGGCCCAGCGAAGCCTCGAATTCCGGCGATGAGACCATGGCGCGCAGCACCTCGGAAATGCGGCCATCGCTCTGCTGCCAGCGCTCGGCCATGCGCTCCACCAGAGCCGGCGGCGGCTCGTCGGCGACGAAATACTGCGCCAGCTTGCGCGACACGAAGCGTGCCGTGCTGGGGTGCCGGGCCAGCAGGTCCAGCACCTGGTCCAGCTCGGCGTAGCCCTGGCCCTTCACGGTGATGCCCAGCAGCGCCTTGTCGCCGAAGTCGTGCCGCGCGGGGTTGAACTCCACGGCCCCATCGCGGTGGTACTGGGCTTCCTGCGCGGGCTTGAGCTTGGGGTGGGTGTCGGTGAAGTTCACGCCCAGGCCGGTCAGCACGCGGGCCAGTTCCTGCACGTCCTTCTGGCTGTAGCCGCCACCCACGCCCAGCGTGTGCAGCTCCAGCAGCTCACGCGCGTAGTTCTCGTTGATGCGGTTGGCGGCGTTCTGCTCGTTGTCGAGGTAGCGCAGCATGGCCGGGTGGTGGGCCGTGTAGCCGAGCAGGTCGCGGAAGCGGCCGAGCGAGCGCTCGCGCAACCCCTGCTCGTAGTCGCCCACCATGACGCGCAGGTTGCTCTTGTACTGGTGCACGTTGAAGTGGTTGAACCAGAACCACGCCATCTGCTCCTGTATCTGGCGCGGCGAGTACAGCGCCTGCAGCAACTGGCGGGCCGAGGCGTCGCGTGCCAGCTTGGTCAGCGCCTGCTGGTAGTCCTTCTGGGCCTGCGCCTTGACGGTGTCGTCGGTCTGTGCGTCGGCGGCCTTGCGCTGGGCTTCCAGTTGCTGCACCAACGGCAGCAGCGGTTGCTGGGAGATGGCGAAAGCCTGGATCTGGGCCCTGGCGGCCTCGGGCAGCGGCGCCGTGGCTGTGGGTTGCAGCTGGGCGTCCAGCCAGGCGGCACGCCCCTGGCCGCGCACGGCCGCGAGGTCAGCGCTGCTGGCACCCCAGGTGAGGCGGTCCAACCACAGCGCATCCTGGGCAGCGCCGCGGGCGGCAAGGGGCTGTGGTGGTGCGCTGGCGCAGGCGGCCAGCAGCAAGGCGGAACACAGCGCAGAACACAACGCGATGCGGGGCAGGGCTTTCATCGGAGGGTGGCCTTTCGGGCTGGGCTTGGCGCCAACGGCCCACCGCGGCCCCGGGTTGACGGCGGCAGGCTAGCAGAAGGTTGCCCCCCTAATGTGTTGCCGCTGCGCACCCCGTCCCCGGGCCGCTGGGCGCTTTGTGTCTGCGCGACACATTTTGCAGACAAAGGTGTTACCGCCCCCGGCGACATTGCCAGGTTTTGTTCGGTGCGCATGGGCGCACCGTCGCTCGCAAAACCTTGCAAGGACGCCCCGCATGGCACGCCCCTCACCATCCCCGGCCGACGCCGGACCCCAGCCACCTTCCGGGCGCCGCCGCCTGCTGGGGGCGCTGGGCGGGCTGGGGGCCACGTCGCTGGTCGGCTGCGCCGCCCCGCCGCGCTCGGTCGGTGTGATGGCGCCCGCGCCGGACGGTCGCGGCGAGGACGAGCTGGCCCGCATCATGGCCACCGGCCTGCCCAGCTGCCGCGTGACGCCGACGGAAACCGAAGGGCCGTTCCCGCTGCGGGCAGCGCTGGCCGGCTCGGCCCTGCTGCGCGAGGACATCACCGAGGGCTGCCCCGGCGTGCCGCTGACCTTGCGCATCAAGCTGGTGGACGTCAACAACCGCTGCCGGCCCGTTGCCGGCGCGTGGGTGTACGTCTGGCACTGCGATCGTGATGGCCGCTACTCCGGATACGACGGCATGGGCAACCCGGGGCAGACCGGTCGAAGCTACCTGCGCGGCATCCAGCGCAGCGACGCCGACGGGATCGTCACCTTCAAGACCATCTACCCGGGTTGGTACGAGGGCCGCATCACGCACATCCACTGCATGGCCTTCCTCGCGGCCAGCATGCTGACGAGCAGCACGCCGTCCATGGCGACGGCGCAGTTCGCCTTCCCGGACGCGGTGACGGCCGAGGTCTATGCGAGCCCGCTGTACGGCAAAGGCCCGAACACCTCCGTCACACGGATCGAGGATGACGGCGTGTTCACCGACGGCGCCGGCACCGAGATGCTGGCGGTGTTCGGCAGCGTCGAGGCCGGTTACGTGGCGGGCATCGTCGTGGGCGTGGACCAGACCGTATCCAACCGCGTCGAAGGGGGCGGCCCGCCGGGCGGCCCGCGGGGATGGCCACCGGGGGCGCCGGACGGGCGCCCGCCGATGCCGGGCGGAGGCCTGCCGCCGCGGGGTGGCCCGGGGCCACGCTCGCGAGGTGGGCCGGGCTGAAGGCGTCAATCGCAGAACAAAGAAAGGCCGGCCACCTCGCGGTGCCGGCCTCCTGGCGCGGGGCGCCACCCGCTGAAGGTGGCGCCTGCACGGGCGTTTACTTGGCGCCCGGCGTGTAGATCTTGTCGAAGGTGCCGCCGTCATCGAAGTGCGTCTTCTGCACCTTGCGCCAGTCGCCGAACAGATCGTCGATGGTGAACAGCTTCACCGGCGCAAAGGTCTTCGCGTACTTGGCCGCGACCTTGGCGTCACGCGGGCGGTAGTAGTTCTGCGCCGCGATCTCCTGGCCTTCCGGGCTGTACAGGTATTCCAGGTAGGCCTGGGCCTGCTTGCGCGTGCCGCGCTTGTCGACGACCTTGTCGATGACGGCGACGGGCGGCTCGGCCAGGATGGAGATGCTGGGCGTGACGATCTCGAACTTCTCCGGGCCCAGTTCCTTGACGGCCAGGTAGGCCTCGTTCTCCCAGGCGATCAGCACGTCGCCGATGCCGCGTTCGACGAAGGTTGTCGTGGCACCGCGGGCGCCGGAGTCCAGCACCTTGGTGTTGGCGTAGATCTTCTTGACGAAGTCCCGCGCCTGCGCCGGCGTGTTGCCGCTCTTCAGCGCGTAGCCCCAGGCGGCCAGGTAGTTCCAGCGCGCACCGCCGCTGGTCTTGGGGTTGGGCGTGATGACGTCGACGCCGGGGCGGACCAGGTCCGGCCAGTCCTTGATGTGCTTGGGGTTGCCCTTGCGCACCAGGAGCACGATGGTGGACGTGTAGGGCGTGGCGTTGTTCGGCAGCTTCTTCTGCCAGTCGAGCGACAGCAGCTTGGCATCGGCCAGCGCGTCCACGTCGTAACCCAGGCCCAGCGTGACGACGTCGGCCTCCAGGCCGTCGATGACCGAGCGGGCCTGCTTGCCCGAGCCGCCGTGCGAGGCCTTGATGCTCAGCGTCTCGCCGGTCCTGGCTTTCCAGGCCGCGGCGAAAGCCTTGTTGAAGTCCTGGTAGAGCTCGCGTGTCGGGTCGTAGGAGACGTTCAGCAGCGAGGTCTGGGCGAAGGCGCCGTTGGCGGCAATGGCGAGCGAGAAGGCGGTGAGAAGGCGGCGCATTGTGTTTGAGTTAGGGAGGGAGACCTCACTCTAGGGAGGCCGGGTTATGCGGGGAACGAAGAAGAGCGCGCTAGCTCATGCGGCTTTCGACCAAGCCAGCACCGGCTCGCGGCTGTCCGTGGGTACAGGCGCCGGCTCGTGGCGCGCGGCGTCCACGACCTCGCGCTTCAGTGGCGAGGCGAAGGTCTGGATGAACTCGTAGACGTAGTCGCGCAGGTAGGCGCTGCGGCGCACGGCCAGGCGGGTCATGTTGTCCTCGAACAGGTGGCGTGCGTCGATGGCGCGCAGGTGTCGGTCGCGCTCCTCGTCAAAGGCGATGGCCGCGACGATGCCCACGCCCAGCCCCAGCTCCACATAGGTCTTGATGACGTCGGCGTCCATCGCGCTCAGCACGATGTGCGGCGTGAGCTGTGCGGCCGAGAAGGCGTCGTCGATGTGCGAGCGGCCGGTGTAGCCGGGCTCGTAGGTGACGATGGGGAACTGCGCGACGCGGGCCAGCGTGAGCGGCCCTTCCAGCAGCGGGTGGCCCGGCGGCACGATGACCGAGTGCGTCCAGCGGTAGCAGGGCAGCGCCACCAGTTCGGGGTACTGCGCCAGCGCCTCGGTGGCGATGCCTACGTCGGCCTCGCCATCCAGCAGCAGCCGCGCGATCTGCTGCGGCGAGCCCTGCTGCAGGTGCAGGCTGACGTCGGGGTGATGGGCGCGGAAGTCCCGCACGGCGGGCGGCAGCGCGTAGCGCGCCTGGCTGTGCGTGGCGGCGATGCGCAGGCGGCCGCTGCCGGCCTGGGCGAAGTCGTCGGCCGCGCGCTTGAGGTTCTCGGCCTCCTGCAGCAGCCGCTCGATGACCGGCAGCACCTGCTCGCCGGGCTCGGTCAGGCCGGTCAGCCGCTTGCCGAAACGCACGAACAGCTCGATCCCGAGTTCCTCTTCAAGCTCGCGGATCTGCCGGCTGACACCGGGCTGCGAGGTGTGCAGGGCCTGAGCGACTTCGGTCAGGTTGAAGCCGCGGCGCTGGGCTTCGCGGACGGAGCGGAGTTGCTGGAAGTTCATGCGGGGCGATTCTGCAAACCGCGCCTTCCTCTGTCGTCGAATGATTCGCCATATCGTTATGCGTTTCCCGGCAGTTGCGGGCGTCGGATCGACATCTACAGTCAGTCCACCTTTCAGGAGCCTGCTCATGCATAAGCCCATTCCGCCCCAGGCCTGGCCTTTGTTCGACCGCTACGTGCACGGCGACCTCAGCCGGCGCGGCTTTCTCGAGCAGGCCGCCACCTTTGCCGGCGGCCCGGCCGGTGCCGCCGCGTTGCTGGCGACGCTGAGCCCTGACTTCGCTGCCGCGCAGCTGGTCAAGCCCGACGACGCGCGCCTCGTCACGCGCAAGCAATCCTTCTCGTCGCCTGACGGCAACGGCCAGGTGCACGGCTACCTCGCCAAGCCGGCCGTTGCTGCGGGCAAGCTGCCGGCCGTGCTGGTGGTGCACGAGAACCGCGGCCTGAACCCGCACATCGAGGACATCGCCCGCCGCGTTGCGCTGGCCGGCTACGTGGCCTACGCACCCGACGCGCTGGCGCCGCTGGGCGGCTACCCGGGCGACGAGGACAAGGCCCGCGAGTTGTTCGGCAAGCTCGACCCGGCGAAGGCGCGCGCCGACATCGTGGCCGGCGCACGCGGTTTGCTGACGCTGGCCGATGCGAATGGGAAAGTCGGTGTCGTCGGCTTCTGCTACGGCGGCTCGCTATCCAACCATATCGCCACTCAGGTGCCTGAATTGGCCGTGGCCGTGCCGTTCTACGGCGGCGCGCCCGCGCTGCCGGACGTGCCGCGCATCAAGGCACGGCTGCTGCTGCACTTCGCGGGCAACGACGAACGCGTCAACGCGACCTGGCCGCCATACGAAGCCGCGCTGAAGGCCGCTGGCGTGCGCTATGAGGCGTTCACCTATGCCGGCACGCAGCACGGCTTCAACAACGACACGACGCCGCGTTTTGATGCGGCAGCGGCGCAGCAGGCGTGGGAGCGGACGTTGGCTGTGTTCAAGGCAGTACTCGGCTGAGTGATCGCGGATGTGGAGCGGGCCGCTGCGAAGCGGCCCGTTTCGCTTTCGGCGAGTTCAGCTCAGACGGCGAACGCCCACTCTCGGAACTCCGCGTGCCGCGCCCGTGCCGCCTCGACCCAGCTCTTGGCCACCGGCAGCGGCCCGAAGCCGGCCTCGGCATTGATGTGGCCCACGGCGCCGAGGTTGCTGTAGCTGGCGCCCCAACGGTGGGCCCAACGCGCGGCGCTGGCGGCGCTCATCCACGGGTCGTTGCTGCTGGCCAGCAGCCGCGAGCGGCACGGCAGGCGGTGGTGGGGCAGGGCTTCGGCCAGGCCGAACTTGTCGGGCTCGGCCGGCGCGACGAACAAAGCCTCGCGGATGGGCGAGTCGGGGTGGTCCGCCAGATGCCGGGCCAGCGCCAGGCAGCCGAAGCTGTGCGCGACGGCCAGCCATTCGCCGTCGCCCGCAACCTCCAGCGTGCGCTGGATGCGCTCGGCCCAGCGCTCCAGTTCCGGTTTGCTCGGGTCGCGCTGCGTGACGCGGCGAGCGTCGCGGTACTGGCCCTGCAGCCAGCTCTGCCAGTGCGCTGGCCCGCTGTCGTGCAGGCCCGGGATGATGAGGATGCGAGGAGCGCTGTACGGCATGGCGGCCTCAGAGGGTGGGAGGGAGTCCGGCGTGCCCGAAAGGGCTCGCCAAGGCGGTCCGATCTAGGCGCAAAGCGCAGCCGCAGCCAGGGCTACGGCGAGCATTTGCAACGACGAGCGGGGCGTTTTGGTGAGTCGAGGCAGGCATGCTGGATTCCTTCTCACCCTCTTAGAGCGTGGCGATGGACACCTCGGTGGACTTGACGAGGGCCACCACTTCGCGGCCGACCTCGAGCCCGAGATCCTTGACCGAACGCGTCGTGATGACCGACGTGACGACATCGCCGCCACGCGTGACGACGTCGACCTCGGAGACGACAGGGCCTTCGATGATTTCCTTGATGGTGCCGCGGAACTGGTTGCGGACGTTGATGGCGGTGATGCTCACGAGAGGCTCCAGAAGATGCGTGGAGCCAGTGTGCGCAACCCGGCGTTCCCAGAGAACGAAGCAATCCTCAGCAGCGCATGCGGCTGCCGATTAAGGCGTGTGCGCCCGTGTCAGCGCGGTTTGGCAGCCTTGGTGACTGCCTTCGCGTTGGGTGGATCGTTGGGCAGCAAGGCGGAGCAGTCGGTGTACAGGCCGTCCGGGGAGGGGTGTTCGATGCAGTACTCGTAGTCCGCGCGCGTCGGGCCGTGTGGGCCGGCGGCGGGCGGGTCGAAGTGCAGCGGTGTGTTGTCGGCGCGTTTCGGCATGCCGGTGGCGCTGGCCGCACTGGCGGCCGCCGCCGGGCGGGGCTTGTCGGCGGCGCCGGCGTGCTGGGGCAGCGCGCAGAAGCCGAGGGCGGCACAGGTGGCGAGGTCGAGCAATCGACGCGTGGGGGTTCGAGCAGGCATGGCGGTCTCCCGGGCAGGGTCCGCCGGCAGCTGTAGTCGGCGTCGACCCTTGCCTTGAAAGACGAGAAAACTACGCCAAACCGGCCAGCCGCAAATCCGTAACCTTGTGGAAGAGCGGACTTGCCAGGAAATCCCTGGGGCGCGCCTAGATGCCCGCGCCGGCCTCGAACAGGCTGAGCCGGTTGGCCGCCAGCTTGACGCGCTGGCCGCCCTGCAGGCGCAGCGCCTCGGCCTCGTCGCGGGTCAATTCGGCTTCCAGCGGCTGGCCGTCCGGGCCGATCAGCTCGACGCGGGCGCTGGCGCCGAAGGACAGCACACGCTCCACCGTGGCCGACAGGCCGGGAGCGGCCTCGTCGGTCAGGATGCGCAGGTCGTGCGGGCGGGCGTAGGCCTGCACCTCGCCGCCGTCGTGCGAGCCGGCGTGCGGCAGCTGGTGCTCGCCGATGTGCAGCACGTTGCCGCGCGCCTGGCCGACGAAGCGGTTGGCCGCGCCGAGGAAGCCGTAGACGAACGGCGTGGCCGGGCGCTCGTAGACCTCCTGCGGCGTGCCGACCTGTTCCACCCGGCCGTGGTCCATCAGCACGATGCGGTCGGCCACTTCCAGCGCTTCGTCCTGGTCGTGCGTGACGAAGATGCTGGTGATGTGCAGCTCGTCGTGCAGGCGGCGCAGCCAGCGGCGCAGTTCCTTGCGCACCTTGGCGTCCAGCGCGCCGAAGGGCTCGTCCAGCAGCAGCACGCGCGGCTCGACGGCCAGCGCGCGGGCCAACGCAATGCGCTGGCGCTGGCCGCCGGAGAGCTGCGGCGGGAAGCGGTCGCCCAGCCAGTCCAGCTGCACGAGCTTGAGCAGCTCGGTGACGCGCTTCCTGATCTCGGATTCCGGCAGGCGCTGCTTGCGTGGCTTCACGCGCAGGCCGAACGCGACGTTGTCGAACACCGTCATGTGGCGGAACAGTGCGTAATGCTGGAACACGAAGCCCACCTGGCGCTCGCGCACGTGCGTCTCGGAGGCGTCCTCGCCGTCCAGCAGCACGCGACCCGCGTCGGCCTGTTCCAGGCCGGCAATGATGCGCAACAGCGTCGTCTTGCCGCAGCCCGACGGGCCCAGCAGCGCGACCAGCTCGCCGCGCGGGAAATCCAGCGAGACGTCACCCAGCGCCGTGAAATTGCCGAAGCTCTTGTGGATGTTCTGGACCTGGATGCCCATCATGCTTCCTTCGACGCGACCGACGCGCGCCATTCGATGATTTGCTTGATCACCAGCGTCGCCAGCGCCAGCAGCGCCAGCAGCGAGGCCACGGCGAAGGCCGCGGCGAACTGGTATTCGTTGTAGAGGATCTCGACGTGCAGCGGCAGCGTGTTCGTCAGGCCGCGGATGTGGCCGGACACGACCGACACCGCGCCGAACTCGCCCATCGCCCGCGCGTTGCAGAGGATGACGCCGTACAGCAGGCCCCACTTGATGTTGGGCAGCGTGACTCGGCGGAAGGTCTGCCAGCCGCTGGCGCCCAGCACGGTGGCGGCTTCCTCCTCGTCCTTGCCTTGCGCCTGCATCAGCGGGATCAGCTCGCGGGCGACGAAGGGGAAGGTCACGAACACGGTGGCCAACACGATGCCGGGCACGGCGAACACGATCTTCAGGTCGTGCGCCTGCAGCCACGGGCCGAACCAGCCGTTGGCGCCGAAGATCAGCACGTACATCAGACCGGCCACGACGGGCGACACCGAGAACGGCAGGTCGATCAGCGTGATCAGCAACTGCTTGCCGCGGAACTCGTGCTTGGCGATCAGCCAGGCCGCGCTGACGCCGAACACGACGTTCAGCGGCACGGAGATGATGGCGGCGGTCAGCGTCAGCTTGATGGCCGCCACCGTGTCCGACTCGCTCAGCGATGCGAAGTACAGCTCCCAGCCCTTGCGCAGCGCCTCGGTGAAGACGGCCACCAGCGGCAGCAGCAGGAAGATGGCGAAGAAACCCAGGCCCAGCGCCAGCAGCGTCAGCCGCACGCCGGTGGACTCGCGTGTGGCGGGGTTGTCCTGATACTTGGCGCGAGCGCGCGCCGGGGCGACGTGCAGAGCGGTACTCATTTGCGGACACCCCGTTGCGAACTCCAGGCCTGCAGGCCGTTGATGAGCAGCAGCAGCACGAAGCTGAAGATCAGCATGACGGCGGCGATGGCCGTGGCGCCGACGTAGTCGTACTGTTCCAGCTTGGAGATGATCATCAGCGGCGTGATCTCGCTGACCAGCGGGATGTTGCCGGCGATGAAGATCACCGAGCCGTACTCGCCGACGGCGCGCGCAAAGGCCAGCGCGAAGCCGGTCAGCAGCGCCGGCAGCAGCGTGGGCAGCACGACGAAGCGGAAGGTCGTCCAGCGCTGCGCGCCCAGCGACGCGGCGGCTTCCTCCAGCTCGGTCTCCATGTCTTCCAGCACCGGCTGCACGGTGCGCACGATGAACGGCAGGCCGATGAAGATCAGCGCCAGCAGCACGCCCAGCGGCGTGAAGGCGATCTTGATGTCGTACTTGGCGAAGATCGAGCCGACCCAGCCGTTGGGTGCGTACAGCGCCGTCAGCGCGATGCCGGCCACGGCCGTGGGCAGCGCAAAGGGCAGGTCGATCAGCGCGTCCACGAGCTTCTTGCCCGGAAACTCGTAGCGCACAAGGCACCAGGCCAGGATGAGACCGAAGACAAGATTGATGACGGCTGCGATCAGCGAGGCGCCGAAGCTGAGCTTGTACGACGCGATGACGCGTGGCGACGTGGCGGCGGCCCAGAAGGCGTCGAAACCATGGCCCGACGATTTCAGGAACACCGCGGCCAGCGGGATCAGCACGATCAGGGACAGGTAGAACAGCGTGAAGCCCAGCGTCGGCGCAAAGCCGGGCAGGACACGCCGTCTACTCAGGGAGAAGGAAGTCATGTGGTTTTAGTGTTTTGGCATTTCGGGCCAAGCGCCGGGCCGCTCCCAAGCCGGCCCGCCTTGGCGATGTGCCTGGCGGTCGATCCGCCAGGCATCGCCGTCCCCTCGGGGGACCGATCAGCTTCGCCCGCGTTCAGCGCGGCGAACTGAGCGAGGGGTCAGCGCTTGATCGCAGCCATCACCTGATCGAACGTGCCGCCATCGGCGAAGTGCTGCTTGCTGACCTTGGCCCAGCCGCCCAGCGTCTGGTCGACGGTGAACAGCTTGATGTTGGCGAAGCGCTGCGCGTGCTTCTTGAAGACGGCCGGGTCGCGCGGGCGGAAGTTGTTCTTCGCAATGATTTCCTGTGCCTCGGGGCTCCAGTGGAAGTCCAGGTAGGCCTTGGCCAGTGCGGCCGTGCCCTTCCTGGCGGCGACCTTGTCGACGATGGCGACCGGCGCATCGGTCTCGATGGAGACGCTGGGGTTGACCTGCTCGAACTGGCCGCGGCCGAACTCGTTCTCGATCAGCTCGACCTCGGCTTCGAACGTGACCAGCACGTCGCCGATGCCGCGTTGTGTGAACGTCGTTGTGGCGCCGCGGCCGCCGCCGTCCAGCACGGGAACGTTGGCGAAGACCTTGGTCACGAAGTCCTTGGCCTGGGCTTCGCTGCCGCCGTTGGCGACGACGCTGCCCCAGGCGGCCAGGTAACCATAGCGGCCGTTGCCGGTGACCTTGGGGTTGGGGATGATGACCTGCACGCCGGGTCGGGCCAGGTCGGCCCATTCCTTGATGCCCTTGGGGTTGCCCTTGCGGACGAGGAAGGTCATCGTCGACGAGTAGGGGGCGGCATGGTTGGGGAAGCGGTTGCGCCAGTCGGCAGGCGTGAGGCCGGCGCTGGCGAGCTGGTCCACGTCGGTGGCCTGGTTCATCGTCACGACATCGGCTTCCAGCCCGCTGATGACCGCGCCGATCTGCTTGCTGGAGCCGCCATGGCTCTGGTTGACGGTCACGTTCACGCCCTTGGCCTTCTGCGCGGCGACGAAGGCGGGGTTGATCTGCTTGTAGAGCTCGCGGGCCACGTCGTAGGAGACGTTCAGCAGCGTCGGGTCGGCGGCGAACGCGGGCAGCGTGGCAGCCGAGGCGATCAAGGCCAGGACGGTACGGCGAGAGGGCAGGAAGGAGGGCATGGCATGGCCGGGCTATGAACGAAGCCGAGAGGGTGCCCGAAGTTGCTTATGCGAGGAACGACAGTTTCCTTATTTCCTTATTCGATCCGCACCATTGCGTGGCATGGCGCTTGCTGCCGCATGAGCGGGCACCAGCACGGCGCAGGCCTGCTTGCCGTGTCCACCTGTTTCCCAACCCCTGCCGGAGCCGACATGAGCCGCCTCGAAGTCACCGAAAAAATCATCGCCACCAAGGTGGCCAAGGGCCTGAAATGGGCCGACGTTGCGAAGGCCGTGGGCCTCAGCAAGGAGTGGGTCACCGCCGGCTGCCTGGGTCAGATGACCTTCAACGACGCCCAGGCGGCCACGCTGGCCGGGCTGTTCGACCTGACCGAAGCCGAGACGCAATGGCTCAAAGTGGTGCCTTACAAGGGCAGCCTCCCCACCTCGGTGCCGACGGACCCGCTGATCTACCGCTTCTACGAGCTGATCAGCGTCTATGGCACGACGTTCAAGGAACTGATCCACGAGGAGTTCGGCGACGGCATCATGAGCGCCATCGACTTCAAGATGGACCTGCAGCGCGAGCCCAACCCAGCGGGGGACCGCGTCAGCATCGTCATGAGCGGCAAGTTCCTGCCGTACAAGACCTACTGAGCCGGTTCGGGTTCGTGCAGCTGCGATAGCCGTGCTTGCGCAGATGCAAAGCCGCGCCCCGGGGGCTTGGCTGTACATTGCCGCCCGCATTCACCAGGGCGCCGCAGCGCGGGAAACGAACATGAGCACGGAACACGACACCACGGGCAGCAGCAATCCGCAGGACATCTCGGCCCGCTTCACCGCCGCCCGCGCTGCCGGCCAGTCGCTCCAGGCCTACCCCGGCATGCCGCCCACGACGCTGGACCAGGCCTACGCCATCCAGGCCGCGGCCGTCGCCCGCTGGCCTGACGCCGTGGCCGGCTGGAAGGTCGCCCGCGTGAACCCGGCCTTCGCCGCGCAGTTCCCCGAGGAGCGCCTCATCGGCCCCGCCTTCGCGGCCAACATCCATCGCGTGGCGGCTGGCGAGGCCGCACGGTGCCCCGTGTTCGACGGCGGCTTCGCGGCCGTCGAGGCCGAGGTGGTCATCGTCGTCGCCGAGGACGCGCCCGCCGGCAAGGCCGACTGGACGGCCGACACGGTGCTGCCCTTCGTCAAGTCCATGCACATCGGCGTGGAAGTGGCCAGCAGCCCGCTCGCCACGCTGAACGACATCGGTCCCGGCGCGATCATCTCCGACTTCGGCAACAACTGGGGCGTCGTCGTCGGCCCGGAGATCGTGAACTGGCGCGAGCTGGAGACGATAGCCGTCGAGACCTTCATCGACGGCCAGTCGGTGGGCACCGGCAAGGTCGCCATCAAGCCCGGCCCGCTGGGCGCGCTGGCCTTCACGCTGAACAAGCGCGCGCTGCAGGGCACGATCCTGCGCGCGGGCGACGTCATCTCCACCGGCATGATCACCGGCGTGCACGACATCCGCATCGGCCAGCAGTCGCGGCATGTGTTCGCGGGTGTGGGCGAGGTGGCGGTGCAGATCACCAAGGCGGCCGGGCGGTGAGCCGTATCCCGCCGCCCAAGGTCGCACCGGTCGTCGTCGATGGCATTCGCTACGCCCAGATGGCTGGCGATCTGGCGGCAGACGGTCAGATGGGCGGCATGCTCGCCGCGTTCGGCGCCGGCGGCGAGGTGCTGTGGACGCTGAAGGTCTACGACAACCGTCGGCTCATCACCAACCTCGAAGGCGATGTGCAGGACGTCTTCTTCCGCTCGATGTCCGTCGACCCGGATAGACGGCTGCGCATCATCAACGAGAGCGGCGGCATTTTCCTTGTCGACCTGCAGACGCGCAGCGTGACGGCGGCCGGGGAAGTCAGGCGGGTGCACCCTGACGGGCTGCAGTTCATGCCCGAACCGCCAGCATGACCGCGTAAGCCTTGAACACCGCCGTCGCCGGTTGCCCCACGGCCAGCCCCAGGCCGTCCACCGCATCGTTGGTGACGCTGGCCGTCACTATCGTGCCGCCCGGCAGCGTCAGCCCGATGAGCGACGACACTGCGCCGCGGTCCACGCGGGAGATCGTGCCGGCCAGCTGATTGCGGGCCGACAGCCGGTAGCCGCCGAAGTCCGTCACCAGCACCACCTCGCTGGACTTCACGAGCGCCAGCGCTTCCTTGCCGGTCTGCACCTTCAGCTCCTGCGCGGCCTGTGTCGTCAGCGATGCAGTGACCTCCTGGCCACCGTCCAGCGCGATGCGCACCGTCGTCGTGGCAGGCCCCGGGTTCACGCCGGCGATGCGGCCGAAGAACTGGTTGCGGGCGGTGGTCTTCATGCTCATCCTTTTCAGCAGCGCATCCAGCGCCGGTTGGGTGGCCAGCCAGGCGGCCTGATCGTGCAGGAAGGCCGTGTGCCGGGCCTGCAGCTCGCGCCATGCGGCCAGCAGTGCGTGGCCCTCGGCCGTCAGCGTCGTGCCGCCGCCGCCCGCGCCGCCGGTGGCCTTGTCGACCAGCGGCGCGTGGGTCAGCGCGGTCGCGGCGTCCAGCACCAGCCAGGCGCCCTTGTAGCTGTAGCCGGCGGCCTTGGCTGCCTTCTGCAGCGAGCCGGTCAGCGCCAGCGCGGCCAGCAGGTCGAAGAAGCGGCCATCCAGCCGGCCGGCCAGGCGCAGCTCGCCCTGCAGCAGCGGGTGGTCGCCCGTGCTCATGGCGCAGCTTCCAGTGCTGCGCGCAGCCCGGGGTCATCGGCCTTAAGGCTGCTCTGGACGCCGCCGCCGTCAAGCAGAAAGACCTCGTCGGCGAGCGCGATGACATCCTCGGGGTCGTGGCTGACGATGACGGCAGGGATGCCCAGGCGCTGGCGCAGGTCGCGCAGCTCGGCGCGCAGTTGCCGGCGCAGCGTGGTGTGCAGCGCGGCGAAAGGCTCGTCCAGCAGCAGTACTTGCGGGTTGCAGGCCAGCGCGCGGGCCAGCGCCACGCGCTGCTGCTGGCCGCCGGACAACGTCGCCGGGCGGCTGCGGGCCATCGCCGTCAGGCCGAAGGACTCGATCAGCTCGTCCACGCGCGTGGCGTCGTCGGCCTTCAGCCGCTTGCGCCAGCTTGTCAGCCCGAAGGCGACGTTGTCGCGCACGCTGAGGTGCGGGAACAGCGCGTAGTGCTGGAACAGATAGCCCACGCGGCGGGCCTCGGGCGGCAGGTCGATGTTGGCCGCGGTGTCCAGCAGCGCGCGGCCATTCAGCTTCACGTGCCCGGCCCGCACGGGCAGCAGCCCGGCCATGGCCTGCAGCGTCAGTGACTTGCCGGCACCCGACGGGCCGTACAGCGCGACGAAGGGCGCGTCGGTCGCGAAGGCAATGTCGAGGTCGAAGCGGCGGCGCTTGTCGCTGACCGAGAGCTGGAGCGAGACGTCGATCAAGGCTTGCCGAAGCCGTAGCGCGCCAGGACGGCCTGCGCCTCGGCGCCGCCGAGGAAGGTGACGAAGTCGCGCGCCAGCGCGGCCTGCCTGCTGTCCGCGACGACAGCGACGGGGTAGGTGACCGGTGCATGCCCGCCCACCGTCATCGCGATGGCGACCTTGCCCCTGGCCAGCTCGGCATCGGTGCGGTAGACGAAGCCGGCCTCGACCTCGCCGCGGGCCACGTAGTCCAGCACCTGGCGCACGTTGTCTGCGAACACGAGCTTGGGGCTCAGTGCGGACCACAGCTGCGCGCTGCCCAGCGCCTGCTGCGTGTAGCGGCCCACCGGTACCGAGGCGACCTTGCCGACGGCGATGCGCTTCACCTCGGGCTTCTTCAGGTCGATCAGCGTGGCGATGGCCGGTGCGCCTTGGGCCGGCGTGACCAGCACCAGCGTGTTGGCGGCGAAGTCGCGCCGCGTGTCGACGGCGATGACCTTCTGATCCACGCCGCGGTTCATGGTCTCCTGGTCGGCGCTGGCGAACACGTCCACCGGTGCGCCCTGCGCGATCTGCTGCAGCAGCACGCCCGAAGCGGCGAAGTTGAAGCGCAGCGTGGCGCCCGGCCGGGCAGCCTCGAACTTCGGCGCGATCTCCTTGAACGCGTCCGTCAGGCTGGCGGCGGCCGAGACGGTGAGTTGCTGGGCGGACGCCAGCAAGGGGAGGGCGAGGGACAGCGACAGCAGCAGGCGTTTCATGACGGCGAACGTTGGAGGAATCGGTTGGACAGGACGAGGACGGACACCGACACGGCGGACACGATGAGGGCAAGCAGCAGCGCCAGGTCGTCGCGGCCGGCCTGCACGGCGTCGTAGATGGCCATGGACGCGGTCTGCGTTTGGCCGGGGATGGAGCCGGCCACCATCAGCGAGGCGCCGAACTCGCCCATCGCGCGGGCGAAGGCCAGCAGCGTGCCGGCCAGGATGCCGGGCCAGGCCAGCGGCAGCGTCACGCGCACGAAGGTGCTCCAGGGCGACTGACGCAGCGTGCGCGCGGCAGCCTCCAGGTTGCGGTCCACCTGCGCGAAGGCGCTGCTGGCACCCTTGAGCACCAGCGGCAGCGCCACCAGCGTGGACGCGATGACGGCGCCGTGCCAGTTGAAGATGACCGTGTAGTCGAAGTGCTCGCGCAGCCAGCCACCCAGCGCGCCGTGTCGCCCCATCAGCACCAGGATGCCGTAGCCCAGCACCGTGGGCGGCAGCACCAGCGGCAGCATGCAGACCGCCTCCAGCACGCCGCGGCCAGGCAGCTTCGTGCGTGCGAACAGCCAGCCCAGCGCCACGCCCAGCGCCAGCGCCAGCAGCGTGGCGACGACGGCCACCCGCAGCGTCAGCGCGAGCGGCGCGGCGTCGAACTGGGTCCAGAGGTCGGTGGGCATGGGTCGTAATGTAATCAAGTACATCGCGATGGACTTGACCCAGCGCGGGACGCGCGGCGGCACTATGCTGGCCGGCACAACGCCATGGACCTGCTGACCGACCTCTTCTCCCACTACGGCCTCGTCGCCGTTGCGCTGGCTGTGCTGCTGGAGCAGCTGGGCGCGCCGCTGCCGTCCACGCCCGTGCTGCTGCTGGCAGGCGTGGCGTCCGCCGAGCGCGACGGCTTCGCGGTGCAGTCTTTTCTTGTCGCGACGCTGGCCGCGCTGCTCGCCAACGGCCTGTGGTTCTGGGCCGGCCGGCGGCTGGGGCGGCGCGTGCTGGCCACGCTGTGCCGCATCTCCATCTCGCCGGACAGCTGCGTGCGCCAGAACGAGGCCAGCTTCGCCCGTCGCGGCGTGCTGACGCTGGTCATCGCCAAGTTCGTGCCGGGGCTGTCCATCCTGGCGCCGCCGCTGGCCGGGGCGCTGGGCATGCCGGCGCGGCGCTTCCTGGGCTGGAACCTGCTCGGCTCGGCGCTGTGGGCCGGTGTGTCGGTCGCCGCGGGCCGCGTGTTCCACGCGCAGATCGACGCGCTGTTGAACGTGCTCAGCCGTCTCGGCAGTCTCGCGCTGGCCGGTGCCGGCATCGTGGTGCTGGTGTACCTGGGCTGGCGGCTGTGGCGGCGGGCGCTGGTGCGGCGCGAGCTGACGCGCTTCGAGCGGCTGGGCCCGGCCGAGGCGCTGGCGCTGCGCGACGGGCGGGGCGACATCGTCTTCGTCGACGTGCGGGCCTGCTCGCCCGAGATGCCGCTGGCCAGCCGCATCCCCGGTGCGCGTCATCTCGACCTCGGTGCATTGGGCGACACGGCGCTGGCCGGCTGGCCGCCGGCGGGCGAGTTCATCACCTACTGCGCCTGCCCCAACGACGCCTCGGCCGTGCGCGCCGCGCAGTGGCTCAAGGCACAAGGCCGCCAGGCGCGCGTGCTGCGCGGTGGCATCGAGGCCTGGACACAGGCGGGGCTGGCGCTGGAAAACAGCTGAGCGCGGTGCCGATTCGTGCAGGAAGTCGCGAACCGCGGCGGTGGCGGGGTGTGTTGGATACGCGTTTACCCTAAACTAGGGTTTACCCGATAAGAGCGGGGCCACAAGCCCCATCCAACACCATGAGCCTGATCGAGAACCTCTTCCGCTCCCTGCGCAACGTGCTGACGCCCGAGACCCTCGAGGACGTCGAGGAGCGCTACCTGTCCGACGCCATCGACCACGCCGACCTGGAGCGCCGCATCGCGATCCAGTCGCGCGCCTATTCGTCGATGACGCCGCTGAACATCGGCCGCTGAGCGGCCCGCGCGTTTCCCGCGCACCACTGGCGGCCCCGTGAGGGGCCGTTTGCTATTGGGAAGGCGCCTGCGTCGGCGCCGTCACGCCGATCAATCGAGTGAATGGGTGACTCACGCCTGAGCAGGCGGGCCGACGCAGAAGCTTCCCTCAGGGCGCGCAGCCCCGCCCGCCGGATCAGCCGAACCGGAAGCTCGATGCCGTGATGCCGCCCAGGTAGTCGGCCTCGTGATAGCTGCATTGCCCTGCATCGCCCTCGGCGGCACCGGCGGCAACCATCAACGGCAGCAGGTGCTCCTCGCGCGCATGGGCCTGCCGGGCGGCCGGCGCCTGCTCCCAGGCCTGCAGCCGCTCGGCGCGGCCGTCGGGGGCGGGCAGCGCGGCCTGCAGCCAGGCGTCGAAGGCGACGGACGGTGCCGTGCCGGCGCCGTTGAACATCAGCCGCAGGTTGTGAAAGCTGAAGCCGCTGCCGAGGATGAGCACGCCCTCGTCGCGCAGCGGCGCCAGTGCGCGGCCCAGCGCCAGGTGGTTGGCCGGGTTCAGGCCGCGCTTGAGCGACAGCTGCACCACCGGCACGTCGGCGTCCGGGTACATGGGCACCAGCGTGCAGAACGCGCCGTGGTCGAAGCCGCGTTGCGCGTCCCGCGCCGCGGGCAGGCCGGCGGCCTCGATCAACGCGACGACGCGCTCGGCCAGCGCCGGGTCGCCCGGCGCGGGGTAGACCACCTCGTAGGTGTGCGGCGGGAAGCCGCCGTAGTCGTACAGCATGCCCGGCGCGGGCGAGGTCATCACTGTGAAGGCGGTTTCCTCCCAGTGCGCCGAGATCATCAGGATGGCTTTCGGCTTCTCGGGCAGCGTGGCCGGGAGCGCCTGCAGCGAGGCCTCCAGCTTCGCGTGAGCCTGGCGGTAGTCGCCATCCATGAACGGCCAGGGGCCGCCGCCGTGGGAGAGGAAGAAGGTGGGCTGTCTCATGATGGCTGCCAGTGTGGACCGGTGTCGCCCGCCCGGGGTTCAAACCGCTCGGCGGCACCGATCAAAGCCGCTGAACGGCCTCCCCGATAATCCGCGCCCCATGTCCCAGCCCACGCCGCTTCCCGAAACCGACGACGCCCTGCGCGTCGAGGACTACTTCCGCGACGGCAGCGTCCCCGAAGAGGCGCTGCTGTGGTGGCAGCTGGAGCGCCAGGAGGCGCTGCTGGCCGCCCAGCGGGCGCTGTTCGGCGGCCCGGCGCCGCTGGTAAGGCTGCGGGTCTGGGTGTTCTTCGAGCTGATGGCGCTGCGCGAGTCGCGCCTGACGCGCGAGGCGCTGAACCAGGCCTTCCACGTGCTGCGCGACGAGGCGCTGGACAACGTGCTCAAGCGCCTGCGCGAGGCCGACCTGCTGGCCTGGGATGCCACCGCGCAGACTTACGCCGTCACGCCGCTAGCCCAGCAGCTCGTGGGCATCCTGCAGCCGCTGACGCAGGAGCAGGCGCCCGACGGCGACCTGGCCTCGCTGCTGGCCGGCGTGGCCGGTGCGCATCAACTGGGCACCTTGCAGCCGGCCCAGCTGCAGCATCTGCTGGCCCAGCTGTCCCGCCTGTACGACGAGTTCGCCGACGCCATCGCCAGCGGCAGCGAATTCGCGCTGCGCCGCGCGCGCACCCGTTTCGAGAAGGCGCTGACGCTGGTGGACCGTGCCGGCGAGGCGCTGGGCGCCATCATTGCGCAGGCCGAATCGGCCGGCGAGGCCCGCCTGGAGCGCCTGGCCCGCGAGCTGGGCCTGGCCCAGGCGCGGCTGCTGGCGATGGCCAGCCAGTTCAACCGTGCGTTGCAGCAGGCCGACCGCCAGCGCGTGACGCTGGGCTCCACCGGCATCACGACGACCGACGTGCGCCGCTGGCTGCAGAGCCAGGGCGACCTTGCCACGCTGCTGAACGGTGCCTGGGAGCGGCCCGTGCACCCGGTGCTGGTCGCGCAGCGAGACCTCGTCGACACGGCCGAGGCCGAGTTCGAGCGCGACCGCCCGAAGCCTTCCGAAGCCGCCGCGCTGCCGCAAGGCCAGGCCGCGCCGACCGGCGAGCTGGCCGTCATGCAGCTGCCGCCCGACATGGACCAGATGCAGGCGCTGCTGGCCGCCTGGTCCGCCGAACCCATCGAACGCGATCTGACGCCGGCCATCCTCGGCGGCAGCTATGCCCGCGCCGCTTACCGCGCGCAGCTGCTGCCGCTGCTGGGCGACGCGCAGGCCCGCCACCTGAAGGGCGCCACCGGCGACATGGCCCGCCAGCCGTGGTCGGTGCGCTGGTCCGCCGAACAAGGCCCCGTGGATGACGAGTTCGTCAAA
The DNA here is from genome assembly GCF_043555985.1 of Pelomonas candidula. Lineage (NCBI taxonomy): Bacteria > Pseudomonadati > Pseudomonadota > Betaproteobacteria > Burkholderiales > Sphaerotilaceae > Roseateles > Pelomonas candidula. The sequence continues at coordinate 315,734 of NZ_JBIGIC010000002.1, read as the reverse complement.
TGGATGAGCCGCGGCGTCCTCACACCCGATACCTCTTCTTCATGAGCCCACTCGACGACTCCCAGCAACTCGCCGCGCAACTGCTGGCCCGCCGCTGGCTGCCGCGCAGCCACCCCCTCGTGAAGCGCGCGCTGATCGACACCGAGCTGTGGAACCAGCTCGGCGCGCGCCTGGCCGGCGTGGGCCTGCAACTGGTGGACAACGTGCACGCCGACCACATCGCCGTGGCGCTGCTGCGCCCTGCCGAGAGCGCCGTGTTCGGCGAGACGGGCCTGGCTGCCAACAACAACCTCGACATCCCGCGCGACGGCGTGGCGCTGCTGGTCATCCTGTGGTCGCTGATCGTGTTGCCCAAGCGCCAGCGCCAGGTCGCGCGCAGCGACGCCATTCACGCCGGCCAGGGTGAGTTCTTCGCCACCGACAAGCCCATGCCACAGGCCGCCAGCGTGGCGCCGCTGATCAGCTACCGCAGCCTGCTGGCCGACTTCGGCGACCAGCTCGGCAAGAAGCTGCGGCTGGACACCAACCTCAAGCTGCTGGAGCGCCACGGCTTCATCACGCGCCGCGGCGAGGACATTGCCGAAGGCCCGCTGCTGGACCTGCTGATCGACTACGACCTGCTGGCGCCGCGCATCCTCGACGGCGCGCTGGGCGACGTGCTGGCCCGCGCTGGTCATCCCGTGTCGCGCCCCGAAGAGGCCGAACAACAAGACATTGACGACTGATGTTCCACCTGCAATCGCTTGAACTGCTGCACTGGGACTACTGCCAGCGCGTCACGCTGCCGCTGGACGGCGCCATCATCACCATCGCCGGCCCCAACGGCTCGGGCAAGACCACGCTGCTGGACGCGATGCGCACGCTGCTGGGCCTCGAATGCTCGGGCGGCCGGACGTACAAGACCTACGCCCGCCACGCCAACGCCGAGACGGCCTGGCTGCGCGCGCTGGTGGACAACCGCCCGCGCTCGCGCCAGAACAGCAGCCGGCCGTTCGCATCGTCGCTGCTGTACGCCGACCAGGTGACGCTGGCCTGCCGCATCGAGCGCCACGGCGGCGACTGGGTGCGCCGCTACGTCATCCTCGACGGCGTGCACGAGATCGAGCAGCTCGCCGAGAAGGGCGACCGCGACTGGCTGGGCATCGAGGCCTGGAAGAAGCGGCTCGAAGCGGCCGGTCTGACGCGCGCCATCGGCCGTGTGCTGGCGCTGGAGCAGGGCCAGACCGACCGGCTGTGCGAGCTGTCACCTAAGGAGTTGCTGCGCCTCGTGTTCGAGGTGTTCGGCGACCAGGAAGTGCTGGATCGCTACGAGCAGGCGCGCAGCCACCAGCAGCAGCTGGGCAAGGAAGTGGAGCAGGCCGGCGCCGAGCTGGCGCACACGCAGGCGCAGCTCAGCGACCTGGCCAACCGCGTCAACAGCCACCGCCAGTACCAGCTCAAGATCCAGGAGCGCGAGCGCCTGGCCACCGAGGTGCTGCCCGTGCTGCGCTGGAGCGAGGCCCGCGAGCGCATCACCCGCGATGCGCGCGAGCTGCACCGCCAGCGCCTGTTCGCGTCGGGCGACGTGAAGGCGCTGAGCGAGAAGCGCGCCGCGCTGCACAGCCTGTTCACGGCGCAGGAGGCGGCCAAGGGGCGGCTGAAGGCGTTGGAAGGCGAACGGCGTGATGCCCGCACCGCGTTCGATGCCGCCCGTGAGGCCGAGCGGCCCGCTGAAGCGCTGGTCAAGCGCGAGGACGAGCTGAAGGCGCTGGCCGACGTGGAGGCCGACGCCGCCGCGCTGACGGTCAAGCTGCAGGAGCTGGCCACCGAGCGCGACCGCCTGCGCGCCGACTACACGCGCGCCAGCGACAAGGCTTCGCGCGCGCAGACGCAGCTCGGCGAGCTGAGCGGCAAGCGCCTGCCGCCGCCGCCGCCCGAGGTCGCGCCGATGAAGCGCGCGCTGGACGACGCGGGCATCGCCCACTACCTCGTGGCCGATTCCATCGACATCGCCGACGAGACCTGGCGCGCCGCCGCCGAAGGCCTGCTGCGCCCGTCGCGCTGGGTCGTCGTGCTGAAGCACCGCAGCGACGAGAGCCGCGCCTTCGACATCGCCGCCAAGCAGCGCTACCGCCACTACGTCGTGGCCGACACCTCGCCCGTCACGCAGGCGCCCGCCGGCTCGCTGCTGGCTGCGCTGAACGTCAGCGCGCCGCTGCCGTCGTGGCTGGCGCGCCAGCTGGGAGGCATCCGCTGCGTCATGTCGACGGAAGAGGGCGCCCAGGTCGGTGGCGAATGGATCACCACCGACGCCTACTACCGCGACGCCCGTGGCGGCCGCAGCGTGTTCGTCGAGCCGCGCGACCACCAGTTCGGCGCGTCGGCCGTCGATTCGCGCCGCGGTGCGCTGGAAAGCGAGCTGGCACGCTGGGACGGCGAACTGAGCCGCATCGCCAAGGCCCAGGCCGAGGTCGAGCGCCAGTTCAAGGATGTGCAGCGCGCGGCCGTGGGCCACAAGGCGGCGCAGGAGCTGAGCGAACGCGCGGACGAGTTCGCGGAAGCGCGTGCGCGCCTGCCGGTGCTGCGCCAGGCGCGTGCCGAGGCCGCCTCGCGCATGAGCGCGCTCGACAGCGAGCACGACCGCGTCGTGCGCGAATCCACGCGCAGCGAGCAGGCTTACGAAGGCGCGCAGATCGCGCTGAAGGACGGCGAGGGCTCGGCAGCCAGCCGCCTGCGCGACCACGAAGCCAAGCGTGAGGCGCTGCGCAAGGCGTCTCAAGAGTCACGCAAGCAGAAAGCCCAGTTCCCGCCGGCTTGGGTCACGCCCGCGGCACTGGCCGCCGTGCGCGACGAGTTCGAGAACGCGCGCCAGGCCGAGATCCGCGCCCATCACGTGGACCAGGAACTGGAAGGCGGCCACTGGGAGGTGGACGCCAGCGTCGTCGAACGCCACGCCCGCATGGCCGCGCAGGTGAATGAGCAGGACAGCCAGCTCAGCGACCGCCGCGCCAGCAACGAGCTGGCCCGCATCGCGGCCTTCAACGCCCGCGAGCGCTACATCGACGTGCTGCGTGCCACCGTGCGCCGCTACAAGAAGAATGTCGCCGAGCTGGGCGAGCTGGCCGGCACGACGGCCGAAGCCATCCTGCCGCACCTGGACAACGACGACACCGTGCTCGCCCAGGCCGGCCTGCAGGTCAAGTTCAACTTCGACGGCAAGGGCGAGGTGGGCCTGAACGACGGCGAGGCCTCGGGCGGCCAGCAGGTGCTGAAGAGCCTGATCCTGCTCGTCGGCCTGATGAAGGACGACGAGACGCCGGGCGGCTTCGTCTTCATCGACGAGCCCTTTGCCCACCTGGACGTGCGCAACATCCAGCTCGTCGGCCACTTCCTGCGCAGCACGCGCGCGCAGTACCTGCTGACGACACCGATCACACACAACGTCGAGGTCTTCGAGCCCAGCGAGATCACGCTGGTGACCAGCAAGAAGCCGCGCGGCGAACGTTGGGCGCCGCCCATTGCGGTGCTGGCGCGGCGGCCCGAAGTCTCGGTTTATGAATGACTGGGACCTGCCGTCGCCGTTCACGCTGGCGCTGACGCCGGCGGCCGAACACATCGACGGGCTGGGCCACACCAACAACGCTGTCTATGTGCAGTGGTGCGAGCAGGCGGGCTGGGCGCACTCCGAGGCGCTGGGCCTGAGCCTGTCCGACTACCGCCGGCTGGACCGCGCGATGGCCATCCGAGAAGGCCATTACGACTACCTGCTGCCGTCGTTCGAGGGTGAGGCGCTGGTGCTGGGCACGTGGCTGACCGCCAGCGACGGCAAGCTGACGATGGAGCGGCGCTTCCAGCTGCGCCGCGCGAGCAACGGCGTCACGCTGGTGCGGGGCCGCTGGTTGCTGGTCTGCATCGAGATCAGCAGCGGCAAACCGAAGCGCATGCCCGCGGAGTTCCTGGTGGGCTACGAGGCGGCTGTCGTCACCACAGGCTAGGGGTACGGCCGCACGCTGGAGAGCGGCGCGAAGTCGAGCTTGTGGCGGTTGGCGTCCCACTGCAGCGGGCGCCAGCAGGCCTGCATGGCGCTGCGCGGCGTGTCCTCCGTGACCTTCTGTCCGCAGAGCGGCCCGCCGACGGCGAGCCAGAGCTTGCCCTGTTCCACGCGCATGCCCTGCGCGCCATGCTCGAAGGCACTGGCCGCGCTGCCGTCGGCGGTGGTGATGAAGACTTCAACCGAGCCGTCGCCACCGGCACCCACGGACAAAGAGGCGGCGCCTTCGCAGTCGAAGGCTGCGGTGTGGATGACGTAGTCGTTGCGACCGTCCCCGTTCAGATCCACCGTGCTGACCAGACCTGGCGAGGCGCCCGGCTTGCCGCCAGCACTCCGGCACTCGGCATTCATGGTTTTGACGACCTCGCGCACCGCGGCAGGAAGCGGTGGGGCGGCGAGTGCCTTCGACGACAGGGCCAGTGCGGCCAGCAAGGCAGGGATGAGACGCATGGCCGCGAGTCTAGGCGGCACGCATCCCGGGCCGCGGCGTAAAAAGTGCTTATACGTTTTGTATATGAATCGTATATAGTGCCGTCATGGGAATCGTCAAAATCTCCGATCCGTTGCACGAGAGCCTGCGCGTTGCGAGCCAGGCCTTGTCGCGCTCCATCAATGCGCAGGCCGAGCACTGGATGCGCATCGGCATGCTGGCCGAACTGCATCCGCAGCTGAACCACAGCGAGATCTGCCAGCTGCTGATCCGCGCCGAGCAGGAAGGCGGCCTCGACCTGGCGCGCCTGGCCGGCTGGGCTCAACCGGCCAAGGCCAAGGCGAGTGTCAAAGGAGGGCGCGCATGAAGAGCCTCAAGCTGCGCAGCCCCGAGGAAGTCGCCAAGGCCCGCACGGCCGGGCACCTTATTGCCGAGGTGCTGGCCATGCTCAAGCCCCACGTCGTGCCCGGCGTGACGACGGAGGAGCTGGACGACATCTGCCACGACTACATCGTCAACACGCTGAAGTGCATCCCGTCCAACGTGGGCTATCACGGCTTCCCCAAGACGGCCTGCATCTCGCCGAACCATGTCGTCTGCCACGGCATCCCGAGCAAGGACAAGAAGCTGAAGAAGGGCGACATCGTCAACGTGGACGTGACGCTGACCAAGGATGGCTGGTTCGGCGACAGCAGCCGCATGTTCATCGTCGGCGAGGCCAACGTGCTGGCGCGCCGGTTGGTCATGACGACCTACGAAGCCCTGCGCGCCGGCATCCGCCAGGTGCGCCCGGGCGCGACGTTGGGCGACGTGGGCCACGCGATCCAGAAGGTCGCCCACGCGGCCGGCTTCAGCGTCGTGCGCGAGTACGGTGGCCACGGCATCGGCGACGTCTACCACGACGAGCCGCACGTCAACCACTTCGGCCGGCCGGGCGAAGGCTTGCGTCTGCAGGAGGGCATGATCTTCACGATCGAGCCCATGATCAACGCCGGCGGCGCCGGCATCCGAGAGCTGAACGATGGCTGGACGGTCGTCACGCGCGATCACTCTCTGTCGGCGCAGTGGGAGCACATGGTCACGGTGACGAAAGACGGCTTCGAGATCCTGACGCCGTGGCCTGATGGGCCGGGCGACTACCCCGCCATCGACTGAGTTGCCGCCGCGGCAGCGGCCTACTTGAACGCGTCGTTGAGCAGGTTGGCCAGGCGCACGCCGGCCTTGGCGAGAGCCTCTTTCACGACGGGCATGGCGCGGGCGTCGTACTTCGTGTCCAGCACCTCGCCGGTGCCGCCGTGGTCGTTGACGAAGGTCTTCTCGCCGCTGAAGTTGTAGGCCGTGTCCTTGGCCTTGGCGTTGGCCTCGCCGGCCCAGTCTTCGATGGACCCGGCGAACCAGAGCGCCACGTTCTGCGGCGTGATGAGCTTGGCGACTGTCGCCGCGGCCTTGGGCACGGAGGTGCCGCCGAGCTTCTGCACCAGCTGCGTGTCCCAGTAGCTGTGCAGGTTGCTCTGCTTGCTGGACGGCGCGGCCTCGATGGCGACGGCGTTGCCGCCCTGGTCGTGATGGTCGGCCGAGTGCAGCGGCTGATGGATGTCGCCGACGAAATGCACGATGAATTTCAGCGCCAGCGTCTTCTCGGCGGCCGGCGTCGAGGGATCGCCGAGCTCCTGGCGGAACTGCTCCAGCTTGTCGACGGCGCAGGCGTCGGCCGGGCCCTGGCTGGCCGGCGTGCCCGCGGGCAGCGGCGGGCGGCCGAAGCAGGCCTGTTGCAGCGTGCCGCCGTCGGTCTCGATGTCCACGAAATGCCACTGGTGGGTGGCCGTGTAGCGCACCTTGGTCGTGTTTCGGTCGGAATCCCGGTACTTGTCGGCCCACGTCGCGCGGCTGACGAAATCGGGCTTGGTGAGCGCGTCCTTGTCCTGGGCCAGCAGCGCATCGACGGCCTTCCTGGCCTTGGGCGTCAGGCGCTGGTAGGCGAGGGTGGCGACGATCTCATGCCCCTCGTCGCCCCAGGCGAAGGACGGGGTGGGCGCGGCGAGCATGGCGGCTGCGAGGAGGCCAGTGGCGAGAGCGGGACGAAGGCCCATGGTGGTTCTCCGAAAAAGCTGCACACCCGTTGCCGGGACGGATGCGCAGTGTTGTCGGCCTTCGTGACTGATGGAAGACGATGGGACGCAAGGCCATCAGCAATCCTGTGGAGGCTGCGCCGATTAGGTAAGGAGTCTGCGAACGCCGATATCCCGGACCGTGGACTTGTTTGGCGTTCACTTCGCTCATCCCAACCTACCGGGCTTCCACAGCTGCCACCACTTCCGGGGTTCCTGAATCACCGCGAGGGGCGGCGCACTTTTGACATGTGGGCCCGTGACGATGCCATCGCCGCCAATTGAATAGTCGCAGCAGTCTGTTCGTCTCAAGCGGGCAAGGATTCTTGGGTCTTGCCCCCCATATCGGAGCGCATCTACGCAACACACTTCAATCGCGCAACAGGCCTGCTCAATCTCTTCTTCTGTCTCAGGTTGTCTGACGAAGTAGGTATCGGAATTTGTCTCCGTCAGTGGCGCGAGCAGCGTGGGGGCTTTGTTTTCGGGAACGGCGCATGAGAGGCATTGCCCGCACCAGGTTCCGTCGGCGGCGATGTCGCCTAATGTGTAGAACGCCCCAGGTGAGTTCTTGGGAAAGCGGCCGCTGTGTTGAAAGTAGTCGTGGCTCATGACGGGTGTGCTCGTCTCGTGCAAGGCTTTTCGTGAGAACAGGGCTGTGTGTGCTGGACAGCTTCCTGGTGGGGCATTCCAACGCACCGGGCGAGCGCCATGATGCCAGTCAGGCTTGCCCGAGCATGAGATCCCGCGGGTGTCGCCCATCAACCCGCCTGCGGCACCTCCCGCCGCAACTCCATCGCCGCCTCCACCATCCTCCCCAACGCCGCCTCCGTCTCCACCCACCCCCGCGTCTTCAACCCGCAGTCCGGGTTGACCCACAGCAGTGCCGGCGGGATGACCTCGGCGGCCTTCTTCAGCAGCCGCAGCATCTCGGCGGTTTCCGGCACGCGGGGCGAGTGGATGTCGTAGACGCCGGGGCCGATCTCGTTGGGGTAGCGGAAGTCCCCGAAGCCGCGCAGCAACTCCATGTCCGACCGGCTGGTCTCGATGGTGATGACGTCGGCGTCCATCGCGGCAATCTCCGGGAGGATGTCGTTGAACTCCGAGTAGCACATGTGGGTGTGGATCTGCGTGTCGTCGCGCACCGGGCTGGCCGACACGCGGAAGGCGCGGGTGGCCCAGGCGAGGTAGTCGCCCCAAGCGTCGCGGCGCAGCGGCAGGCCTTCGCGGATGGCGGGCTCGTCGATCTGGATGACGGCGATGCCGGCGGCCTCCAGGTCGGCCACCTCGTCGCGGATGGCGAGCGCGATCTGCAGCGCGGTGTCGGCGCGCGGCTGGTCGTCGCGTACGAAGGACCATTGCAGGATGGTGATGGGGCCGGTCAGCATGCCCTTCATCGGCTTGGGCGTGAGGCTTTGCGCGTAGACGGTCCAGCCCACCGTCATTGCCTGGGGACGCGACACGTCGCCGAACAGCACCGGCGGCTTCACGCAGCGGGAGCCGTAGCTCTGCACCCAGCCGTTGGCCGTGAAGGCGAAGCCGGCGAGCTGTTCGCCGAAGTACTCGACCATGTCGTTGCGCTCGGCCTCACCGTGCACGAGCACGTCCAGCCCCAGCGCCTCCTGCTTTCGCACGGCGAGTTCGATCTCGCGGTGCATGGCTTCGTGGTAGGCCGCCTCACTCAGCTCGCCGCGCTTGAAGGCGGCGCGAGCGGCGCGGATCTCGGGTGTCTGCGGGAAGGAGCCGATGGTCGTCGTCGGGAAGGCCGGCAGCCGCAGCCGCTGGCGTTGCGCGGCATGGCGGACGGGGAAGGGCGAGCGGCGCTGGTCGGCGTCTGCCGGCAAGGCCTTCAAGCGTGCACGCACAGTGCCATTGCGAACGCGCCGGCTGGCCACGCGGTCGGCGCGGACTATGCGCGACTCGGCCAGCTCGCGGGCCACGCTTTCCTCGTCACCCCACAGCGCGCGCTTGAGCACGCGCAGCTCGTCCAGCTTCTCGACGGCGCCGGCCAGCCAGCTCTGCAGTTCCGAGTCCAGCGCCTTGTCGTGGCGCAGGCTGAAGGGCACGTGCAGCAGCGAGCACGACGGCGCCACCCAGAGCCGCCCGCCGCGCAGGGCTTTCACATGGCGCAGCTGCACGAGGGCGGCGTCGAGGTCGCTGCGCCAGATGTTGCGGCCGTCGAGGATGCCGACCGACAGCTCGCGGTCCTGCGGCAGCAGGCGGGCGATGGGCAGCAGCTCGGCCGGCGTGCGCACGGCGTCGACGTGCAGGCCGGCGACGGGCAGCTCGCAGGCGAGGTCGAGGTTGTCGCCCAGCGGCGAGAAGTAGGTGGCGAGCAGCAGCGGCTGGCCGACGACGCCCAGGCGCGCATAGGCCTGGCGCAGCGCCTCGCGCCAGGCGGGGGCCAGGTCCAGGCCGAGGATGGGTTCGTCCAGCTGCACCCAGGTCACGCCGCGGGCGGCCAGACGGGTCAGCAGTTGTTCGTAGGCGGGCAGCAGGCGCTTGAGCAGCGCGAGGCGGTCGAAGCCGTCCTGCTTGCTCTTGCCCAGGAACAGGAAGCTCACCGGCCCCAGCAGCGCGACCTTGGGGCTGGCGGGCAGGGCGATGGCCTCATCCACTTCGGCCAGCAGGCGCTCGGCGTTCAGCGTGAAGACCGTGGCGCTGTCGAACTCGGGCACGAGGTAGTGGTAGTTGGTGTCGAACCACTTGGTCATCTCCAGCGCCGGCACGCCGTCGCCGGGCGCGCCGCCGCAGCCGCAGGCCTCGGTGTGGGCGTGCGTGGCCGTGCCGCGGGCCATCGTGAAGTAGCGCTGCAGCGGCGGCTCCTGGCCGGTGAAGCCGAAGCGCGCCGGCTCGCAGCCGAACAGCTGGATCAGGTGGGCGACGTGGTCGTAGAGCGCGAAGTCGCCGACGGTGACGTGGTCCAGCCCGGCGTCCAGCTGCAACTGCCAGTGGCGGGCGCGCAGTGCGGCGGCCTGGGCTTCCAGCTCGGTGGCGAGCAGCTCGCCGCGCCAGTGGCGCTCCAGCGCCGTCTTCAGCTCGCGGTGTTCGCCCATGCGCGGGAAGCCGAGAATATGAGTCTTGATCATGTTGAATCGAATGATGCTGAAATCGATTTGGGATGATCGGCACTCAGGCAGAATGAATCAAACGAAACGTTTTCGCGTTCATCACAAGTCCTGCTCATGCAAACGCCGCTCGAACTCCGCCACCTGCGCACGCTGGTCGCCCTGCGCGAGGCCGGCAACCTGTCGCGCGCGGCGCAATTGCTGAACCTGACCCAATCGGCGCTGTCCCACCAGCTCAAGGGCCTGGAGGAGCACTACGGCGCCGAGCTGTTCGCGCGCAAGAGCAACCCGCTGGCGTTCGGTGTCGTCGGCCAGCGGCTGCTGAAGCTGGCGGACGCCGTGCTGCCGCAGGTCGACGAGGCCGACCGCGACGTGCGCCGGCTGGTGGACGGTTCGGCCGGCCAGTTGCGCATCGCCGTGGAGTGCCACACCTGCTTCGACTGGTTGATGCCGGCGATGGACGCCTTCCGCGAGCGCTGGCCCGAGGTGGAGCTGGACATCGTGTCCGGCTTCCAGGCCGACCCGGTGGGCCTGCTGCACCAGGACCGCGCCGAGCTGGCCATCGTGTCGGACGTGGATGCCGACGAGACCGGCGTCGCCGTGCACCCGCTGTTCAGCTTCGAGATCGTCGCGCTGCTGCCCAAGGGGCACGCCTTGCTGGCCAAACCCTGGCTGGAGGCAGCCGACTTTGCCGGCCAGACGCTCATCACCTACCCGGTGCCCGACGAGATGCTCGACCTCGTGCGCCGCGTGCTGCAACCCGCCGGCATCATGCCGCCGCGGCGCACCAGCGAGCTGACGGTGGCGATGCTGCAGCTCGTCGCCAGCGGCCGGGGCATCGCGGCGCTGCCGCTGTGGGCCGTGGAGGGCTACCTGGCGCGCGGCTACGTGGCGCGGCAGCGCATCGGCGAGGGCGGGCTCACGGGGCGGCTTTACGCCGTCAGCACCGAAGGCCTGGCCGCCAAGCCTTTCCTGGCAGACTTCGTGCGGCTGATGCGCGAGACCTCGCTGCTGAACCTGGCCGGTGTGAGCCTGCTGTAGGCCTGCCGCTGCCGGGCGGCCGTCGTCAGCGCCGTCCTACGCGCCTGTGGCGGGGTGCCCGACGGCAACTGTCACATCCGTTCTGCATGATGCTTCCCATGTCGCAGAACCTGTCTTCCTCCGCGCCGCTGCAGGCGCTGCCGGTCGCGGCCGACGACGTCGTCGACGCCGACCTCGATGTCAGCCTCAGCACGCCGTCCACCGTCGTCGTCAGCGCCCGGCTCGAAGTCGAGGCGCTGGACGCGAGCGGCCCGCACAGCCTGGACCTCGCGCTGGTCATCCCGCGCTCGCAGTGCCGCGGAGAGCGCCCGCGCCTGGGTGCGCTGCTGGACGCCGCCCATGCCGCCGTGGCCCGCGCGATGCGGGCTGGCACCACACCGCTGGTCGGCCTGCCGCGCCGCGTTGTCACGCTGGTGGCCGGCGAGCCGCACCTGATCCCGGTCTTCTGACTCAGGCGGCAGCGACTGGCGCGGGCCGTGCGCCCAGCCGGTCGCGCAGCCGCAGGCCCGGCCGCTCGACCGCGTGGTGCAGCGCCGCGCCGGCCGCGAGGATCGCAACTGCATAGACCGGGAACAGTGCCAGACCCTGCAACGGCAGCGCCGGCGCCAGCCATTCGTGCACGGCGTGCATGGCCAGCTTGTGGCTCAGGTAGACGCTGTAGGAGATGCCCGCCAGCCAGCCCGCGCCCGGCACGGTCCAGCGCCCCAGCCAGCCCAGCGGCGCCGTGGCCGACAGCACCACCAGCCCGAAGCCGGCCGACAGCAGCGGCCAGCCCACGGTGTTGGCGGGCAGGCCGGTGCGGTCGCGGAACAGCCACAGCGCGGCGCCGGCCAGCGTCATCCCGCCCAGCAGCAGCGCCGTCGACCGGGCCTGCAGCCGGGCCCACAGCGCCGGCCGGTACACCTGCAGCGTGGCCAGCACGATGCCGGTCAGCAGACCGTCCAGGCGCGTCCAGGTGGGGTAGTAGATGTCCTCGACGAACCAGGCACGTTGCGGCTGCTGCGCGTCGTCGTGCAGCCAGATGCCGGCGCGCAGAGCGATGCCTCCCAGCACGATCAGCAGGCACAGCGCGGTGAAGCGGGTGGCCGAGGGGCGCCGCGTGAGCGCGAGCGCCAGCAGCGGCACCACGAGGTAGAAGTGCTCCTCCACGCACAGCGACCAGGCGTGCGAGAACGCCTGGTTCTGGCCGTAGTCGACGAACAGGTTGAGCGTGAAGGTCGCGAACTGCCACCAGGCCTCCAGCCCCGGCGCCTCGCGCAATGCGGGGAAGGCCAGGTAGACGGCCAGCACCACCCAGAAGGCCGGCAGGATGCGCCAGGCCCGGCGCCAGTAGAAGTCGCGCAGCGACAGCGCTTCACCACGCCGCAGTGCGCGCAGCAGTTGCGAGCCGATCAGGAAGCCGCTGAGCACGAAGAAGATGTCCACGCCCGCCCAGCCGAACCGGGTGAGCCACTGCCAGTCGGGGCCCAGGCCGCCGATCAGGAAGGTGTGGAAGCACATGACCCAGACGATGGCAATGCTGCGCAGCAGGTCGAGGCCAGGGAGGCGATGCATGGTCGGGAGTCTTTGCGTGAGGCTGGGAGGCGCGGCAGGATATCGTCAGGCCCAGGGGGCACCGCTCTCGCAGCTGCCGCCGGTCAAGACCTGGTTTGGCGCCCCGAATGTCAGCGCAGAGGCGGCTAGCCGGACGGGCGTGTTCAACGCCTCGGTCACCAGCATCGGCATGCCGGCGGGCGGCACGTAGACGGAAACCGAGATGTTCCGGCGTCCGCTGACGCCTGAAGAAGACAGCCGGGCAGGGCGGCTCAAGGTGAACATTGCGCAGTCCATCTTCGAGGGGCAGCGGCGCGGTGACGGGCGCAACAACCCCAACGGGTGGGTGGCGGCCGACGAGGCTCTGGTGCGCGAGGCGGAGCTGCTCTTTCAGAAAACCGAGCTGTCGATCGGCGGCTACGAACTCACGCTGCTGGCTGATGTCAACGGGCGCGAGCCGGTGCTCAAGCGGCTGTCTCTGGTCATCTACGACTACCACCTGCTGACACTGGCCTCGCAGATGAGCGACATCAAGTACGGCGCCGGCATCACCATGCCCATGAATCCCGCCAAGGAACTCTGGGTCATCACGAGCAACCTGCCCTGAGCGGGGCAGGTTGCTCGGTGGGCCGCCGACGGCCGCGCCGGATGGTCAGGCGGCCAGCAACTGCCTCAGCACGAAGGGCAGGATGCCGCCATGCTTGTAGTAGTCCACCTCGATGGCCGTGTCGATGCGCAGCGTCAGCGTGACGGCCTGCGTCGTGCCGTCGGCGCGGGTGATCGTCATCCAGGCGTCGCCTTGCGGCCTGATGTCGTCGGCGAGCTTGATGTCGATCGTCTCGGCGCCAGTCAGCCCCAGGCTTTCCCAGCTGTCGCCGGGCTTGAACTGCAGCGGCAGCACGCCCATGCCGATGAGGTTGCTGCGGTGGATGCGCTCGAAGCTCTTGGCCACCACCGCCTTGATGCCCAGCAGCTGCGTGCCCTTGGCCGCCCAGTCGCGGCTGGAGCCGGTGCCGTACTCCTCGCCGGCGAAGACGACGGTGGGCGTGCCCTCGGCGATGTAGGCCATCGCGGCGTCGTAGATGGTCGTCTGCTCGCCGTTCTTCAGCGTGAAGCCACCCTCCACGCGTGAGCCGTCCTCGCGGGCCGGCAGCATCAGGTTCTTCACGCGCACGTTGGCGAAGGTGCCGCGCATCATCACGTCGTGGTTGCCGCGGCGCGCGCCGTAGGAGTTGAAGTCGGCCTTCTGCACGCCGTTCTCGGTCAGGAACTTGCCCGCGGGCGTCGTCTCCTTGAAAGAGCCGGCCGGGCTGATGTGGTCGGTGGTGATGGAGTCGCCGAACAGCGCCATGACCTTCGCACCCTTGACGCCTGACACCAGCTGCCTGGGCTCCATCGTGAAGCCCTCGAAGAACGGCGGCTGGGCGATGTAGGTGCTCTTGGGCCAGTTGTAGACCTGGCCCTTGACGCCCTTGATCGCATCCCACAGCTTGCCGGGCTTCTTGGCGACCTTGTCGTAGTTCTCCTTGAAGGCCTTCGCGTTCATCGCGTACTTCATCAGTGCGTAGATCTCGTCGCTGGTGGGCCAGATGTCGCCGAGGTAGACGGGCTTGCCCTTCCTGCCGACGCCGACCGGCTCGGTCATCAGGTCGCGGGTCACGTTGCCGGCGATGGCGTAGGCCACCACCAACGGCGGGCTGGCCAGGAAGTTGGCCTTCAGGTTGGGGTGGATGCGCGCCTCGAAGTTGCGGTTGCCCGACAGCACGGCGGCGCAGACGAGGTCGTTGTCCTGGATGAGCTTGTTCAGCTCCGGCGTCAGGTCGCCGGCGTTGCCGATGCAGGTCGTGCAGCCGTAGGCCGCGACGTTGAAGCCGAGCTTCTCGAGGTAGGGCAGCAGGCCGGCTTTCTCCAGGTACTCGGTGACGATGCGCGAGCCCGGGGCCAGCGAGGTCTTGATGTGGGGCTGGACCTTGAGGCCGGCTTCGACCGCCTTCTTGGCCAGCAGGCCGGCGGCCAGCAGCACGCCGGGGTTGCTGGTGTTGGTGCAGGACGTGATGGCGGCGATCAGCACGTCGCCGTTCCTGATCTCCAGGCCGGACTCGGTCTTGAAGGTCTTGCCGAGTTTGTCGGCGGGCTGGTTGAAGCCGTTCTCTGCCACGGGCTTGCTGAAGAGCTCGCCGAACTTGGACGACAGGTGCGTGATCTCGATGCGGTCCTGCGGGCGCTTGGGGCCGGCTAGGCTGGGCGCGACGGTACCCAGGTCAAGGGTTACGACGGAGGTGTAGTCCAGCTCGCCCTTCTTCGGGATGCCGAACATGCCCTGCGCCTTCCAGTAGGCCTCGAAGGCTTCGATCTCGGCCTTGCTGCGGCCTGTGCCCTTGAAATACTCGACGGTCTTCTCGTCGACCGGGAAGAAACCCATCGTCGCGCCGTACTCGGGCGCCATGTTGCCGATGGTGGCGCGGTCCGGCAGCGACAGGCTGGCCGTGCCCTCGCCGAAGAACTCGACGAACTTGCCGACGACCTTGTGCTTGCGCAGGATCTCGGTGACGGTCAGCACCAGGTCGGTGGCCGTCACGCCTTCTCGCAGCTGGCCGGTCAGCTCGAAGCCGACGACGTCCGGCGTCAGGAAGTAGACCGGCTGGCCCAGCATGCCGGCCTCGGCCTCGATGCCGCCGACGCCCCAGGCGACGACACCGATGCCGTTGATCATCGTCGTGTGGCTGTCCGTGCCGACGAGGCTATCGGGGTAGTAGACGCCGTCCCTGGTCTTGTGAACGCCGCGCGCCAGGTATTCGAGGTTAACCTGGTGCACGATGCCGAAGCCGGGCGGCACGACGCCGAAGGTGTCGAAGGCCTGCATGCCCCACTTCATGAATTCGTAGCGCTCGCGGTTGCGCTCGAACTCCAGCTTCATGTTGAGGTCCAGCGCCTTCTTGGTGCCGTAGTGGTCGATCATGACCGAGTGGTCGACGACCAGGTCCACCGGCACCAGCGGCTCGATGGTCTTGGGGTTCTTGCCCAGGCTGGCTGCGACGTTGCGCATGGCGGCCAGGTCGGCCAGCAGCGGCACGCCGGTGAAGTCCTGCAGCACGACGCGGGCGACGACGAAGGGGATCTCGTCGACCCGGTCGGCCACCGGCTTCCAGTTGGCCAGCTGCTCGACGTGCTCGGCCGTCACCTTCTTGCCGTCGCAGTTGCGCAGCACGCTTTCCAGCACGATGCGCATGGAGACGGGCATTCGCGCCACGTTGGGATGGCTCTCGGCCAGCTTGGGCAGCGAGAAGAACTGGCCGGACTTGCCGGACGCGGTCTTGAACTCGGCCTGGGTGTGGGCAAACGCGTGGATCGATGTGACGGCCTTGGGTTTCGGCATGGTTACTCCTTTACGATGCCGGGCGATTTTGGCGAGCTTGTTGTGACTTGTGTGAAACCCGGCCTTAGGAGTCAGCCTTGACGGCTCCATCTGCTCGCCCCCGGCTCTTTCCGCTGACCTGGCCGCTGCTGCTCGAACTGCTGCTGGGCATCGGTATCGGCATCATCGGCACAGGCCTGGCGGCCCGGCTGTCGGATGACAGCGGCGCCGCCTTCGGCCTGGCCAATCAGGTCTTCGCGGCCATCTTCGTGCTGTTTCGCGTCATCGGTGCTGGCGTCAGCGTGGCCGTCACGCAGGCGCTGGGCGCCGGCCGGCGCGACCAGGCGGATGCCGTCGCCCGCGCCGTCGTCGGCGCCAGCACCTGGCTGGGCGCGGGCGGTGCCGTGATGGCGCTGCTGGCGGCCGGGCCGTTGCTGCAGCTGGTGAACGCGCCTGCCGAAGTGGCGCCGCTGGCTCGCGTGCTGCTGCAGGCCCTGGCCCCGGCGCTGCTGATCGACGCGATGAACGCGACGATGTCCAGCGTCATGCGCGCCCACTTGCGCAGCCGCGAGGCGCTGGCGGTGGTCATCGTCATCCAGATCGTCACGCTGACCGTCGCGCTGCTGGCCATGCCCTACCTGGGCCTGCCGGGCTACGCGCTGGCTTGCCTGTGCGGCCGTGGCACCGGCATGGCGCTGCACATCGTGCTCTGGCGCAGCCGGCTGAACCTGCGACTGCGCGGGGAGGACTGGTGGCGCCTGAAGCGCGCGCCGCTGGCCACCGTGCTGCACATCGGCGTCCCGGGCGCGGCGGAGAACATCTCCTGGCGCCTGGCCTTCATGACCAGCCTCGCCGCCGTGGCCCACTTGGGTGCGCTGGCGCTGGCGACGCACGCGTACACGATGCAGTTCCTGCAATTCATCCTGATCTTCGGGCTGGCCGTCGCCTTCGCGGTGGAGATCCTGGTCGGGCACATGATCGGGGCGGGGGAGCTGCACGCGGCGTACAGAATGGTGCGCAAGGCGCTGGGGCTCGGCATCGTCGTCGCGCTGGTGGTGTCCAGCAGCTTCGCGTTGGCGGGGCCGTGGCTGCTGAAGAAGTTCACGGCCGACCGGCAGATCATCGAGCTGGGCAGCACGCTGCTGTGGTGGACGGTGCTGGTGGAGCCGGGCCGCGTGTTCAACATGGTTGTCATCAACGCGCTGCGGGCCGCGGGCGATGCACGCTACCCCGTCATCGCCGGGGCAGCCTCCATGGCGCTGGTGCTGGCCGGGGGCAGCTGGTTCCTGGGCGTGCACCTTGGCTGGGGGCTGGTTGGCGTGTGGATTGCTTATGCCGCTGACGAGTGGATTCGAGGCCTTCTTATGTGGCGCCGTTGGGCGACACTGGGCTGGCTGCCCCACGCCCGTGCATCGCACCGAAAACTGCGGCGGGCCAAGGCAGGGTAATCCGTATTTTTCTGGTCAGTAGAAATTGAGGGATGTTTTCTACAATGCGCGCTTTTCGCCCTGCCCAACGCCAACCCATGAAGTTCGCTCTGCCCCGTCTCTCCCTGGCCCTGATGCTCGCCTGCGGCGCGGCCCAGGCCCAGCAGCCCGCGGTGATCTTCGACATGGGCGGCAAGTTCGACAAATCCTTCAACCAGTCGGCCTACCAGGGCGCCGAGCAGTGGAAGAAGGAAACCGGCAAGGCCTATCTCGAGTTCGAGATCAGCAACGACACCCAGCGTGTGCAGGCCATCCGCCGCATGGCCGAGAAGGGCGCCAGCCCCATCATCAGCGTCGGCTTCGCCCAGGCGTCGGCACTGCAGCAGGTGGCCAAGGACTTCCCCAAGACCCAGTTCGCCATCATCGACGCGCAGGTGAACCTGCCCAACGTGCAGTCGCTGCTCTTCAAGGAACATGAGGGCAGCTACCTGGTCGGTGCCATCGCGGCCCTGGCCACCAAGACCAACAAGGTCGGCTTCGTCGGCGGCATGGACATCCCGCTGATCCGCAAGTTCCAGTGCGGCTACGAGCAGGGTGCCAAGGCGACCAACCCGAAGATCGAGGTGTTCTCGAACATGACGGGCACCACGTCCACCGCCTGGAACGACCCGACCCGCGGCGGCGAACTGGCCAAGGCCCAGTTCACCAAGGGCTCGGACATCGTCTTCGCCGCGGCCGGCGGCACCGGCGTGGGCGTCTACCAGGCCGCCAAGGACGCCGGCAAGCTGGCCATCGGCGTGGACAGCAACCAGAACCACCTGCAGCCCGGCACGATGCTGACCTCCATGGTCAAGCGCGTGGACGTCGCCGTCTACAACGTGCTCAAGGGCTGGAAGCCCGGCGTGCAGGTGCTGGGCCTGAAGGAAGGCGGCGTGGACTACGCGCTGGACAACGACAACGCCAAGCTCATCCCGGCGCCGCTGAAGGCCAAGGTCGACACGATCAAGGCCGACATCGTGGCCGGCAAGATCAAGGTGGCCGACTACATGGCCGACAACGCCTGCAAGTTCTGAGCGGCAGCGTGGTCACCCCCGCTGTTCGCCTGCAGGCGATCTCCAAGCGCTTCGGCGCCGTCCAGGCCAACCGCGAGGTGTCGTTCGACGTTGCGGCCGGCAGCGTTCATGGCCTCGTCGGCGAGAACGGCGCCGGCAAAAGCACGCTGATGGCCATCCTGTACGGCTACTACCACGCTGACTCCGGGACCATCGAGGTCAACGGCCAGCAGGTCCACATCGCCAACTCGCAACAGGCCATTCAGTTGGGCATCGGCATGGTCCACCAGCACTTCATGCTGGTGGAGACGCTGACCTGCCTGGAAAACATCATGCTGGGCGCCGAGGGCGGCTTCTTCCTGACGCCCTCCAAAGCCAAGGTCAGGGCCAAGCTTGAAGCGCTGATGCAAGAGACCGGCCTGCATGTGCAGCTCGACGCCGTCGTGGCCGACCTGCCCGTGGGCGAGCTGCAGCGGCTGGAGATCCTGAAGGCGCTGTACCGCGGCGCCAAGATCCTGATCCTCGACGAGCCCACCGCGGTGCTGACCCCGCAGGAGACCGACCAGCTCTTCGTCACGCTGCGCCGGCTGCAGCAACTGGGCACGACGCTCATCCTCATCACGCACAAGCTGCGCGAGGTGATGAGCCTGTGCGGCGCCGTCACGGTGATGCGCGCCGGCCAGGTCGTCGAGACACGGCCCATCGCGCAGTGGAGCGAGGAGTCGCTGGCCGAATCCATGGTGGGCCGCAAGGTCACGCTCGGGCGGCCCGAGGGTCTGGAGATCAAGACCGGCGAGGTGCGCCTGCAGGCCAGTGGCTTGAACCTCAAGCACGCCAATGGCGTCGCCGCGTTGAAGGACGTGAGCCTGACGCTGAAGGCCGGCGAGATCGTCGGCGTGGCCGGCGTGTCGGGCAATGGCCAGAGCGAGCTGCTGGAAGTGCTCAGCGGCCTGCGCGCGCCCGAGGGCGGCAGCCTGTCGTTGGGCGGCAAGTCGTTCACGCCGGATGCCTGGCTGGACACGGCGCAAGCCCGCCAGCTGCGACTGGCCCATGTGCCGGAAGACCGCCACGCCGTCGGCCTGGTCATGAGCTTCCCGGCCTGGGAATCCGCCGTGCTGGGCTATCAGAACCTGCCCAAGTACCGCAAGGGCGCGGCTATGGACCACGCCGCGATGCGCGACGCAACGCGCCAGATGCAGGAGCGCTTCGACGTGCGCCCGCGCGACGAAAACCTGGGTTCGTCTAAGTTCTCCGGCGGCAACCAGCAGAAGCTCATCCTCGCCCGCGAGATCGGCGAGCAACCGACAGTCTTGCTGGTGGGCCAGCCCACGCGTGGCGTCGACATCGGTGCCATCGAGTTCATCCACGGCCAGCTGCGCGCGCTGCGTGACGCCGGCTGTGCGGTGCTGCTGGTCAGCAGCGAGCTGGACGAGATCCTGGCGCTGGCGGATCGCGTCGTCGTCATGAACTGCGGCCGGATCACCGGTGAACTCGCCATCGAGGACTGCGACGAAAAACGATTGGGCCTCTTGATGGCCGCACAAGAAGAACGAGCGGCCGCATGAGCCAACCTATTCAACTCCCGAAGTGGATCGACATCGGCCTGCTGCCGCTGTGGAACCTCGCCATCGCGCTGGTCGTGGCCGGCCTCGTCGTCATGGTCATCGGCCACAGCCCCTGGCAGGCGCTGACCGTGCTGCTGAACGGTGCCTTGGGCAGCGTGCGCGGCCTGGGCTACTCGTTGTACTACGCGACGACCTTCATCTTCACGGGCCTCGCGGTGGCGGTCGCCATCCACGCCGGGCTGTTCAACATCGGCGGTGAAGGCCAGGCGACGCTGGGCGGCGTGGGCGTGGCGCTGGTCGCGCTGTGGCTGGGTGCCAAGCTGCCGGCCATCGTCATGCTGCCGCTGCTGGTCGTCGCCGCGGCGCTGTTCGGCATGCTATGGGCGGCGCTGCCGGCCTATCTGCAGGCCTGGCGCGGCAGCCACATCGTCATCACGACGATCATGTTCAACTTCCTTGCCGCCGGCCTGAACAGCTATCTGCTCGTGAACTGGCTGCGCCCGGCCGGCAGCATGGCGGTCGAGTCCGCGGACTTTGCCGACAGCGCCCGCATGCCGGCGCTGCACCAGATCGCCGCCGCGCTGGGCTACGAGCTGCCGTCGTCGCCGCTGAACCTCAGCCTCGTCATCGCGCTGGTCGCCTGCGTCTTCGTCGGCTGGTTCCTGTGGAAGAGCGCCGCCGGCTATGCGGTCCGCGCTGTCGGCAGCGCGCCACGCGCGGCCCATTACGCGGGCATCCGCCCGCGGGCCCAGGTGTTGCTGGCGATGGCCATCTCCGGCGCACTGGCCGGCATGGTCGGCATCAACGAGATCTCGGGCGTGCAGGGCAAGCTGACGCTGGACTTCGTCGCCGGCGCCGGCTTCACCGGCATCGCCGTGTCGCTGATGGGCCGCAACCATCCGTTCGGCATCGTGCTGGCGTCGCTGCTGTTCGGCGTGCTGTACCAGGGCGGTGTCGAGGTGTCGTTCGAGCTGCAGGGCTTCAGCCGCGAGATGGTCGTCACGGCGCAAGGCCTGATCGTGCTGTTCTCGGGCGCGATGGCCACGGTCAGCGCGCCGCTGTTCGCGCGCATCTATGCGAAGTTGAAGGGAGGCCGCTGATGGATGAAGTCCTCATCGCCTCGGTGATCGCCTCGACGCTGCGCGTCAGCGCACCGCTGCTGCTGTGCGCGATGGCGGGCGTGCTGTCCGAGCGCGCCGGCGTCATCGACCTGGGCCTGGAAGGCAAGATGCTGTTCGCCGCCTTCGCCGCGGCAGCGACGGCCTCCGTCACGCACTCCACGGGCCTGGGCCTGCTGGCTGCCATCGCCGTGGCCAGCCTGGCGTCCATGGTGCATGGCTTCGCCTGCGTGACGAACCGGGGCGACCAGGTTGTCTCGGGCGTCGCGCTGAACATGATCGCCGCCGGCCTGACCGTCGTGCTGGGCATCGCCTGGTTCCAGCAGGGCGGTCAGACGCCGCCCATCGACCCGGATGTGCGTCTGACGGCGCTGGCGCCGGCCTTTGCCGAGCCGCAGGCCGGCCACTGGTTCGAGTCCATCGTCGGCCATGGTTTCCTGAGTCACAACGTGCTGGTCTACGTCGCCTTCCTGATGGTGGGTGTCGTCTGGTTCTTCCTCGAACGCACGCGCCCTGGCCTGCGGCTGCGCGCCGTGGGCGAGAACCCGGCCATGGTCGAAGCTGCCGGCATGTCCGTACAAGGCCTGCGTTACCAGGCGCTGCTGATGAACGGCGTGCTGTGCGGCCTGGCGGGTTCCTACCTGACGCTGGCGCAGAACGCGTCCTTCTCGCCCAACATGACGGCCGGCCGCGGCTTCATCGCGCTGGCCGCGATGATCTTCGGCAAGTGGAAGCCGCTGCCGACGCTGGGCGCCTGCCTGCTGTTCGGCTTCCTGGACGCGATGGCCATCCGCATGCAGGGTGTGCAGCTGCCGGGCATCGGCGAGGTGCCGGTGCAGCTGATCCAGGCGCTGCCCTACATCTTGACTGTCGTTCTGCTCGCTGGCTTCATTGGCTCCGCCATCGCGCCGAAGGCGTTGGGCCGCCCTTACGTGAAGGAGCGTTGACATGGAGCTGAGCCAAGATCTGCTGAACCGCCTGCTCGCCGAGTCGCTGCGCGCCCGCGAGTTCTCGCATTCGCCGTACTCGAAATACAAGGTCGGCGTCGCCATCCTGGACGAGCAGGGGCGCATCCACATCGGCGCCAACATGGAAAACGCGTCCTACCCGCAGGGTTGGTGCGCGGAGCCGTCGGCGCTGACGGCCATGATCATGGCCGGCGGCAAGCAGGCCAAGGTGGCGCTGGTGACCGGCCCCGGCCCGGACATCATCACGCCGTGCGGCGGCTGCCGCCAGAAGCTCCGGGAGTTCTCCGTCCCCGAAGAGCTTGTCATCATTGCTGGCGATCCTGGCGGCATCCGCCAACGCTGGACCCTGGCCGAGCTGCTGCCCCACAGCTTCGGGCCCAGCCACCTAAATTTCTGAGGTTTTCCATGATCGATAACAAGACCCTCGACGTCGCCATCACCGCGAGCGTCGAGAAGCTGCAATCCCTGTTCGGCAACGCCCCTGAAGTCGCCGTCGTGCTGGGCTCCGGCTGGGCCGGCGCCGTCAGCCATGTGCAGGACGGCAAGAACCTGCCCTACACCGAGCTGCCGGCTTTCCCGCAGCCCAAGGTCGAGGGGCATGTCAACGAGATCGTCGTCGGCAAGATCGGCGCGCAGCGCGTCGTCTTCCTGCGTGGCCGTGCGCACACCTACGAAAGCGGCGAATGCACGGGCATGGCCGGCGCCATCCGCACGCTGAAGCGCTGGGGCGTCAAGCTGCTGCTGCAGACCAACGCCTCGGGTTCGCTGCGCGGCCACATGCCGCCCGGCAGCCTGATGCTGATCGCCGACCACATCAACGCGCCGCAGCGCAGCCCGCTCGTTGGCGAGCAGGGCAGTCACCGCTTCGTCGACATGGTCAACGCCTACGACGGTGATCTGCGCAAGCACGCGCTGGCGCTGGCCAAGCGCGAGAACCTGATGCTGGGCGAGGGCACCTACTGCTGGGCGCTGGGCCCGCAATTCGAGACGGCCGCCGAGATCCGCATGTTCGCCGCCTGGGGCGCGGACGCCGTCGGCATGAGCACCGTCCCCGAGACCATCCTGGCCCGCCATGCCGGCCTCAAGGTCATGGGCATCGCGCTGATGACCAACATGGCCGCTGGCCTGTCGGCCGAGGCGCTGACGCATGACCTGACGCTGAAGCAGGCGCAGGCGTCGGGCGAGCGCGCTTCCGCCTTCCTCGCGGCGCTGGTCGCGAGCCTTGCCGAGCTGACGCTGTGACCACCGATCTGAAGGCCGCGGCCCGCACGGCGCTGGCCTGCCTGGATCTGACCAGCCTCAACGACGCCGACACGGCGGCCGACATCGACACGCTGTGCGCTCGTGCGCAGACGGCGCACGGCCCGGTTGCCGCCGTCTGCGTGTGGCCGCGCTTCGTCGCTCAGGCGCGTGCGGCGCTGCCGGCGGCCATCAAGGTCGCGGCCGTCGCCAACTTCCCCGACGGCGCGCTGGACGTGCAGCGTGCGTTGGCCGACGTGGCCGAGATCGCGCAGGCCGGTGGCGACGAGGTCGACGTCGTGCTGCCTTACCGCGCGTTGCTGGCCGACCAGTCCACCGAGGTGGCCGAGTTCCTGTCCGAGGTCCGCTTCGCCAGCCGCCCGCTGACGCTGAAGGTCATCATCGAATCCGGCGAACTGGCGACGCCCGAGCGCATCGCCCAGGCGACGCGGCTGGCGCTGGCCGCCGGTGCCGACTTCGTGAAGACCAGCACCGGCAAGACCAAGGTCGGCGCGACGCCGGCCGCGGCTGGCGTCATGCTCAAGGAGATCGCCGCGAGCGGCCTGCCCGCCGCCGGCTTCAAAGCCTCGGGCGGCGTGCGCTCGGTGGCAGACGCCGCCGGCTACATCGCCCAGACCGAAGCCGCCCTCGGCGCCGCCGCGCTGAACCCGCAGCGCCTGCGTTTCGGCGCGAGCGGCCTGCTCACCGACATCGAATCTGTTCTCTCCGGCGCTGACTCGGTCGCTTCGACCGCCGCCTACTGACCATGCTCGCTCAAGAAATCATCCGCGCCAAGCGCGACGGCCACGCGCTCAACGAAGCGCAGATCCAGAACTTCGTCGATGGCCTGACGCACAACACCTGGAGCGAAGGCCAGGTCGCCGCGCTCGGCATGGCCGTGTTCCTGAAGGGCATGGGCCGCGACGAGGCCGTGCTGCTGACCCGCGCGATGATGAACTCCGGCCGCGTCATGCGCTGGCCCGACATGCCCGGCCCGGTGCTGGACAAGCACAGCAGCGGCGGCGTGGGCGACAAGGTCAGCCTGATGCTGGCGCCGATGGTGGCCGCCTGCGGTGGCTATGTGCCGATGATCGCCGGCCGCGGCCTGGGCCACACCGGCGGTACCGTCGACAAGCTGGAGGCCATCCCGGGCTACACGACGACGCCCGACCCGGCGAAGTTCGACCAGATCGTGCGCTCGCTGGGCTGCGCCATCATCGGCCAGACGGCCGACCTGGCGCCCGCCGACAAGCGCTTCTACGCGACGCGCGACGTGACGGCCACCGTCGAGAGCGTGCCGCTGATCACTGCGTCCATCCTGTCCAAGAAGCTCGCCGCCGGACTCGAAGGCCTGGCGATGGACATCAAGTGCGGCAACGGCGCGTTCGCGTCCACGCCCGAGTTCGCGAAGGAACTGGCCGAGAGCATCGTGGCCGTCGCCGGCGGTGCGGGCCTGAAGACGCGCGCGTTGATCACCGACATGAACCAGATCCTGGGCACTGATGTCGGCAACTCGCTGGAAGTCATCGAGACCATCCGTTACCTGAGGGGCGAGCACCGCGAGCCGCGCCTGCATGAGGTCACGCTGGCACTGTGCGCCGAGATGCTGGTGCTGGGCGGCCTGGCCGCCGACACGGCCGCTGCGCGTGTGAAGCTGCAGGCGGCGCTGGACTCCGGCGCTGCCGCCGAGAAGTTCGCCAAGATGGTCGTCGCGCTGGGCGGCCCGGCCGATCTGATGGAGCGTCACGGTGCCTACCTGGCTGCCGCGCCGGTCGTGAAGCCCGTGGCCGCGCCGCGCGCCGGCGTCGTCACGACGATGTCGACACGTGACCTGGGCGTGGCCATCGTCGAGCTGGGTGGTGGACGCCGCAAGGCGGGTGACGCCATCGACATGCGCGTCGGTTTCTCCGAGGTCCGCCCCATCGGCACACGCGTCGCCGCCGGCGAGCCGCTGGCGCTCATCCATGCAGCCGACGAGGCCGCCGCCGACCGCGCCATCGCGTCCTACCTCGCCGCCTGCGCGCTGGGCGACGCCGATGTGGCCGCCACGCCCATGGTCATGGCGACAATCGGCTGATGGACGAACAGAACGACAACCCACCGCAGAATCCGCTGCGCCGCCCGATCAAGAGTTTCGTGACTCGGCCCGGCCGCATGGGCACGGGCCAGATCAAGGCGCTGACCGAGCTAGGCCCGAAGTTTGTTCTGCCCTACAAGGTCGAGCGGCTCGACCCCGCTGCGGTCTTTGGCCGTAGCGCGCCATTGGTGCTGGAGATCGGCTTTGGCATGGGCGCCGCCACCGCCGACATCGCCGCCACGCTGCCCGATCACGACTTCATCGGCTGCGAAGTCCACGAACCCGGCGTTGGCGCCTTGCTCAAGCTGATCGGCGAGCGCGAGATCGGCAACATCCGCATCGTCCAGCACGACGCCGTCGAGGTGTTGCGCGATATGGTCGGCGAAGCCGCGCTGGATGGCGTGCACATCTTCTTCCCCGACCCGTGGCACAAGAAGCGCCACAACAAGCGCCGCCTGATCCAGGCGCCGTTCGTGGCCAACCTGGTGCGGCACATCAAGCCCGGCGGCTACCTGCACTGCGCCACCGACTGGCAGCCCTACGCCGAGCAGATGCTTGAAGTGCTGTCGGCCGAGCCTCATCTCCTGAACACCGCGGCGGGCTATGCTGACAAGCCCGCCTACCGCCCCCTGACCAAGTTCGAGAACCGCGGCATCAAGCTCGGACACGGCGTATGGGATCTGGTGTTCAGGAAGCGTTGATGACAAGTCCCCTTCACGGCAAACACATTCTTCTGGCCATGACCGGCGGCATCGCCGGCTACAAGATCGCCGAACTGACGCGCCTGTTCGTGAAGGGCGGCGCGACCGTGCAGGTCATGATGACCGAGGGCGCAGAAGCCTTCATCACCGCCGTGACGATGCAGGCGCTGTCCGGCCGCCCCGTCTACACCAGCCAGTGGGACGCGCGGCCCGACAACAACATGGCCCACATCAACCTCAGCCGCGAGGCCGATGTGATGCTGGTGGCACCCGCCAGCGCCGATGCCATCGCCTCGTTGGCGCAGGGCAGGGCGGATGACCTCGTCAGCCTGACCGCGCTGGCCCGCCGCATCCACGAGTGCCCGCTGCTGGTCGTGCCGGCGATGAACCGCGAGATGTGGGCCCACCCCGCCACGCAGCGCAACGTCGCGCAGATCAAAGCCGATGGCGCCATCGTCATCGGCCCCGCCAGTGGCGACCAGGCCTGCGGCGAGATCGGTGACGGCCGCATGCTGGAGCCGCAGGAGATCTTCGACGACGTCGAGGCCTTCCTGGCTCCGAAGCCTCTGCGCGGTAAGAAGTTGCTAATCACCGCGGGCCCGACCTTCGAGCCCATCGACCCGGTGCGCGGCATTACCAACCACAGCAGCGGCAAGATGGGTTTCGCCATCGCGCGTGCCGCCGCGGAAGCGGGCGCCGAGGTCACGCTGGTGGCCGGCCCGGTGCATCTGACGACGCCGCGTGGCGTGCTGCGCATCGACGTGCAGAGCGCGCAGCAGATGTACGACGCCGTGCTGCCTTTGGCTGCACACCAGCACGCCTTCATCGCTAGCGCTGCCGTGGCCGACTGGCGGCCCGCGCAGACGCACGAGCACAAGATGAAGAAGGCCGAGGGCGGTGCGACAGCGCCGACCCTCGCGATGACCGAGAACCCGGACATCCTCGCCGCCGTCGCCAGGCTGCCCAAGCCACCCTACTGCGTCGGCTTCGCCGCCGAAAGCGAGAAGCTCGCCGAGCACGCCGACGCCAAGCGCCGCCGCAAGGGCATTCCGCTCATCGTCGCCAATCTCGGCCCGGCCACCTTCGGCCGCGACGACAACGCGCTGCTGCTCATCGACGAGCAGGGCCAGCGCGAATTCCCCCGTGCCGACAAGCTCAGCCTCGCGCGCGAACTGATCCAAGAACTCTCGAAACGACTTTCCTGATGCACGCGATTGATTTGCAAGTGCTCGACGCCCGCATGGCCGAGCAGATCCCCGCCTACGCCACGCCCGGCAGCGCCGGCCTCGACCTGCGTGCCTGCCTCGACGAGGCCATCACGCTGGCGCCGGGCCAGACGACGCTTATCCCCACGGGGCTGGCCATCCACATCGCCGACCCGGGGCTCGCCGCCATCATCCTGCCGCGCTCGGGCCTGGGCCACAAACACGGCATCGTGCTGGGCAACCTCGTGGGGCTGATCGACAGCGACTACCAGGGCCAGCTGATGGTCAGCTGCTGGAACCGCGGCCAGACCGAGTTCGTCATCCAGCCCTTCGAGCGCATCGCGCAGCTTGTCATCGTGCCGGTCGTGCAGGCCACGTTCCGCCGCGTCGACAGCTTCGACGCATCCGACCGCGGCACCGGGGGCTTTGGCTCCACCGGCAAGACCTGAAGAAACAAAGGCGCCGTGAGGCGCCTTCTTGTTGAGTGCGTCAGTGCAGCGGTTCGTCGGGTGGCGCGCCGGTCTGGACCATGAAGATGGGCTCACCCACCGAGCCGGCCTGCACCTCTTCCTCGGTTGCCGTACGCACGTCCAGCAGCGTCAGGTGCATGCGCAGGCCGATGCCGGCCAGCGGGTGGTTGCCATCCAGCACGACATGCCCCGGGTAGACCTCGGTCACCGTGTAGATCGCGTCGGGCATGCCCTCTGTCACCGCGCCTTCGGGCATGCCTTCGAACTGCATGCCGGGTGCCACGTCCTCGGGGAACAGGCTGCGTGACTCGAAGCAGACGAGGCCGGAGTCGTAGTCACCGAAAGCCTCCTCGGGCTGCAGCGCCAGCGCCGTCTCGAATCCGGCCTCCTGGCCTTCGAGGGCCTCCTCGACCTTGGTGAACAGGTCGTCGCCCCCCACAAGGAATTCCATCGGTTCGGCCAGCTCGTCGATGAGCTGGCCCTGGGCATCTTCGAGTCTCCAGCGCAGGGAGACGACTGAGGGGCGGGTCACTTGCATGGGATCAATTTTCCCACAGGGCCTCGGCACAATGCTGCAGATGCAGATCGATCTCCCGACCCCCATGCTCGCCGGCCTGAGCCCGGCGCAGTTCATGCGCAAGCACTGGCAGAAGAAGCCGCTGCTGGTGCGCCAGGCCTTCGCCGACGTCCGGCCGCCTGCGTCGCTGAAGGAGCTTGCGGCACTGGCCGCGCGCGACGACGTCGAGTCCCGCCTCGTCACCGCCTTCGACGGCGACTGGAAGCTCAGGCACGGCCCCATCGCCCGCCTGCCGGCGATGAGCAAGCCAGGCTGGACGCTGCTGGTGCAAGGCCTTGACCAGCATGTCGACGCTGCCCGTGAGCTGCTGGACCGCTTCCGCTTCGCGCCCGATGCGCGGCTGGACGACCTGATGTTGTCCGTTGCCAGCGATGGTGGCGGCGTCGGCCCGCATTTCGATTCCTACGACGTGTTCCTCATCCAGCTGGCCGGCAAGCGCCGCTGGCGCATCGGCGCGCAGCGCGATGCGGTGCTGCGTGACGACGTGCCGCTGAAGATCATCGCCAACTTCAAGCCCGATGAAGAGTTCGTGCTGGAGCCCGGCGACATGCTGTATCTGCCGCCGGGCTGGGCGCACGATGGCGTTGCGGTAGGCCCGGGTTGCGTCACCGGTTCGGTGGGCTTCCGCGCGTCGACGGCCGAGGGCATGGCGGCCGAGCTGCTGCCGCGGCTGCTTGACGATGTCGACTTGGGAGGCAAGCTGTACTCGGACCCGCGCCAGGAGGCGACCACGGAGCCCGGGCGCGTGCCGACCGCGCTGCTGGAGTTCGCCCGCCGCGCCGTGGAGATGGCTGCGCAGCGCCCGCAGGCGCTGGAGCGGGCGTTGGGTGAGGCGCTGACGGAGCTGAAGGCCAACGTCTGGTTCGAGCCCGGCGAGCAGTTGCCGCCGGGGCAGGGCGCCGCGCTCGACAGGCGCAGTCGCATGCTCTACGACGCGGCCCATGTCTTCCTGAACGGTGAGAGTTTCCGTGCCGGTGGGCGCGACGCGGCGCTGATGCGCCGCCTGGCCGATTGCCGCGAGCTGACGGCCGCCGAAGTCGCGCGCCTGTCACCCGAGGCACGCGAACTGCTGGACCAGTGGACCGAGGACGGCTGGGTACAGCCGCACGTTTCATGAACGCTCAGCAGTTCGAAGGCCGCGCCGGCTTCCAGCGCCTGCTGGTCGACACCTTCGTCTGGGCCGCTGAGTATGGCTGCCGCGAACTGCATGCCTGGGATGCGAGCTTCGTCGACTGGCCGCTGTCCGATGCCAACGCGCTGACCGCGCTGACCGCCTGGGCCCGCCATGGCCGACAGCTCCATCTGCTGGCGCAGCAGTACGAGGACGTGCAGCGGCGCCATCCGCGCTTTGTGCGCTGGCGGCGCGACTTCGGGCATTGCGTGACGGCGAGGGCGGTCGAGCCGGAGCTGAAGCTCGATGGCGCGCCCGAGAGCTTGCTGCTGGCTGTCTGTCCGGACGGTGGCGCATTGAGCCTGCGGCTCTTCGACCGCCACCTCTGGCACGGCGAAATCAGCGTGGATGCTGGGCAGCGACTGCGCGGACTGGAATGGTTTGATGCCCTGGCGCAACGTTCCAGCGACTCATTTGCGCCCACGACTTTGGGACTATGAGTCTTTGTGACAAGCAAACCCCTATAATCATTGGCTAGGCGAGGGAAGCGCTCGAGGTTTTCCGCGTCTTGTTCTGCGGGGTCGGCAGTTGGTGCCAAGCACTGACGCACGGCCCCAAAATTATGGTGTGCACCGTCGTTTAAACGTTTGAGGACAAGTATGACTAAGTCGATCCTGTTGGCTTCCCTGCTGGCTGCTGCTGCTCTGACCGCTTGCAGCAAGAAGGAAGAACCCAAGGTTGAAGCCGCTCCCGCTGTGACCGCTCCGGCTCCCGCCGCTTCGGAAGCCGCTTCGGCTGCTGCCAGCGCCGTTGACGCTGGTGCTTCGGCTGCCGCCGACGCTGGCGCGTCCGCCGCTTCGAAGTAATCGCTTCGTCCCCACGGAAAGAGCCGTCGCTGCGCAAGCAGCGGCGGCTTTTTTCTTTTCCGGGTTTCCTGTCGACCCGGAATCAGGTATCGAAAGCCTGAATTACAAAACTTTGCGCTGGGTTGAATCGGGTCGTCAGCCGACCTGGACCCAGTCGAAACCCAGCGTTGGATCGGCGACGCGAATATCGCCCGCCGCGCAGCCCAGTACCGTTGCCAGTGCCGCGCGCGCCAGGCTCGGCGAGTTGTTCTTCTCGCTCAGGTGCGCGGCGACGACAGCGCCCAGCGACGTATGCAGGCAGCGCGACAGCAGGTCCGCCGCGGCCTCGTTGGACAGATGCCCATGCGTGCCCAGGATGCGCCGCTGCAGCGACGGCGGGTAGGGCCCCGACCTCAGCATCGCCTCGTCGTGATTGCACTCCAGCAGCAGGGCCTGGCAGCCTTGCAAGGCCGCCGACACGGTGGCCGGTGCGGAGCCCAGATCTGTGACGATGCCCAGCCTCACGGCACCATCGCTGATGCAGAGTTGCAGAGGCTCCTGGGCGTCGTGCGGGACGGTGAACGGCGCCAGTTCCAGGTCGCCCAGCGTGATGGCCTCGCCGCTGCGTGCCACGCACAGCAGGCTGGCTTCGAAGTCGTCGCAGCCGATGGCGCGCCAGGTGCCGCGGCTGGTGATCAGCGGAATGCGGTGACGGCGCGCGAACGCGACCGAACGGCCGACGTGGTCGCCGTGCTCGTGCGTGATGAAGAGGGCGTCGATGCCGGCCGGCGTGCAGCCGGCGATGGCGAGCCGGCGCGTCAGCTCGCGTTCACTGAAACCCGCGTCGACGAGGATGCGCGTGGTCGTGATGCCCTGGCTGGCCTCGACAAGCGTCGAGTTGCCGCTGCTGCCGCTGCCGAGATTGCGAAAACGCATGGAAAAACCGCGCCGTAGCGCGGTTCTCAGGTATTGCCGGTCACCCCGATTTGCCCGCATTCAGCGTGGCAGGACGGGGCGACGAGGGGCTTCACTTCAGGTCGTCCATCAACAGGCCAAGGATGCGCTTGGCGTTGTCGTTGGTGACGGCCTGGCCGCGGTCGTCGAGGATGCGCACCGTGCTCTTGTCGCCTTCGGCCTTGACCGACACGCGGTAACGCACCGGTGCGGCGGTCTTGGCGCCGAACAGGCGCTGGAAGAAGTTGGGTTCTTCCTCGCCGGCCTTCTCGGGGTCGGCGTAGCGCAGGTAGAACAGGCCGGCGGCGCGGTCACGGTCTTCGATCGTGAAGCCATGGCGATCCAGCGACAGCCCGACACGGCGCCAGGCGCGGTCGAAGGCGTCGGCGACAACGAGGCTGTCGGGCACTTCGGTCAGCGGACGGCGGGCTCGCGGGGCTTCGCCGCCGGTGGCCAGCGGCGACGGCTGGGCCGTCGGTGCGGACGCGCCGGCGACGACGGCCTTGGCGGCCGACTCCTGGCCGCCCAGCTTGAGCATCAGGCGCGACAGCATCTCGGCTTCCAGCGACGGGTCGCTGGGGCGGTTCTGCCAGGCGGTGGAGTCCTTGGCGGAGGTCGTGTAGACCTCCTGCATGCCGCGATGGCTAATGAAGATGTCGGTGCCGTTGGCGCCGCGTTCGACGCGGGTGCGGTACATGTCCCGCTCACCGGTGGACCACAGGCCGTCGAAGACCTTGCCGATCGTGGAGCGGATGAAGTCGTTCGGCAGCTTGGCGCGGTTCTCGGCCCAGTTGGTTTCCATGATGCCGACCTCGGGCTGCTCCTTGGTCAGTTCCAGGCCACGCTCCTGCCAGAAGGCACGCAGTTGCGGCCACACCTGCTCGGGCGTGGCGGAGGTGTGCAGCCAGCGGTCGGCGCCGCTGCGCTCCAGGCGGACATCACCGGCCGCATTGGGGGCGACGCTATTGGTGGCCATCGAGCCGGCCGTCGGCGTGGCCGGGCGCGTGGCGGACAGCGCGGAGGCGGTGATGGAGCCGCCTTGCACCTGGGCGCGGCTGTCCTTGGCGAGCTGGGTCAGATCGGGCGGGACGTCCAGGCCCGTGGTCTGCCGCGACTGGGTCTTGTAGTCGACCTTGTCCGACGAGAACATGCCGTCGAGGGTGCTGCAGCCGGCAAGGGACAGGACGAAGGCCGTGCAGGCCAGGCGGGTCGCCGTGGGGCGATGCGAGAAAAGGGACGTCACGCTGGAATCTCTCCGAGGGAACAGGTTGCCCACCTGCGTGGGCAGCCGCGCATTAGACCAGAGCCGCGAAGCCACGAGATCGGGGGCTTTCGGGACTTTGCGCTGCTTTGCAGCGGGCTTCTTAGAGCAGCCCGGCTTCGATCAGCGCCTGGCCGACACTGGCCTGGCCGGCGGCCGTCAGCGGCGTGATCGGCAGGCGCAGCGCGGCGCCGCAGCGGCCGAGGCGCGACAGCGCCCACTTGGCCGGGCCGGGGCTGGGTTCGCAGAACAGCTGCTTGTGCAGGCCGAGCAGCTTGAGGTGGATCTTGCGGGCCTCGACGGCGTTGCCTTCGATGGCCAGGCGGCACAGCTCGGCCATCTCGCGCGGTGCGACGTTGGCCGTCACGCTGACGTTGCCGTGGCCGCCCAGCAGCATCAGCGCGACAGCGGTGCCGTCATCGCCGGAGTAGATGTGGAAGCCTTCGGGCGCGTGCTTGATGAGGAAGGCGGCGCGCTCGATGTTGCCGGTGGCCTCCTTGATGCCGAACACGCCGGGCAGCGAGGCGCAGCGCAAGGTGGTCTCGGGCAGCAGGTCCGCAACGGTCCGGCCGGGCACGTTGTAGAGCATCATGGGGATGTCCACAGCCTCGGCGATGGCCTTGAAGTGCTGGTAGATGCCTTCCTGCGAGGGCTTGTTGTAGTAGGGCACGACGGACAGCGTGCAGTCCGCGCCGACCTCCTTGGCGTAGCGGCTCAGCTCGATGGCCTCGGCCGTGGAGTTGGCGCCGGTGCCGGCCAGGACGGGGATGCGGCCCTTGGCATGCTCGACCGCGACGCGGATGATTTCGCGGTTCTCCTCCATGCTGACCGTGGGCGACTCGCCGGTGGTGCCGACGACGCCGACGCAGGCGGTGCCGGATTCGACGTGCCAGTCGATCAGGCGACGCAGGGCGGGGTAGTCGATGCTGCCGTCCTCGTTCATGGGCGTGACGAGGGCGACGATGCTGCCGAGGATGGGCTTCATGGTGGAAATGTCTGAAGGGATCTGGTGATTTTAGGCTGCCCCGAGTGTCGGGGACGCCGGCCGGACGGCCGCAACGCGCTGGACGAAGCGCGAGTTGACGCCGCCTTCGAACAGATCCTCATAGGCCACGACACGCCAGTCACCGCAGACGCGCAGCAACTCGCCCCGCTGCAGCAGGAAATCGGGCCGGGCCGGGCGGCCGATGGTCTGCTGGCCGTCGGCGAAGGTTTCCCAGATCAGCCAGCCGCCCGGCTTGACGGCGGACTTGACGGTGTCGAACAGGGGGCGCCAGAGGTAGTTGGCGACGATGACCAGATCGAACTGGCGATCGGCGAGGGGCCAGGGGGCGTTTTCGATGTCGGCGTCGATGATCTCCGCCAGCCCCCGCAGCGGCGCAGTGGCCGTCTTATCGCGGTCGACGCCGGTGACCTGCCAGCCCACCTCGGCGAGCCAGCGCAGGTTGCGGCCGGAGCCGCAGGCCAGGTCCAGCGCGGTCGCGGGCGGCCGTGGGGCGAAGCGCTGCAGCCAGGCGGACGGCATGCCGGTCATCCGAAGCAAGCCCAGATCTGCTCGCTGAGCTGGATCATGACCGCCGGGTGGCGGTAGGCCAGCGCGGTCAAGGCCAGCGTGGCCAGGACCAGCATGGGCACGATCCAGCGGCGCGGCTTCATGCCGGTTGCGCTCCCGGCGCGGATCGGTCGATGGGCGCCTCGCGCACCGGCAGGTTGGCGAGCATGGCCATGACGCCCAGAGCGATGGCGAGGACCCAGACGACGTCGTAGCTGCCGGTGGCGTCGTAGAGCTTGCCGCCCAGCCACACGCCCAGGAAGCTGCCGATCTGGTGGCTGAAAAACACGAAGCCGCCCAGCATGGACAGATGCTGCGCGCCGAAGATCTGCGCGACGACGGCGTTCGTGGGCGGCACCGTGGACAGCCACAGGAAGCCGATCACCGCGGCGAATACGTAGACGCTGAGCGGCGTCAGCGGCACGGTGATGAAGGTGGCGATGGCGACGGCGCGCAGGCCGTAGATGGCAGACAGCAGGTAGCGCTTGGGGAGGCGCTGGCCCAGCGAGCCGGCGGCGTAGGTGCCGAAGATGTTGAACAGTCCGATCAGCATCAGCGCGCCGGTCGACACCTCGATGCCGAGGCCGTGGTCCTTCAGGTAGCTGGGCAGGTGCACGCCGATGAAGACCACCTGGAAGCCGCAGACGAAATAACCCAGCATGAGCAACTGGAAGCTGCGATAGCCGAAGGCCTCGCGCAGCGCCTGGCCGATGCTCTGGTGGCCGGCCGCGGGGCCGACTGCCTGGCGTTCGCGGATGCCCAGCGCCAGCGGCACGATGAGCAGCGCCGTGCCAGCGAGCAGGAACAGTGCCGTCTGCCAACCGAGGTGGCTGATGAGCCAGGTTTCGAGCGGGATCATGACGAACTGGCCGAACGAGCCCGCCGCGGCGGCGACACCAAAGGCCCAGGAGCGCTTCTCGGGCGACACGGTGCGGCCCAGCACGCCGTAGATGACGGCGTAGGTCGAGCCCGACTGCGCGATGCCGATCAGCACGCCGGCACCGAGCGTGAATGTCAGCGGGCTGCTGGCGACGGACATCGCCAGCAGGCCCAGCGCATAGGCCAGGCCGCCGGCGATCAGCACCTTCCAGGAGCCGAAGCGATCGGCCAGCATGCCGGCGATGGGGCCGGCGGCGCCCCAGGCGAGGTTCTGCACGGCTATCGCGAACGAGAAGGTCTCGCGCGTCCAGCCGCGCTCGGTGATGATGGGCTGCAGCCAGAAGCCGAAACCGTGGCGGATGCCCATCGACAGCGTGACGATCATGGCGCCGCACAGCAGCACCTGTTGGACGGACAGGCCGGAGGCTGCGGGGCGGGCGGTGTTCATGCCGGCGACTGTAATCAGCGCGAGGTGGCCTTGCTGGTCGTCTTGGATTGCGTCTTGGTCGCCGTCTTGCCGGAAGTCTTGGCGGTTGACTTGGTAGCTGCCGACTTGGCCGAGCCCTTGGTGGTGGCCTTGCCCTTTCCGGACTTCTTGCCCGCGACCTTGCGGGTTGGCGCATCGGCGGTCGACGCGCTGGCCTGCGAACTGGACGCGGCGACGTCGGCCAGCCGGGTCAGCAGCCGGCCCTGCTTGACGCGCAGCATCGGCATGTCGACCTGGGCCAGGTCGGCGATCGGGTCGCTGCCCAGCACGAGGAAGCTCGCCTCGCAGCCGGGCTCGAAGCAGCCCAGCTTGCGGCCCGGGAAGAGGGCGCGCGGCGTGTCGACGGTGGCCAGGCGCAGCAGCGTGGCAGGTTCCAGACCAAGGTCTTCCAGCGCGTGCAGTTCTGCGCGCGCCGTGCCGATGAAGACGTCCGATCCGATCAGCAACTGCACGCCGGCGGCCTGCAGGCGGGCGAGGTTGGCGCGCTGCACGTCGCGCAGCGCCGCCAGTGCCGCGGGTTCCTGCTTGAACAGGGCGGTAGCGGCCGTCGTCGTGATGACGGCGGTGTGCTGGTGGGCCGCTTGGGCGGCGGCGGCCTCGGTGATGGCGAAGTGCTCGGGCGGCTCGTCCAGCATGTTGGCGTAGCCGGGCAGATGGGCGATGACGTCCACGCCGGCGGCCAGCGCGGCATCGAAGTCGGCGGCGGTCTCCACGTGGGCGACGACCTTGCGGCCATCGGCATGGGCCAGCCGGGTCAGCGCGGCGGCCGACTCGGGCGTCAGGCCCAGGCGGCCGAAGTGTTCGGTCATCTGGCGCAGCTCCGGGCGCTCGCTGTGCGCCAGCACGAGGCGTAGCCACTGGCCGCCGCGTGCCTTGATGGCCGGCCATTGCTGGACGGCCTGCTCGGGGCTGTCGACGAGGACGATCTGCTTTTGCGCTGCGGCAGCCTCAGCCGTGGGCTCGGGCAGCACGGCGGCCAGCGGGTAGCCGTCGCTCGACGTGATGCAGGCGGTGATGAAGCTGACGTCCGGCGCAGCCGGCGCGGCGGCCAGCGGCTTGACGGCGGCGACATTGTCCGGGTCACCGCACAGCATGGCGGCGTAGAACACGCCCTGGTCGATGTAGGCGTCGGCGAACTGGCCCCAGCCCCAGGCGGTCTGCAGATTGTGGTTGTGCGCCTCGGCCAGCGGGCCGATGAGCACCTGCCCGCGCATGTCCATCTTGCGGTTGACCTTGGGCGGCTTCTTCGCGACGAACACGCCGTTCTCGACGTAGAGGTTGCCACGCTGGATGGCGTGGCCGTCGAACCAGCGGGCGTTTTTCAGCTCCCACGACAGCGGCGCGCTGGCCTGGTAGGGCTGTTGCGGAGGAAGTGGGGTCTGGGCCTGTGAAAAAATACAGGTCAGCAACAGGCAAGCAATCAGGAATCTCAAGCTTCGGAACTCGGTCTTCGAGGGCCGCGAATCCTACTTCTTAGAATCCCGCCCCTATGTCGAGTCGTCCGTCTTCCTCTTCCGCCGCCAAACCCGCCGAGTACGGCGAAGCCTCCATCCGTGTTCTGAAGGGGCTGGAACCCGTCAAGCAGCGGCCGGGCATGTACACCCGGACCGAGAACCCGCTGCACTGCATCCAGGAAGTCATCGACAACGCCGCCGACGAAGCTTTGGCCGGCCACGGCAAGCGCATCGACCTGACGCTGCATGCCGACGGTTCCGTGTCGGTCGCAGACGACGGCCGCGGCATTCCGTTCGGCCTGCACCCCGAGGAGGGCGTGCCGGTCATCGAGATCGTCTACACGCGGCTGCATGCCGGCGGTAAGTTCGACAAGGGCTCGGGCGGCGCGTACAGCTTCTCCGGCGGCCTGCATGGCGTGGGCGTGTCGGTGACGAACGCGCTGGCCAAGCGGCTGGAGGTGGCCGTCTGGCGCGATAAGCAGGTCGCCGGCATCGCCTTCGAGCATGGCGACGTGGTGCAGCCGGTCGTCGCCCGCCCGGCGGTCAGTGGCGACCGCAAGCAGGGCACGACGGTGCGGGTGTGGCCCGACCCCAAATACTTCGAGAGCGCGGAGCTGCCGCGTCACGAACTGATTCATCTGTTGCGCTCCAAGGCCGTGCTGATGCCGGGCGTGATCGTGACGCTGAAGATCGAGAAGACCAACGAGGTCACCACCTGGCAGTACAAGGCCGGCCTGCGTGACTACCTGGCCCAGTCGATGAACAGCGACCCGCTGATCCCGCTGTTCGAGGGCGAGGGTTTCGCCACCGCCGGCGAGAGCGAGAACTTCGCCGAAGGCGAGGGTGCTGCCTGGTGTGTGGCTTTCACGGAAGACGGCGCACCGCTACGCGAGAGCTACGTGAACCTGATCCCGACGGTGGCGGGCGGTACGCACGAGTCGGGCCTGAAGGATGGCCTGTTCGGCGCGGTCAAGGGCTTCATCGAGATGCATTCGCTGCTGCCCAAGGGCGTCAAGCTGATGCCCGACGACGTGTTTTCGCGGGCCAGCTTCGTGCTGAGCGCCAAGGTGCTGGACCCGCAGTTCCAGGGCCAGACCAAGGAGCGCCTGAACTCGCGCGACGCGCTGCGGCTGGTGTCCGCCTACGTGAAGCCGGCGCTGGAGCTATGGTTGAACCATCACGTGGACCACGGCAAGAAGCTGGCCGAGCTGGTCATCAAGCAGGCGCAGACGCGGCAACGCGCCAGCCAGAAGGTCGAGAAGCGCAAAGGCTCCGGCGTGGCCGTGCTGCCCGGCAAGCTGACCGACTGCGAAAGCCGCGACCTGACCCTGAACGAGGTCTTCCTCGTCGAAGGCGACTCCGCAGGCGGCAGCGCCAAGATGGGCCGCGACAAGGAAACCCAGGCCATCCTGCCGCTGCGCGGCAAGGTGCTGAACGCGTGGGAGGTCGAGCGCGACCTGCTGTTCAAGAACAACGAGATCCACGACATCTCCGTCGCGCTGGGCGTGGACCCGCACGGCCCGAACGACACGCCGGACCTGTCCGGCCTGCGCTACGGCAAGGTCTGCATCCTGTCGGACGCCGACGTCGACGGCTCGCACATCCAGGTGCTGCTGCTGACGCTGTTCTTCCGCCACTTCCCCAAGCTGGTCGAGGCCGGCCATGTGTTCGTCGCCCGCCCGCCGCTGTACCGCGTCGATGCGCCAGCCCGCGGCAAGAAGCCCATGGCCAAGCTCTACGCGCTGGACGATGGCGAGTTGGCCGCGACGCTGGACAAGCTGCGCAAGGAAGGCGCGCGCGAGGGCTCGTGGAGCATCAGCCGCTTCAAGGGCCTGGGCGAGATGAACGCCGAGCAGCTGTGGGACACGACGCTGAACCCGGAGACGCGGCGGCTGTCGCGTGTCGAGTACGGCCAGTTCGATTTCGGCGCCACCGTCGAGGCGTTCAACAAGCTGATGGGCAAGGGCGAGGCCGCCTCGCGCCGCGAGCTGATGGAGCTTCACGGCGACTCGGTCGAGATAGACATCTGAGCTTGGCATGAGCCTGCGCCTGCGTCCCACGATGCTGTCGGACCTCGACTGGGTGGCCTCGGTCGAGCGCGACGGCGCCAACCTGCCGTTCATCACGCCCTGGGAGCGCACGCAGCACGAGGGCGCGATCCGTTTCCCCGACTCGCGGCATTTCATCGTTGAAGAAGGCGACGAACTGGCGCGCATCGGCTTCGTCATCCTGCAGGGATGTCGCAATCCCAACAGCTCCGTGGAGCTGAAGCGCCTCGTGCTTCAGCCCAAGGGGCGCGGCCTCGGCCGTGCGGCCGTGCGGCAACTCAAGGCGATGGCCTTCACGCAGTTGAGGGCGCACCGGTTCTGGCTGGACGTGAAGGCGCTGAACATTCGTGCGCTGAAGCTCTACCAGAGCGAAGGCTTCGTCGAGGAGGGTCGGTTGCGCGAGAGCGTGCGCGTGACCATCGATGGCGCCGACGGCTACGACTCGCTGGTCGTCATGTCGCTGCTGGACCGCGAATACCAGGCGCGCGTCGCGCTGGGGCTGGAGTCGGCATGACGCGCTGGCTGCCGCTTGTCTTGCTCGCCCTCGCGCTGCCCGTGCGGGCGGAGCTGTGGGGCTATGTCGACGGTAGCGGCGTGGCCCATTTCGCGCAGCGCCAGGTGGACTCGCGTTATGCGCCCGTGCTCGGCGGCGTCGGTATGCAGCGGGTGCCTGGCAAGACCGACGCGGGCCTGGCTTTGCTGAACTGGCTGGATATCGCGCCCGAGGTGAAGGCCGTCCAGCCCTGGCTGCGCGAGGCGGCCGCCGAACATGGCGTCGATGCCGACCTACTGAAGGCCGTTATCGCCGTCGAGTCTGGCTACCAGCGTGGCGCGGTGTCGCCCCGAGGCGCGCTGGGCCTGATGCAGATCACGCCCGAGGCGGCCAGCCGCTACGCGACGCCGGCCGACGCCGCGCGGCTCATCGAGCCGCGCATCAACATCCACATCGGTGCCCGCATGCTCGCCGACCTGATGCGCCGCTTCGGCCGCATCGACGCCGCGCTCGCAGCATGGAATGCCGGCGAGGGCGCTGTGCGTCGCGCCGGCAACCGCGTGCCCGATATCGAAGAAACCCAGGCCCATGTGCAGCTCGTCCTCGAGCTGTACTGGGCCCTGCTGCAGCAGAGCCAGCCGGCTCACGCGCAGCGCTTAGCCCTGCACCCATGAGTTCCCAGACCACGATCGACTTCAACGGCCCCAACGACGGGGGCAGCAACGGCGGCGATGACGCCAACGCGCTGACGCTGGCGGCCTACGCGCAGCAGGCCTATCTCGAATACGCGCTCAGCGTCGTCAAGGGCCGTGCACTGCCGTCCTACTCCGACGGCCAGAAGCCTGTCCAGCGCCGCATCCTTTACTCGATGCAGCGCCTGGGGCTGGGCTGGAGCGGCGCGTCCGGCGCCAAGCCGGTCAAGGGCGCCAAGGTCGTCGGCGACGTGCTGGGCAGCTACCACCCGCACGGCGACCAGTCGGTCTACGACGCGCTGGTGCGCATGGCGCAGGACTTCTCGCTGCGCTACCCGCTCATCGACGGCCATGGCAACTTCGGCAGCCGCGACGGCGACGGCGCTGCGGCGATGCGCTACACGGAAGCGCGCCTAGCGCCCATCGCCCGCCTTGTGCTCGACGAGATCGACGAAGGCACGGTGGACTTCCGTCCCAACTACGACGGCACGACGCAGGAGCCTGCGGAACTGCCGGCGCGCCTGCCCTTCGTGCTGCTGAATGGTGCCAGTGGCATCGCGGTCGGCCTGGCCACCGAGATCCCCAGCCACAACCTGCGCGAGGTGGCTGCGGCCGCTGTCGCGCTGCTGAAGGACGACCAGCTCGCCGACGACGCACTGTTCGAGCTGATCCCCGGCCCGGACTTCCCCGGCGGTGGCCAGCTCATCAGCGCGCCGGAGGAGATCCGTGCCGCCTACACGTCGGGCCGTGGCAGCCTCAAGCTGCGGGCGCGCTGGAAGATCGAGGATCTGGCCCGCGGCCAGTGGCAACTGGTCGTCACCGAGCTGCCGCACGGCACCAGCGCGCAGAAGGTGCTGGAGGAGATCGAGGAGCTGTCCAACCCCAAGGTCAAGGCCGGCAAGAAAACGCTGACGCCCGAGCAGCTGCAGCTCAAGGCCAGCCTGCTGGCGGTGCTGGACGGCGTGCGCGACGAGTCCAGCAAGGACGCGGCCGTGCGCATCGTCTTCGAGCCCAAGAGTCGCACCGTCGAGCAGCAGGACCTCATCAACACGCTGCTGGCCCACACCAGCCTGGAAAGCAGCGCGCCGGTCAACCTGACGATGATCGGCGACGACGGCCGTCCGACGCAGAAGAGCCTGCGTCAGGTGCTGACCGAGTGGGTGGGTTTCCGCCAGACCACCGTGCGCCGCCGCACCGAGCATCGCCTGGCCAAGGTCAACGAGCGCATCCATGTGCTGGAAGGCCGGCAACTGGTGCTGCTGAACATCGACGAGGTCATCCGCATCATCCGTGAGTCGGACGAGCCCAAGGCTGCGTTGATCGCACGCTTCAACCTGAGCTCCGCCCAAGCCGAGGACATCCTCGAAATCCGCCTGCGCCAGTTGGCGCGGCTGGAGGCCATCAAGATCGAGCAGGAGTTGTCCAAGCTGCGTGACGAGCGCGCCAAGCTGGAGGACATCCTCGGCAGCGCCAGCGCACTGCGCCGCACCGTCATCAAGGAGATCGAGGCCGACGCCAAGCAGTACGGCGACGACCGCCGCACGCTGATCCAGGCGGAGAAGCGCGTCACGGCCGAGGTCAAGGTCGTCGACGAGCCGGTCACCGTCATCGTCAGCCAGAAGGGCTGGGTGCGCGCGCTCAAGGGTCACGAGGTGGATGTCGCCGCGCAGACGTTCAAGGCCGGCGACAGCCTGTGGGGCGCCTTCCGCTGCCGCAGCGTCGATCCGCTCATCGTCATGGGCAGCAACGGCCGCGTTTACTCGGTGCCGGTTTCGGTCCTGCCCGGCGGGCGTGGCGACGGCCAGCCCATCACGACGCTGATCGAGCTGGAGAGCGGCACGCAGATCGCGCACTACCTGGCGGCCGCGCCCGCGCAGCGCCTCGTCATGGCCGGCTCGACCGGCTACGGCCTGATCGCCCAGGTCGGCGACCTTGTCGGCCGCCAAAAGGCCGGCAAGACCTTCCTGGCGCTGGACGAGGGCGAGACGCCGTTGCTGGCCGTCGTGCCGAACCACGCCGTCGCGCTGCAGGTGGCCGTGCTGAGCGACCAGGGCCGCCTGTTGAGCTTCCCGCTCGACGAGCTCAAGCACCAGCCCAAGGGTGGCAAGGGCCTGACGCTGATGGACCTGGAGGCCAAGGATGTCGTGCTGTCCATCGCCTGCTTCGCGACCCAGTTGCGTGTGCTCGGCAGCGGCCGTGGCGGCAAGCCGCGCGAGGAGCTTCTGAAGAACCATTCCCTCGCGACGCACGCCGGCAAGCGCGCCCGCAAGGGCAAGGCTGTGGAGGGGCTGCAGAAGGTGGCCGGCCTCGCACCGGATTGAGTCGGCCGCCCAGAATCGGTAGCACTTGCCTTGGACTGGTGCAAATCTGGCAAATTAGGGGCGTAACCTTACAAGCGGCTACAAATACCAGAGGATGTACCCCTAGGCCGAAGGGGGTGTGAGACTTTTCACCGCTTCGCTGCACTGCACAATGACGTCCGGCGGTTGTGCTTGACCGTCAAAGTCAGGAGCTACGCAAATGAAGTTGAAAACCATCGCAGCCCTAGCCGCTCTCTCTCTGGGAGCAGTTGCTGCACAGGCCACTACCGCGAATCTCGGTACCCTGTCCCCCACCATTTCCTCCAGCGGTGGCGTTGCCACATCGTTCGGCGGCGTCGTGAACGACAACTTCACGTTCTCTTTGTCGGTCAATTCGATCGTTCAG
This sequence comes from Pelomonas candidula, assembly GCF_043555985.1. Lineage (NCBI taxonomy): Bacteria > Pseudomonadati > Pseudomonadota > Betaproteobacteria > Burkholderiales > Sphaerotilaceae > Roseateles > Pelomonas candidula. The sequence goes on along the minus strand of NZ_JBIGIC010000002.1, from coordinate 273,291 downwards.
AGCAACGTGACGACCTTCCTCGGCAACCTCAACCCGGCCTTCTACGGCATCTACACGGCGGGTGCCGATTCCATCGTCGGCAACGCTGACGACCAACTGGTTGTCGGCCATGGCTTCACGTCCGTGTCCACCAGCCATTTCGACACCGTGACTGCCGGGAGCTACTACTTCAAGGTGTTCGGTCTGTCGAACTCGGCGCTGTCTGCCTACTCGATCTCGGCCACGGCCACCGCTGCGCCGGTGCCGGAACCCGAAACCTACGCCCTGCTGGGTGCCGGCCTGGGCATCGTCGGTTTCGTCGCTTCGCGTCGTCGCCGCGACTACTGATCCGCGAGCAGGTCAGCGGGATCGACCCGATCCCGCGAGTGAATGTCTCCATCGCCCTGGCGCCACAAGCGTCGGGGGCGTTTTTTTTTCTGGTCAGTCGTCCAGGCCGGGGAAGCGACGGCTGGGGAACACCATGCTCTGTGAGGTGCGCAGCACCCGCCCATCCTTGAAGTGGACGTTGAATCGCATGCCGTAGCCGATCTGGTCGGGCTCGATGGTCCAGTCCCAGACGTCCTCTCCGCTCAGCTGGAACAGCACGCGGCTTCGTTCGGTGCCGAGGATGCGGCTGACCTGCTCCGGCGTCATGCCGGGCTCGATGCGGGCGCGGCTGGCGGGTGACAGGCCGTCCTCGATGCCCACCAGCCGGCCATCGGCGGCCAGTCGGATCATGTAGCAGTGCCGGCCCATCGGCTGGCTCGAATACTCCAGCGTGCGACCACCGTCGGCTTCGGGCCAGATGCGGCGAGGCTGGCCGTAGAAGGCCATGACGTCCTCGCTGCGGCTGACCCCGGGCTGCAGTCGCGCATCGCGGTCGGGCGCCGTCACGCAGCCGGCCAGCAGCAGGCTGCAAATTGCGATGGAGGAGGCGAGGGCGGTGATACGCATGGTGTTGTCAGCGGCGGGCGAGGGCCTTCGCGCAGTCGGTGACGAGACCCGGCCCCTTGTAGATGAGTCCGGTATAGACCTGCACAAGGTCGGCGCCGGCATCGATCTTGGCGCGCGCGTCGGCGCCGCTGAGCACGCCGCCCACGCCGATGATGGGGTAGCCGGCTGGCAGCGCTGCGCGCAGCAGGCGGATGACGCGGTTGCTGGCCTCGAACACCGGCGCGCCGGACAGGCCGCCAGCCTCGTTCGCATGGGCAAGACCCTGTACCTTGTCGCGGGCGATGGTGGTGTTCGTCGCGATGACGCCGTCGATGCCGTTGGCCTTCAGCGTCTGCGCGATGACAGCAACCTGGTCTTCCTCCAGGTCCGGGGCGATCTTGACGAACATCGGCACCTTGCGGCCACTTTGGCTTTCCAGCCGCAGCTTGCGTTCCTGCAGGCGGGACAGCAATGCATCCAGCGCCTCGTCGCTCTGCAGCGCGCGCAGGTTTTTCGTGTTGGGGCTGGAGATGTTGACGGTGATGTAGTCCGCGTGCGGGAACACGCCTTCCAGCCCGAGCAGGTAGTCGTCGGCCGCGTTCTCGATCGGCGTTGCGGCGTTCTTGCCGATGTTCAGGCCCAGGATGCCGCCGGCCTTGCGGAAGCTGTGCGCGCGCTGCACGTTGGCGACGAAGCTCTGCAGGCCCTCGTTGTTGAAGCCCAGCCGGTTGATCAGCGCGTTGGCCTCGGGCAGGCGGAACATGCGCGGCTTGTCGTTGCCGGGCTGGCCCTTGGGCGTGACCGTGCCCACCTCGATGAAGCCGAAGCCCATCGCCCCCAGGCCATCGATGCAGCGTCCGTTCTTGTCCAGGCCGGCAGCCAGGCCGATGCGGTTGGGAAAGCGCAGGCCGGCAATCGTCACCGGGTCGCTGATGCGCTCACCGCACCACAGCGCCTGCGCGGGCGTGTTCTGCAGCTTGGCAATGCTGTTCAGCGTCAGTTCGTGGGCTTGCTCGGCGTCCAGGCCGAAGAGGAAGGGGCGGGCGAGGGCGTAGGGGATCAGCGGCATAGTCCGCGATTCTCTCAGCCGTGCGGCCATTGCTTCGCCCAGCCCTGCGGCGTCAGTGCCGGCGATGCCGGCCGTGTGGAGTGCGGTAGCCTCGCGGCCGCGGAAGATTCAAACATTCAAGGAGGTCGCCATGAGTTACGACTACAGCTCGGCTGGAACGACGCTGGAGTTGCCCAACCCCTACAAGGTCCAGAACGCGCTGCTGTTCGTGTGCAGCGCGGTTCTCGTCGCGGGGGGCTTGTTTGCACTGACGGCGGCGCGGCAGAGCCTGGCGCCCGTGCCTCTGGCGATTGGTATCGCCCTGCTGTTCGCCGGCGTGCTGGCGGCGGGTGTGGCGGCCAAGCGCTTGCGCTTCTTCTTCGGCCGCGGGCGCCCGCATTCGCTGGCACCCGAGATCCCTCCGACCGCGACGGGCAACTCGCCCGCGGCCGACTGGATCAAGCGCCTGCTCCGCGAGGGCGCGCTGCCCTACCCGGAGCCCTCGGGTGCCGTGGACGGCGTGCTCTATCACTGGGTGCCGCAACTCATCACGGCGCCGCTGTCGGTGCAGCAGCAGGCGCGTAGCGCCTTCTTCAATGTCTGCGCGATGGTCGCGGCCTCGCTGAGCTTCGTGCTGGCCTGGGGTGTGTTCGGTGCCGAGGCGAGCCGGCCGCTGCTGTCGGCCGCCTATTTCGTGTTCGGGCTGCTTTTCCTGTTGCGGCCGTTCCTGGGCGGTGGCCGCGCTGGCTTCAGCACCAAGACGCTGGTGGCGCTGATCGCTGCCGCCGTGGTGGGGCCTGCAGTGGTGAGCATGGCCGGCAAGGGCCTGCCGGTGCTGCCGTTCTCGCTCGCCCCGCAGACCTTCATGCTGCTGGTTTCGGGCACGCTCGCCGCCGGGCTGCTGCTGCTGGCTGCTTTGCAGCAGGTTTCGTCCCCACCTCCGACGCAGACCAGCATGGAGCAACTCCGTCTGTCGCTGAATGTGCCGCCCAGCCTGTTGCTGGATGAACTGGAGCGGCGCATGCAGGAACAGTGGACGGAGCGCATCCCCAACCGCCGCTATGCGCGCGCCACGCCGGTCATCCAGCCGGAGCTGCATGCCGGTCCGTTCAACGGCGAGCTGCTGGAGGAGTCCCAGCCCATTCCCATTCCCCGCACGGTGCCGGCTTCCATCGGGCAGGCACTGGGCTCAACGCGCCACCGTTTCCTGGCGGGGCTGGATCTCTACGCCACGTTGCTGACGGTGGTGGCCACCGTCTGCGCCTGCCTGTTCACGCAGCGGATGCTGGCGCAGGACGGCCAGGCGCTGCCGCTGCATCTGTTCGGCGCCTCGTCGATCTTCCTGGTCGTGGCGGGCTTCTGCTTCCGTTCGTCGGCCCAACTGTGGGGGCGTTTCGACTTCCAGTCGGTGCTGGTCTGGGTCGAGATGGACGGCACCTACCAGACAGCCAGCGTGGGCACGGGCAACCAGCTCACGGCCAAGGTGCACACCAGCAACCAGATCGTGCGCACCGAGGCCATGACACTGCGCGTCTGGCGTGCGCGTGTCGAGTCGGTCGTGTTCGGCAAGGATGGCCGGCGCCAGATCACCGCCATGTTCTCCACCGACGCCGAGGCGCGGGAGCTGGGTCAGCATCTCAGCGATTTCGGCCGTGCCCGTGCCAGCCTGGTGGCCCCGGACAGTGCCGAGGACATGAGCCGCATCGCTGCACTGGCGCATGCCGAGCGTGCGCTGACGGCAGCCGTCGGGGCGCCTGCGCTGCCGGGCGAGGCGGCCGCGCTGTTGGGCGCACCAGCCGCAGTGGCGGCAGGGGAGTCGCCCAAGCAGCTGTTTTGCCGCCAATGCGGTGCCAGGAATCTGCCGGATGCGCGCTTCTGCCAGGGCTGCGGCGAGCGGATGACGGCTGCCTGATCAGAGGTCGTCGCGGTCCCATGGCGGCACGTCGCCCGTCTTCTCCAGCATGAAGTCGATCAGCGCGCGCACCTTGGGTGCCTGGTGGCGGTTGGGCAGGTAGACGGCGAAGAGCGTGTCGGCGTCGGCCAGGCCTCCCACTGGCTGCCAGCCGGGCAGCACCGCCTTCAGCCGGCCGGCGCGCAGGTCGGCGCCGATGGCGTAGGTCGGCAGCACCGCCAAGCCCATGCCGGCCAGCGCTGCCACGCGCAGGCTCTCGCTGCTGTTGGCCGTCAACCCGCTCTCGAAGCGCAACACGCCGCGGGTCTCTACCTCGGCGTCGCCGTGTTCTGCATGCCGGAAGCGCCAGCGGTCGGGCGATTGCAGGTAGCCGAAGCGCAGGCAGCGGTGGCCGGCGATGTCCTGAACAGACTGTGGCTCACCGTGCGCAGCGAGGTAGGCCGGCGAGGCGCACAGCACGAAGCGGATGGCCGCCAGCCGCCGGGCGACCAGCCCGTCCGACGGCTTGCTCGTCAGCCGCAGCACGACGTCGAAGCCTTCCTCGGCAAGGTCCACGTAGCGGTCGTTCAATCCCAGCACGACGTCGATCTGCGGATGCCGCGCGCAGAACTCGGCCATCAGTGCCGTGAACTGCAGGTTGCCGAAGGCCGTGGACACCGACAGTCGCAGCACGCCGCGCGGCTCGTCGCGGCGGCCGGCGAGCTCGGTCTCCAGCGCGAGCGATTCGTCCAGCAGCCGCAACGCACGCTCGTAGACGGCGCGGCCCTCAGCGGTGGGGCTGACGTTGCGCGTCGTGCGGTGCAGCAGCCGCGTGCCGAGCTGGTCTTCCAGCCGCACGACCTGCTTGCTGACGGCCGACTTGGTCGTGCCCAGCAGCCGCGCGGCGCCGGAGAAGCCGCGCGCGTCGACGACGCGGGCGAAGGCTTGCAGGTCTTCAAGGCGGCCCATTGTGTTGTGCTCAGTTTGGAAACTCTGAATCAACTTTTCGCTGGATTGTGTCCTGATTAGTTGATTTCTAGAGTCGAGCCCCTCGCTTCCAAGGAGCCGCCATGTCCACCACCAGCTTGTCGCCTTGCATCGCCCGGCCGTTGCGGCCCCGTCGTGTCGACCCACTGCTGCGCGCCGCCGCCGGGTCCAGCCTGCCGCTGCTGTTCATCCTGCTGTGGAGCAGCGGCTACGTGGCGGGAAAGCTCGCGCTGCCGCACACCGGGCCATTGACGCTGCTGACGCTGCGCTTCGGCCTCGCCGCCGTCGTGCTGCTGGCAGTGGCTGCGGCCACCGGCGCGCCCTGGCCGAGAAGCGCGCGAGGCTGGGCGCATCTGGCCGTCGTGGGGCTGCTGATGCAGGTGCTGCATTTCTCCTGCATCTACTTCGCGCTGCGGTCCGGCTTGAGCGCCGGCGTGGCCGGCCTGCTGATCGGCCTGATGCCGCTGGCGACGGCGCTGGGTGCGCACCTGTGGCTGGCCGAGCGGCTCGATGGCCGGCAGTGGCTGGCGCTGCTGGGCGGGCTCGCAGGCGTCGCGCTGGTCATCGCCGACAAGCCGCTGGGCGGCGCGTGGACGGCCTACGCCGTCGCCGGCCTCGGCCTGCTCGGGCTGGTGGCCGGCACGCTGTACCAGAAGCGCTTCTGCGCCAACATGGACCTGCGCAGCGGCGCCGGCGTGCAGATGGCCGTGTCGGCGCTGGCCGTGGCCGCGTTCGCCGGGCCGTTGGAGGGGTTTGCCGTCGACTGGACGCCCGAGCTGGTCGGTGCCTGGCTTTGGCTGGGCCTCGTCAACTCCATCGGCGCTTTCAGCCTGATGTTTCTCATGATCCGGCGCGGCCAGGCCGGGCAGGTGGCACGGCTCTTCTTCCTCATTCCGGGCGTGTCGGCGCTGATGGGCTTCGTGCTGCTGGGCGAGCGGCTGGCGCCGCTGGCGATGGCCGGTTTTGCGCTCTCTGCGCTGGCCGTGTGCGCAGCGGCCGCCAAGCGGTGAGAATCACGGGCTTGCTTGGAGCCCTGCGATGAAACCTTTGGACGATCCTCAACACGACCGCGAAGCGGGCTCCCGCGACGAGACGCGCGACACGACGCGCACCGACGACACCCGCATCGGCGCCGTGCGCGCGCTGATCAGCCCGGCGCTGCTGCTGGAAGAGCTGCCCATCCCCGACGCGACGCTGTCGCTCGTCGAGAAGGCGCGCCAGGAGATCAGCGACGTGCTGCACGGCCGCGACGACCGCCTGCTCGTCATCGTCGGCCCGTGTTCCATCCACGACCATGACCAGGCGATGGACTACGCCCGTCTGCTCAAGGTCGCGCGCGATGAGCTGAGCAAGGACCTGCTGGTCGTCATGCGAGTCTATTTTGAGAAGCCGCGCACGACGGTGGGCTGGAAGGGCTACATCAACGACCCGCGCCTGGACGGTAGCTTCCACATGAACGAGGGCCTGCGCCTGGCGCGGCAACTGCTGCTGGACATCAACGGCCTGGGCCTGCCGGCGGGCACCGAGTTCCTGGACCTGCTGTCGCCGCAGTACATCTCCGACCTGATCGCCTGGGGTGCCATCGGCGCGCGCACGACCGAGAGCCAGAGCCACCGCCAACTGGCCTCGGGCCTGAGCTGCCCGGTCGGCTTCAAGAACGGCACCGACGGCGGCATCAAGGTCGCCAGCGACGCTGTGCTGGCCGCCAGCAGCGCCCACGCCTTCATGGGCATGACCAAGATGGGCACGGCCGCCATCTTCGAGACGCGCGGCAACTCGGACTGCCACGTCATCCTGCGCGGCGGCAAGGCGCCCAACTACGACGCGGCCTCGGTCAACGCCGCCTGCGACGCGCTGAAGACCTCCGGCCTGCGCGAGCAGGTCATGATCGACTTCTCGCACGCCAACTCCAGCAAGAAGTACGAGCGCCAGGTCGATGTCGGCCGCGACGTCGCCGGCCAGATCGCCGGCGGTGACGCGCGCATCACCGGCGTCATGATCGAGAGCCACCTGCAGCCGGGCAGGCAAGACCTGGCCGAAGGTCAGACCAGGGCCGACCTCAAGCCGGGCGTGTCGATCACTGACGCCTGCCTGGGCTGGGCGCAGACTGAGCCGTTGCTGCGCGAACTGGCTGCCGCCGTGCAGAAGCGCCGCGGCTGACGCGGCCAGGCGCCGCCCGCGCCTGCAGAAACGCCCTGAACACCCCGCCACGGCGGGGTGTTTTGCATTCGGCGTGGCCATCGCATGTCCCCTCAATCAGGCGGACAGCCCCGGAGCAAGGGGACTCCACATTGACAGGTCCAGGCCAAGGCCATATGGTCGCCGTCGCCATTGAAAGCGCTTTCAGAAAGCGCTTTCAATTTGTGCTGACAGGCGGCAGGCATCGCAGTTCGTCGTCGCCTCGTTCGGGATCAAACCCTCGATGAAAACCATGGAGACGACATGCTGAAACTGAAGACCGGGGCGGCGCTTGCCGCTGCCCTCCTGCTTGCCGGCACGGCCGGCGCCGCCACCACCGATGGCGTCGCCAACGGCGGCTTCGAGTCCGTCGACGCCGGCAGCCACCTGCCAACCGGCTGGGTCGTGGGCGATTCCTCGCCCGCCACGCTGTCCAGCGATGCCCACTCGGGCGCGTATTCCGTGTTGCTGAGCGCACCCGGCGGCTTCGGGGGCTCATCGCTGCTGCAGAACTCCGTGGCCAACGGCGGCCTGCCGGCGTTGACGGCCGCGAACCTGGGCGATACGCCGCTGCTGAGCTTCTGGACCAAGGGCGACGCCAGTACCACCGGCAACGCCAAGTTCGCACTGAGCTACATGGGCGCCGGCGGTGCCGTGCTGTACGACAGTGGCCTGCAGTTCTTCCAGAACAACATCAACAGCAGCGGCTGGACGCAGATCAGCTTCCAGGGGGCCGCGATCCCGGCCGGCACCCAGGCGGTCTACCTGCTGTTCAACACCGCCGTCGGCCCGCTGCTCGATGGCCGCCCCAACGCCGTCTACATCGACGACGTGCAACTCACCCTGCACACCGCGGCCGTGCCCGAGCCGTCGAGCTACGCGCTGCTGCTGGCCGGCCTCGGCGCCGTGGGTGCCATCGTCCGCCGCCGCGCCTGACCTCCAAGGAGACATCCCATGACATTCCAAGCTCACACGCTCTCCAAGACCACCGCCGCGCTGCTGCTGTGCGGCCTGGCCGCGCATGCCAGCGCCACAGGCGCCGTCGTGCTCGACACCTTTGGCCCCGGCGACACGGCGGACCAATGGGCCTCGGACCTGTACCGGGCCGGCTCGGATCACCAGGACATCGCGCTGTCGTTCACGCTCGGCAGCGCCGGGTCGATCCAGTCCATCCTGACCTCCATCGAAGGCTTCGGCCTGCCCGGCGGCGTCACACTGGGCATCATGGCCAAACAGGGTGCCCTGCCGTCCGGCAGCACCTTCCTCTACAGCGCCCACCTCGACAGCCCCACCGCCAACACGCTGCTGTCGCCCACCGGCTGGACGCTGGCCGCCGGCAGCTACTGGCTCACCGCCACGCCCGACGACGGCTTCAGCGGCATCTGGCAGAGCGGCACGAACACGCCCGGCACGGCCTGGGCCTACGGCAGCGCCTCGGGCTGGCAGCCCGTGGCGAGCTCGCTCATCGGCCCCGCCGCCGCACGCATCACCGTAGCCGCGGCCGTGCCCGAGCCGGCTACCTACGGCCTGATGCTGGCCGGCGGCCTGCTCGTCGCCGTGGCCGCGCGCCGCAAATCCAACACCCGCCAGCAAGGATGAATGCCATGAACCGTCAACACATCGTTCGCGCCCTCGCCGGTGCCGCGCTGGCGGTTGCCAGCATCGCCGCCTCCGCCAGCGTCACCAGCCCCGTCATCGGCAAGCTGCTCTGGTCCGAGGAGTTCAATGGCGCCAGTCTGGATGGCAGCGTCTGGAACAGCTACAACGGCAACGGCTGCCAGATCGGCCTGTGCGGTTACGGCAACCAGGAGCTGGAGTACTACAGCCCCAACAACCTCAGCATCGTCAACGTGCCCTTCGAGCCCGGCACGCGAGCGCTGGCCATCGCGGCCCGGCGCGAGACCGTCGGCAGCAATGTCTTCACCTCCGGCAAGATCGATTCCGCCGGCAAGGTGCAGGTCAAGTACGGGATGATCGAAATCCGCATGGCCACGCCCTCGGTCGGCGTGGGCCTGTGGCCAGCAGCCTGGATGCTGGGCACCAGCCTGCAGCCCTGGCCACGCAAGGGCGAGATCGACATCATGGAGCAGGGCGGCCGCCAGCCCGCCGGTGTGCCGGCCGTGTCGCCGGACCGCTTCGTCGGCTCCAACGTCATCACCTATGCCGATGCGGCCTGTGTGCCGGGCAATGAGAGCTGTGCAGCCTCGACCGCGTGGCAGACCAAGAACTGGGTCACTCCCGCCCGTTCGCTGGCCAACCGTTTCGTGATCTATCGCCTGTACTGGACGGACACGCAGATGCGCTTCACGTTGGTGGACGGCGCCAAGGAAACCGACATGTACAACGCCCCGCTGGCCGTCAATTCGACCGCCTTGCAGGCGCCGTTCTACCTGCTGATGAACATGGCCGTGGGCGGCAACTTCACGAACGCCGCCACGCCCGACCAGGTCACCGCGCCGCTGCCGGCCACGATGTATGTGGACTACGTGCGTGTCTACCAGCTGGACGGCCTGGGTGAGGTGAAGTTGGGAGTGGGCATCTCGCCCGAGGTCGGCAAGTTCGGCGTGTTCACCGACACCACGCCTGTGGACAACGGCCAGGCGCTCGGCACGTCGGCGGACTTCTACATCTGGAACACCGGCTCCATGGGTGGCGGCAACATCCCGCCGTACGAGGGCTCCAACGTGCTGGCCCTGAACTATTTCGCCCCTGGCCAGTGGTTCGGCGGTGCCGTCGCGTCCCGCCAGGCGCATGACATGAGCGGTTTCCGCAACGGCAACATCAAGCTCAAGATCAAGGCGCCCGCCAATGTCGCGTTCAAGATCGGCATCCTGGACAACTACACCAACCACAGCTGGGTGACCTTCCCCGCCAACACCACCGCCTACGGCCTGGTGCGCAATGGCGAGTGGGGCACGGCGACGATCCCCGTGGCCGAGATCGCGGGGCCGCTCGTCGCCCTGCAGTCCATGAACTCGCTGTTCGAGTTCCTCAGCGTGGACGGCGCCAACCCGACGGCGCCGTTCCAGATGGCCTTCGACGACATCGTCTGGGACTCCGGCAGTGCCAGCACGCCGCAGGTGGCCGTCAAGGCGCTGGCCGCCACGACGACCACCAGCAGCACCGGTGCGTCCGGCGCCACGCAGACCGGCACCAGCACGCTGCAGTTCTCCGCGACGGCCTCGGGCTGGGTGGATGTGCACTACCGCGTCAATGGCGGCGATCTGCAGAGTGTGCGCATGCGCCAGGACGGCACGACCAGCCGCTACACGGCCGGCGGCCTGAAGGCGGGTGACGTCGTCGAGTACCGCTTCACGGCCTGGGACACGCAGCGCCAGGTGGCGACCGACTCGGCGGCCAAGACCGTCGTCATCAGGTAGCCGACAGAGCGGATCGGGCGGGGTGCCCGCCCGATCCGCGAAAATCGGTGCCATGAACCAAGACCAGCTCAAACAACTCGTCGGCCGCGCCGCGGTCGACTACGTCACCCCGGGCCAGATCGTCGGCGTCGGCACCGGCTCCACGGTGGACTGCTTCATCGACGCGCTGGCCGCCAGCGGCGTCGCCGTCGCGGGCGCCGTGTCCAGCTCGGAGCGCTCCACGCAGCGGCTGCAGAAGCACGGCATCAAGGTGCTGGACAGCGCCGACGTGACCGGCCTCACTGTCTACATCGACGGCGCCGACGAGATCGACGGCAACGGCTTCATGGTCAAGGGCGGCGGCGCAGCGCTGACGCGCGAGAAGATCGTCGCCGACCTCGCCGAGAAGTTCGTCTGCATTGCCGATGCGTCCAAGCTCGTGCAGACGCTGGGCAAGTTCCCGCTGCCGGTCGAGATCATCCCGATGGCCGCCGCGCAGCTGACACGCCGCTTCGCCAAGCTGGGCGGTGAGGCCAGGCTGCGTGCCGGCGTCGTCACCGACAACGGCGGCCACATCCTCGACGTGACGGGCCTGTCCATCACCGACCCGCTGGCCTTCGAGGCCGAGGTCAGCCAGTGGCCGGGCGTCGTCACCGTGGGCGTGTTTGCGCGCAACAAGGCCCAGGTCTGCCTGCTGGGCGGCGCGGACGGCGTGAAGACGCTGATCTTCTAAGCACACCGCATGTCGCGCCGCCCGTTCGGCTTCGACGCGGTCTCGCACGAACGCCACCACTGGTGGCGTAGCGTGCTGCTGAAGCTGGTGATTGCGGGGCTGATCGTCGCGCCGGTGTGGTGGGTGGTCGGCGGCAGGGCGGGGATGCTGCTGGGGCTGCTCATCGTCATGCGTGCGCTCGGGCAGGCGCTGGCGCCGGACCTGATGGCGCTCGTCGCCACGCTGTGGCGCAGCCTGCGGGCGCTGGCCTTCCGGCCGGTGCAGGGGCGCTTCTACCAGTTCAAGGGCCACCGCATCCGCGTCGAGGACGACGAGTTGCTGCGCCAGCGCTGGCTCGCGCTGGACGACCTCGCCACCGCGCTGGGCTTTCCCATGCCGGCCGTCTCGCTGCGTCGCCGCTGGCCCGACGGGCTGCGTCAGCAGTCGGACGGCGTCTACGTGCTTGACGACGTCGCGCTGGCCTGGCTGGGCGAGCAGCGCGACGACCGTGCCGGCCGCCTGCGGCTGTGGGTTGAGCGCGAGGTCTGGTATCCGGCGCGTGGCCGCAAGGCGAGCTACGCGCAAAAAGGGGCGCCGGCAGGCGCCCCTCCACAGGACTGACGGCGCTGCTCAGTTGCGGCCGACCGCGCTCCAGGCGGCGGCCACCTGGGACGAGTAGTCGGCTCCCAGCGTCGTGGCCAGTTCCTGCGCGGCGGCGATGGTCGCGGCACGCGCCCCGGCGTAGTTGGTGCTGGACGTCATCTTGGTCGTCAGCGCCCGGTACCAGATCTTGGCCGCGGCGTTGCGGCCGATGCCCGCCAGCGTGGCCGAGCCGGTGGCGACGCGCGTGTTGCCGCTGACGCAGGTCGGGCTGGTGCCGTAGCTGCTGTTGGTGCCTTCGGCCAGCAGGAGGAAGAAGTGGTTGGCCACGCCCGAGCTGTAGTGCACGTCCAGGCTGCCGACGCCGGAGTACCAGCAGTCCGACGAGCCGCCGTCGCTGCTGGGCTTGACCATGCTGCGCAGCGCGCCGCCGCCCACCATGATCTTCTCGCCGATCAGGTAGTCGCCCGGGTCGGTCGCGTTCGCGGCGTAGAACTCGACCATCGTGCCGAAGATGTCCGACGTCGCCTCGTTGAGCCCGCCGGACTCGCCCGAGTACGTCAGGTTGGCCGTGCGGCTGGTGACGCCGTGGCTCATCTCGTGGCCGGCCACGTCCAGCGACACCAGGGCCTTGATGCTGGTGCCGTCGCCGTCGCCGTAGGTCATGCAGAAGCAGGAGTCCGACCAGTAGGCGTTGGCGTAGTTGCGGCCGTAGTGCACGCGGTTGTAGGCCCCTTTGCCGTCGTTGGCGATGCCGGTGCGGCCGTGTACGTTCTTGTAGTAGTCCCAGGTCACAGCGGTGCCGTACTGCGCGTCGGTCGCGGCGCTGGCGGTGTCGCTGGTGGTGTTGTTGCCCCAGGTGTTGTCGGTGTCGGTCAGGATGCTGCCGCCACTGGTCCTGTTCTTCAGGTTGATCGTGTAGGTGTTGCCGCGGCTGGGGTCACGCAGCTCGTAGCCGCCACTGATGCTGTTGGTCGTCAGCACGACGTTGCCGCTGTAGAGCGTCCTGCCGGTGCCGTTGGCGGCAGCGGTGTGGATGTCGTCCCAGGCGTCCAGCTGGCGGCCCGTGCTGGCGTCGACGATGACGTGCTTCTCGCTGGGCGTGCCGTCGGCCTGCTCGCCGGAGACGGGCACGTCCCAGGCCAGTGCGGGTGCCTGGTCACGGGCGTAGATGACGAGCTCGGGCTTGCCGACCGTGCCGCCCTCGGTGCGCAGCGTGTTCAGCGTCGCGCGGCTGGCGTTCAGGGTGGGCTTGAGGCTCATGTCGATGCGCCAGCGCAGGTTGTGGTGCATGGCGCGCAGGTTGCCAAAGCGGTCGTTCTGCACGACGAGGTCGCCGCCGATGACGCGCAGGCCGCCCACCGTGCGATCCATGCGGACGTGGCTGCTGCCGTCGTCGTCGACGATGACGTCGCGCACCTGGTAGCTGTGGTTGGCGCCGTCCAGGCTGAGGCCGGGGAACTGGCGCACATGGGCCTCGGCGCGGCTCAACGCAGCTTCGGCGCGAGCAGCGCTCAGCGTCTGTGCCTGGGCCAGCGGGGCTGAAAGCAGCAGGCCCAGCAGCGAGAGGCGAAGGAGGGTGGGGTGCATGGAATCTCCTGTCATGTGGGTGCGGCGGGTCTGCCGCGGAGTGCGCCGGTGCGGCGCAGCCATGACTTTGATCACCCCCTTAGGGTGCTGTACCGGGGGGCATCCCGGGTTGGCGCCGCCGCGCAACAGCGACGGGCCGATCCGTGGCGCCCGGGCCAGGTGCGCCCAGAGGAGGGGAGCCGTGCCTGCCCGAATCAGTGACGGGTCCGCCCCGATTCACAAAGGAAAAAGCCGGGCGTTGCCCGGCTTGGTGAGGTGGCGGCGAGCGCCGTTCAGAAGGTTTCCCAGTCGCCGTCGTCCGTGGTCGCCGGCGCGGTCGCGGGCGCAGGACGCGGCGTGGCAGCGACGGCAGCCGGCGCAGCCTTGGTCTTGACGGCCGCAGGCTTCGCTGCGGTTGCCGCCGGCTTGGGCGCCGCAGCCTTGACGGCGGGCTTGAGCGCCGGTGCGGCGAACTTGGCGGCGGCAGGTGCAGCCGCACGGTGGCTGGCGCCGCCGAGGCGGAACACGCTGATGGATTCGGTCATGCGGCCCGACTGCTCGCGCAGGCTCTCGGCGGCGGCAGCGGATTCCTCCACCAGCGCCGCGTTCTGCTGCGTCATCTGGTCCAGCTGCACGACGGAGGCATTGACCGACGCGATGCCCTCGCTCTGCTCGCGGGCGGCGGCGCTGATCTCGCCAATGATGTCGGTCACGCGCTGCACGCTGGCGACGATCTCGGTCATCGTGGCGCCCGCGGCCTGGACCTGCTCGGTGCCCGAGTCCACGCGCTCGACGCTGGCGCTGATCAGGCTCTTGATCTCCTTGGCCGCCTCGGCGCTGCGCTGGGCCAGCGTGCGGACCTCGCCGGCCACGACGGCAAAGCCGCGGCCCTGTTCGCCCGCGCGGGCGGCTTCCACGGCGGCGTTCAGCGCCAGGATGTTGGTCTGGAAGGCGATGCCGTCGATGGTGCCGATGATGTCGTTGATCTTGCGCGAGCTCTGGCTGATCTGGTCCATCGTCGCGACGACCTGCGACACGGCCTCGCCGCCGCGCTGTGCTACCGAGGCTGCGGAGCTGGCGAGCTGGTTGGCGGTCATGGCGGCATCGGCCGTCTGCTTGACGGTGCCGGTCAGCTCGGCCATCGACGACGCCGCGTTCTGCAGGTTGCTGGCCGTCTGCTCGGTGCGCTGGCTCAGGTCCAGGTTGCCGGTGGCGATCTCGGCGCTGGCGGTGCCGATGCTGTCGGCCGCGCTGCGCATGTCACCCATGATCTTCTGCAGCGAGCGCTGCGTGCCTTCCAGGGCCGTCAGCAGGCGGCCCACGTCGTCGGAGCCGCCGCTGGGGATGTTGTGGGTCAGGTCGAAACGGGCCAGCGCCTCGGCGGCCTCGGTGGCCGCATGCAGGCTGGAGCCCTTGCCGCCGCCGCTCGTGACGAAGCCGTAGAGGCTCGCCAGCCATGTGATCACCAGCGTGGCGATGAGCCAGGTCTTGGCCGAGCCGGCGCCGTCGCCAAGGCCGGAGAGCGCCACGCCGACGCCCACGGTCACCACGCCGAGCACCACGCCCAGCACTACTTTCTGCTGCGAACCGCTGCCAGAACCGAACATGCCGTCGTCTCCATCAAGAATAGAAAGCCGGTCCAGCCGGCAACGCCGCGCAGTGTGCTACCGCACCCACCGGGGTTGAGTGGCGATGGGTGCGCCAAAGCGGCAATAGTTGCGCGAACGCGCGGCTCAGCGGCCGGGCCTGCGCTGCCGGCGCAACGCGAAGCGCAGCGGGTCCACGGCATCCAGCAGCTCAGCCTCCAGTGGCCGCGGCGCGCCCAGCGCCAGCGCGGCGACGAGCTGGCCGGCCAATGCCGCCCACGTGATGCCACGCGACGCGAACGCCGTGCAGACGACCAGGCCGGGCCGGCGCGGCTGCAGGCGCAGTTGGTCCGCCAGCGCGCCGGGGGCGGCCAGGCCGCCGATCAGCGGCAGGCGGTCCGGCGCGACGAGGCGCCAACCGACGCGGCCAGCCAGGGGTGCCTGCGGCGGCGTGGCCAGGCCGGCGAGGCGGGCGTAGCGCGTCAGGTTCTCGGTCTGGTCGGCGTCGCGCAACGCGGGGTCGAGGTCGCCGTCCTGAACCGTGGCGCCGCACCAGGCGCCGCCGCGGCCATCGGCAATCGCGTAGCCGTCGCCGGCCACCGGCAGGCCCGGCTGCCAGGGGGCGTCGGCCAGGTGCGTGAGCTGGCCGCGCTGAACGACGAGGCCCTGGGCCCATTCACCCAGGTCACCCAGCAGCGACAGCTGGCCGTGGCCGCCGGCCAGCACGACGAGCCGGGCTTGCTCGATGAGCTGGCCGTTCGCATCCAGCAACTGCCAGCCGCCATCGGCTTCGCGCAGCGCGGCGACGGGTGTGCTCAGCCGCAGCTGCGCGCCGCTCGCGGCGAGCATGGCGCGCGTGTAGGCGGCCGGGTCGACGGCGCCACCGCCGGGATAGAGCCAGGCCGGGTGCGCGAAGCCCGTGCCGGCCTGCGCCGAGGCCTCATCGGCCGACAGGGCCTGGACATAGCCCGGCGCCTCCAGCATCTGCTCAACGGCCAGCCGCGTCTCCAGCCGCAGCAGGCCGGGCTGATGCGCGACGCCCAACTCCGCCAGCAGGCTTTGCGTGGCCAGCGCCGCGGCGCGGTTGAAGCGGGCGTGCGGGCCGTCGTCCGGGTTGACCGTGCCGTGGAACAGGCCGGCCGGGTTGCCCGAGCTGGCCTGTGCCGGGCCCGGCAGCGCGTCGACGACCGTGCAGGCCACGCCGACGCGGGACAGCGCCAGCGCGCAGGCCGCCCCGGCCAGGCCCGCGCCGACGATGACGGCGCGTTTCGCGCCCGGCGCCAGCGGCTCGCGGCCGGCGGGCCGCTGTGGCACGTGGCGCGGCGCGAAGCGGGCGACCGTCATCTCCGGCTTGTTGGCAAAACCCGGTGCCAGCTCGACGTCGAAGCCCAGCGACGCCAGCGTGCGGCGCATCGGGCGGTTGATGCTCCACGTCGCGACGGTCGTGCCGGGCACCGCGTGGCGGGCCAGGCTTTTCAGCAGCCAGTCGTCCCACAGCTCGGGGTTGAGCTTGGGCGAGAAGCCGTCGAGGTAGATCGCATCCGCGTCCAGCACCAGTTCGCGCGACAGCGTGCGCGCATCCCCCAGGCCCAGCAGCAGCTCGACCCGGCCACCGTCGAAGCCCAGCGTGTGCAGGCCGGCCGTCAGCGGCGGCCAGCGCTCGACGAGCTGGGCGGCCAGTTCCGGCAACGGGCTGGCCGCGTGTGCGCGGGCCAGGTCGTCGCGGCGCAGCGGGTGCTTCTCGACGCTGACGAACACGAGCCGCCCGCAGCGTGCCGGGTCTTGCCGCCAGGCGTCCCAGGTCGCGAGGAAGTTGTTGCCCAGGCCGAAGCCTGTCTCCAGCACGACGAAGCGCTCGCGCCCCTGCCAGCGGCCGGGCAGGCCGTTGCCGGCGACGAAGACGTGGCGTGCCTGTGCCAGCGCGCCGGCGCGCGAGTGGTAGACGTCGCCGAAGGCGGGCGAGGCCGGTGCGGCGGGGTCGGAGAAATCGACGTCGGCCGGGAGGATGCTGGGAGACTTCAAGAGGCGGTCGTGGAAGGCGCGGTGACAGCGCCGGATTGGAGCATTGGCCGGCCTCAGCCGGCGTGCAGCAGCGCAGCCAGCCCGCCGCACAGCGCCAGCGGCACGGCCAGTGCCGGGATGATGATGCGCGCGAAGCGCCAGCCGCCGGCGGCGGCCGCGGTGATGCAGCGTGTCACGCTGTTGCAGGTGAAGGCCAGCAGCAGGCCCAGCAGCAGCGGGCCGGTGCTGATCGTGCCGGCGGCCCGCAGGCCGGCCAGCGAGGCGATCGGCGCGTGCACGTCGGCAAAGGCGGTCAACGCCACGGCGCCGTACAGGCCTTCGCTGCCGAACCGCTCGCGCGCCCACGTGACGGTGACCGTCACGGCGCTCAGCATCAGCGACAGCAGCAGGGCCTCGCGCGGGCGCAGCGGCCCGCTGCGCCCGGCGACCGCGGCTGCCGAGGCGGCGTCCTTTTCCAGCCGGTGCGAACGGTGCGCCAGCAGCACCCCCAGGCCGGCGCACAGCAGGCCGCCCAGCAGCGTGACGGGCAGCACGCCCAGCGCGGCCTGCGGAGCGATCGCGAACACCATGGCCTGGGCCTGCAGCCAGGAGGCCGCCGTCGACATGACCGCGCCGGCCACGCAGGCCAGGCGCAGGCCCGGCTGGCTGCGCGACCGGCTGCCCATGGCGGCGATGGTGGCCGTGCTGGACACCAGCCCCGACAGCAGGCCCGACAGCGCCAGCCCCGCCTGCGGGCCGGCCAGGCGCAGCGCGATGTGGCCCGTGGCCTGCAACGCCAGCAGCATCAGCATCAGCCCCATCAGCGAATGCGCCTTCATGTCGGCCAGCCACGGCAGCGGCTGCTGTGGCATCAGCGGCAGCACCACCAGTGCCAGCGCGCCCAGCAGCAGGCCGTCGTGCAATTCCTCCTCGCGCAGCACCTCCGTGGCGAAACGGTGCAGCCTCGGGCGTGCGGCGAGCAGGGCCGTCAGCACGACGGCCGCAGGAGCGCCCAGCAGTGGCGCCGTCACGCACAGCGCGCCGATCAGGCAGGTGACCAGCAGGGCCAGCGCGCGCGTCAGACCGGGGTCGCGGCCGTGGCTGCGTGCGTAGGACAGGCCGCCCAGCGCCGTGACGGCCAGCGCGGTGACGGCCACCAGTCCCGGCAGCGCCAGCGCCTGGGCCAGCGCGCCGCCCAGCGAGGCCAGCGTGAACGTGCGCAGCCCGGCGGGCTCGCCATGCGGACCGCGCTGCTTGTGGCGTTCGCGCTCCAGCCCGATCAGCAGACCGCTGCCCAGCGCCGCGGCCAGCCCGGTGATGAGGTCGGAGGAGACGCCGAAGGCCGCGCCGTCCATCACCAGGCGACGGTCTCGCCGTGCTGCGGCACGCGCACTGGCCAGCCCAGCTCGTCCTGGATGCGGCCGCGCAGCGCGTCGGCGGCGGCGGGTTCGCCGTGCACGACGTAGACCTGCTCGGGCGGTCGTGGCAGCGCGCGCAGCCACTGCAGCAGCCCGTCGGCATCGGCGTGTCCCGAGAAGCCTTCGAGCTGGCTGATCTCGGCATTCACCGGCACCCAGCGGCCGCGGATCTTGATCTCGCGCTCGCCCCCCACCATGCGCGCGCCCCGCGTGCCGCCGGCCTGGAAGCCGGGAAAGGCGATGTGGTGGCGGGGCTGCGGTGCCAGCGTTTCGAGGTAGTTCAGCACCCGGCCGCCGGTGGCCATGCCGCTGGCCGAGATGACCACGGCCGGCTTCGCACGCGGCGCGGCCAGGCTGGCGGCCAGCTTGACGCTCTGGGCCTGCTTGGTGACGTAGCGCACGCGGTCGGTCAGGCTGGCGGCCTCGCTGGCTGAAATGCGCAGCAGCTTGGCGTGCCTCAGGGTCAGCTCGGTGGCCTGCTCGGCCATCGGGCTGTCCAGCCAGATCGGTACGTCCAGCGGCAGCTCACCGGCGTTGCGCAGCCGTTGCAGCACCAGCAGCAGCGCCTGCGCGCGGCCGACGGCGAAGCTGGGCAGCAGCACGGAGCCACCGCGCTTGAGCGTCGTTCGCAGGATCTGCCCGAGCCGGGCCTGCGCGTCCTCGGGCGGATGCAGGCGGTTGCCATAGGTCGACTCGATGAGCACGATGTCAGCCGCCGGCGGCACCTGCGGCGTGGGCATCATGAGGTCGCCCACGCGGCCCACGTCACCCGAGAACAACAGCGAGCGCGTGCCCTGGCGCACGTGGACGGACGTGGCGCCCAGCAGGTGGCCGGCGGGCGTGAAGCGCACCTCGGTGCCGCCCAGCGTGACGCGGCCATCGCGCGGCACGGCGACGAACTGCTTCATCGTCGCCTCGGCCTCGCGCACGCTGTACAGCGGCAAGGCCTTCTCGTGGCGGCTGGAGCCGTCCTTGTTGGCGCGGCGGGCGTCCTCCTCCTGCAGGTGGGCGCTGTCGCGCAGCAGCACGTCGCAGAGGTCGCGCGTGGCGGCCGTGGCGTAGATCTGGCCCTTGAAACCCTGGCGGCGCAACGCGGGCAGGTAGCCGCAGTGGTCCAGGTGGGCGTGGGACAGCAGCACGGCGTCGAGCTGCATCGCGGGGGTGCCGAGGGGCATCCAGTTGCGCTCGCGCAGGGCCTTGAAGCCCTGGAACAGGCCGGCGTCCAGCAGCAGGCGCTGGTCACCCAGCGTCAGCAGGTGGCGCGACCCGGTGACGGTGTCGGCCGCGCCGAGGAAGGTCAGCTTCATGGGGTTCCCAGGGTTTGCAGGTCCCCGGATTCGAGCACCTGCACCGCCGGGCCGGGCTGATCCAGCGCAAGCCGCAGTGCACGGGCCACGCGCTGCGGCGAGATCGGCCGCCAGCGCCTGGGGATGAGGCCGGCGACGGGGCGCACGAGCCGCAGCGTCCAGGCCTCGCCGTTGCGGCGCGGCTGGTCCAGCGCCTCGCGGTGGCCGTCCAGCAGCGATGGCCGGGCGATGACCAGGCGCTCGAAGCCCAGCGCGATCAGCGCGTCCTCGGCCTCGCCCTTGACGCGGTTGTAGAACACGCCGGAGCGCGCGCTGGCGCCCAGCGCCGAGACCAGCCCGCAGTGCGTTGCGCCGCGCTCGCGGGCTGCGCGCGCAACGGCGACGACGGCGGCGAAGTCCACGGCGCGGAAGGCCGCCTGCGAGCCGGCCTGGGCCATGGTCGTGCCCAGCGCGATGAAGACGCGACGCGGCGCGGGCAGGTCGGCAGGCAGGGCTTGCAGGTCGACGATGGCCTCGCGGCGCCGCGCGTTCGGCGGCAGGCCGGCGAGCGGCCGTCGCACGAGGGCGAGCAGCGGTGCGTCGCTCAACTGCGCCAGCAGCTCCCGGCCGATGAGGCCGCTGGCGCCGGCAACCCAGGTCAGGTCGGGGGAAGGCATGGCCCGATCTTAGAGAGGGCCCAGTCGCGGCGCGGAAGGGGCCTGGCGCTTCATCGGCGGGGTGTCATTCGAGCGTGATCTGCAGGGCCTGCAGCGAGGCGGCTCCGGGCTGCCAGCGGCCGCGCACGGTCAGCGAGCGGCCGTTGCGCAGGCCCAGGGCGCTGCCGCTGCCGAAGCGGGTGGCAGCCGTCCACTGCACCTGCCAGCCCTTGAGCATGAAGCTGTTGCGGGTGCGGTCCAGGCCGCTCAGCCGGCCGCTGATCTCCAGCGGCTCGGCCGCCTCGGCGGACACCTCGGTGGCGACCAGCACGCCATTGACCATCTTGCCCCGCACCTCGGCCGTGGCGCCGGCCTGCAACTGAGCCAGGCCTTCGATCTGGGCGTGGCTGGCGTCCACCGGCACGCCGTCGAGCGCGAACTGGCGTGCCGATGTGAACTGCGTGACCAGGCCCTGGAGCTCGGCCTCGAGGCCGTCGGGCGGGCGCAGCGCGTCGTCGCGGGCCTGCAGCAGTTGCCAGCTGCCGTCGGCCAGCGGTGCGCCGAGCACGAGGCGCACGACCGCGCCCGCCGCGAGGCCGGCCGGGATGATGGAGGCGTCCGCCGCCCGTGCGACCAGCGTGCCGACCTGCAGCCAGTCGGCGCCGCGGTCGCCCAGCACGCCGCGCAGCATGGGCGCGTCGTTGGGCTGGGCTCGTTCTATCCGGGTCGCGACGATGCTGCCGGCGGCCAGGTCGAGCCGGCCCCAGACCTGCACGTCGGGCGGCGTGCCGGCCGCATTGGGGCCGCGCAGTGCGCTAGTCGGTGCGCTGACGTGCTGGCCCAGCACGAGCAGGCTGCGGCTGTCCAGCCAGATGGCGGGGCCGACGACCTGGGTGTCGACGATGACCGAATAGGCCTGCGCCGATGCGGCGACGACGGGACCGGCCAGCACGCGGGCCGTCATGCCCGCGGCGATGTCGTTGCCGTGCAGCGCCTCGCCATTGCCGTCGCTGAGCTCGGCGTCGCGTGTGTCGAGGCTGACGCCGCCGACCGTCAACGGCGACGTGGCCGTGATGGCCGCGCTCAGGAAGCTCCGGATGCGCCCGGTGCCGCCGGTTGCGACGCCCAGTGGATGGGCCGTGGGCTCGGCGGCGGGCTGCACATCGGGCAGGTCGCCGCCACCGCCGCCGCAGGCGCTCAGGCTGCCGGCACCGGCGAGGGCCAGCCACTGGCGGCGCGTCAGCGAGGAGGAGTCATGGCTGGGGCAGTGGGTCATCGTCGGGCTCCGATTCGGGCTCGTGGTAGGTGAAGACACCCAGGCGCGCGCGGTGCGTGCCGGGGCGGCCGGCGGCCTGGTCGGCGGCGATCAGGCGCTCCAGTTCGGGGATGAGCTCTGCGCGCAGCCGGGTCCACTGTGCGCGGGCCAGGTCGCCGATGGCGGCGGCTGACTGCTCACTCAGCTCGTCGGCATAGATGGCCTGCTCGAAGTGCCGGCGGTCGCGGTGCACGACGTTGTCCGTGGCGGCGGCGAGGTGGTCGCCGACATTGGCGCCGAGGAAGCCGAACATCTGCGCGTCGTCCTGCGTGGGCGATACACGGTCGGGCTCGAAGTGCACGGTCTGGCCGTCGTCCGACAGGCGCACCAGGCCCAGGCGCAGCATCTCGTCGAGCAGGCTGCGAGGATGGACGTGGCGGGTGATGGCCTGGGCGATGCTGTCGAAGCTGGGCGCCGGGCCGCTGCGCGGCAGCGGGCCTGGCTGGCCGTCGGGGCCGGCGCAGTCGGGGTGGGTCATCCAGTGCGCATAGAGCCGCCCGGCCGGGCTGGGGCGCTGTGCGGGCAGGGGGGGCAGTTCGCCACTGAGCCGCGCCACCTCGCGCCGGCTCAGGCCGGTGGCCGTGGCGACCTGGCTCACGTCGCGCGCTCCGCTGGCTCCCGTGGCCTGGCGGGCGTCGCGAGCGGCGCGCACGAAGGCGCGCTTGAGCAGTTCCTCCACGGGCGCATGCGCCAGGCCGTGGGCCACGCACAGGCGCGCCAGCGGCACGAGCAAGGCCTCGAGGGCGGGAAGTAACAACTCATCACGTTTGTCCATTTGACGGCTTGATTCTGGTCGCCCAACATGAAATGCGCAATTTGCGCATTTGTTCGAAATCGTAAGCGACGAGGAGACGCCAGATGCCGACCTACACCCTCAATGTGAACGGGCGGGACCAGCAGGCCGCCGTCAGTTCATCCGACATGCCTCTGCTGTGGGTGCTGCGTGACGTGCTCGGCCTGACCGGCACCAAGTACGGCTGCGGCATCGAGATCTGCGGCGCCTGCACCGTCTGGGTCAACGGCGAGCCGCAAAAGAGCTGCGACATGGACGTGTCGTCCGCCGTGGGCAAGCGCATCACCACCATCGAGGGCCTGTCCCCCGACCGCAGCCACCCGGCGCAGAAGGCCTGGGTGCTGCATCAGGTGCCGCAGTGCGGCTACTGCCAGAGCGGCATGCTGATGAGCGTGGCGGGGGCGATGAACGCCGGCCACCACGGCGCCGAGATCGCGGGCGAGGTCAGCAACCTCTGCGTCTGCGGCACCTACCAGCGCATCCGCACGGCCGTGGCCGGGCTGTGAGGAGGGCGCCATGAATGCACGCATCCCCGACATCCCCGAAGCAGCCGGCCTGGACCGACGCCAGTTCCTCGCCGCCGGCACCGGCCTGACGCTGGGCCTGGTGCTGGCCGGCAAGGCCGAGGCGGCCACCGCCACCGCCGTCAACGCCTGGCTGACCATCGCCGGTGACGGCAGCATCACGCTGGCCAGCGGTGCGTCCGACATGGGCCAGGGATCGTTCTCGGGCCTGGCCCAGATCCTGTGCGAAGACCTGATGGTGGACCCCGCCGCCGTGCGCGTCGTGCCGGCGGCGCCGTCCCTGGCCAGCCCGGCGCCTGTCGGCGTGGCGATCAACACGGTGGGCTCCAGCGTCACGCGCAGCAACTTCTGGCGGCTGCGCGATGCCGGCGCCGTTGCGCGCGAGATGCTGGTCGGCGCGGCCATGGTGGAGCTGGGCGATGCGGCGCGGGCCAACTACGCCGTGGCCAACGCGGTCGTGACCCACCTGCCCACGGGGCGCCGCCTGGGTTACGGCCAGCTGGCAGCCCGCGCCGCCACGCTGCCGGTGCCGGCCTCGGCGCCGCTGGTGCCGGACGCGCAGCTGCGCTGCATCGGCAAACCGCTGCCGCGGGCCGACATCCCGGCCAAGGTGGACGGCAGTACGGTCTACGGCATCGACGTGCGCCGGCCCGGCATGGTCTACGCGGCCATTCGCCACTGTCCGACTTTCGGTGGCGTGCTGGCGGCCACACCGGCGACGCCCGGCGGCGCGCTGGCGGTCGTGCCCGTCAAGGTGGCGCCGGGCACGGCGCGCGGGCTGGAGGCGGTGGGTCATGTCAACGCGGTGGCTGTCGTGGGCCCGACGACCTGGGACGCCTGGCAGGCCGCCCGGCGCCTCAACCTGAAATGGACGTTGCCGGCCAACGCGGCGGCGCTGAACAGCACGCAGTTCGTGGCCGACGCGCAGGCGCTGATGGCCTCGGCCACACCCTATGCCGCCGGCGCCGCCAACGGCCCCGGCACGGCCTACACGGTGGAGCGTAGCGGCGCCCCCGAGGCCGCCATCGCGGCGGCTGATCTCAAGCTGGAGGCCAGCTACAGCCTGCCCTATGTGTCGCATGCCTGCATGGAGGTGCTGAACTGCACGGTGGACTACCAGGCCGGCGTGGGCTGCGAGGTCTGGGCGCCGACGCAGTCGGCCAAGTCGGCGCTGACGCTGGTGATGGCGCTGACCGGCATGACAGCGTCGCAGGTCACCATCCACGTCACGGCGCTGGGCGGCGGACTGGGGCGCAAGGCCGAGCTGGACTTCATCTCCCAGGCCGTGCAGGTGGCGATGGCAGTCAAGAAGCCGGTCAAGCTGATGTGGCCGCGCGAGGAGGACTTCACCCACGACCAGTACCGGCCCATGGCCCTGGTGCGCGTGCGCGCCGGGTTGAACAAGTCGGGCCAGGTGCTGGGCTGGACCTACCGGAACGTCTCGCCGTCCATCCTCGGCCAGCGTGGCGTGCAGCTGCCAGCCACGGGCGACAGCCAGGGCTACGAAGGCTCGCAGGCGCTGCCCTACGACTTCGGTGCGCGGCTGACCGAGTGGGTCAGCCACACGTCCGGCATCCCGGTGGGCTTCTGGCGTTCGGTGGGGGCGTCCATCAACACCTTCGCGGTGGAATCCATGGTCGACGAGCTGGCCCTCGCGGCCGGTGCCGACCCCTATCAGTACCGCCGCGCGCGGCTGACCGATGCACGCTGGCTGGCCGTGCTGGACGCGGCGGCCCAGGCGGCCGGCTGGGGCGGCGCGGTGCCCGCGGGCCGCGCGCGCGGCATCGCCATCGGCACGGCCTTCAACAGCGTCGTGGCCCAGGTGGTGGAGGTCAGCGCGACGGCGGCCGGCCCCAAGGTCACCCGGGTCTGGCTGGCCATCGACTGCGGCTGGGTCGTGAACCCGGACTCGGTGGAGGCACAACTGATCGGCGGCATCGTGCACGGCCTGAACGCGGCGCTCTACGGCAAGCAGACTTTTGTCAACGGCGCGGCGCAGGCCAGGAACTTCAACGCCAGCCGCATGATCCGCCTCGGCGAGATGCCGCAGGTCGTCGTCAAGCTGATGCCCCAGCCCGCGCTGCTGGACCGCAATGCCGTGATGGGCGGCGTGGGCGAATTGGGCGTGCCGACGCTGGCACCCGCGCTGGCTAACGCCTGGGCGCGGCTCAGCGGCAAGCGGGTGAGAGCGCTGCCCTTCTACCCGAATGCCACGATGAGCGACGGCTGAGGTTTCTCTCGGGTCAACCGCCACCCCGGAACGGCGGCATCGGCTTTCCAAACCAGGGACATCGCCATGAAAACTCTGCTCACGCTTCTCGGTGGACTGGTGCTCTGCACGGCGGCGCAGGCCCAGACCGCCATTGCGCTGACGACGGCCGCTCCCAGCCCCTTCACGGCGCTGGAGCCGTTGGGCTGCAATGTCGCCAACACCGTCTGCCGCTACACCGATGCTGCGACGCATGCGATGAAGATCGTCGTGGCGCCGCAATCGGCCTTGTTCCTGACGGTGGATGACACTGCCTACACCGTCACCCAGGCCACATCGACCGTGCTGGTGAACACGCTCTACCGCGAGGTGTTCGACCTGGAATACACGCTGGCGCCGACGGCCACGTTGTCCGGCACGAAGACGATGGCGCGCAGCGGCTCAGGACGTGGCGGTTGGGCCTGGCACACGCATCTCGACTTCTCGGTGCTGACGATCTACTGAACCCAGGGTCGATCAGCGCAGCACCTGCAGCAGGCGCCGGCTCAGCAGCCCGCGCAGGTCGCGGCGCTGGTCGCAGACGATGTGGATGTAGACGACATCTGCCGTCGGCTCGTAGATGACACGGTTCTTGCCCGAGACGAGCTGGCGGTAGCGCTCGCTGCCGAGTTCGGCGAGTTCGTCGGGCACTGCGCCCGACAGCGGGAAGGCTCTCAGCGTGTCGACCGTGACGCGCAGCCGGGTCAGCGTGTCGGTCCAGGCCGGCGCGCCGAACTTCTTCAGCACGTAGCGGCGAATGTCCTGCAGGTCCTGCTCGGCGCCGGGCAGGAAGACGACCCTCATGCGACGTCGCCCTTTTCAAGGTCGGCGAACACCTCGTCGGCATCGCGCCCGCGCCCGGCGGCGATGTCACGCTGGCCCAGCGACAGCAGCTTCAGCAGGGCCAGCGTCTCCTGCTGCCGTTCGTAGGCATGCACGTCCATGACGACCAGCCGTGCCTCGCCGTTTTGCGTGATCAGCAACGGCTCGCCGGATTCGGCGATGTCGTTGGCGATGCTGGCTGCGTGGCTCTTGAGGTAGCTGATGGGTTTGACTTGGGCGGTGAGCATGTCGGCACCGTTGAGAGGGGTGGCCTGAATATAGACCAAATTCAGTCTCAGTCATCCTCCAGCAGCGCGGCCAGCGCTGCCGCGTCCAGCGGCGCCACCTGACCGTCGCCCTCCAGCATGCCCTCGGCCAGGCCGCGCTTGTCGCGGTGCAGCTCGATGATGCGCTCCTCCACCGAGCCGGCCGTCACGAGGCGGTAGACGGTCACCGGCCGCTGCTGGCCCATGCGGTGGGCGCGGCCGCTGGCCTGGTCTTCGGCAGCGGGGTTCCACCACGGGTCGACGATGAGCACGTAGTCCGCCATGGTCAGGTTCAGGCCGAAGCCGCCGGCCTTCAGGCTGATCAGGAAGACCTCGCCTTCGCCCCGCTGGAAAGCCGCGACGCGCTTGGTGCGTTCGGCCTGCGGCGTGCTGCCGTCCAGCCGCTGGAAGGGCAGGCCCATCTGCATGACGCGCTCGGCCAGCAGGTCCAGGTAGTCGGTGAACTGGCTGAACACCAGCGCCTTGTGGCCTCCCGCCACCAGCTCGCGCACGATGGCTTCGAACTCGGCCATCTTGCTGCCCACCAGGCCTAGCTCGGGCGACACCAGGCGCGGGTCGCAGGCGGCGCGGCGCAGCCGCATCAGCTCGGCCAGCACCTGCATCTGGGCGCCACGCTCGGGGTCGGCTGCGGCAGCAGCGACGCTGGCACGCGCATCGCGGCGCAGCGCTTCAAGGAAGTGCCGCTCCTGCTCGGTCGGCTCCACGCGGTGGACGATCTCGGTGCGGGCCGGCAGATCCTGCAGCACCTGGGCCTTGGTCCGGCGCAGCAGGAAGGGTGCGACGAGGCGGCGCAGCCGTGCGCGGGTGGGTGCGTCCTGCTGGCGCTCGATCGGGCTGGCAAAGCGCTCCGTGAACTGCTGCGGCGAGCCCAGCAGGCCCGGGTTGACGAGGTTCATGATGGACCACAGGTCCGCCAGCCGGTTCTCCACCGGCGTGCCGGACAGCGCCAGACGGAAGTCGGCGTCGAACTCGGCCACCGATTTCGCCCGTTTGGTGGCTGCGTTCTTCAGCGCCTGGGCTTCGTCCAGCACGAGGCTGGCCCATCGCCGCGCGGCGAAGCCGTCGGCATCGATCTGCGCCAGCGCGTAGCTGGCCACGACGACGTCGCCCGGACCGGCGGCCTGCAGCAGCGCGGCGCGGTCGGCGGCATCGGCGTAGACCTGCACGTTCAGCCCCGGTGCGAAGGCGGCGCACTCCGCCGCCCAGTTACCGCAGACCGAGGTCGGCGCCAGCACCAGCGCCGGGCCGAGCGCGTTGCGCTCGATGAGCAGCGCCAGCGTCTGCACCGTCTTGCCCAGGCCCATGTCGTCGGCCAGGCAGGCGCCGAAGCCGGCGGCAGCGAGGCGACTCATCCACGCGAAGCCCTCGGCCTGGTAGCCGCGCAGCTCGGCGCGCAGCGACTTCGGCGGCTGGGGCTGCAGCGCGGCGGCGGCCATCAGCCTCGCCACGCGGTCCTGCCAGGCGGTGTCGCCCGCCAGTTGCACACCGGTCAGGCCTTGCTCCAGCCAGGCCGCGCTGGCCAGGGGCAGCTGCAATTCGCCCTTCTTCGTCTGGCCCAGCGCGTCCAGGTCGCGCAGCTGCTGGCGCAGTTGTTCGGACAGCGCCAGGTAATGCCCCTCGGCCAGCCGCACGAAGCGGCTCTGGCTGGTGCGGCTCAACGCCAGCAGCTCCTGCAGGCCCAGCACGCGGCCTTCGTCGACGCGGGCCTCGCCGTTGACGGCCAGCCAGTCGCGCCTGCTGCTGACCGAGATCTGCACGGCCGCGCCATCGACCGGCAGCACGCGCACCGGCTTGCCCTTGGGCCAGGCGAGCGCGGCGATGCCGGGCAGGCCGGGCAGGCGCTCGACGGCGGCCAGCGCCTCCTCGGCATTGTCCAGCAGCCAGGGCTGGTCGGGCGGCTGCTCGGGGTCCAGGAAGGGCAGGGCGGCGATGACGTCGGCGCGGTGTCGGGCCTCAAGGGTCAAGTCGCGTTCGGTGGCGAGGCTCACGCCCTCGTGCAGGCACATCAGCCGCTCACGGCCCTGGCCCGGCGTGACGGCGGGGCCGAAGTCGCCGAAGGGCTGGGCCACCAGCAGCAGCTGCAGGCCGTCGCCCTGCGGCGTCAGGCGGGCGTGCAGGCGGCTGTCGCCGGCCACGCGCTGGCCGGCCTCGGCGTCGGAGTGCAGCTGGAAGTGGCCCGTCAGCACCTGCAACGCACTGCCCAGCTCGGCGGTGGCGTCGGCCGGCACCTGCCAGCCCTGCGCCACCAGCTCGGCGACGCGGCGCTGCGTCGGCGTGATGCGGATCAGCCGCGCGCGGCCCGGGCCTTCGATCACGACGCGTTGCGCGTTGCGGCGCTCGCGCTCGGCTTCGGCCTGGGCGCCAAACAGCGCGCCGGCGTGCGGCGGCTCGGCGGCGATCAGCGGCGGGTGCAGATGGAACTTGAACGCGGTCGTGCCGCCGTTCTCGACGCGCCGCACCTCCAGCTCGGGCAGGCCCTCGGCCAGCTCCACCCACTGGCCCGGCGCGTCGGCCAGCATCAGGTGCGGGTGACCGATCAGCGCAACCAGAGCCTGGCTCACGTCCAGCCGCAGGTCGTGCACGCCGGCCCAGGCGTCGCGTTCGATGTGGCGCAGCACGAGGTTGTCGCGGCTGCGCTGGGCGCCCTGTTTCTTCAGCTTGGCCAGCGTGACGGGCTTGAACTTGACGCCGCCGCGTGCGCCCGTGGTCATCTCCAGCGGCTCGAGCGTGTGGACGCGGCCGGCAGCGTCGAGCTTGAGCTGCCAGGCCAGCTCGGCCTTGGCGGCGCCACCGGCAGGCTTGCCGTCGTCGCTGATGCTGGTGATGGCCGCCAGCGCGTCGCGCCACGCCGGGCGCGGCTGGCTGAGCATGTTGGTGGCGTGCGTAGGCTCGGCGCCACCGAGTTGCAGCCGGTGCAGTGCGGCATCGACGTATTCGGCCAGCAAGGCCTGCTCGGGCCTCAGGTGGGCCAGCAGGTCGGCACCCAGCTCGGGCGTCCAGCCGGGCGCGGGCTTGCCCAGCCAGGCGCACAGCAGCAGCCGGTCGGCGGGCGCGGCATCGCCCGGCGCGTGGGGTACGAAGGCGGCTTCGAGGAAGCTGTCCTCGCCGAGCCGGACGCCGATGCCGTGCGCCCACAGCCCCCAGGCCTCGTAGGCAGTGGGGCTGCGGCTGCCGGACTCGGCGACGGCGTACTTGCGCGCCTGCGCCCAGGCCTTGGGGTCGTCCTGGGCCAGCAGCGCGAGCAGGTAGAGCCGTGCCGTGTCCAGCGGCAGCGCATTGCGGCGGCTGCGGCTGGCGGTGTGGATGGCCTTGATGGCGGTCTCGAAGCCTGTGGCTGCCTCGGCCCAGCGGCCGGCGACGAGGGCGCGCGTGGCGGCCAGCAGCGTGATGCCGGGACCTTCGAGGCCGTGCTGCAGTTGCGCCGCGCGGTCCAGCTGCAGGGCATGCAGATCCGCCTCGGCCAGGCGGGCACGCATGGAGATGCTGAGCTCGCCGGTGTGGGCCAGCAGCCAGGCGCGCAGCTCCGCGCGCACCGGATGGCTGGCGGGCAGGGTGTCCAGCAGCAGGCCGAGTGTGACGTCGCGCAGCTCGGGGTCGATCTGCGACAGCAGGCCGGGCAACCAAGGGGTGACCAGGGCCTCTGCCGCCAGCATCGGGTCGCTCAGCTCGGTCAGCCGCGTGGCGAGCAGTTCGTGGAACTGGGCGGCCGGCATGCCGGTGTACAGCATCAGGCGCAGCACCGTGCGCATGTCGTCGAGGTGGCGGAAGCTGACCCAGCCGACGGGCTCGCGCCAGTCGCCGCGGCCCGGTCCCAGCAGCCACAGGCGCTGGCGCCAGTAGTGCTCGGCCTCGGGAGCCAGCAGCAAGGTTTGCAGGCGTTCGGCATGGTCGGCCAGCACGACGTGCGTGCCCTTGCCTTGCAGGTACTCGGCGCGTTGCTGCGCCGCGAGGGCCTGCAAGCCGTCACGCACCGAATAGTGGTCGAAGCTGCTGCCGTCGGCGCGCTGGCGCCCGGTCATGGCCAGCCACTGCAGCACGGCGTTGATGCTGGCGGTGCCGCCCAGCAGCAGCACGGCGTCGAGCAGGGCCTGGAGGTCGGCCTCGGGCGGCGGCTCGGTGGCGGATGCTCGTGCGGCGGCTCCATCGCGTGCCCGACGCAGCATCTCTTCGCCGGAGACGACGCTGCCGTCGGGCAGCTGGAACTTGAGTGAGTTGTCGATCGGGGAGCGGGCCATGCGCGGGATTAGATCAGCCAAGAAAAAACGGCCTGCCCCGTGAAGGGCAGGCCGTCGCGTCGATGAAGCGGCGTGCTCAGCGCTTGGGTTGCGTCAGGCGCGGGCCGTTGGTGTGGCGTGGTGCGCCACCGTCACGGCTGGGCTGGCCTTGCGGCTTGGGCGCCGTGCGGGCGCCGCCATGGCCGGTATGCGCACCGGCGGGCTTGGCGCCACCGTGGCCGGCGTGGGCCTGGGGCTTGCCGCCACCGCCGCCACCTGGGCGGCCACCGTCACGCGAGCCGCCACGGTTGTCGCCGCCGCGGCCGCCGCCATTGCCACCACCCGGGCGGCCGCCACGGCCGGCGTGCTGCGGCGGGTTGGGGTTGCGGCCCCGGCTGCCATTGGGGTTCAGCACGGTGCGGCCCAGCACGATGGGCTCGGCCTTCTCGTTCGGGTCGGGCGCGAAGCCGGGCACGATCTCCTTCGGGATCTCGCGCTTGATGAGCTTCTCGATGTCGCGCAGGAAGCCGTTCTCGTCCACGCAGACGAGGCTGACGGCTTCGCCCTGGGCGCCGGCGCGGCCGGTGCGGCCGATGCGGTGGACGTAGTCCTCCGGCACGTTGGGCAGCTCGAAGTTGACGACGTGGGGCAGCTGGTCGATGTCGATGCCGCGGGCCGCGATGTCGGTGGCGACGAGGCAGGTCAGGTCGCCCGACTTGAAGTCGGCCAGCGCCTTGGTGCGCGCGCCCTGGCTCTTGTTGCCGTGAATGGCCATGGCGCTGATGCCCTGGTCGTTCAGGTAGTCCGTCAGGCGGTTGGCGCCGTGCTTCATGCGCGTGAACACCAGCACCTGGTGCCAGTCGCCGCTCTTGATGAGGTGCACCAGCAGTTCCTTCTTGCGCTCGCGGCCCACGGGGTGGACCTTCTGCGCGATCTGGTCGTTGGTCTGGTTGCGGCGGGCCACCTCGATGAGGGCCGGCTGGTTCAGCAGGCGGTCGGCGAGGTTCTTGATGTCGTCGCTGAAGGTGGCGCTGAACAGCAGCGTCTGCTTCTGCGCCGGCAGCAGGGCCAGCACCTTCTTGATGTCGTGGATGAAGCCCATGTCCAGCATGCGGTCGGCTTCGTCCAGCACCAGGATCTCGACCTTGCTCAGGTCGAGGTTGCCCAGGCCGGCGTGGTCCAGCAGTCGGCCGGGGGTGGCGACGAGGATGTCGACGCCGTCACGCAGCTTGTTGATCTGCGGCTGCATGCCGACGCCGCCGAACATGACCATGCTCTTGAGCTGGGGCAGGTACTTGCCGTAGGTCTGCACGCTCTCCTCGACCTGGGCAGCCAGTTCGCGGGTGGGCGTCAGCACCAGGGCGCGCACGGCGGGGCGGCCGCGCTTGTCCAGCGTGCGCTGGCCGGCCTGCAGGCGGTGCAGCATGGGCAGCGTGAAGCCGGCGGTCTTGCCGGTGCCGGTCTGGGCGCCGGCCATCAGGTCACCGCCCTTCAGAACGGCGGGAATGGCCTGGGCCTGGATGGGGGTGGGGGAGGTGTAGCCAGCGTCGGCGATGGCCTTGAGCAGCGGTGCCGCAAGGCCGAGGGTGTCGAAACTCATCGAATCCTAGGAAAGGGGAGGGCACGCCAACAATCACCGGGGCTCGCCGTGCCGCCGGGCGGCGACACCAGTCTTCGGGCAAGCCAGGCCGCGTGCGGGGGCTCAGAAAAATGAAACGCCGCGCAAGACTGAGAGCGCGGCGTTCGCGGCCATTCTAACGGCCCCACCATGAAGCGGCCGTGACCGAGGTCATGCCCGGTCCGCCATTGCGGCGACAATAGCGCGATCGCAGGCCCTCCACGGGGCCTGCCGCCATTTCAGCCTCACAGGATTTGCCCCATGGCCCAGTACGTTTTGCCTTCGGCCAAACGATTGCCTGCCTTCGGCAGTCCTCGTTCATCTCATTCACTCGGAGCCCTTTAGCCATGGCGCAATACGTTTTCAGCATGAACCGTGTCAACAAGACGGTTCCCCCCAAGCGCCACATCCTCAAGGACATCTCGCTGTCCTTCTTCCCCGGCGCCAAGATCGGCGTGCTGGGCCTGAACGGTTCCGGCAAGTCCACGCTGCTGAAGATCATGGCCGGCGTCGACAAGGAGATCGAGGGCGAAGCCGTGCCGATGCCCGGCATCAAGATCGGCTACCTGGAGCAGGAGCCCAAGCTGAACGCCGAGCAGACCGTGCGTGAGGCCGTCGAGGAAGGCATCGGCGGCGTGCTGGCGGCCAAGAAGCGCCTGGACGAGGTCTATGCGGCCTACGCCGAGCCGGATGCCGACTTCGACAAGCTGGCCGCCGAGCAGGGCGAGCTGGAAGCCATCATCGCCGCCGCCGGTTCCGAGAACACCGACCTGCAGCTGGAACTGGCTGCCGACGCGCTGAACCTGCCGCCGTGGGACGCCGTCATCGGCGTGCTGTCCGGCGGCGAAAAGCGTCGTGTCGCGCTGTGCCGTCTGCTGCTGAGCAAGCCCGACATGCTGCTGCTCGACGAACCGACCAACCACCTGGACGCTGAAAGTGTCGAGTGGCTGGAGCAGTTCCTGCAGCGCTTCCCCGGCACCGTCGTGGCCATCACCCACGATCGCTACTTCCTCGACAACGCCGCCGAGTGGATTCTCGAACTCGACCGTGGCCACGGCATCCCCTGGAAGGGCAACTACTCCGACTGGCTGGACCAGAAGGAACGCCGCCTGGAGCAGGAGCAGAAGTCCGAGGACGCCCGCGCCAAGGCGATGAAGGAAGAACTCAAGTGGGTGCGCTCCAACGCCAAGGGCCGCCAGGCCAAGAGCAAGGCGCGTCTGGCCCGCTTCGAAGAACTGAGCGACGTCGAATACCAGAAGCGCAACGAGACGAACGAAATCTTCATCCCCGTGGCGGACCGCCTGGGCAATGAAGTCATCGAGTTCGAGGGCGTGTCCAAGAGCTTCGGCGACCGCGTGCTCATCGACAACCTGTCGTTCAAGGTGCCTGCCGGCGCCATCGTCGGCATCATCGGGCCCAACGGTGCCGGCAAGTCGACGCTGTTCCGCATGATCCAGGGCGTGGAGCAGCCGGACTCGGGCACGGTCAAGATCGGCAAGACCGCCAAGCTGGCCTTCGTGGACCAGAGCCGCGCCAGCCTCGACGGCAGCAAAACCGTGTGGGAAGACGTCTCGGGCGGCCTCGACAACATCGTCGTCGGCAAGTTCGTCATGCCCAGCCGCGCCTATCTGGGCCGCTTCAACTTCAAGGGCAACGACCAGCAGAAGCTCGTCGGCTCGCTGTCTGGCGGTGAGCGTGGTCGCCTGCATCTGGCCAAGACGCTGGCGCAGGGCGGCAACGTGCTGATGCTCGACGAACCGTCCAACGACCTCGACGTCGAAACGCTGCGCGCGCTGGAAGAGGCGCTGCTGGAGTTCGCCGGCTCGGCCATGGTCATCAGCCATGACCGCTGGTTCCTGGACCGCATCTGCACGCACATCCTGGCCTGCGAGGGTGACTCGCAGTGGTTCTTCTTCGACGGCAACTTCCACGAGTACGAAGCCGACAAGAAGAAGCGTCTGGGCGAGGAAGGCGCGCGCCCGAAGCGCATGCGTTTCAAGCCCATCAAGTAACGGGTTTTCGTGGCGGAGTGGGCGGCGTTCCACCAAAAGCAAAACGTTCCCTGTTTGCTTTCACAGTTCTTTACGCCGTCCCCAAAGATCCCACACAGGTGCCCTGGAAGATGACCTCACTGACTCTTCAACCAGGAGACCTTTGATGAAAGCCTTCCAGTTCCAGAACCTTCTGCGCGTCGGCACCGTGGCCGTGGCGCTGGCCCTCGGCGGCGTGGCTGCCCAGGCTCAACCCGGTCACCACGGCGGCCCGCAGGGCGGCCCGCCGCCGATGGGCCTGTTCGGTGGCCACATCGAGCATGTGCTGGACCTTGTCGGCGCGACTGACTCGCAGCGCAGCCAGATCGAAGCCATCTTCAAGGCCGCCCATGAAGACCTGAAGGGCCAGCACGAAGCCGGCCGCAAGCTGCACGAGCAACTTGGCACGCTGTACACCGCCGCCAACATCGACGCTGCCGCCATCGAGTCCGTGCGCGCGCAGATCAGCGCCCAGCAGGACGTTGCCTCCAAGCGCCTCAGCCAGGCCACGATCGACGCGGCCCGTGTGCTGACGCCCGAGCAACGCGCGAAGATCGCCGACGTGGCGCAGAAGCGCCAGGCTCGCGCCGCAGCCCACCGTCCGGGCTGATTGCCCCTCGGCGAGGAGTTCTGCGATGCTTGAGCCCCGACCCACCGGCGCCGAAGCGCGCCGGCCTCCGTTTACTTCGCTGGCTCCCCCGATGAGTGCTCGACTGCTGTTGATTGATGACGACGCCCGCCTGACCGGCATGGTGGGCGACTACCTGCGCTCCGCCGGCTTCGAGGTCAGCGCTGCCGGCAGCCTGGCCCAGGCCCGCGACGCGCTGGCCCACGGCCGTTTCGAGCTGCTGGTGCTGGACCTGATGCTGCCCGATGGCGACGGCCTGGACTTCTGCCGATGGCTTCGCGGCGACGCGCGCTGGCGCCACCAGCCGGTGCTGATGCTGTCAGCCCGTGGCGAGCCCATGGACCGCATCCTGGGCCTGGAGCTGGGTGCGGACGACTACCTTGCCAAGCCCTTCGAGCCCCGCGAGCTGCAGGCGCGCATCAAGGCGCTGCTGCGCCGCCTGGAGCCCAAGCTCGACGGCGACGAGGTGCTGCGCTTCGGGCGTCTGGAGATCGACCTTGCCGCCCGCGTGGCGCGCCTGGACGGCAAGATCTGCGACCTGACCAGCCATCAGTTCGACCTGCTCGTCGTGCTGGCGCAGAGCCCCGGCCGCGTGCTGAGCCGCGACCAGATCATGGATGCACTCAAGGGCCACCCGCTGGAGGCCTTCGACCGTTCCATCGACGTGCACATCTCGCGCATCCGTGCCGTCATCGAGGACGATCCCAAGAACCCGCGCCGCGTGTTGACAGTGCGCGGTGCAGGCTATGTCTTTGCCCGCAAGCAGGACGCCGACGCCGACGCTGCATGACGTGGTACCCCTCGCCCAGTCTCACCGCGCTGAACGCGGGCGAGCCCAGTCGGTCCCCCGAGGGGACGGCGATGCTTGCCGGATCGACCGGCAAGCACATCGCCAACGCGGGCCGGCTAGGGAGCGGCCCGGCGCTCGGCCCGCAAACCATGCCCCGCTGAATTGAAATCTCTTTACGTCCGCATCTATCTGACGCTGGTGGCGCTGCTGCTGGCGTTTGCCTTTGGGTCCGCCTGGCTGTTCCAGCGTCACATCGAGCAGGAGCGCGGCAGCGCCGAACAGTCGGCGGGCGAGCGGCTGAACGCGATGGCGGCGCTGCTCAGGCTCGCGCTGCCGCCAGCCACCGCCCCTCGTGAGGCGCAGGCGGCTTCGTTTGCCGAGTGGGGGGGGCGGCTGCGCATGCCGGTGGCCCTGGAGGACGCGGACGGCAAGGTCATCGCGACCACGCCGATGTTCCAGCGCCGTGTGGACGACCCGGGGGCCATCGTCGTCAGCGCCGCCCTCGGCGATGGACGCAGCCTGGAGACGGTGCGTACCGTCCGCCCGCCGAACACGCAGGCCGGCGGTCCGGGTGCCTCCGGTCCCGAGGGCCGCGGCGGTTTCGGCCATGGCGCCGTACCCGACAGCGGCCCTGGGCCTGGCCCTGGCGCGCGCCCGCAGCGCCAGGACGACGGCCCCTGGACAAGCCCCTGGCTGCACCGCCCGGTGTCGCCGGGGGCGCCGGCCGTGTCGACGCTGGCCATCGTTCTGGTCCTGCTGTTCATTGGCGTCGCCGTGGGCGCCTATCCGGTCGTGCGTCGGCTCACGCGCCGCTTGGAGTCGCTCAAGCGGGGCGTCGAGCAGTTCGGTGCCGGGCAACTGCACCACCGTGTGGACGACAGCGGCCGCGATGAGGTGGCAGCCGTGGCCCACAGCTTCAACCAGGCGGCCGAGCGCATCGAGACGCTGCTGCGCTCGCACCAGACGCTGCTGGCCAATGCCAGCCACGAGCTGCGCTCGCCGCTGGCGCGTCTGAAGATGGCCTTCGCGATGCTGGACGACGCCGCGCCGGCTCAGCGCGAGCGCCTCGCGCGCGAAATCGACGTCAACATCGCCGAGCTCGACGCCCTCGTCGAGGAGGTGCTGCTGGCCAGCCGCCTCGAGGCGGGCAGTTCGATGGGTGACACGTTCGCCGTCGAACTGCTGGCTCTGGGCGCCGAGGAGGCGGCCCGTGCCGAGGCGAGCTTCGAGCCCGAGACCGATACCGCCCGTGTCGACGGCCAGGAGCGGCTGCTGCGCCGTGCGCTGCGCAACCTGCTGGACAACGCGTGCCGCTACGGCGGGCCGGACGTCGAACTCTCGCTGCGCCCGGTGGCCGGCGGCTACGAGCTCGCCGTGGCCGACCGCGGCCCCGGCGTGCCGGCGGAGCTGCGCGAGCGCATCTTCGAGCCGTTCTACCGTCTGCCCGGCCATGCCGAGATGGCGGGTGGCGTGGGCCTGGGGCTCAGCCTCGTCAAGCAGATCGCCGAGCGCCACGGCGGCAACGTGCGCTGCCTGCCGCGCGATGGCGGCGGCAGCCGTTTCGTGATCTTCCTGCCTGCAGCCAAGCGCTGATCGCGATGCGACGCAGGTATTTCGGGCCGAGCGCTGGGCCGCTCCCGAGCCGGCCCGCCTGACGTCGCTTGCGGCTCAAGGCCGCCAGCGACGGCGTCCCCGCTGGGGACCGGCCAGACGCATCGCGTTCAGCGGCGTGCGGCGGGACGCGGGGTTGCGTGATCTAGCGGTTTTCGTCGAAGACACGCTTGAGCAGCAGGCTCAGCAGCAGCCCGGCTGCCAGCAGGCCAGCCGTTGCGGCCTGCCAGAAACCCACTGCACCCTTGGCGTGGGCACCGAACGCCAGGAAGTAGCCGCCGCCGATGCCCAGGCCCCACAGCGCGATGATGTAGATGACCATCGGCAGCGTGGCCACGTGGTACGCGCGCAGCACATGGGCCGCCACCGTCTGCAGCGCGTCGCCGAGGTGGAAGAACCACACCCACACCAGCAGCGGCAGCGCCGCGGCGGCGGTCTCGGGGTTGGACGTGTACAGCGACACGATGGGTTCCCGCGCCAGCGCCACGACGGCGCCCACCGTGGCCGCCACCAGCACGCCCAGCACCATCGCATGCCGGCCCACCGTGCGCGCCTCGCGCTTCTCGCCGGCGCCCAGGTGCTGGGCCACCAGCGTGAGTGCCGACATGGCCAGCGCGAGCGCGATCATGAACATCATGGCCACGAGGTTGACGGCGATCTGGTGGCCCGCCACCGGCGTCGCGCCGACGCGCGCGATGAAGAAGGCCATGAAGGTGAAGCCCGTCACCTCGACGAGGATGGAGCCGCCCATCGGCAGCCCCAGCCGCACCAGCGCCCACAGCTCGGTGCTGTCGGGGCGCGTGCGCCACAGGTGCGGCACGGCGAAGGACCGGTAGAACGGGTCGCGGCGCAGCAGCGCCAGCGCGACGAGGGCCTGCGCCGTCATGGCGATGGCCGTGGCCCAGCCGCAGCCGCCCACACCCATCGCCGGGATGGGCCCCCAGCCGAAGACGAGCATCGCGTTCAGCGGCACCTTGGCAGCGAGGCCGGTCAGCTGCATGGCCATGACGGCCTTGGGGCGACTCACCGCCGTCGAGAAGCCGCGGAAGGCCGTGAACAGCAGGGCGGCCGGCAGCGCGAAGGCCTCGGGGCGCGTGTAGGCCTGCACCTTGGCTGCCTGCGCCGCGTCCAGCTGCGCCAGCCAGATGAAGGGCGTGGGGAACCACAGCGCCAGGCAGCCCGGTACGCACAGCAGCAGGGCCATCCACTGCGCCTGCACAAAGCTGCGGCCGGCGCCGGGCCGGTCATCGGCGCCGAAGTGCCGCCCGGCGATGGGGCCGATGGCGAGCACGATGCCCATCAGCCCGACGAAGATGCTCACGTAGGCCGCCGAGCCGACGGCGAACGCCGCCAGGTCCTGGGGGCCGACGCGTCCCATCATCAGCGTGTCGACCGTGCTGAACATCATCACGGCGATCTGCCCGACGAGCACCGGCCAGGCCAGCGGCACGAGGCGGCGGACGCTGTCGACGAAGCGAATCCTGGTCGTCATCTCTGCGCGCGTTCGGCGTAGCGGTTGAAGCGCCAGGCCGTGCCGTCGGACGTGATGCGATGCCAGACGACGCGCTTCTCGAACGGGTCGAGCGCGGGCCAGTGCTGCACCTCATCGAACGTGCGGCCGCAGCCTTTGCAGATGCCGTCGCCCTGGGCCGTGGAGCAGATGGCAATGCAGGGCGAGTCGGGCGTCGTCGCGTACCAGGCGAACCAGGCGTCCAGGGCCGCGTCACTCAGAGAGTCAGGGTCCAGCTCGGTCGCGCGGCTCCAGGCGAGCAGTGCATACGCCTCGGCCAGCGCGCGTACCTCGGGCGCG
Source organism: Pelomonas candidula (assembly GCF_043555985.1). Classification (NCBI taxonomy): domain Bacteria; kingdom Pseudomonadati; phylum Pseudomonadota; class Betaproteobacteria; order Burkholderiales; family Sphaerotilaceae; genus Roseateles; species Pelomonas candidula. Next base: position 234,398 of record NZ_JBIGIC010000002.1, on the reverse strand, counting down.
GCGCTGACGCCGTCGGGCGACGGCGAACGCTCGCGCCACCAGTTGATGGCGGCTTCGAGATCGGTGACATGGATCGTCGAATTCACGCAGCCAGTCCCATCGCCGCACGCACCTCGCGCAGCGTCTTGCGCGCGACGGCGCGGGCGCGCTCGGTACCGAGCTCCAGCGTCCACTTGACCTGCTGCGGGTCCAGCGCCGCGGCGCGTTCGCGCCAGGGGGCCTGTTCCTTCTGGATCGCCTCGATGAGTGGCTGCTTGCAGTCCAGGCAGCCGATGCTGGCGGTGCGGCAGCCTGTCTCGCAGGCGGTGCGCGTGCTCTCGTCGGTATAGATCTGGTGCAGCGGCCAGACGGGGCAGCGTGCCGGGTCGCCGGCGTCGGTGCGGCGCACGCGCCGCGGGTCGGTCGGCATGGTGCGGATCTTGGCCGCCGTGGCCTCGGGCTCGTCGCGCATCGCGATGGCGTTGCCGAGGCTCTTGCTCATCTTCTGGCCGTCCAGCCCGGGCACGCGGGCGGTCTCGGTCAGCAGCGCCTGGGGTTCGGCGAAGACCGGCGCGTCGGCCGCGTAGAGCCGGTTGAAGCGCCGCGCGACTTCGCGCGTCACCTCGACGTGGGCGGCCTGGTCCTCGCCCACCGGCACGCCGGCCGGCTTGTAGAGCAGGATGTCGGCCGCCTGCAGCAGCGGGTAGCCGAGGAAACCGTAGGTGGCCAGTTCGGGGTCTTCAGCGATCTGGTCCTTGTAGCTGGGCATGCGGGCCAGCCATGACGACGGCGTGCACATCGCCAGCAGCGTGAACAGCTCGGCGTGCTCGGGCATGCGGCTCTGCAGGAACAGCGTGCAGCGCTCGGGGTCGACGCCGGCGGCCAGCCAGTCGGTGACCATGTCGTAGCTGTGGCGGGCCAGCGTGTCACCGCTGGGGCGCTGCGTGGTCAGCGCATGCCAGTCGGCGACGAAGAAGAAGCCCTCATGGCTGTCCTGCAGCCGCACCCAGTTCTTGAGTGCGCCATGGTAGTGGCCGAGGTGGAGTGCGCCGGTCGGGCGCATGCCCGACAGGATGCGCGGGCGGGTGAGGACGGGTGTCGTCATGGGGCGCGGATTGTCGTTCAACGCCCTTGTCCTGCCGGTCGACATGGGTGGGCCGCCTACACTGACGCCCCATGAAGAGAGTGGTAATTCTGATTTCGGGGCGGGGCTCCAACATGGAGGCCATCGTGAAGGCCTGCAAGGCGGAGGGCTGGCCGGCCGAGGTGGCCGCAGTCATCAGCAACCGGCCCGACGCGGGTGGTCTGCAGTTCGCTGCCCAGCATGGCATCGCCACTGCCGTCGTCGATCACAAGGCCTTTGCCAGCCGTGAGGACTTCGACGCCGAGCTGGCCCGCGTCATCGACGGCTTCTCGCCCGACCTGGTCGTGCTGGCCGGCTTCATGCGTATCCTGACGCCGGGCTTCACGGCCCGCTACGCGCGGCGCATGCTCAACATTCACCCGTCGCTGCTGCCGGCCTTCACGGGCCTGCATACGCACGAGCGCGCGATCGAGATGGGCTGCAAGATCGCCGGCGTGACGGTGCATTTCGTCACCGCCGAGCTGGACCACGGCGCCATCGTCATGCAGGCGGCCGTGCCGGTGCTGGCTGGCGACGATGCGAAGACGCTGTCGGCCCGTGTGCTGACGGCCGAGCACCGTATCTATCCGCAGTCGGTGCGCTGGTTCGTCGAGGATGCGCTGGTGTGGGATGGTGAGAAGGTGCGCCACCGCGATGGCGCGGCGCAACATCTTCTGCTTGGCTAGACATCGCGCGCTCGCGGTGCATCGAACTTGCCGGCCAAGCGCTGGGCCGGTCCCGAGCTGACCCCTCTGGGGACCGCTAGGCTTGCCCGCGTTCAGCGAGGCAAGACTGGGCGAGCGGCTTAAGTCATTTTCAGCTGATCAAGCTGGCCAGGATGTTGATCGTCAGCGCCAGTACCCCCGTGTTGAAGGCGAAGGCCAGCAGGGCCTGAACCAGCACCAGCCGGCGCATTGCCTTTGAGCTGACGCCGACGTCCGACGTCTGCGACGTGGCGGCCACGGTAATCGAGAAGTACAGGAAGTCGCCGTAGTCCGGTGCGCCATCGTCACCTGGGAACTCCAGCCCGTGGGCCGCCTTGCCGCCCCCGTGGTACAGCGCGGCGTAGGCAATGCCGAACTCCACCGGCAGCAGCAGCCAGGAACTGCAGACCGTGGCCACCGCGAAGATCAAGGTGGGTGCCGGGGCTGAGTGGGCGGCGCGCGCCGTGTTCAGCTCCAGAGCGATGGCGCCGAAGCTGGCTACGGCGCCGCCGATGGCCAGCATCAGCATTACCGGCAGTCCGTCGGCGAGCCGGCTGGCGCGCCGCTGCACATCGACCGAACCGCCGTGCCCCAGCATCATCCACAGCACCAGCGGCAGGTAGATCCACAACGTGAAGTCCCAGCCCAGCAGCAGCCGTGTCGTCAGGGACAGGTCGGCGGGCCACAAGGCGGCGAGTGCGCCGCCGACAGCGATGGCCGACAGCAGCCGGGGGCGGAGACGCAATTGGGTCCAGAGATTCATCCGGCGGCAGGGCAGCCCGGCAAGGGCTTGGGATAATGGCGCGATGCATCCTAATGCCCTGCTGGAGCTGTGCGCCGAGCTGATCGCCGCCGTCAACAAGCTCGACGCGCCGGCCGACGCCACTGTTTCGGCCTTTTTCCGTCAACACAAGAACCTCGGCCAGCGCGAGCGCGCCAGCCTGGCCGAAACCGTCTACGCGTTGTTGCGCGAGCGGCTGAAGTTCCAGAACCTGGCCCAGAGCGGCAGCGGGCCGCTGAACCGCCGCCTGGCCATGTTGGCCTGGCGTGGCAGCGACAGCTTCCTGCGCGGCGCGCTGAGCCCGGCCGAGCAGCAGTGGCTGGCCCAGGTCCAGGCGATCTCGCCGGAGAGCCTGGCTCCAAAGCTGCGCCACAACATGCCCGACTGGCTGGCCGAGCCGCTGCGTGACCGCCTCGGCGAGGACGAGTTCTGGAAACTTGCCACGTCGCTGAACGAGGCCGCGCCGCTGGACCTGCGCGTCAATACGCTCAAGCTCAAGCGTGAGGAGGCCCAGGCGCAGCTCAAGACCTTGGGCATCGACGCGACACCCACGCCGTACTCGCCGCTCGGCCTGCGCATCGAAGGCAAGCCGGTGCTGAACAAGCTGGAGCTGTTCACCAGCGGCGGCGTCGAGGTGCAGGACGAAGGCAGCCAGTTGCTGGCCTTGTTGCTGGCGCCCAAGCGCGGCGAGATGGTCGTGGACTTCTGTGCCGGCGCTGGCGGCAAAACGCTGGCACTGGGGGCGGCGATGCGCAACACCGGCCGGCTGTACGCCTTCGACGTGTCTGGCCACCGGCTGGACGCGCTCAAGCCGCGACTGGCTCGCAGCGGCCTGTCCAACGTCTACCCCGCCCAGATCGCCCACGAGCGCGATGACCGCATCAAGCGTCTGGCCGGAAAGATCGACCGCGTGCTGGTCGACGCGCCGTGTTCTGGCCTGGGCACCTTGCGCCGCAACCCGGACCTGAAATGGCGCCAGTCACCACAGGCCGTAGCGGAGCTGCAGGCCAAGCAGCGTGCCATCCTGGCCAGCGCCGCCCGCCTCGTGAAGCCGGGAGGCCGCCTCGTCTACGCGACGTGCAGCCTGCTGGATGCCGAGAACGAGGTCATCGCGGCCGAGTTCGCTGCAGCCCATCCAGACTTCAAGCCGCTGGACGCCGCTGAGGCGCTGGCCAAGGTCCAGGTCGAGCGGACCGGCGAACTGGTGGAAAACGGCGCACTTCGGATGTGGCCGCACCGGAACGCCACCGATGGCTTTTTCGCCGTCGTCTGGGAACGGGCGGCTTGACCTACGTCAAAGAACGCGTCGCAACGCACGCCCACGCTTGAATGCGGTGCTCTCGCCCCCTTGTTTTTGGGGGCTCTCCTCTACAATTGACATTCCTTTGCATACCCGTCGCGGGTGAGGTCTTGGACGCATGAACGAAATTCTGAACGCGCTGTTGAACTGGCTGGCCAACGGCTTGGCCAACTTCAGTGCTTGGCAACTCGTGATCTACACGCTGGTCGTGACCCACATCACGATTGCATCGGTCACCATCTTCCTGCATCGCGCCCAGGCTCACCGTGCACTGGACCTTGGCCCCATCCCGTCGCACTTCTTCCGCTTCTGGCTGTGGATGACGACCGGCATGGTCACCAAGGAGTGGGTGGCCATCCACCGCAAGCATCACGCCAAGTGCGAGACCGAGGAAGACCCGCACAGCCCGCAGACGCGTGGCCTGAAGAAGGTGCTGGCCGAAGGTGCCGAGCTCTATCGCGCCGAGGCCAAGAACGCCGAGACCATCGCCAAGTACAGCCGCGGCACGCCGGACGACTGGATCGAGAACAACGTCTACCTCAAGCACAGCGCGCTGGGCGTGTCTCTGATGCTGATCATCAACGTGGCACTTTTCGGCGCCATCGGGGCGACGATCTGGGCCATCCAGATGGCTTGGATTCCGATCTGGGCTGCTGGCGTCGTCAACGGCATCGGTCACTACTGGGGCTATCGCAACTTCGAGGCGCCCGATGCGTCGACCAACCTGACGCCCTGGACGTTGATCATCGGCGGCGAAGAGCTGCACAACAACCACCACACCTACCCGACGTCGGCCAAGTTCTCGGTCAAGCCCTACGAATTCGACATCGGCTGGATGTACATCCGCGGCCTGGAGATGCTGGGCTGGGCCAATGTCCGCAAGACGGCGCCCAAGCTGAGCCTGGGTGAGATCAAGCCTGCGGACGCCCGCACGCTGGAGGCACTGATCGCCAACCGTTACGAAGTCATGGCCAGCTACGCCCGTGACCTGAAGGCGGCCTGTGCGGCCGAGCTGGACAAGATCAAAGCCGAAGGCGGCAAGCACACCGAGCGCTTCGCCCAGTTCAAGCAGGCGACCCGCTGGCTGCACCGCGACGAGGAACGCATCCCTGCGGGCGTTCACGGCGACCTGGCCCACGCCCGCGCCGCCAGCCCGGTCATCGACAAGCTGGTGACGATGCGCGAGGAACTGCGCCAGATGTGGACCCGCACGAATGTGTCGGCCGAGCAACTGGTGGCTGACCTGCAGGCCTGGTGCCGTCGTGCCGAGGAAAGCGGCATCGCCGAGCTTCAGGCCTTCTCGATGCGCCTGCGATCCGCGCATGCTTGAGCGCGTTTCGCTTGCGTAAAAGGGCGTCCCTACGGGACGCCCTTTTTCTTATGCTGACCTAGACTTGGTATACGCAGCCTTCCATTCAGGAGCCATGCCATGAAATACCGCTGGATCGCAACGGCCCTGTTCGCGCTGAGCGCGGTTGCTCGGGCCGACGTGCAGGTGAACTTCGTGAAGCCCGAGACGTTCGTCGACATCAAGGACAACCAGGGCTTCAACGACGACAAGGTGCTGGACGACATCAAGGCGCATCTGGTCGAGCAGGCGCAGAAGTACCTGCCTGGTCGCGATGTGCGCATCAACGTGACGGACGTGGATCTGGCTGGTCGCGTCGAGCCTTTCGGCCATAGCGCTGTGTGGGTGCGGGTCATGCGCACCGTCACGCTGCCGTCCATCACGCTGGACTACGAGGTGCGCGAGGGCGACAAGGTCGTGCAGCAGGGTAAGGCCACGATGCGCGACATGAACTACCAGCAAGGTTTCAACAACTACTTCAGCGACGACTCCTTGCGCTATGAGAAGCGCATGATCGACCGCTGGTTCCAGGATCAATTCCGTACGACGACGGCTTCTGCGGCGGCGACACCTTGAGGCGGCTCCAGAAAGAAAAAGCCCGCCAGCGTTGCCGCTAGGCGGGTTTTTTTTGGCTGGTGCCGGAGGTGGCTCGCGCCGCCTGCCATCACTTCAGCTTGATTTCCTTGTACAGGACGTGCTTGCGCGCCTTGGGGTCGAACTTCATGAATTCGAGCTTTTCGGGCGTGGTCTTCTTGTTCTTGTTCGTCGTGTAGAAGTGGCCGGTGCCCGCGGTGGACTCCAGCTTGATCTTTTCGCGGCCGCCTTTGGATGCCATGGTCGTGTTCCTTCAGTAGGTCAGTGAGCGGCGTGCTTTACAGCTCGCCCTTGGCACGCAGGTCGGCGACGACCTGGTCGATGCCGACCTTGTCGATCAGACGCAGAGCGGCGTTGGTGATGCGCAGGCGCACCCAGCGGTTCTCGGATTCCACCCAGAAACGGCGGTATTGCAGGTTCGGCAGGAACCGGCGCTTGGTTTTGTTGTTGGCGTGGGAAACATTGTTCCCGACCATGGGCTTCTTGCCCGTGACTTGACAGACGCGTGCCATGACGCTTCTCCACTCTGACGTTTGACCAGTTGCCCAAGCTGCTTGGGCAACCCTTTGACCGCAAATGCCTGCTAAATCCTCGGCTGAAAGCTCTGGATGCGGTCCATCCGGCAGGCAAGCCCGCGAGTATAGCGGAAAACCCGCGAGCCCCCAAGGGGCTTGGCGGGTTGGCTGGCTCAGCCCTGTTCCTGCTCCAGGAAGCGCTGTGCGTCCAGCGCGGCCATGCAGCCGGTGCCGGCGCTGGTGATGGCCTGGCGGTAGATGTGGTCCTGTACGTCGCCGGCGGCGAAGACGCCCGGCACGCTGGTCATCGTCGCGAAGCCGTTCAGGCCACTGCGCGTGACGATGTAGCCGTCCTTCATCTCCAACTGGCCCTGGAAGATCTCCGTATTGGGCTGGTGGCCGATGGCGATGAAGCAGCCGTGCACGGGGATGTCGACCTTGCTGCCGTCGTTCACGTTCAGCGTCCGCACGCCGGTCACGCCGGAGGCATCGCCCAGCACCTCGTCGAGTTGCTGGTGCAGATGCAGCACGATCTTGCCGGCAGCGGCCTTCTCCATCAGCTTGTCGACGAGGATGGGCTCGGCGCGGAACTTGTCGCGGCGGTGGATGAGGTGGACGACGTTGGCGATGTTCGACAGATAGAGCGCTTCCTCGACGGCGGTGTTGCCGCCGCCGACGACGCAGACTTCCTGGCCGCGGTAGAAGAAGCCGTCGCAGGTCGCGCAGGCGCTGACGCCGCGGCCCATGAAGGAGGTCTCGGACTCCAGGCCCAGGTACTTGGCCGAGGCGCCGGTGGCGATGATCAGCGCGTCGCAGGTGTAGGTGCCGCTGTCGCCAAACAGCGTGAACGGGCGCTTGGAGAAGTCGACCTTGTTGATGTGGTCGAAGACGATCTGCGTGTGGAAACGCTCGGCGTGCTCCTGGAAGCGCTGCATCAGCTCGGGGCCCTGCACGCCCATCACGTCGGCTGGCCAGTTGTCGACCTCGGTCGTCGTCATGAGTTGCCCTCCCTGAGCCATGCCGGTCAGCAGCGTGGGCTTGAGATTGGCGCGCGCAGCGTAGATGGCAGCCGTGTAGCCGGCTGGGCCCGAACCGAGGATGAGCAGGCCGTGATGTTGGATGTTGGCGGTCATGTGAGGGGAGGTGAGGGCGCCAGAGCGTCTCGCAAGGGCGTTTTAGGGGGCGAACCCCGGCGTAACCCGGAGCGGCGAAGCGTGCCGCGTGTGCACAATGCACGCCATTTTAGGCAGGCGTCTTTTGTGGCGCCGGCCTGGGGCCCCAAACCTGGAGAGTGCATATGGCGATGATTTCCAACCTTGACCTGATCCGCCGGGTTCCGCTGTTCTCGATGCTGACGACCGATCAGGCGCAGTCCATCGCCGACAGTGTCGTCAAGCGCCGTTTCAAGCGTGGCGAGCTGATCGTCGAGCAAGGTACGAAGTCCAACGCCCTGTTCATCCTGCTCAACGGCCGTGCGCGCGTGCTGACTGCCGACCAACGCGGTCGCGAGGTCATCCTGGCTGTGCTGCAGTCCGGCGACTACGTTGGTGAGATGAGCCTCATCGACAACGAGCCGCACTCGGCCACCGTGCGCGCCGAGGTGCAGACCGACATGCTCGTGCTGGGGCGGCTGGAGTTCGCGCGCTGCCTGCCCGAGAGCAGCAGCCTGTCCTACGGCATCCTGCGAGGCCTCGTCGCGCGCCTGCGCAACGCCGACCGCCAGATCGAGTCGCTGGCGCTGCTGGACGTCTATGGCCGTGTCGCGCGCACGCTGCTGGACATGGCCGAGGACGAGAAGGGCATCAAGATCATCCGCGGCAAGGTGTCGCGCCAGGACATGGCCAAGGTCGTCGGCGCGTCGCGCGAGATGGTCAGCCGCGTCATGAAGGACCTGGAAGAGCGCGGCGTCATTGAAACGCTTGAGAACGGTTCGGTGGTCATCAAGGAACGGCTGACCCACGACTAAGAGGGTGCCAGGGTGCCCGACATGCCCGTCTTGTCGCCGCAAACGTCCTACCCGTCGTTGCAAATGCTCGCCGTAGTCAACACTACGACTGCGCTTTGCGCCTAGGCTGAAACGCTTTGGAGCAACCTTCCGAGCTCGCCGGGCGCCCTCTCACCCTCTGACGGCACAATGCGGGAATGAGTTTTCCCCTCGGTTCCCTGTTGGGCGGCGCCGATGCCGCCGGCGAACCCGCCAGCCCCAAACCCACCCGCCGCCAGGCGCCCAAGCGCGATGCGGCACCGCCGTCCGCGGCGTCCCGGCTGCTGCGCACGCCGCTCTGGCTGGCGCTGACGGCGCTGCTGCTCGCGCTGCTCGTGCTGGCGATGGGCACGCACGACCTGGGCGATGCGGCCTTCAGCACCAGCGGCAGGCACGACCTCGTCGCCAACCGCGTCGGCAGCCTCGGCGCCTGGGTGTCGGACGGTCTGTTGTTCGTGTTCGGCTTCTCTGCCTGGTGGTTGCCGCTGCTGGCGCTGCGCGGCTGGCTGCGCAGCCTGGCAGGCCTGCTGCGGCATGACGTCGCCCCCGTGCCGCGTTGGAGCCAGCGCGCGCGCTGGTGGGCCGGCGTCGTGCTGCTGATCGGCGCGAGCTGCGCGCTGGAATGGAGCCGCCTCTACGCCTTGGAGCCGCGCGTGCCGGGCAGTCATGCCGGCGGCATCGTCGGTTACGTCCTGGGTCCTCTGGGCATAAAGGGCCTGGGCTTCGCCGGCTCGGGCGTCGTCTGGATCGTGCTGCTGCTGACGGGCATGTCATGGGCGCTGCGTTTCTCGTGGGGCCACCTGGCCGAGCGCATCGGCGAAGGCATCGAGGAGCTGCGCGAGAAGCGCATCGAGAAGCGCGAGATCAAGGCCGACCAGAAGGCCGGTCAACAAGCGGTGAAGGAACGCGAGCAGGAGGTCGAGGTCGAGCGCGAGGCGGAGCGTCAGCTGGAGCGCGACCTTGGCATCGAGCACGATGCGCCGCTGGTCATCGAGCCGCCTGTCGTCGAGGTGCCGCAGTCCACGCGAGTCGCCAAAGAGCGCCAGCAGACGCTGTTCACCGACGTCGGCGACGCCAAGCTGCCCCAGGTCGATCTGCTGGACGCCGCACCCGGCCGCCAGGAGACGGTGACGCCCGAGTCGCTGGAGATGACCAGCCGCCTCATCGAGAAGAAGCTGCGCGACTTCGGCGTGGAGGTGCATGTCGTCGCCGCATCGCCGGGCCCGGTCATCACGCGCTACGAGATCGAGCCTGCCACGGGCGTGAAGGGCTCGCAGGTCGTCAACCTCGCGAAGGATCTGGCCCGCTCGCTGAGCCTCGTGTCCATCCGCGTCGTCGAGACCATCCCGGGCAAGAACTACATGGCGCTGGAGCTGCCCAACGCGCGGCGTCAGACCATCCGCCTTTCGGAGATTCTTGGCTCGCAGGTCTACGCGGACGCTGCGTCCCAGTTGACCATGGGCCTGGGCAAGGACATCGTCGGCCTGCCCGTCGTCGCTGACCTCGCCAAGATGCCGCACTGCCTCGTCGCCGGCACGACCGGCTCAGGCAAGTCGGTGGGCATCAACGCGATGATCCTCAGCCTGCTCTACAAGGCCGAGGCCCGCGATGTGCGCCTCATCCTCATCGACCCCAAGATGCTGGAAATGAGCGTCTACGAGGGCATCCCGCACCTGCTGGCGCCGGTCGTGACGGACATGAAGCAGGCCGGCAACGCGCTGAACTGGTGTGTCGGCGAGATGGAGCGGCGCTACAAGCTCATGTCCAAGATGGGCGTGCGCAACCTGGCCGGCTACAACAAGAAGATCGACGAGGCCAAGGCCAACGGCATCAGCATCCCCAACCCCTTCGCGCTGAACAACGACGACCCCGAGCCGCTGGAGCGCCTGCCTTTCATCGTCGTCGTCATCGACGAGCTGGCCGACCTGATGATGGTGGTCGGCAAGAAGATCGAGGAACTGATCGCCCGCCTGGCACAGAAGGCGCGCGCGGCCGGCATCCACCTGATCCTGGCCACGCAGCGGCCGTCGGTGGACGTCATCACCGGCCTCATCAAGGCCAACATCCCGACGCGCCTGTCCTTCCAGGTCAGCTCCAAGATCGACAGCCGCACCATCCTCGACCAGATGGGCGCTGAGGCGCTGCTGGGCATGGGCGACATGCTCTACATGCCGTCCGGCACCGGCCTGCCCATCCGCGTGCACGGCGCCTTTGTCAGCGACGACGAGGTCCACCGCGTTGTGGAGTACATCAAGTCGCAAGGTGAACCGAACTACATCGAAGGCATCCTCGAAGGCGGTGTGCTCGACGGCATCGACGGCGAGGCGCCCGCGCCGGGCGAGTCCAGTGGTGAGCAAGACCCTATGTACGACCAGGCCGTCGCGATCGTGCTGCAGCATCGCAAGGCGTCCATCTCGCTGGTGCAGCGCCATCTGCGCATCGGCTACAACCGGGCCGCACGGCTGCTGGAGCAGATGGAGAACTCGGGCCTTGTCGGCGCCCTGGCGGCCAATGGCAGTCGTGAGTTGATCATCCCGAAACGAGACGAATGAAGAACCTTCTGCTTTCCCTGACGCTGCTGGTTGCCAGCGTGGCGCATGCCGACGCCGTCGACGCGCTGCGTGATTTCGCCAAGGACGTGAAGAGCGGCAAGGCCAACTTCACGCAGACCGTGACGTCGCCAGACGGCAAGCGCAAGAAGGTGTCGTCGGGCAGCTTCGAGTTCGAGCGGCCCAACCGCTTCCGTTTCGCCTATGCCAAGCCCTTCGAGCAGACCATCGTGGCCGATGGCCAGAAGGTCTGGATCTACGACGCCGACCTCAACCAGGCCAGTTCGCGCAAGCTCGCCGACGCGCTGGGCGCCACACCTGCCGCGTTGCTGGCCGGCACGAACCTGGAGCGCGACTTCACGCTGAAGGCCCAGCCCACTGACGCCGGCCTGGACTGGGTGCAGGCGGTGCCCAAGCAGGCGGAGTCGACCATCCAGTCGCTGAAGCTAGGCTTCAAGGGCAAGGAATTGGCGGCGATGGAGATCGTCGACGGCTTCGGCCAGCGCTCGCGGCTGGACTTCAGTGCCGTGCAGGCCAACGTGCCGCTCACGGCCGAGCGCTTCCAGTTCAAGCTGCCGGCCGGGGCCGACCTGATCGAGCAGTGAGCGGGTCTCTCTTCGACGACGACGACCCGCTGCCCGCCGCCGCGGCAGCCCCTGCTGCACCCACTGCAGGCATCCCGCTGGCCGAGCGCCTGCGACCGAAGACGCTGGACGAGGTCATCGGCCAGCGCCACCTCCTGGGGCCGGGCATGCCGCTGCGCGTCGCCTTCGACGCGGGCCGCCTGCACAGCATGATCCTGTGGGGGCCGCCGGGCGTCGGCAAGACGACGCTGGCGCGGCTGATGGCCGGCGCCTTCGACGCGCAGTTCATCGCCATCTCGGCCGTGCTGGGCGGCGTGAAGGAGATCCGCGAGGCGGTCGAGCGTGCTCAGGTGGCCGCAGCCCAGGGCCGGCGCACGGTCGTGTTCGTCGACGAGGTACACCGCTTCAACAAGTCGCAGCAGGATGCCTTCCTGCCGCACGTGGAGGCCGGGCTGTTCACCTTCATCGGCGCGACGACGGAGAACCCGAGCTTCGAGGTCAATTCGGCGCTGCTGTCGCGTGCGACGGTGCAGGTGCTCAAGAGCCTGGATGCCGAAGAGCTGGGCCAGCTTATCGCCCGCGGCGCGGCGGAGCTGGGCGTGCCCGAGCCGACGCCCGCTGCCGCGCAACGCCTGATCGGCTATGCCGACGGCGATGCGCGCCGGCTGCTGAACGCGTTCGACACGTCGGCTTCGCTGGCGCAGGGCGTGCAGATCGACGAGGCCCTGTTGGAGCGTGCGCTCGGTGAGCAACTGCGCCGCTACGACAAGGGTGGCGACCAGTTCTACGACGTCATCTCGGCGCTGCACAAATCCGTGCGCGGCAGCAACCCGGACGGCGCGCTGTACTGGTTCGCGCGCATGCTGGATGGCGGCGTGGACGCGCGCTACATCTCGCGTCGGCTCATCCGCATGGCCAGCGAGGACATCGGCCTGGCCGACCCGCGCGCGCTGCGCATCACGCTGGATGCGGCCGAAACCTACGAACGGCTGGGTACGCCCGAAGGCGAGCTGGCGCTGGCCGAGGCCGTTGTCTACCTTGCCATCGCGCCCAAGTCCAACGCCGTCTACAAGGCCTTCAACTCAGTCCGCGCGTTCATCAAGCAGGACCAGTCCCGCCCGGTGCCCGTGCACCTGCGCAACGCGCCGACCAAGCTGATGAAGGAGCTGGGCTACGGCAAGGCCTACCGTTACGCGCACGACGAGCCCAATGCTTACGCGGCCGGCGAGCAGTACCTGCCCGACGGGCTGGAAGGCCAGCGCTGGTACGAGCCGGTGCCGCGCGGCATGGAGGTCAAGATTGCCGAGAAGCTGGCCTGGCTGCGCCAGTTGGACGATGAAGCGTCTGCTGAAGGCTAGCGCGGCGCTGGCGGCGCTGTGCATCGGCCTGGCGGTCCAGGCCGCCGACGGCCCTACGCTCACGCGTGTGCGGGAGACCGGCGTTATCGTCATCGGTTATCGGCCGGCGTCGCTGCCGTTCTCCTACCTCGACGCCCAGCTGCGCCCCACCGGGTACACGGTGGAGCTGTGCGACCGCATCGTCGACGCCGTGCGCCAGAAGCTGCAGCTGCCCGACCTCGAGGTGCGCCGCGTCGAGGTGGCGTCGGCTACGCGCATGCCGCTGGTCATCAACGGCACGCTGGACCTGGAGTGTGGCATCACGACGCACAACGCCGAGCGGGCGCGCAACCAGGCGTTCTCGCTGACCATCTTCGTCGCCGAGACGCGGCTGATGACGCGCGCATCCGAGCGCGTGCAAAGCCTGGCCGACCTGCGCGGCCAGCCGGTAGCCTCGACGATCGGCACCACCAGCATCCAGCATCTGGCCAAGGTGAACGAGCAGCAGGGCTTAGGCATCCGCATCCTCGGTGGGCTCGACGACCCCGAGGGCTTGCAACTCGTGCGCAGTGGCCGGGCGTCGGCCTTCCTGATGGACGACGTCATCCTGCGCGCCGTGCTGGCCCAGCAGGGGCCAGGCGCGGACGACTACCGCATCTCCGACACCGCACTGACCATCGAGCCCTACGCCATCGGCCTGCGCAAGAACGATCCGCAGTTCAAGGCGCTGGTGGACGGCGTGCTGGCCGGGCTCTACCGCAGCGGCGAGATCCACGCGATCTACCGCCGCTGGTTCGAGCAGCCACTGCCGTCGCAGGGGCTGAACCTGAAGCTGCCGATGAGCGCGGCGTTCAGGCGCGTGATCGCCAACCCGACGGACTCTCCCGATCCTGAGAAGTATCGTTAGCGATTCTTGGCGGCTTCGTCTGAATCTGAGGCCACGGGGCCGGCAACAAAAATCAGGATAGCTTGATGTCAGGGTCATCAACACAGGTGCTGCTTCCCGCTCGCTTGACCGAGCAACAGCGCTCTCAGCTCAACGTATTCGTGCGCAGTGCGTCAGGCGCCGCGGAGGTGGAATCGTTTTGGCTGCTGGGGCAACCTTACTCGCTGAGTATCGACGACCCCGGTGAAGAAGCGCTGCGCTTCAACCTGGCCGGCTGGGTCCCTGCACAGGCGATAACGATTTGCTGCCATTGCCGTGGCAAAGCCGGCGACTTGCTCCTGGCATTCATCGCCGCTCGGGTTGCAGAAATGTTCTCGGGCTTGATCGCTCTGGGCTCCCGACTGGAGTCGCACACCTCGAATCCGTCGGTTTTGACCGCTGATGGTCGATATCGCTCTGAAGAGCTTGGTGACGTGCTCACGCCCGCATGCATGAATTACTGGGCCGGCACTCCGGAGTTCAAGATGACCAACTGAACGCAGCTTTCGCCGCGATGTTGATCGTGTCCGCGGCGCGCCTCTATCTGAAGTTGTCCAACTGGATGCCGTGCCGGTTCAGCTTGTCATACAGCGTCTTCCTCGGCGTGCCCAGCAGCTCCATCGCGGCGGGCACCTTGCCGTGTGTGCGGCGCAGCGCCTGCTCGATGAGGGTCTTCTCGACAAGGTCCATCTGCCGCGCCAGATTCAATGAAGGCACGGCCTGCATCGCGGCCTGGGGGTCGAGGTCGTCAAGCGCCAGCACGAAGCGGTCGGCCGCGTTGCGGATCTCGCGCACGTTGCCGGGCCAGTCGTGCGCCATCAGCTCTCGCAGCTTGTCCGGCGTCAGCTCGGGCGACGCGCGCTCGTAGCGCACGCAGGCTTGGGCGACGAAGTGCTCGAACAGCAGCGGGATGTCCTCGCGGCGCTCGCGCAGCGGCGGCAGGGTGAGCGTGGCGATGTTGAGGCGGTAGTAGAGGTCGTTGCGGAACTCGTTGCGCTGGGCCTGCTCCCTCAGGTCGCCCTTGCTGGCGGCGATGAAGCGCACGTTGATCGGCACCTCGTCGTTGGACCCCAGCCGCTCGATGCGCCGTTCCTGCAGCACGCGCAGCAGCTTGATCTGCAGCGCGATGGGCATGGTCTCGATCTCGTCCAGCAGCAGCGTGCCGCCGTTGGCGTGTTCGATCTTGCCGATGCGGCGCTTGGCCGCGCTCGTGAACGATCCGGGCTCGTGGCCGAACAGCTCGCTCTCGAACAGCGCCTCGGGCAGGCCGCCGCAGTTGATGGCGACGAAATGGCGGTCGCGGCGCGGGCTCTGGTCGTGCAGGCAGCGGGCCACCAGCTCCTTGCCGGTGCCGGTCTCGCCGACGATGAGCACGTCGGCTGACGTGCCGGCCAGGTTCAGCACCTGGCGGCGCAGCTGCTGCATGGCCGGGCTCTGGCCCAGCAGTGCGGCCTCGATGCCGCTGGCGCTCTGCAGCTGCGCGCGCAGCTCATCGGCCGAGTGGCGCAGCGTGCGCAGGTCCAGTGCGCGCCGCGCGACGTCCACGAGGCGCTCGGGCGCGAACGGCTTCTCGATGAAGTCGTAGGCGCCGGCGCGCATGGCCTGTACGGCCATCGCCACGTCGCCATGGGCGGTGATGAGGATGGTCGGGATGCTGGAGTCGGTCGCCTGCACGTGCGCCTGCAGTGCGCGGCCGTCCATGCCGGGCAGGCGCACGTCGGTGATGAGGATGACCGGCGCACCGGGTTGCAGGTGGGGCAGGGCCTCCTCGGCGCTGCGGCAGGGGATGACGGCCAGGCCTTCCAGCTCCAGCGTCTGCGTGAGGCTGACTCGCACCGGCAGGTCGTCCTCCACGAACACGACCTTGTAGCCCTCAAACATCTCGGCTCTCCCAACTGTCGACGCTCAGGTCGAACTCGAAACTCATGCCTCGCTCCAGTCTGACGGCGCGCAGCGTGCCGCCGAACTCCTGGACGATCTTGGCTGAAATGACCAGGCCCAACCCCAGGCCTTCGCCGGCCGGCTTGGTCGTGAAGAAGGGCTCGAACAGGTGCGGCAGCTCGGCCTCGCCGACGCCCACGCCGCTGTCCTGCACCTGCACCAGCACGCGTTGCTCCGCATCCTGTGCGGCAACCCGCACGTGCAGGCGGCGCTCGTCGCCCGCCTGCATCGCGTCCATCGCGTTGCCGAACAGGTTGACCAGCACCTGCTCCAGCCGGTTGGCCTCGGCGCGCACACGCAGGCCCGCGGGGATGTCGACGTCGGTCTGCAGGTCCATCGCGCGGCTGCGGTGCTCCAGCAGCAGCAGTGCGTTGCGCACGCAGTCCAGCAGCGGCGTGCTGCCGGTGACCTGCTCGTCGGCCTTGCGCGCGAAGCTCTTCAGCTGGCGCGTGATCTGGCTCATGCGCTCCACCATGTCGTCCATCAGCTGCAGGTTGGTCGCGACGGCGTCCTGCCGGCCGTTCTCGAGCAGCCGCTGCGAGTTGCGGGCCAGCGCCCTCAGCGCGGTCAGCGGCTGGTTCACCTCGTGCGACAGCCCGGCCGACATCTGGCCCAGCACCGCCAGCTTGCTGGCCTGCAGCAGCTCGCCCTCGGTCTGCAGGCGCTGGGCGATCTGGGCCTTCAGCGCGTCGTTGGTCTGGCGCAGCTCGGCGGTGCGGCTGTCCACCAACTGCTCCAGCTGCGCGTGCGCCTGTTGCAGCTGCGTCTGCGCCTGTGTCAGCTGGCGCAATGCGCGGCGCCGTGACGAGAGGTAGAGGATGAGCAGGCCGATGCTGGCGCCGAAGGCCGCGCCGCCCCAGGCGGCGATCTGGGCGCGCTGCCGGACCTCGGTCAGGTCCGACAGCGCGATGAGCCGCAGGCCCAGTGGCACCAGTTGACGCTGCTGCGCGAGCATCGGTTTTGCACCGGGCAGCGGCAGCAGCACCTGCTGGCCCTGGTGTACCTCCAGCGACGCGGGAAGTTCCAGGTCGGCGCCTATGGCCTGCGGGTAGCGCGCGCTGGCCTGCAGCGCCTGGCGGCGCGACGGGTCGGCGTGGCCCAGGACGGTGTACTTCCAGGGTTGCACGGAACTCATGATGACGACGTCCTGGTCGTCAGCCACGAGGATGCGCTCGCCCTGTGAGCGCGCGCCCAGGTCCACCCAGGTGGCTTCCAGCGGCGCGAGATTGAAGCGCACGACGATGACGGCGGTCGTGCGGTTGGCCTGGCGCAGCACATGCAGCAGGTAGAAGTCGGTGCTGCCGGTGGTCGGGTCGGCGGCGAAGAAGTGCGTGCGGCCCTGGGCCTGCGCCTCGGCGAGACGGGGCGGTGGTGTCAGCGGCTCGCTGGCTGACAAGACCTGGCCCTGCGCATCGGCGACGAAGATCTGACTCGTGCCGGCGCGCACGTTGACGCGCGCCAGCATCTGGCTGGCGGCGTGGCGGGCCTCGGCGTCGGCGGGCGTCTGCATCAACGCCCGCAACGTCGGGTCGATGGCCAGCAGGCTGGGCAGCGACGCATGCCGGCCGAGTTCGGCGGAGAGATTGGAGGCGTAGAGCTCGAGGCGCTCCGTGCTCAGCGCGGACAGCTGGTCGCGGCCGCTGCGCTCACTGAGGCGGTGCGCCAGCACGAAGCCCAGCACCATCAGCGCCCCGGTCAGGAACAGATGAAAGCCCGGCCGGCTCAGCAGCCGGGGCAGGCGCAGGGCGCGGGGGCGGGAAGAAGCGGGCACAACCATGGCAGCGGGCGTGTAGTGTGCCCACGGCGCGTCGGCGTTGGCATGCCTCGCGGCGGTTTTTTGAGGCTTGGCGGAGAGTCGCCCGGTCGGCGTGCGGTTTGTGCGGATTTCCGCCCGGTTTTGCCAGCCCGACACTCGTGAAATCCGACCTTGACCCGTCCCGTGGGACGGATCGAACGGTCGACCCTTTCAGACGGTCGGTGAATACCCTTGAAACGGCTCGATTGGCATGAGGGTTGCGATTCGTCCCGGGTCGGTTGGCGCATGCTGCGCCCATCAAAAATTGAAGGCCTTCTATGGACTATGAGACGCTCATCCAGCAGATCATCAACGGCCTCGTGCTGGGGGCCATGTACGCCCTCGTCGCACTGGGCTACACGATGGTGTACGGCATCATCAACCTCATCAACTTCGCGCACGGAGAGATCCTGATGGTGGGCGCGATGATCAGCTGGACGCTGGTCACCGCGCTTGCCGACACCGGCCTGCCGGGCTGGCTGCTGATGGTGATCGGCCTGGCGGGCGCCGTCGTCGTCTGCTCGTTGCTGAACTTCGCCGTCGAGAAGATCGCCTACCGGCCGCTGCGCAACGCACCGCGCCTGGCGCCACTGATCACGGCCATGGGCATGTCGCTGCTGCTGCAGGTGCTGGCGATGATCATCTGGAAACCCAATCCCAAGCCCTTCCCGCTGCTGCTGCCGACCGAGCCATTCGACCTGGGCGGTCCGGTCATCACGGTCACGCAGTGCCTGATCCTGGGCCTCACGGTCTGCATCCTGGCCGCGCTGATGTACCTGGTGAACTACACGCGGCTGGGCCGCGCGATGCGCGCCACGGCCGAGAACCCGCGCGTGGCGGGCCTGATGGGCGTGAAGCCCGACTTCATCATCTCCACCACCTTCGTCATCGGCGCCGTGCTGGCCGCCGTGGCCGGCCTGATGTGGGCGGCCAACTACGGCACCGTGCAGCACACGATGGGCTTCATGCCCGGCCTGAAAGCCTTCACGGCCGCCGTGCTGGGTGGCATCGGCAACCTGGCCGGCGCCGTGGTGGGCGGGGTGCTGCTGGGCCTCATCGAGTCCATCGGCGCCGGCTACCTCGGTGACCTGACGGGCGGCGTGCTGGGCAGCAACTACGCCGACATCTTCGCCTTCATCGCCCTCATCCTCGTGCTGACGCTGCGTCCCTCGGGCCTGCTCGGCGAGCGTGTGGCCGACCGCGCCTGAACGGAGCTCCGGACATGCAAACCAAGAAACTCGTCACCTTCATCGCCTCCGCCGTCGCGCTGATCGCCGTACCGCTGCTCGCGCAGCAACTCGGCAACGGCCCGGTGCGCATCATCGACCTGGCGCTGCTCTACGTGCTGCTGGCGCTGGGGCTGAACATCGTCGTCGGCTACGCCGGCCTGCTTGACCTGGGCTACGTGGCGTTCTATGCGGTCGGCGCCTACATGTTCGGGCTGATGGCCAGCCCGCACCTGAGCCAGAACTTCGAGTCCTTCATGGCCGCCTTCCCCAACGGCCTGCACTCGCCGATCTGGCTGGTCATTCCCATGGGCGCGGGGCTTGCGGCGCTGTTCGGCGTCCTGCTGGGAGCGCCGACGCTGAAGCTGCGTGGCGACTACCTCGCCATCGTCACGCTGGGCTTCGGCGAAATCATCCGCGTGTTTCTGAACAACCTGGAGGACCCGATCAACCTGACCAACGGCCCGCGTGGCATCGGCCAGATCGACTCCTTCCACATCTTCGGCGTGGACCTGGGCAAGCCGCTGGAGATCGCGGGCTACACGATCCCGTCGGTGACGCTGTACTACTACCTTTTCCTGGCCCTGGTGGTCGCCAGCGTCGTCATCTGCTATCGCCTCGAGCAGTCACGCATCGGCCGCGCCTGGATGGCCATCCGCGAGGACGAGATCGCCGCCAAGGCCATGGGCATCAACACGCGCAACATGAAGCTGCTGGCCTTCGGCATGGGCGCCACTTTCGGCGGCGTGTCGGGCGCGATGTTCGCGAGCTTCCAGGGCTTTGTGTCGCCCGAGTCGTTCAGCCTGCAGGAGTCCATCATGATCGTCGCGATGGTCGTGCTGGGCGGCATCGGCCACATCCCCGGCGTCATCCTCGGCGCGCTGATGCTGGCGGCGCTGCCCGAGGTGCTGCGCTACCTTGCGGGCGACATCCAGAGCATGACCGACGGCCGCATCGACGCATCCATCCTGCGTCAGCTGCTGGTGGCCTCGGCCATGATCATCATCATGCTGGTGCGTCCGCGTGGCCTGTGGCCGGCGCCGGAGCATGGCAAGGCTGCCCCCGTGGCCACCAAGTGAGGAGGCGCACTCCATGAGCACCCACGACAACATCGTTCTCAACGTCAGCGGCGCGTCCAAGCGCTTCGGCGGCGTGCAGGCCCTGTCCGACGTCGGCATCCAGATCCAGCGCGGCCAGGTCTACGGCCTCATCGGCCCCAATGGCGCCGGCAAGACGACCTTCTTCAACGTCATCACAGGGCTGTACGTGCCCGACGGTGGCAACTTCTCGCTGGGCGGCACGCCCTACAAGCCGCAGGCCGTGCACCAGGTCGCCAAGGCGGGCATCGCGCGCACCTTCCAGAACATCCGCCTGTTCGCCGACATGACGGCGCTGGAGAACGTCATGGTCGGCCGCCACATCCGCACGCGGTCCGGCCTGTTCGGCGCCGTGTTCCGCACGCCGGCCTTCAAGGCCGAGGAAGCCGCCATCGCGGCGCGGGCGCAGGAGCTGCTGGACTACGTCGGCATCGGCCAGTACGCGGGGTTCAAGGCCCGCACGCTGAGCTACGGGGACCAGCGCCGCCTGGAGATCGCCCGCGCACTGGCGACCGACCCGCAGCTCATCGCGCTGGACGAGCCCGCCGCCGGCATGAACGCGACCGAGAAGGTCACGCTGCGCGAGCTGATCGACCGCATCCGCAACGACGGCCGCACCATCCTGCTCATCGAGCACGACGTGAAGCTGGTCATGGGCCTGTGCGACCGCGTGACGGTGCTGGACTACGGCAAACAGATCGCCGAAGGCACGCCGGCCGAGGTGCAGAGCAACGAGAAGGTGATCGAGGCCTACCTCGGCGCCGGCCACAAGGCTCATTGAGCAGGGCAAAGAACATGGCAGAAGCAAGCAAGCAAACCCTGCTCAAGGTCAGCGGCCTGAAGGTGGCTTATGGCGGCATCCAGGCCGTCAAGGGCGTCAGCTTCGAGGTGCGCGAGGGCGAACTGGTGTCGCTGATCGGCGCCAACGGCGCGGGCAAGACGACGACGCTGAAGGCCGTCACCGGCCTGCAGCCCGCCGCGGCCGGTGAGATCACCTACCTGGGCCAGTCCATCAAGGGCCAGGGTGCCTGGGACCTGGCCAAGAAGGGCCTGGTCATGGTGCCCGAGGGCCGCGGCACCTTCACGCGCATGACCATCGTCGAGAACCTGCAGATGGGCGCCTACAACCGCCGCGACGCGGAGGTGCCGGCCGATATCGACAAGGTCTTCGCGCTGTTCCCGCGCCTGAAGGAGCGCGCCAAGCAGCTGGCCGGCACGATGTCCGGCGGCGAGCAGCAGATGCTGGCCATGGGCCGAGCGCTGATGGCTCGCCCCAAGGTGCTGCTGCTGGACGAGCCGTCCATGGGCCTGTCGCCCATCATGGTGGACAAGATCTTCGAGGTCGTGAACGACATCCACCAGCAGGGCGTGACGGTGCTGCTCGTCGAGCAGAACGCCAGCCGCGCGTTGCAGCTTGCCAATCGCGGCTACGTGATGGAGTCCGGCGAGGTGACGATGGACGGGGAAGGGCAGGCCTTGCTCAACGACCCCAAGGTCCGGGCCGCCTATCTCGGCGAGTGAACAAAAAACGCCCGGCACTGCCGGGCGCTTCGTTTCAGATCTGGCTTCAGGCCGGCTTGACCAGCTTGCTGCGCGCCCAGTCGTCGGCGACGCGGGCGGGCGTCGAATCGGCCGTCTGTACGCGCTGCAGCAGCTCCTCGACGCGCTCGGCGATCCTGCTGACCTCGGCCATGACGGCGCCTTCCTCGCCCTCGCCGCGGTACTCGCGGGCGACGCTGATGATGCCGCCGGCATTCACCAGGTAGTCGGGCAGGTAGCAGATGCCACGGGCCTGCAGCGCATCGCCGTCGGTGGGCGTGGCGAGCTGGTTGTTGGCGGCGCCGGCGATCAACCGCGCGCGGATGTTCGGCACGGTCTTCTCGTTCAGCGATGCGCCCAGCGCGCAGGGCGCCAGCACATCGACCTCGGCGGCCAGGATCTCTGCCACATGCGCCGGCGTCGCACCGAACTGCACGACGGCGCGGGCGACCTTGTCGGCGTCGACGTCGGCCACGACGAGCCGCGCGCCTGCGGCATGCAGGAACTCGGCCAGGTGCCAGCCCACGGCGCCCAGGCCTTGCAGGGCCACGCGCACGCCTTCCAGCGACGAGCGGCCCAGCACCATGCGTGCACCGGCCTGAATGGAAACGAACACGCCCCAGGCCGTCTTGGGGCTGGGGTCGCCACCGAAGGCACCCTCGCGCGGGATGCCGCTGACGAAGGGCGTGACGGCCTGCATGCCGCGCATGTCGGCCGTCGTCGTGCCCACGTCCTCGGCGGTGATGTAGGCGCCACCCAGCGACTGCACGGCGCGGCCGAAGGCGGCAAAGAGGGCGGGGCGGTCGAAGGCGCCTGGCGGCTTCAGGATGACGGCCTTGCCGCCGCCGAAGGGCAGGTCGGCCAGCGCGTTCTTCAGGCTCATGCCTTGCGACAGGCGCAGCGCGTCGTTCAGCGCGTGGAGGTCGGAGTCGTAGTGCCAGAGGCGGCAGCCGCCGAAGGCGGGACCGCGCGCGGTGCTGTGGACGGCGAGGATGGCCTGCAGGCCGGTGGCCGGATCGGTGGCGAGCAGCACGCGCTCGTGGGCGGTCTGGTCGGGCAGGCCGAAGAGGGAGGTCGGGTTCATGCGTTCGGCGCTTTTGGCGCGGCAGTGATGGAAAAACGGCCACGCTTTTGGCGCGGCCGCTTGCCAGTGTATCGGTGTGCCGGCGCTCAGGGGCCCTGGAAGCCGCCCCGGCGGATGGTCAGCACCAACGTGTCGCGCCAACCGCGCTCGCCGGCGGTCAGCGGCTGGATGGGCGTGGTCTCGTGGATGACGCGCTCATCGTCCAGCAGCAGCAGCGTCCACGGCTCGGTCATCGTGAAGCGCTGGCCGGCCGGGCCGTCGGCCTCGAACACACGCGACTCGCCACCCTTGATCTGGTGGCGGGCCACCAGCAGCACGGCGACGAGATCCACGCCGTCGCGGTGGGCGCCTTCGGGCGTGGGGCGGCCGATGCCGTCGCTGGTGTCGATGCGGAAGGGGTGGGCTTCGATGAACCAGGGCTGCTCGCCCTTGAGCCCCGAGGCCGCGCGGGCCAGGCCCAGCAGCAAAGAGCGCCAGACGGGGGATTCGGCCATCTCCTGCGCCAGCGGCACGTACCAGCGCTGGATGCCGCCGTGCAGCGCGTTGTAGTCCACCGGCTGCCAGTGGGCACGGTGAGGCGCCAGCGTCAGCGTGTCGCCGTCGGCGACGAAGCAGCCGTGGCGGCGGAAGCGGTAGCGGCCGCCATCGCGCAGATAGCCGTCGGGCGGCAGGTCGTCCCAGCAGGGCTTGAGCGTGTCGAGCTCGGCGGCGGACACGCCCAGGGCACCGAGCGAAGACGGCGCCAGCACGGCCTCGCCATCACGCCTGAGGGCGCCGACAAGGTCGGCGGGATCGGTCCAGGGCGGCTCGAACATTTATTGAATCAGGTACTTGTAGTTGCGGCCCACATTCGCCCGGCGGCGAATATGACCCTTCACTGCAAACATGGCACCGCTACGCGCCGCCATGTTTGTCGGCTTCCGACGTGAATGCGTCGGCGTAGAACTCGCCTTCCGGCAGGCCGCACTGCGCGACGTAGTCCTTGTGCGCCGAGTCCACGACGATGGGTGCCCCGCAGGCGTAGACCTGGTGGCCGGACAGGTCCGGCAGGTCTTCCATGACGGCGCGGTGGACGAAGCCGGTGCGGCCGGTCCAGCCCGCGTCGGGCTCTGACAGCACGGGCACGTAGCGCAGCGTCGGCCATTCGGCGGCGACCTGCGCGGCCCAGTCGTTCAGGTACAGGTCGGCCTGCTTGCGGGCGCCCCAGTACAGCACCATCGGCCGCTTGGACTCGATGTGGCGGGCACGCTCGATGATGGCCTTGATGGGCGCGAAGCCGGTGCCGCTGGCCAGCAGCACGATGGGCTTCTCGCTGTCCTCGCGCAGGAAGAAGCTGCCGAACGGGCCTTCCATGCGCAGGATGTCCTTCTCCTTCAGCGCGCCGAAGACGTGGTCGGTGAACTTGCCGCCGGGCATGTGGCGGATGTGCAGCTCGATCTGGCCCGGCAGCGTGTGCGGCGCGTTGGCCATGGAGTAGCTGCGGCGCGAGCCGTCGCGCAGGATGAACTCGACGTACTGGCCGGCGCGGAACTGGAAGTTCTGGTTGGCGGCCAGCTGCATCGTCAGCACGGCCACGTCGGGCGCGGGCTTGAGCATCGCGGCGACGCGCGTCGGCAGCTTCAGCACCGGGAATTCACCCGCGCCGGGCACCGTGCGGGCCTCGATCGTGCAGTCGGTCTGGGGGCGGGCGCAGCAGGTCAGCACGAAGCCGGCGGCTTCCTCCTCGGCCGACAGGGCCTTGGGCTGGTGGTTGCCGTGGATGACGGCGCCTTCGAGCAGCTTGCTCTTGCAGGAGCCGCAGGCGCCATCCTTGCAGCCGTAGGGCAGGCCCACGCCGTTGCGGATGGCGGCGGCAAGCAGGGTGTCGTCGCCCTCGGTGGTGTAGACGCGGCCGGCGGGCTGGATGGTGATCTGGTGGGACATGGACGATGCAAAAAGCAGCGGCCCAGGGTGGGCCGTAGACTGGCTCGTATTTTGCCCGAGGCCATGAAACCCAGACTCCTGATCATCGGCTGCGGCGACGTGGGCTTGCGTTTGCTCAAGTTGCTGGCCGGCCGCTGGCGCGTGTTCGCGCTGACGTCCAGCCCCGGCCGCGCGCCGGCGCTGCGCGCGGCCGGCGCCGTGCCGCTGGTCGGCAACCTGGACGAGCCCGCCACGCTGGCGCGGCTGGCCGGCCTGGCCGACCGCGTGTTGCACCTGGCGCCGCCGGCCCGCGATGGCGACGCGGACGAGCGCACGCGCTGCCTGCTGGCCGCGCTGGCGCGCAAGCCGCCCGCGGCGCTGGTCTATGCCAGTACGACCGGCGTCTACGGTGACTGCGCCGGTGATTTCATCGACGAGACACGCGCGCTGAACCCCGCCACCGACCGCGCCCGCCGCCGTGTCGACGCCGAGGCCTGCTTGCGCGCCTTCGGCCGCCGCCATGGCACGCGCGTGAGCCTGCTACGCATCCCGGGCATCTATGCCCGCGACCGTGAAGGTGGCCACCCGCGCGAGCGATTGGCGAAGGGCACGCCGGTGTTGAGGTGGGAGGACGACGTCTTCACGAACCACATCCACGCCGACGACCTCGCCCATGCCTGCCTGCTGGCGCTGCTGCGCGGCCTGCCGCAGCGCGCCGTCAACGTCTGTGACGACAGCCAGTTGCTGATGGGTGACTACTTTGATCTCGCCGCCGACCTCGCCGGCCTGCCGCGGCCCGAGCGCATCACGCGCGAACAGGCCGCCGAGCGCATGAGCGCGATGCAGCTGAGCTTCTGGAGCGAGTCACGCCGGCTCGTCAACACGCGCCTCAAGCAGGAACTGCGACTGGCGCTGCGCTACCCGACGCCGCGCGAAGGGCTTTGAGGCAACGCTCAACGTCGGCGTGACGAGCGCCAGTGGCTGATCAGCAGCCACGCGCCCAGCATGCCGCCCAGATGGGCGAAGTGGGCGACGTTGGCGGGGCCGAACTCGAACAGCCGCGCGCCCATTGCCAGCTCCAGGCCGCCGAAGATGGCGACGAAGTACTTGGCCTTCATCGGGATGGGCGGGATCAGCGGAACGATGATGCGGTTGGGGAACAACATGCCGAACGACAGCAGCAGGCCGAACAGCGCGCCCGAGGCACCCAGCGTCGGCGAGTGCGATCCCGTCGCCCACGTGAACAGCAACTGCACAACGGCCGCGCTCAGCGTGCTGGCGATGAGGATCTGCGTGTAGCGCTTCGGACCCCAGACACGCTCCAACTCACCGCCGAACATCCACAGGCCCAGCATGTTGAAGGCCAGGTGCCACAGACCACCGTGCAGGAAGGCGTAGGTCAGCACCTGCCAGGGCATGAAGAATGGCGACGTCAGCGGCCACAGCTCGAACCAGGGCTCCAGGCCAGGGAACAGGTAGAAGAAGCAGAACGCACCGACGCAAGCCAACAAGAAGGCTTTGGTGACCGGAGGCAGAGGCGGCATGAGTCGCGGTGGGTCGCCCGGGGAGGGCGCCTGCACCGGGAAGGCCGGTGCTTACCGTTTTGAGTATGCCAGGGGATAGCGAGCTGTTTCTTCTGGTGCCTCGGGCCGGACTCGAACCGGCACACCTTGCGGCGGGGGATTTTGAGTCCCCTGCGTCTACCGATTTCGCCACCGAGGCCCGTCGGAAACAACTTTCTCGCTGTCGCAGCGAGGGGCTGGATTATGCACTCGTCAAGGCTCAGGTCTTGAGGTCGCTGCCACAATCGTTCGCCATGAACTATCCGACCCTCGAAGACGTCATCGGCGCGACGCCGCTCGTGCGCCTGCAGCGCCTGCTCGGCGCCGACGCGCGTGGCAACGTGATTCTGGCCAAGCTGGAGGGCAACAACCCCGCCGGTTCCGTGAAGGACCGGCCGGCCATCAGCATGATCAAGCGCGCCGAGGAGCGCGGCGAGATCAAGCCCGGCGACACGTTGATCGAGGCGACTTCGGGTAATACCGGCATCGCGCTGGCGATGGCGGCCGCCATCCGCGGCTACCGCATGGTGCTGATCATGCCGGAGGACCTGTCCATCGAGCGTGCGCAGACGATGAAGGCTTTCGGTGCCGAGCTGATCCTGACGCCCAAGACCGGAGGCATGGAGTACGCCCGCGACCTGGCCGAGCAGATGGTGCGCGAAGGCAAGGGCCGGGTGCTGGACCAGTTCGCCAACCCCGACAACCCGCGCGCCCACTACGAGACCACCGGCCCCGAGCTGTGGAAGGACACGGGCGGGCGCATCACGCACTTCGTCAGCGCCATGGGCACGACGGGCACGATCACCGGCGTGTCGCGCTTCCTGAAGGAGAAGAACCCGGCTGTGCGCATC
The DNA here is from genome assembly GCF_043555985.1 of Pelomonas candidula. Taxonomy (NCBI): domain Bacteria; kingdom Pseudomonadati; phylum Pseudomonadota; class Betaproteobacteria; order Burkholderiales; family Sphaerotilaceae; genus Roseateles; species Pelomonas candidula. Next base: position 207,678 of record NZ_JBIGIC010000002.1, on the reverse strand, counting down.
GTCGGTGCGCAGCCGGCCGAGGGCTCCCGCATCCCCGGCATCCGCAAGTGGCCCGAGGCCTACATGCCCAAGATCTACGACCCGACGGGCATCGACGAGCTGGTGCTCGTCAGCCAGAGTGATGCCGAGGACATGGCACGCCGCCTCGCTCGCGAGGAAGGCCTGTTCGCCGGCATCTCGGCCGCGGGCGCCTGCTGGGTGGCGCTGCAGATCGCCAAGCAGGTCGAGAACGCGACCATCGCCTTCATCGTCTGCGACCGCGGCGACCGCTACCTGTCGACGGGCGTGTTCCCTGCATGAAGCCTTACCGCTTCTGTCCCGACTGCGCGAGCGAGCTGGCGCTGATCACGCTGGCCGAGGACGGTGGCGACAAGGAGCGGCTGCGCTGCGCTGCCTGTGGCTTCACGCACTGGAACAATCCGACGCCGGTGCTGGCCGCCGTCATCGAGTGCACCGATCGGCATGGTCACGTGCTGCTGGCACGCAACGCGGCCTGGCCGGGCCGGTTCTTCGGCCTGATCACCGGCTTCATGGAAGCTGGCGAATCGCCGGAAGAGGGTATCCGCCGCGAGATTGCGGAAGAGACGTCTCTGGAAGTCGACTCGTTGCAGCTGCTGGGCGTCTGGGATTTCCAGCGCATGAACCAGATCATCATTGCCTACCACGCAGCGGCGCGCGGAGACATCAGGCTGTCGCCCGAGCTGGTGGAATACAAGCTGATTCCGCCCGAGCAGGTGAAGTGCTGGCCGCAGGGCACGGGCCAGGCGCTGGCAACGTGGCTGCGCACCAAGGGCATCGAGCCGCAGTGGCTCGACCTCACGGACATGAAGCGAGAATGAGGCGATGGACGTCCAACGCGAGATCGACACCCGGGGGCTGAACTGCCCGCTGCCCATCCTGAAGGCCAAGAAGGCGTTGGCGGAGATGGCCAGCGGCGACCTGCTGAAGGTCGTCGCGACCGACCCGGGGTCGATGCGCGACTTCCAGGCCTTCGCGCGTCAGACGGGCAATGAACTGGTGCAGCAGCAGGCTGCCGGCACCGAGTTCATTCACGTGCTGCGCAGGCGCTGATCAGAGCGAGAGGCTCTGCAGGTATTCCTTGAAGCCCGCGCCAAGCTGCGGGTGGGCTAGAGCCAGTTCGACATTGGCCTGCAGGAAGCCTTCCTTGCTGCCGCAGTCATAGCGCTTGCCTTCGTAGCGGTAGGCGAACACCTTCTCGCGGCGCAGCAGGCCGGCGATGCCGTCGGTCAGCTGGATCTCGCCGCCCACGCCGCGTGGCTGGTTGGCGATCTCGTGGAAGACGCCGGGCGTCAGGATGTAGCGGCCGGCCACGCCCAGGCGCGACGGAGCGTCTTCAGGCGCGGGCTTCTCGACGATGCGGTTCACGTCCATCAGGTTGTCGTTGACCTGCGTGCCGGCGACGATGCCGTAGCGGCGCGTGTGCTCGGCCGGCACTTCCTGCACGGCCAGGATGGAGGCGCGCCAGTCGGCGAACTGCTCCACCATCTGCTTCAGGATGCCGCGGCCGGGCGTGGGGCCCACCATCAGGTCGTCCGCCAGCAGCACGGCGAAGGGCTCGTTGCCCACCAGACGCTGGCCGCACAGCACAGCGTGGCCCAGGCCCAGCGCCTGTGCCTGGCGCACGTAGATGCACTCCATGTCGTTGGGCTTGACGCTGCGCACGACGTCCAGCAGCTCCTGCTTGCCGGCCTGTTCCAGCGCGACCTCCAGCTCGAAGGTCATGTCGAAATGGTCTTCGATGGGGCGCTTGTGGCGGCCGGTGACGAAGATCATTTCGCGCACACCGGCCTCGTAGGCTTCCTCGACCGCGTACTGAATCAGCGGCTTGTCGACGACGGGCAGCATCTCCTTGGGCTGGGCCTTGGTGGCCGGCAGGAAACGCGTGCCGAGACCGGCAACCGGGAAGATGGCTTTGGTGATCGGTGATCGAGACGAAGAGGCCATGGGTACACTGGTTGACTAGGGTTGCCAAGGATTGTGTCACGCGGGTTGTGACGGTTTTGCCCCCTGAGTCGGCCACAAATAGAACATGACCGTCCTGATATTGGAGCCGTTGGAAGCCGATGTCGTGCAGTGGCTCGCCGAGCGACACGATGCACGTTTCGCGCCTGAACTGGTTGGCGACCCCGAAGGTCTGCTCGAGGCGTTGCAGGATTCGCGCGCCCTCATCGCGCCGCCCGAGGTGAGGGTGGACGCCGAGTTGCTACGCGGCGCGCGCACGCTGCGCGCCATCGGCCGCGCCAGCGGCGGCGCCGAGAACATCGACATGGAAGCCTGCCGGCGGCAACGCATTGAGGTCGTGCGCTCGCAGGCGTCGACGGCCAGCGCCGAGGCGGAGTTCGCCATCGGTGCGCTGCTGAGCCTGCTGCGCCGCGTGCCCGTCGAGGGCAGTGACGGCCTGAAGGTGGGCCGCGAGCTGGGCTGCTCGACCATCGGCCTGCTGGGCCTGACGCCGGCAGCCCAGGTGCTGACGCAGCTGCTGCAGGCTTTTGGTTCGCGCGTCGTCGGCTATGACCCCGCGGTGCACCCCAGCGATGCGACCTGGGCGCGCTGGGGCGTCGAGGCGGTCAGCCTGGCACAGCTGATGGAGCAGAGCGACGGCCTGGTGCTGCTGCTGCCTTATTTCGACCGCTACCGTGGCCTCGTCGGCGAGCGCCAGCTGGAGACGACGCGGCCGGGCCAGGTGCTGGTGGGGCTGAGCCAGTCGGGCATCGTCGACGAGCGGGCACTGGCGCAGGTGTTGCGCAGCGGCCGGATGCGGGCAGCGTGGTTCGACAGCCTGGAGCCGGGCTGGCTGGAGTCGGGCCGGCCGCTGCACGGCATGACCCATCTGCAGGTCACGCCGCGGCTGGCGGGCACGACCCGTGAATCCCGCGTGCGGGCGGCCTGGGCCGTGGCGCGCGGCATCGATCAGCTGCTGAGCCCGGCGGCAGGCGGCAAGAAGCCGCCGGCCAAGGCGTCGCTGGCGTACTAGGCCGGCAGGCGGGCCAACTGCTCGCGCAGGCGGGCGACCGTTTCCTTGAAGCCGGCCACGCGGGCGCGCTCCTGCTCGACGACGGCTGCCGGCGCGCGGGCGACGAAGCTCTCGTTGCCCAGCTTGGCTTCGGCCTTGGTGATCTCGCCTTCCAGGCGCGTGGCTTCCTTCGTCAGGCGCGCGCGCTCGGCTTCGACGTCGATCTCGACCTTCAGCGCCAGCTTGGCCGCACCGTGCACCAACACGGGCGACGTGGCGCTCTGCTTGGCGAACTCGGCCTCGTCGGCGATCAGCTCGACGGCGGACAGCTTGGCCAGCACCTTCAGCACGGCGGCGGCTTCGCTCAGGAAGGACAGGTCGCCGCCGACCAGCAGCGGCACGCGGTCGCTCGGGCTCAGGGCCATCTCGGCGCGCAGGCTGCGCGTCGTGCCGACGACCTCCTTCAGCTGCGCCACCCAGGCGTCGGCCGTGGCATCGATGCGCTCCGGCTGGGCGACGGGGTAGGGCGCCTGGCCGATGTAGTCCACCGTCTTGCGGCCGGCCACGGGGGCCACGGTCTGCCACAGCTCTTCGGTGATGAAGGGCGCGATCGGGTGCAGCAGGCGCAGCGTCGTCTCCAGCACGCGGATCAGCGTGCGGCGCGTGGCGCGCTGCTGGCTTTCGTCGCCGGTCTGGATCTGCACCTTGGCGATCTCCAGATACCAGTCGCAATACTCGTCCCAGACGAAGCTGTAGACGGCGTTGGCGACGTTGTCGAGGCGGTATTCGGCAAAGCCCTGCGCCACGGCGGCTTCCACCCGCTGCAGCTCGCTGGTGATCCAGCGGTCGGCCTGGCTGAACTTGTTGTAGCCGGGCGGGCAGTGGCCTTCTGCGTGCGCGAGGCCGCAGTCCTGGCCCTCGGTGTTCATCAACACGAAGCGCGTCGCGTTCCAGAGCTTGTTGCAGAAGTTGCGGTAGCCCTCGCAGCGCTTGGTGTCGAAGTTGATGTTGCGGCCCAGGCTGGCGTAGCTCGCCATCGTGAAGCGCAGCGCGTCGGCGCCGTAGGCCGGCATGCCGTCGGGGAACTCCTTCTTCACGCGGGCGGCGACCTTGGGTGCCGTCTCGGGCTTGCGCAGGCCGACAGTGGACTTGGCGGTCAGCGTCTCCAGGTCACAGCCCTGGATGAGGTCGACCGGGTCCAGCACATTGCCTTCGGACTTGCTCATCTTCTGGCCCTGCGAGTCACGCACGAGGCCGTGGATGTAGACGTCCTTGAACGGCACCTTGCCGGTGAAGTGCGTCGTCATCATGATCATCCGGGCGACCCAGAAGAAGATGATGTCGTAGCCCGTCACGAGCACGGACGACGGCAGGAACAGCTCCTGCTCCAGCGTCTTCTCGGGCCAGCCCAGCGTCGAGAACGGCACCAGCGCCGACGAGTACCAGGTGTCCAGCACGTCGGGGTCGCGGGTCAGCTCGCCGAGGTAGCCGGCGGCCTTGGCGCGGGCATGTGCTTCTTCCTCGCTGCGGGCGACAAACAGCTCGCCGCCCGTGCCGTACCAGGCCGGGATTTGGTGGCCCCACCACAGCTGGCGCGAGATGCACCAGTCCTGCAGGTTACCCATCCAGTGGTTGTAGGTGTTGACCCACTGCTCGGGGTGGAATTTCACGGCGCCGGTGTCGACGGCGGCGATGGCCTTGTCGGCGATGCTCTTGCCGTCGGCGCTGGGCTTGGTGACGGCGACGAACCACTGGTCCGTCAGCATCGGCTCGATGACCTGGCCGGTGCGCTCGCAGCGCGGTACCTGCAGCTTGTGCTTCTTGATCTCGACCATCAGGCCCAGGGCCTCCAGGTCGGCCACGATGCGCTTGCGGGCGACGAAACGGTCCAGCCCGCGGTAGGTCTCGGGTGCGTTGTCGTTGATCTTGGCCTGCAGATCCAGCACCGCGATCATCGGCAGCTTGTGGCGTTGGCCGACGGCGTAGTCGTTGGTGTCGTGGGCCGGCGTGACCTTGACGACGCCGGTGCCGAACTCGCGGTCCACGTAGTCGTCGGCAATCACCGGAATCTCGCGATCCGTCAGCGGCAGCTTGACCAGCTTGCCGATCAGCGCGGCGTAGCGCTCGTCCTCGGGGTGGACCATGACGGCCACGTCGCCCAGCATGGTCTCGGGCCGCGTCGTCGCGACGACCAGCGAGCCCGAACCGTCAGCCAGCGGATAGCGGATGTGCCACAGCGAGCCGTCTTCCTCTTCGGACGATACCTCCAGGTCCGACACGGCGGATTGCAGGATCGGGTCCCAGCTGACCAGGCGCTTGCCGCGGTAGATCAGGCCTTCCTCGTAGAGACGCACAAAGGTCTCGACGACGACGGTCGAGAGCTTCTCGTCCATCGTGAAGTACTCGTGGCCCCAGCTCACCGAGTCGCCCAGGCGGCGCATCTGGCTGGTGATGATGTTGCCGGACTCCTGTTTCCAGTCCCACACGCGGGCGACGAAGTTCTTGCGGCCCAGGTCATGGCGGCTCTGGCCGGCGGCCTGCAGCTGGCGCTCGACGACGATCTGCGTCGCGATGCCGGCGTGGTCGGTGCCCGGCACCCACAGCGTGTTGTCGCCCTTCATGCGGTGGTAGCGCGTCAGCGAGTCCATCACCGTCTGGTTGAAGGCGTGGCCCATGTGCAGCGTGCCGGTCACGTTGGGCGGCGGCAGCTGGATGCTGAAGGATGGCTTGGCCGGGTCCAGGGTCGGCGCGTACAGGCCGGCAGCCTCCCATTTCGGGCCCCAGTGGGCTTCCAGGGCGGCGGGTTCGAAGGACTTGGCAAGTTCGGTCACAGGGCGGTCTCGGCTGGCGCCCCGTGCAGAAACGGGGCTTGTCGTCAGGGGAGGAAGGGCGCGATTTTAAGGGTCGCCCCCGATACAAAACGAAACCCGGCGATACCGCGGCGAGATGCTCTGCGAAGGCGTGCCCGGAATGATGGCAGCCATCCCAACCACCGGGCCTAGAGCGCCCACGGAGCACCCCATGAACTTCTTTCGTCGCTGGCACGCCCATCACGAGTTTCACCACCACTTTGGCCACGGCCATCACGGCCGTGGCTTCGGCCGGCATGCTGATGGCTACGCCCAGCATCTCCTTGCCCGCGTCGGCGCCAAGCTGGACCTGGACGACGAGCAGCAACGCCGACTCGGCGTCTGGTTTGAGCAGCTCCAGCGCCAGCGCGAGGCGCTGAAGAGCGTCGCCCGCGGCCCGGAGCTGGCCAGCCTGATCGCCGGTGAGCAGTTCCCGCGCGAGTCGGCCCAGCAGATGCTGGACGCCCGGCTGGACGCGCTGCGCGCCGCCGGCCCCGGCCTTGTCGCGTCGTTCGCCGACTTCTTCGACTCGCTGGACGCCGAGCAGCGCCAGGTGCTGCGCTTCGTCATGCGCCGCTTCGGGCGCGGCCGCCGCGACGACGCATGATGGACGTGCACTGCGGCACACAGCCGCGCGGCCGCTTCATGCCGCACATTGACCGGAACCGCTGCGAGGGCAAGGGCGAGTGCCTGGCGGTCTGCCCGTTCAACGTCTTCAGCCTCGGCAAGTTGCCGCCCGAGGACCGCAAGGCCTTGAGCCTGTTCGGCAAGCTGCGCGGCATGGCTCATGGCTGGGAGCAGGCCTTCACGCCCAACGCGGATGCTTGCGAGGCCTGCGGGCATTGCGTGCGCGCCTGCCCGGAGCGTGCGATCACGCTGGTCCGCGTCATGCCGAAATAATCGCGACATGCACCGACTGCTGCTGATCGACGACGACGAGGCGCTGGCCGGCCCGTTGACCCAGTACCTGGCCCGCTTCGACCTGCAGCTGGACGCCGTCACGCGGCCCAGCGCAGCGCTGGCTCGGCTGGCCGTCGAGCGTTTCGACGCGCTCATCCTCGACGGCATGCTGCCCGAGATGGACGGCTTCGAGTTCTGCAGGCAGCTGCGCGCCGGCAACGACGCGTGGCGCGACATCCCGGTGCTGATGCTGACCGCTCGCGGCGACCTGACCGACCGCGTCGTCGGCCTGGAGCTGGGCGCCGACGACTACCTGCCCAAGCCCTTCGAGCCGCGGGAGCTGGCGGCGCGGCTGCAGACCATCCTGCGCCGCACGCGGCTCGCCCCGGTGGCTGCGCCCTCCACGGCCCAGCCGTCGGCGAGGCTCAACTTCGAGGGGCTGGAGATCGACACGGCGCGTCGCGAGGTGCGCTGCGCGACCGGCCTCGTCGAGCTGACCGGCACCGAATACGAACTGCTGCTGATGCTGGCCCGCGAGCCCGGCAGGGTGTTCTCGCGCGATGACATCCTGAACCGGCTGCGCGGCCAGGAGGCCGAGCTGTTCACGCGCGCCGTGGACATCCTCGTCAGCCGCCTGCGCCGAAAGCTGGAGCCGCTGGCGGCGCTGAAGACGCTGCGCAACGCGGGCTACTGCTTCGCCCTGCCGGAGCGCGCGGCTTGAGAAACCACCCCTACGACCACCGCTGGCGCGAGCGCTGGGACCGCAAGCAGAAGAAGCGCGAGCAGCGCCTGAAGCGCATGCGGCGCGATTGGAACTACCGCTGGCGCTTGCGGCACCGCTGGCACCAGCGCTGGCATCACCAGCAAAGGCGCTTCAAGCATTCGCTGGGTGCGCGGCTGATTGCCATCTTCGTCGTGCTGGCCTGCACGAGCAGCATCTTGCTGTGGGCGGCCATGCGCAGCCCCGACGTGCTGCTGTTGTGTGTGATCGGGCTGCTGGGGGTCATCGGGACAGCGTTCGGCCTGATCCGCCACATGGTGCGGCCGCTGCACGCGCTGGCGCTGGGGGCCGACGCCTTTCGCCGCGGCGAGTTCTCTCACCGCGTGCCGGTCATCCATGGCGACGAGATCGGCGACCTCGCCATGCGCTTCAACCAGATGGCCGCCGACATCCAGGCCATGCTGGACGGCAAGCGTGCATTGCTGCTGGCCATCAGCCACGAGCTGCGCAGTCCGCTGACGCGGGCGCGGCTGCATGCCGAGCTGGTGGGCGAGGGCGAATCGCGTGATGCGCTGCTGCTGGAGCTGGCGCAGATGCGCGACCTCATCACCGCGCTGCTGGAGAGCGAGCGGCTGGGCGGCGGGCACAGCGCGTTGCAGCTGTCCGACTGCGACCTCGCTGAACTCGCTCGCGAGCAGGCGCAGCCGGGCGTCGAGCTGCACATCGAACCCGACCTGCAGCCGCTGCGGCTCGATCGCCTGCGTGTGCAGCTGTGCCTGCGCAACCTCGTGCAGAACGCGCTGCGTCACAACGACGCGACGCGTGGCGCCGTGCAGCTCAGCCTGGCCCGCGATGGCAGCGGCGTGCGCCTGACGGTGCGCGACTTCGGGCCTGGCGTGCCGCCCGACGCCTTGCAGCAGCTGGGCCAGCCCTTCTACCGGCCCGATGCAGCCCGGACCCGCCACGACGGTGGTGTCGGGCTCGGCCTGTGCCTGTGCCGATTGGTGGCCGAAGCGCACGGCAGCCGGCTCGACATGCGCAATGCCGAGCCGGGTTTCGAGGTCTCGCTGACCTTGCGCTGAGATTCAGCGCGAAGCGCGGCGGCGGCGAGCCACCACGCCGATGGACGCCAGGCCCGCCAGCAGCAAGGCCGCACTCTGCGGTTCCGGCACGGCGCTCACCGTGCTCGTCACCTGGACTTGGGCGCCGGAGAACAGCAGGCCGTTCAAGGACGTGCCGCCGAGATTGGCGAGGGTTGCCTGCAGCCGCGTTGGTGCCACTGTGGGCTGGCCGCCGGAGCTGAAGGTCGCGCCCGAGTAACCGACCGTGGCGTAGTCCTGGGTTTCGAGCTCGATGTAGGCGTTGCTCCACGCACTTTCGCCCGCCGCTGCGGTGCCGGTGGCCGACGGCGCGTCCGCGGTGATGACCAGCAAGGTGTTGGCGGTCAGCGTGAAGGTCGCGAACTGGCCGGCGCTTGCGCTGCTCGACGAACCGGCGCCCGTGGCGTGGGCAGAGACGGAAGCCGACCATCCCGGCATGGCGAACAAGTCGCCCGAGGTGCTTTGAGCCGTCGCCCCATGGGTGCCGGAGGGGTCGGTCAGCGGGCCAAGGCTGGCGCCGAGCAAGCCGTTCGCGGCCAGATTGTTGGCGAACAGCGTGGTGGACCCGTTCTCGAATGTCACCGCGGCCGTGATTCCGTCCAGCGGGTCCAGGTCGATGACGCGGATGTGGACATTGGTGAGGGACGCGCTGGCGTCTGCCGCGTAGACGGTGTTGCCAGCCAGCAGGCCGATGGCCAACGCGGTGAGGGTGCGGCCGAAAGCGATTTTCACGAGGAACTCCCTGGGGTGTGAGGCTGGCGGCAGGCCAGACCTTCTGCGGGGTGCGAGTGTGTCAAGCTTTTGTGTTCCGGCCGCCGGCCTCACCCCGAATCGCGCGGGCGATGAAACGCCTGATTCGTTTGCGGCGAAGCGATGGACAGCGCGAGTTGCCGGCCCGCCAGAGATGCAGGCCGTGTTTCGTGCTCCATGCCCGCCCGCGGCCGTCACATGAACAGGTGCTCCCCCGCGTTCTCGCCGCCCAGGATCACGTAGTTCACCTTCTTCAGGTCGGCCAGCTGCGTGCCGCCCGCGTACGAAATCGAGCTCTGCAGGTCCTCCTGCATCTCGCGCAGCGTGTCGCCGAACCGGCCCTTGACCGGCTCCAGGATGCGCTTGCCCTCGACGTGGCGGTACTCGCCCTTGTTGAAGTCCGAGGCCGAGCCGTAGTACTCCTTGTAGCGCCGGCCGTCGACCTCGACCGTCGTGCCGGGCGATTCCTCGTGTCCGGCGAACAGCGAGCCGATCATGACCATGGAGGCGCCGAAGCGCACGCTCTTGGCGATGTCGCCGTGGTGGCGGATGCCGCCGTCGGCCACGATGGGCTTGGTGGCCACGCGCGAGCACCACTTCAGCGCCGACAGCTGCCAGCCGCCCGTGCCGAAGCCGGTCTTCAGCCGCGTGATGCAGACCTTGCCCGGGCCCACGCCGACCTTGGTGGCGTCTGCGCCCCAGTTCTCCAGGTCGATGACGCCCTCGGGCGTGCCGACGTTGCCGGCAATGACGAAGGCGTCGGGCAGCTTGTGCTTGATGTGGCCGATCATGCGCTGCACGCTCTCGGCATGGCCGTGGGCGATGTCGATGGTCAGGTAGTCGGCGCCGATGCCTTCGGCCGCGAGCTGGTCGACCAACTGGTAGTCGGCCGGCTTCACGCCGACGCTCAGGCTGACCAGCAAACCCTTGTCGCGCATGGACTTGGCGTAGGCCAGGCTGTCCAGGTCGAAGCGGTGCATCACGTAGAAGTAGCCCTCGCGGGCCAGCAGCTCGGTGATGGGCTCGTCGACGACGGTCTTCATGTTGGCCGGCACGACGGGCAGGCGGAATCGGTGCGGGCCGAACTGCACGGAGGTGTCGCAGTCGGAGCGGCTCTCCACGCGGCACTTGCGCGGCAGTAGCAGGATGTTGTCGTAGTCGAAGATTTCCATGTCAGTGGTGTTCACAGTTACGGCGCGCGTTAGGCAGTGCGCGACCTGGGCTGCGAGCGCTTGACTTGCTTCGGCATGAGGGCTGGCGCCCTCGACGGCCGGGGAGGCCGTCGCGTCGCAGGCTAACTTCGCTGGCGAAGTTAAGGCGCGACGCGCCGGGCCGAAGACAAAATTTGGGCCCGGTGATTGATTCTACGCGGCCCGTGCCGTCGCCGGTGCGCTCAGTGGCTGAAGAACTTGCGGTGGATGCGCCGCGTCGTCTGCCAGACGGCCAACAGCACGAGCGGGATGGCTGCGCCGATCGCCAGCTCCGGGCTGACCGGCAGCCAGCCCTCATGGTGCATCGCTTTGAAGCCGTAGGCCAGCAGGCTGACGACGTAGTAGGTGATGGCCGCGAGCGACAGGCCTTCCACGGTGGCCTGCATGCGCAGCTGGGTGCGCTGGCCTTCGCCGAGCTGGGCCAGCAACTGCTGGTTCTGCGCCTCGGTGGCGATGTCGACCCGCGTGCGCAGCAGCGCGCTGGCGCGCGTGATGCGTCGTGACAGGTTGGCCAGCCGCTGCTCCGTGGCGCCGACGGTGGCGATGGCCGGTGACAACCGGCGCTGCATGAACTCGCCCAGCGTCTGCGTGCCCGCCACCTTGCCCTCGTGCAACTCGTTCAGCCGCGTCTGGACGATGGCGTGGTAAGCCTGGGTTGCGCCGAAGCGGTACTGGTGCTCCGCGGTCGCGTGCTCGACGCGTGCGGCGGTCGAGATCAGGTCGTCCAGCAGTTCCTCCTCCGACGTGCCGCGCTGCTCCAGCCGCGCGGTGATGGCGGCCAGCGTCGCCTCCACCTCGGCCAGCGTCGCGCCCAGTGCCTTGGCCGCGGGCAGGCCGCGCAAGGCCATCAGCCGGTAGGTCTCCAGCTCCAGCAGACGCTGACAGATGCGGCCGGCGCGGGTCTCGGGCGTGCCGGGCTCGGCCAGCACGACGATGTGCTCGAAGCCGCTGGCGCGCAGCCGGAAGTCGGTCACCACCAGCGAATGCCCGCCCATCGTCGACGCGACCACGGCATGCGCGCCGAACCAGGCCTGGGCTTCGGCCAGCGCGCTGGGCGCGAAGGTCAGCAGCCGCTCGAGCATGACCAGCTTGATCGCCGCGAAGGTGCGCCCCGGGATGCGGGCCAGCCAGTCGCCTGGTACACGCGGCGCCAGGGAGTCCAGTGTCTGCGCGCTGGCCTCGGCGTCGGCCGGCAGTGCCTGCACGACCGAGTAGCGCGTGAACTCGGCGTGGCGCTCCCACTTCATCGAGAACTCGCCGCAGCGCAGGCGCAGGAAGTTGGCGTTCAGCGCGTCTTCGGGCAGATCCTGCTGGCCGGGCAGGCGGCGCAGGTGGGCGTGCTCGTCGGCACGGCTGACACCGTCGTTCAGCACCGCGATGTGGACGATGACGGCTGGCAGGCGGATGCGCGCCGGCGGTCGGGCGTGCACCTCGTTGTGCAGCGTCAGACGCAGCGCGTCGTCGGGAGGGAGCAGGCAGTCGTCGTTCATGGAACCCAGGCTAGTGCGTGGACCTGTTGATACTGCGGCAACGGGTCGCGTCGCCGCAGTATCAACAGGTCCCCGGTCGTCAAACTGGCTCGATAAAATTTCAGGCTTCGTACTTCAACAGGCGGCGGCTTCCGTCTTCAATATGCAAGCTTCATTCCCGCCCGTGGTCATCAGCGGCACCGGCCTGTACCAGCCCCCGCATGTCATCACCAACGCCGAGCTCGTCGAGGCCTTCAACGCCTACGCCGACCAGCAGAACGCGCTGCACGCCGACGCCATCGCGGCCGGCGAACGTTCCGCGTTGACACACTCCAGTGTCGAGTTCATCGAGAAGGCGTCGGGCATCAAGCAGCGCTACGTCATCGAGAAAGACGGCGTGCTGGACCCGGCGCGCATGTACCCGCGCTTCACGCCGCGCGGCGATGGCGAGCTGTCGCTGATGGCGGAGATCGCTGCCGACGCGGCTCGCAAGGCGCTGGCCCAGGCCGGCAAGACGGGCGCGGACATCGACGCCGTGCTGTGTTCGAGTGCCAACATGCAGCGCGCCTACCCGGCGATGGCTGTCGAGATCCAGCAGGCGCTCGGCGCGGGCGGCTACGGCTTCGACATGAACGTCGCCTGCTCGTCGGCCACGTTCGCGCTGGAGCAGGCCTTCAACGCGGTGCGCTCGGGCGCCTCGAAGTGCGTGCTCGTCGTGAACCCCGAGATCACGTCGGCCCACCTGGAATGGCGCGATCGCGACTGCCACTTCATCTTCGGCGACGTCTGCACGGCACTCATCGTCGAGCGCGCCGACACGGCGACCGGCCCGGACCAGTGGGAGATCCTCGGCACCCAACTCGCCACGCAGTTCAGCAGCAACATCCGCAACAACTTCGGCTTCATGAACCGCGCCGAGGACCGCGACCCGAACGCGCGCGACCTGACCTTCTACCAGGAGGGCCGCAAGGTCTTCAAGGAAGTGGTGCCCATGGCGGCCGCCCACATCGAGACCCACCTCGGCAAGCTGGGGCTGGAGCCCACGCAGGTCCGCCGCTACTGGCTGCACCAGGCCAACCAGGGCATGAACCAGCTCGTCATCAAGAAGCTCGTCGGCGCCGACGCCGGCAGCGAGATCGCGCCGTTGATCCTGGACGAGTACGCCAACACGGCGTCGGCTGGCTCCATCATCGCCTTCCACCACCACCGGGCTGATCTGAAGGCCGGCGACGCCGGCGTCATCTGCTCGTTCGGCGCCGGTTACTCGATCGGCAGCGTGGTCGTGAAGAAGCGCTGAACCTCAGAACTCGGCGTGCAGCCGCGCGCCGAGCACGGTGACCGGGCCGCGTTCGGCGTTGTAGGCCGGGTGCTGCAGCCGCTGCAGGTCCAGCGCAGCGGTCACGCCCGGCGCCAGCCGCATCGCGTAGTAAGCCTCGGCGATCTGCTCGCTGGCGTAGCGGTTCAGCCGGCCGTCGCCGATCAGTATGCCCAGGCCGCCGGCCGCGAAGTAGCGCTGTGCCGGGGCCGACAGCGAGTTCACCGCCAGCGCCACGCCCAGCGTGTGCCCGGGCTGCGCCCAGGCCGCGCCGTTCACCGACAGCCCCAGGCTCAGCGAGCGGTTGATGTCCGTGAAGTCGAAGGCCTCGGTGCGGCCGTCGTTGCGGCTGTAGCGCGCGAAGGCACCGACGTGCTCGGCCAGTTCCTGCTCGGCATTGATGCTCCAGCCCTGCTTGCCTGTCATGCGCCGCACGTTGCCGGTGTCGACGGGCATGCCGGCGGCCACCGCGTCGTCGTAGCGGCCCATGCGGGCGCGCGACGAGAACACCAGCACCCTGAGCTTGCCCGGCCGGCCGCCGAGCTGGTGTCGGTGTTCCGCCTCGGCCACCCACTGGTGCTGCGCGAAGCTGCTGTCCAGCCTCGTGCTGTTGGGCTCGCGTGACAGCGCGAACAGGCCCAGCCGGCCGCTCCAGTCGCCCTGGTTCCACTCGGCCGCCGCACCCTGGCTGTAGCCCCAGGAATCGGCCGCGTAGTCGAAGGCGCCGGCGTCGATGACCGCCCAGTTCAGGAAGTCGGCCCGCGGGTCGTGGGCGTAGGCGTTGGTGTCGAACACGTCGACGACCGAAAACTTGCCGACGGTGAGCGTCACGTTGTCGGCCGGTCGCGTGCCAGCCAGCTGGTTGGCGGCCGAGGGCTGGGCCTCGCCGGCCGCCTCGCCCAGCGCGAAGACCTGGCGCAGGAAGGCCCGCTGCAGCTTGCCGTAGGCCGAGTGATGGCCGACCTTGTAGGCCTCCCCGCTCGGGAATCCGGCCGCGCCCAGCGTGTCGCTGAGGCCGAAGCCGCGGTCGAACTCGGGGTTCAGGTAGAGCTCGCCGCCGGGCCACAGCTTCACGCCGATGTAGGCGGTGGCGTCCATCGTCGTCTTCGTGCCCTCGGAGGCTTTCAGGCTGTTGCTGCCCTCGTAGGGCGAGGTGAAGCTGCCATGGCGCTGCGCCACGACGGTGAACTGGCCGTGCAGGTTCCAGCGCTCGTCGTCTTCGGCGTGAGCGGTGAGGGCGAGCAGCAGCGGGGCGGACAGGAGGAGGCGTCGGATCATGGGGGCGGGAGTGTCCCAGATGCCAGTGACCGGAATGCGACGCTGGCGCACAGGCCACGTCCGTCGGGGCCGCTGTCCAGCTGCAGCTCGGCGTGCATCAGCGCCGCATAGCGTTGCACGATGGCCAGTCCGAGGCCGGCGCCCAGGCCCAGACGCGCGCCGTCGCTGCCCTGGCGCCAGCGGGCCTTCAGGGACTCGCGCTGGGCCGGGCCGATGCCCGGGCCGGCGTCGATGACGCTGAGACGCGTCCAGGCCGGGCCGCGCTGCAGTTCGAGCCGGATCGGTGCCGGCCCGCGGCCGTAGCGCAGCGCGTTGTCGAGCAGGTTGGCCAGCAGGCCTTCGACGAGGGCCGTGTCGGCCGACACCCAGGCGGGTTCATCCAGGCCGCTGGCCTCCAGTTCGGCGCCGGCCTTGTCGGCGCGCGGCAGCAGGTGGAGCAGTTGGTCGCGGGCCAGCGCGGCGAGGTCCAGGGCTTTCAGCGTGATGGCCGCGCCAGCCTCGTCGGCCAGTGCCAGTGCCAGCAGTTGATCGACCAGTCGGCTGGCGCGTTGCTGGCTCTGCAGCACCGACTGCAGCTGCTCGCGCCACTGCGCAGGGTCTCGCTGGGCGAGGCCGTATTCGGCCAGCGCGCGGATGCCGGCCAGCGGCGTGCGCAGCTCGTGCGCTACGTTGCCGGCAAACTCCCGTTGCGCGGCCACGCCCTGGGCCACGCGGCCGAGCAAGGCGTCGATGGCGGTGGCCAGGCCGTGCACGTCGCGCGAGGTGGCGTCGGCCAGCGCCTCGCGCGGCAGCGGCGACAGGTCGGCCGCGTCGCGCGACTCCACCACCTCCTGCAGCCTCGACAGGGGCTGCATGTCGCGGCGGACGATGCGGCGCACCCACAGCGTCAGCCCGAGCAGCAGCACGACCTGGGGCGCGGCCGAGAACAGCACCAGCTGCCGCAGCAGCGCGCTGCGGCTGGTTGTCGTCAGCGCGACGATGATCTGTACAGGCGCCGGCTGGCTGCGCTGCAGCACGATGGCGCGCAGGTTCTGGCCCTGATAGAGCAGGTCGGTGTAGTGCCATTCGCTATCGCTGCCGATGGGGCCGGCGCGCAGCCCCGCGTGGCCGGCCACCAGCCGGCCCCGGGCGTCGAGCACGGCGAAGTAGACCTGCTCGCTCTGGTCGTAGAGCACGGTGTGGATGTCCTCCGCGCTCATGTTCAGCGCCAGCCGGTCGCCCTGCAGCACGAGGTGGGCGGCGAGCAGATGCGCATCGTCGAGCATGGCGCGGTCGAAGGCGCGTTGCGTGAAGTACGAGGCGATGCCCAGCGCCAGCGCGGTGCCCAGGCCCCAGGTCAGCAGCAGGGGCAGCGTGACATGGCGCAGCAGCCGGGTGCGCAGCGACGTTCGCGGCGCCGTGCTCATCGGTGCACCCCTTGCGCTTCGCGCTGTCCAGCCGGGCGGGAGCGAGCGGCCTTGGGGCGGCCGGGCGACGCGCTCAAGCCTCGGCCTCGATCAGGTAGCCCAGGCCGCGCAGCGTGCGGATGCCCGCGCCGCTGCCCTGCAGCTTCTTGCGCAGCCGCGAGATGAAGGCCTCCAGCGCGTTGGCGGCCAGCAGATCGTCGAAGCCGGACAGCTTGTCGGCCAGCGCCGCCTTGCTGACGACGCGGCCGGGCGGCGTCAGCAGTTCGCACAGCACGGCGAACTCGCGCGCCGGCAACTGCAGTGGCTCGGCATCGAGGTACAGGCGCTGGGTGCGGCGATCCAGGCTGAGGCGGCCGATGCTGACGCGGTCGTCCAGGTCCAGCCGCCGCCGCACCAGCGCGCGCAGCCGCGCCTCCACCTCGGCCAGATCGAAAGGCTTGCCGAGATAGTCATCGGCGCCGGCGTCCAGTCCGGCAATGCGCTCCTCCGTGCGGTTGCGCGCCGTCAGGATCAGCACCGGCGTGCGGTCGCCGCGGCCGCGTGCGTCGCGCAGCAGCTGCAGGCCGCTGCCGTCGGGCAGGGTCAGGTCCAGCAGCACGGCGTCGAAGCCCTGCACGCGCCACAGCCAGCGGGCCTGTTCGGCCGTGGCGGCGTGGTCTACCTGATGGCCCTGGTCGGTCAGGCTGCGGCTGACGACGCTGGCCAGCGTGGCGTCGTCCTCGACGAGAAGAATGCGCATGAAGCGAAGGTATCGCACGAGGCTGTCGCCACGGTGTCGGCTGGTCAGGTTCCGGTCAGGCCGGGCGGGCGACAACCGGGGTCATGAGAAAGCACCTTCTTTCCTGCATGACCCTGCTGCTGGGGCTGCTCCTGACGCTGCGGCTGACGCATGCGCGTGCCGACACGGTGCCGCTGGGGCTGGCCGAGCTGCTGCGGGCCGCCGGCAGCAACTTCGACGTGGCGGTGGCCCGGTCCGGCCTGGATGCCGCGCGTGCCGACGTGCTGGCGGCCGACCACGCGCCGCTGCCGCAGCTGACGCTGAAGTCCAGCCAGATGGACCTGCAGCATGGCCTGGGCGGCGGCAATCTGTTCACCGACAAGCGCATCGACAAGTCGCTGGGCGTGGACTGGACCTGGGAGCGCGGCAACAAGCGCGCGCTGCGCACCGCCGCCGCACAGGCCGCCGCGCAGGCCGCCTCGGGGGACCTGGCCGACGTGCGCCGCCAGCAGCTCGGCCTGGCGCTGAGCGCCGGCGTGGACCTGGCCGCCGCGCAGCAGCGTGTCGACGAGGTGGGCCAGCTCAAGCGCAGCGCCGACGAGTTGCTGGCCGCGATGCGCACGCGCCACCGCGCGGGCGACATCTCGGCGCAGGACCTCGCCCGCGCCGAGATCGAGACCTCGCGTGCCGGCATCGACCTGGCAGGAGCCGAGGCTGACCGGCGCCGCGCCAGCCTCGCGCTGGCCCGTCTGGTGGGCCGCGGGCAGGACGACCTGGCCGTCGACGTCACGGTCTGGCCATCCGCCAAGGCCGCCGAGCCGCTGGACGAGGCGCAGCGCGCTGCCGCCGTGGCCCGCCGCGCCGATGTGCAGGCCGCCGAGGCCCGCGTGCAGGCCGCGCAGGCGACGCTCGACGGCGCGGTGGCCGGGCGCCAATCGGACCTGACCTGGGGTGTGTCTGTGGATCATTTCCCCGGCACCTCGAACAAGCTCGTCGAGTTGCGACTGCAGATGCCGCTGCAGATCGGCTACACGCAGCAGGGCGAGATCGGCCGCGCCCGCGCGCAGCTGCAGCAGGCCCAGGACCTGGCCGCCCGCGCGCGGCTGATGGCCGAGGCCGACCTCAACCAGGCTTGGCTGGACCTGCAGGCCAGCGGTGCGACGCTGGCTGTGCACCAGACCGAACTGATCCCCAAGGTCCGCCAGGTGCTGGCCCAGGCCGAGCTGGCCTACCAGAAGGGCGCGCTGCCGCTGACCGACCTCATCGACGCGCGCCGCAGCCTGCGAGCCGCCGTGCTGGACGCGCTGGCTGCGCGTGCCGACCACGCCCGCGCCGCTGGCGCCTGGGCGCTGCTGACCGACCCCGATTCCGCGAACCTGCCATGAACGCTTTCACCTCCCCGATGACCCGGGTCCTGCTGGCCGCCGCCATGGCGGCTATGACCGCCGGGCTGGCCGCCTGCAACGGCGAATCCACCGCCGCTCCCGCACCGGCCGAGGCCGTGCTGCAGGGCCAGCAGCTGATCTTCCCGGCCGGCCATCCGCAGCTGCGCCTGCTCCGCCTGGAGGCCGCCCGCCCGGGTGCCGCGGTGGATGTGCCACTGAGCGCCAAGCTGGTCTGGAACGAGGACCGTACGCAGCGCGTGTACCCGGCGTTTGCTGGCCGCGTGGACCGCATCGCCACGGACATCGGTCGCTCGGTCAAGCCCGGCCAGGTGCTGGCCGAGCTGGCGTCGCCCGACTTCG
Organism: Pelomonas candidula; assembly: GCF_043555985.1. NCBI lineage: Bacteria > Pseudomonadati > Pseudomonadota > Betaproteobacteria > Burkholderiales > Sphaerotilaceae > Roseateles > Pelomonas candidula. Next base: position 189,242 of record NZ_JBIGIC010000002.1, on the reverse strand, counting down.
GCGCGGCCCAGGCGGACGCCGCGCGCGCCGAGGCCGACCACGCGCTGGCCGCCAAGCAGCTGGCGCGTCAGCGCGAGCTGCTGGCGGCGGGCATCGTCGCGCAGCGCGACTTCGAGCAGGCCCAGGCCGACGCGGCGCGCGCCGAGGCCGAACTGGCCCGGGCGCGGGCCCGCGTGCGCATGTACGGTGGTGCCGTCGGGCCAAACATGGGCGTGAACCAGCAGCTGTCCCTTCGCGCCGGCATCGCCGGCACGGTGGTGGAGCGCAACCTCAACCCCGGCCAGGAACTGCGCCCCGACCAGAGTGGCCCCGGCGTGCCGGCGCTGTTCGTCATCAGCGATCCCTCCACGCTGTGGGTGCAGATCGATGCGCGCGAGTCCGAGGTCGGCACGCTGCAGCCCGGCAGCGCCTTCGAGCTGGAGCTGGCGGCCTACCCGGGCCGTCGCTTCGAGGGCCGCGTGACGGCGCTGGCCGACGCCATCGACCCGTCGACGCGGACGATCAAGGTGCGCGGCACCGTGGCCAACGCCGACCGGCTGCTGAAGGCCGAGATGCTGGCCACGGCCCATGTGCAGCGCAGTGCGGGCGAGGGCGTCGTCGTGCCTGCCAGCGCGGTGCTGTTGCGCGGCGAGAAGCACTGGGTGTTCGTGTCGCCCAAGCCCGGCGTGTTCGAGCCACGCGAGGTGCAGACGGGCGCCACGGGCGCGCAGCAGGTGGTGCTGCGGCGCGGCCTGGAGGCGGGTGAGCAGATCGTCGTCGAGAACGCGCTGCTGCTGGACCGCCAACTGGCGGCGGCGCAGCTGAGCGCGCAGCCGGCGTCGGCGCCCGCGGCCGTCCCGGTCAAGGCGGGCCAGCCATGAGGCGCCTCGTCTCGCTGGCCCTGGGCCAGCCGGTGCTGGTCGTGCTGGCGGTGCTGCTGTTCGTCGGCGCCGGTGTGGTGGCCTTCCTGAACCTCTCGGTCGAGGCCTTCCCGGACGTGACCGACACCCAGGTCACTGTCATCGCGCTGCACCCCGGCCACGCGGCCGAGGAGGTGGAGAAGCAGGTCACGCTGCCCATCGAGGTGGCGCTGTCGGGCCTGCCGAACTCGTTGCGCGTGTTCTCGCACACGCAGTTCGGGCTGTCCTACACCGTCATCACCTACGACGACGCGGCGACCGTTCAGTCCGTGCGCCAAGAGGTGGCGGAGCGGCTGCGCGGCATCGACCTGCCGCCCGGCGTGACGGCCGACATCGCGCCCAACGCGACGCCGGTGGGCGAGATCCTGCGCTACCGCCTGAAGGGCGACGGCAAGGACACGACGGAGCTGCGCTCCATCGAGGACTGGGTCGTCGAGCGCGGCCTGCGCCAGGTACCGGGCGTGGCCGACGTGGTGGCCATGGGCGGCTACATCAAGCAGTACGAGGTGCAGCCCGATCTCGACAAGCTGCGCGCCTACGGCCTGACCTTCCAGAACCTGCTGGACGCGCTGGGCCGCGGCAATGCCAATGCGGGCGGCAGCTATGTCGCCCAGGGCGCGCAGCAGTACGCCATCCGCGGCATCGGCCTGCTGCGCTCGGCCGAGGACATCGGCCAGATCGTCGTCACGGCGCGCAACGGCACGCCGCTGCTGATCCGCGACATCGCACGCGTCGAGGTCGGCGCCGTGCCGCGCCTGGGCGTGGTGGGGCAGGACGGCGACGACGATGTCGTGACCGGCATCGTCGTCATGCGCAAGGGCGAGAACGCGAGCGTCGTGCTCAGGGGCGTGAAGGACAAGATCGCCGAGCTGAACGCGCGCGGCCTGCCGCCGGGCGTGCAGATCGTGCCGTTCTACGACCGCACCTGGCTGATGGGCAAGACGCTGTCCACCGTGTTCCGCAACCTCGTCGAGGGCGCGCTGCTGGTGTCGCTGGTGCTGTACCTGTTCCTGTCCAACCTGCGCGCCAGCCTGGCCGTGGTGGCCGTCATCCCGCTGGCGCTGCTGGCCACATTCCTGGGGCTGAAGATCCTCGGCGTGCCGGCCAACCTGCTGAGCCTGGGCGCGATGGACTTCGGCATCATCGTGGACGGCGCGGTCATCGTGGTCGAGAACATCATGCATCGCCTCGCCGAGCGCGGTGAAGGGCTGGACACGAAGAAGCGCCTGGGCCTGATTGCCAGCGCCACCGACGAGGTGGGCCGGCCGACGCTGTTCTCGATGCTCATCATCATCGCGGCCCACATTCCGATCTTCGCGCTGCAGCGCCACGAGGGCCGCATCTTCCAGCCGATGGCGCTGTCGGTCAGCATGGCGCTGCTGGGCTCGCTGGTGTTCTCGCTGACGCTGGTGCCGTTGCTGGCCTTCTGGATGCTGCGCCGGCGCCTGCCGCACGGCGACAACCGCCTCGTGCGCGGCGCCAAGGGGTTCTACGCCCCGGTGCTGGACTGGGCGCTGGCCCGGCCGCGCGCCGTCATGGTCATCGCGGGCCTGGCCTTCGTGCTGGCGCTGGGCGCGGCCTCGCGGCTGGGCTCGGAGTTCCTGCCGGAGCTGGACGAGGGCACGATTTGGGTGAACCTGCGGCTGCCGTCCAGCGTGTCGACGCAGGAGGCGACGCGCGTGCTGCGCCAGGTGCGGCAGGCGCTGCATACGGTGCCCGAAGTCAACACGGTGGTCTCCAAGACCGGCCAGCCCGAGGACGGCACCGACCCCAAGACCATCAGCATGGCCGAGATCTTCGTGGACCTGAAGCCGTCCGAGCAGTGGCGTGCCGGCAAGACCAAGGCCGACCTGATCGCCGAGATGGACGCGGCCGTGTCCGCCGTGCCGGGCATGGACCCGTCGTTCTCGCAGCCCATCCGCGACAACGTGCTGGAGTCCATCTCGCAGATCGACGGCCAGATCGTCATCAAGGCCTCGGGCGACGACCTGCAGGAGCTGAACCGGCTGATGCAGGCCATCCAGCGCGAGGTGAAGCAGGTGGAGGGCGTCTACCGGGCCGAGATCGACCGCGAGGGCGAGCTGCCGCAGCTGGTGGTGGACATCGACCGTGCCCGCGCCGCACGGCTGGGCCTGAACGTGGGCGACGTGCAGGACGTCATCGAGGCCGCGCTGGCCGGCAAGGCCGCCACCTACCTGTGGGAGGGCGAGCGCAAGTTCGCCGTCGCGGTGCGCCTGCCCGAGGCCAAGCGAGCCATCGCCGAGCTGCCGCGCACGCTGATCTCGGTGCCGGGCGGCGGCACGGTGCCGATGTCCGAGGTGACGACCATCCGCGAGACCACCGGCGCAATGAACATCGCCCGCGAGGGTGGCCGGCGCACGATGGCGGTGGGCATCTTCATCAAGGGCCGTGACATGGGCTCGGTCGTGGCCGACATGAAGACGCGCATCGCCCAGGCCGTGCCGCTGCCGGCGGGCTACGAGTTGCACTGGTCGGGCGAGTTCGAGAACCAGGAACGCGCGATGAAGCGCCTGGCCGTCGTCGTGCCGATCTCGCTGCTGCTGATCTTCGTGCTGCTGTTCAACGCGTTCAACGACTTCCGCATGGCGACGCTGATCCTGCTGAACGTGCCGCTCGCGCTGGTGGGCGGGTTCGTCGCGCTGTGGACGCTGGACATCCCGCTGTCGGTGTCGGCGGCCATCGGCTTCATCGCGCTGTCGGGGCAGGCGGTGCTGAACGGCGTCGTCATGCTCAGCGTCTTCCAGCAACTGCGCCACGCCGGCGCCAGCGTGCGTGCGGCAGCGCGGGAAGGCTCGATGCAGCGCCTGCGCACGGTGCTGATGACGGCGCTGCTGGCGGCGCTGGGCCTGCTGCCGATGGCGCTGTCGCACGAGATCGGCGCCGAGACGCAGCGGCCGCTGGCCATCGTCGTCATCGGCGGCCTGGTGACGGCGACGCTGCTGACGCTGGTGGTGCTGCCGACGCTGTACGTGCTCTGGTTCGGCCGCGGCTCAGAACCGCAGGCCGACTGACAGCCGGTCGGCGTCCAACCCCGAGAAGTTCTGCTTGGGGTCGTGCGCCAGCCGCAGGAACCAGGCCGGCCAGTCCAGCGTCGCGCTCCAACCCCAGGCACGCACGTCGCCGTCGTCGCCCAGGCCGGTCTTGTGCATCAGGTCCAGCGTCAGCCGCAGGTCATCGGCCAGCGGCCAGCGGCCGAAGAAGTGCAGGTCGCGCTGGTGGGTGTGCAGTCGGTCGTCGGCGATCAGCGTGACGGACAGCGTGCGCCCGCCGTCGCCATGCCAGCCGGCGCCGACGGTGATGGCGTCGTTCGGGTCCCAGTTGAGGTTGTAGTAGGGCTTGAGGTTGGTGCGCCCCCAGCCCACCAGGCCGAACCAGGTGCTGCCCCACTGCAGGTTGACGCTGCCGCCCAGGAAACCGCGCGAGGCGGCCTGCAGCGAGGGCTGCAGCGCGAGGTTCTCGGCCAGGTCGAACGAGGTGTCGAAGCCGGTACGGGTCTGGCTGCCAAACGCGCGGTCGCGGTAGACGCCCAGCCAGACGTTGGTGTCGCCGGCGCGGCGGCGCACGTTGAGGTCCTGGCCGTTGTAGCCGGCGCTGTAGTGGTACTGGCCGGCGGTCAGCTTGTATTCGGGGGCGTCGTCGGCCTGGGCGGCGGTGGCCAGACAGGCCAGTCCGAGGAGGTAGGGCTTCATGCGGCGCAGGATAGCCAGCGCACCTTGCGGTATGGTGTCCGGATGAGTGATCTGAGCTTCTTCTGGCACGACTACGAGACCTTCGGCCGCGTGCCGCGCCGGGACCGTCCGGCCCAGTTCGCCGGCCTGCGCACCGATGCCGAACTCAACGAGATCGGCGAGCCGCTGATGCTGTATTGCCAGCCGGCCCCCGACTACCTGCCCGACCCCGAGTCCTGCCTGCTGACGGGCATCCTGCCGCAGCACTGCCTGCAGCAGGGCGTGCCGGAGCACGAGTTCGCCTCGGCCATCGAGACCGTGCTGGCGCTGCCCGGCACCGTGGGCGTTGGCTACAACTCCATCCGCTTCGACGACGAGGTGACCCGCCATCTGTTCTGGCGCAATCTCATCGACCCCTACGCCCGCGAGTGGCAGAACGGCTGCGGCCGCTGGGACCTGCTGGACATCGTGCGCTGCGCCTACGCGCTGCGGCCCGATGGCCTGGAGTGGCCCAAGCACGAGGATGGGCGCCCCAGCTTCAAGCTGGAGCACCTGACCGTCGCCAACGGCGTGTCCCACGAGGCGGCGCACGATGCGTTGTCCGACGTGCGCGCCACCGTCGCGCTGGCGCGCAAGCTGCGCCAGGCCCAGCCCAAGCTGTGGGACTTCTGCGTCAAGCTGCGTACCAAGCAAGCGGTGTGGGACGAGATCGGCGTGGGCAAGCCTTTCCTGCACGTCTCCGGCATGTACGGCCCGGAGCGCGGCTGCATCGCGATGGTGTGGCCACTGGCGCCGCACCCGACTAACAAGAACGAGCTGATCGTCTGGGATTGCTCGGTCTCGCCCGAGGAGCTGCTGACGCTGAACGCGGAGGCTATTCGCACGCGCATGTTCACGAAGCAGGGCGCGCTGCCAGAAGGCGTCACGCGCTTGCCGATCAAGACCATCCACGTCAACAAGAGCCCCATCGTCATCGGCAACCTGAAGACGCTGAGCCCCGCGATGGCCGAGCGCTGGGGGCACGATGTCGAGGCGCAGCTCGCCAACGCGAAGCTGCTGGCCGAGAAGGGCCGGCTGCTGGACGGGCTGTGGCTGGACGTCTTCCAGCGCGAGCCCTTCGCGCCGGCCGACGTCGACGAGGACCTCTACGGCGGCTTCATCGGCAACGAGGACCGCCGCGCGCTGAACCGCGTGCGCACGACCACGCCCGAGCAGCTCGCCGAGCGAGCCGCCCAGGGCAAGCTGGCCTTCCAGGACGGGCGGCTTGACGAGCTGGTGTTCCGCTGGCGCGCGCGCAACTTCCCGCAGAGCCTGTCGGCCGAGGAGGCCGAGCGCTGGCAGGGGCATCTGGCGGCGCGGCTGCATGAAGGCGAGGGCGGGGCGCAGACGCTGGCGGCCTTCATGGAACGCATCGACCAGCTGGGCGAGACGGTGGACGAGCGTGGCGAGGCGATCCTGTCGGCGCTGTACGACTACGCGGAACAGATCGCGCCGTAGGCGGTTTTCCCGTGATCTGCCGCATGGTCGAAAGCGGCCAGTCCTGCGATAGTCGGGACTAGAACGAAGATCCTGGAGACCCCCATGAGCAGCGCCCCCCCCGCCCCGACCGACGACATCACCGCAGCCCGGTTGCGGGCGTTGCTGGTGCGTGCACCGACCGCCATGGCCTTTGTTTCCGGCCAGCGCTTCGAGGTTGTCAGCGAGGAGTTCAACCACCTGTTCGGCTACGGCGACGACACCGACCTGGCCGGCCAGGGCACCCGTGGCGTCCACACCACCGACCTTGCCCACACGGCGTTGCAGGAGCGCACCGCCGCCGCTTTCGCGGCCGGCCGGCCGCTCGACGAAGAGATCGAGTACGTGAAGCGCGACGGTCACCGCTTCTGGGGCCGACTGCAGGCCACCCCGGTGCACTGGGACGCGCCGGCTGGCGAGGCGCTGTGGATCGTCGAGGACGTGACCACCGCACGTGCGCAGCGGCTGCAGCCGACCTGGACGGCCAAACACGACGCCGTCACCGAGCTGGCCAACCGTCGCGAGTTCGAGCGCCGCCTGGCCGAGCATGTGGGCAGCCGCCGCAACGAGCCGGTGTCCGTGCTGTGGCTGGACGTGGACCGCTTCGGCGATGTCGTCAAGGACATGGGCACCGAGGTGGGCGACCATTTCCTGTACGGCCTGGGGCAGATGCTGATCGGCAAGGTGCGCGCATCCGATCTCGTCGCGCGGCTCGAGGAAGACCATTTCGCCATCCTGCTGCCGGACTGCGACCAGCACTACGCGCAGATCATTGCCGAGAAGATCCGCGCCGCCGTGGCCGCCTATCGGCTGCGCTGGGGCCTGCACCGCACGCGCGTGAAGGCGTCGCTGGGCGTCGTGCAGATCCACGCCACGCTTGGCACCGTGGACGCCGTGCTGGGCGCCGGCGCGCTGGCCTGCACCGAGGCCAAGGCAGCCGGCGGCGACAGCGTCCGCGTGTTCGTCTCGGCGGGCGGCTACGAGGAACTGGCGGGCTGATTTCACGGTCGGCGGCATGGTGATCCCCGGGAATGCGGGGTTTTTCGCCATTTGTTCTAAAGTTCGGGTGAGCGTTGCCGATGTACGGATCAGCGCTGCCAAACTGAATACCGATGAACGTCCCGCTGTCCACCGCCCTGTCCGGCATCTCGTCCGCGAACGAGCGGCTGCGCGCGTCGGCGGCCAACATCGCGAACCTGGCGGCGAGCAACCAGAACCGTCCCAGCGTCGAGCCGACCAACGTCGACAAGACGCCTGAGCGCGAGATCAACCCGGCCAACGAGGTCGTGGAGCAGCAGTCGGCGGCCTATGCCTTCGTCGCAAACCTGAAGGTGCTGCAGACGCAGCTGAACACGACCGGCGCGCTGCTGGACATCAAGGCCTGATCCCTCCTCACCGAAAGCGCAAAGCGGCCTGAGGGTCGCTTTTTCGTTTCAGCGAGCTCAGGGCCTCTCGAGTCGCACCGGCGGCCGGGCCCAGCTGCCCGGCAAGTCGCGCAGCACGGCGCGCGCGTCCAGCGAGCGGATGGGTACCGCCAGGTCGGTGGGGATGCGCTGGTGCGCCAGCAGCGCCATGTAGCGCAGCGCCGACACACGCAGGAAGGACGCGAAGTTGCCGACCGCGCCGCGCGCCTGCACCAGTTCATCGTGCAGCTTTTCGATGAGCTGCACGACGCTCATGCCGTCACGCGCTGCGATCTCCTCCAGCACCTCCCAGTGCAGGTTTTCCAGCCGGATGCTGGTGATCACGCCGTGCAGACGCACCGAGCGTGTGCGCGACTCGTAGGACTCGGGGTTGGCGCTGACGAAGACCTCGCACATGGTTCACCTCCTGGCCGCATTCTGCGACAGGCGTCAGTGGCTGATGCGCGTGCCCAGCACGGCCAGGAACTGCGCGATCCAGGCTGGGTGGGCGGGCCAGGCGGGGGCCGTGACGAGGTTGCCGTCGGTGACCGCCTGGTCCACCGGGATGCTGGCGTAGCTCGCACCCGCCAGTTCCACCTCGGCCGCGCAGGCCGGGTAGGCCGAGACCTTCCGGCCGCGGATGACGCCGGCCGCCGCCAGCAGCTGCGCACCGTGGCAGATCGCGGCAATCGGCTTGCCGGCCTTGGCGAAGTGCTGCACCAGCGGCAGCACGCCGGCCACGGTGCGCAGGTATTCGGGCGCGCGGCCACCGGGGATGACGATGCCGTCGTAGTCGGCGGGCTGCACGGCGTCGAAGCTGGCGTTCAGCGTGAAGCGGTGGCCCGGCTTCTCGGAGTAGGTCTGAGCGCCCTCGAAGTCGTGGATGGCGGTCAGCACGAAGTCGCCGGCCTGCTTGCCGGGGCAGACGGCATCGACCTGATGCCCGACGGCCAGCAAGGCCTGGAAGGGCACCATGATTTCGTAGTCTTCGACGTAGTCGCCCGCCAGCAGCAACAGCTTCTTGCCCATGCTTGTCTCCTTGTGAGTGGAGGCTCGATTCTGGGAAGGGCACGGGGAGGGTGGGTAACAGCCGGTTGTTCGTGGGGGGGCTGGCGTTTCACCCCGTTTTGCGCGCGGCTGCGTACAAGCAGACGTCCCTACTTCTGCGAAGGACTCGCCATGAGTTCACCGCGCCTTCCACGTCGCCGCACCGCGTTGCTTCAGCTTGCGGCGTTCGCCAGCCTGGCCGCCGTGCACGCGGGCTGCGCCGCGTCGCCGCAGCGGGCCCTGCTGGACATGCAGCTGATCGACCGCGACAGCGGTGCCGTCATCAGCCAGTACGCCAGCCGCGGGCACCGTTTCAGCCCCGGCCTGCCAGGCTCGCGTTACGCCGTGCGGCTCAGCAACAACAGCCGTGAGCGTTTGCTGGTGGTGTTGTCGGTGGATGGCGTCAACGCGATCACCGGCGACACGGCGAACTGGGCTCAGTCCGGCTATGTGCTGAGCCCCGGCGAGAGCAGCGACATCACCGGCTGGCGCAAGAGCGACGAGCGCATCGCGGCGTTCGAGTTCACGTCGCTGGGGGATTCCTATGCCGCACGCACCGGGCGGCCGGCCAACGTGGGCGTGATCGGCGCGGCCGTGTTTCGTGAGACGCCGCCTGCGGTTTACGAGAGCCGGGTGGCGCCGCCCGTCGCGGACCTGCCTGCCGCGCCTGGCCCTTCGAGCCGCCTGAACGGCGCGACGGCCGACGCGGCTCAGGCCGTGCGTGAAAGTGCTGGGCCCGCCGAGGCCGAGCGCTCGGCCCGCGCCAAGCTGGGCACGGGGCATGGCGCCTCGGAGTGGTCGCCCATCCAGCACACCACGTTCCAGCGTCGCACGAGCCAGCCCGAGCAGGTGTTGGAGATCCAGTACGACAGCCAGGCCAACCTGATTGCCGCCGGCATCATGCCGCGGCCCCTGGCCGGCTTGCCGAGTGCCTTTCCCGGCGGCCGCTATGTGCCAGACCCGCCGGCGCGCTGGTGAGGGGCGCTGCGTGCTTGATCTGATCGGGCCGGCGTAGCATCCGCGCCGCATGGCCGTCAGCGAACCGAACGATGAAGACCTTATCGCCAGCTATCTACGTGGCGACATGGGTGCGTTCGACCGCCTCTACCGCCGCCACGACCGCAAGACCTTCGCCTTCGTGCGGCAGATGCTGCACCCGACGGACCGTGCGACGGTGGAAGACCTGCACCAGGAAGGCTGGCTCGCCGTGGCGGCCAAGGCCGCCAGCTTCGCGCCGGGCAAGGCGAGGTTCTCGACCTGGCTCTACACCGTGATGCGCAACCAGGTGCTGGACCATCTGCGGGCGCGCCAGTCGCGGCCGGTGGGGGACGACGACGCCGATCCGGACGGCCTGGCCTCGTGCGTGGCCGCGCCCGAGCAGGCACTGGCCGAGAAGCGTCTCGTGCTGGCGGTGGAGCGCGAACTGCTGGCCTTGTCGGTCGAGCAGCGCGAGGCCTTCCTGCTCTTCACCGTGGTCGAACTGAGCCTGGCCGAGATTGCCGACGTGACGCAGGCCCACCCCGAAACCGCCAAGACACGGCTGCGCTATGCGCGCGAGTCATTGCGGCACCGATTGAGCGAGTGGCGCGATGGCTGAGTTCGACCCCACCCGCCCGCACGACGCGACCGAGGCCGCGTACCGCGACGCCTTGCTCGCCGACGAGGCAGGTCGCAAGCAGCGCCGCGCACGCTTGATGGCGGCCTTGCCGCGGCCCGAGGTTGCTGCACCCGTGCCGGTGGCCCCGGGCCAGTTGGCCTGGCGTTGGTCGCCTTACGCGCTGAGCTTGCTCGCGATGGGGCTGCTGCTGGCGGTCGTGCTGGCCTTGAAGGGGCCGCCGCACGAGTCGAAGCCGGACGCTGGCCCGCGCCTGGCGGCCAGCCCGGCCGCTTCGACCGCAGCCGTCGTGGCCGAGGCGGACCGGGGGGCGGAAGCTGCGCCCGCCAGGACGCCACCGCCTGTTGCAGGCAAGGCCGTGCCGCCGAGGATGCGCGCCCGGGAGCCCTTGGTGGTGGCTGCTGCGCCGTCGCCCGTTGCCGACAAGGCCGTGCCACCGAAGCTGCGCGCCATGGAGCCTGTGGTGGTGGCGGACGCTTCACCGCCTTCGCCTTCTCCAGCACGCGAAAGCGAAGCGGCCCCGGTGGCGATTCCGCCGCCCGCGGCGGTCATCGCGGCTGCGCCCCCGCCGCCAGCACCGGCACCGGCACCTGCCAAACCGACACCTCCGGCTGCGCCGGTGGCGGCAGCTTTGCCTGCCCCCCCGGTGCTGGCTGGGGCGATCCCGCCGTCGGCCTCCAACGACGCCGACGTGCTGGCGCGCGTCGAGGTCAGTGGCGTGCGTGCGAAGGCGTCGTCAGTGGTCAGCAGCTTGGCGGCTTCAGGCGCTGGCGAGCTTCGGGCTGTCAGAGTGCCTTCGGCCGCCGACGCCGCGCTGCTGAAGGCCGTCCTGCAGCCGGACCCGGAGGCGGTGCGGGCAGCCTTGCGGGCGGGAGCGTCGGTCCACCAGCGGGACGCGCTGGGCCGCACGATGCTGATGCTCGCAGCGCGCGCCGGTGCACGGGAAGTGGTGGACGTGCTGCTCGCTTCGGGCGCTCGGCTGACGGATCGTGATGCGCAGGGATGGACGGCCGCCGACCATGCGCGGGACCGTGGCCACGACGAGTTGGCCGAGCGCCTGCGCTGACCCGTTCAACAGCCGCCCGTCGGCCGCGTCACCATCGAGATTCGCGAGTCGCGTCAGGCCTCCAGCCGGAAGCTGGCGACGGCGCGGGTCAGCTGTTCGGCCTGCAGGCGCAGGCTCTCGGCTGTCGCCGTGCTTTCCTCGGCCAGCGAGGCGTTGCGCTGGGTCATGTCGTCGAGCTGGCCCATGGACTGGTGGATCGCGACGATGCCGCGGTCCTGCTCGCGGGAGCTCAGGCTGATCTGCCCGGCCATGGCCGACACGCGGACGATCTCGCCCATCACGGCGCCGGTGCTGCGTGCCAGTTCGATGCTGTCCTGCGCGCCAAAAAAGAGGCCCGCCAGGGGCGGGCCGTCGTGACGCGGGCAGCCGTCAGCAGGTGGCGGCAGCCGACTTGGCGGTCTCCGCATACTCCTCGATCTGGTCGAAGTTCAGGTACTTGTAGACGCTGGCGGTGTCCTTGTTGATGATGCCCATCGCCTCGTGGTACTCCTGCACCGTCGGGATCTTGCCCAGCTTGGACGCGATGGCGGCCAGCTCGGCCGAGGCCAGGAACACATTGGTGTTCTTGCCCAGGCGGTTGGGGAAGTTGCGGGTGGAGGTGGACACGACGGTCGCACCTTCACGCACCTGCGCCTGGTTGCCCATGCACAGACTGCAACCCGGCATTTCGGTGCGCGCACCGGCGGTGCCGAAGGCGGCGTAATGGCCTTCCTTGATCAGCTCGCTCTGGTCCATCTTGGTCGGCGGGGCGACCCACAGCTTGACCGGGATGTCGCGCTGGCCGCCCAGCAGCTTGGCCGCGGCGCGGAAGTGGCCGATGTTGGTCATGCACGAGCCGATGAAGGCCTCGTCGATCTTGGTGCCGGCCACGTCGGACAGCGTCTTGGCGTCGTCCGGATCGTTGGGGCAGCAGAGGATGGGCTCCTTGATGTCGGCCAGATCGATCTCGATGACGGCCGCGTACTCGGCGTCCTTGTCGGCTTCCAGCAGCTCGGGCTTGGCGAGCCAGGCTTCGACCTTCTCGATGCGGCGTTGCAGCGTCTTCGCGTCGGCGTAGCCGTCGGCGATCATGTTCTTCATCAGCACGACGTTGCTGGTGAGGTATTCCTTGATCGGCTCGGGGTTGAGCTTGATCGTGCAGCCGGCGGCCGAGCGCTCGGCGGAGGCGTCGCTCAGCTCGAAGGCCTGTTCGACCTTCAGGTCAGGCAAGCCTTCGATCTCGAGGATGCGGCCCGAGAACACGTTCTTCTTGCCGGCCTTGGCAACAGTCAACAGGCCTGCCTTGATGGCGTACAGCGGAATGGCGTGCACGAGGTCGCGCAGCGTCACGCCGGGCTGCATTTCGCCCTTGAAGCGGACGAGCACGGACTCGGGCATGTCCAGCGGCATCACGCCGGTGGCGGCGCCGAAGGCGACCAGGCCGGAGCCGGCCGGGAAGGAGATGCCGATGGGGAAGCGGGTGTGCGAGTCGCCGCCGGTGCCGACCGTGTCGGGCAGCAGCAGGCGGTTCAGCCAGCTGTGGATGACGCCGTCACCCGGGCGCAGGGCCACGCCGCCGCGGTTGCTGATGAAGGCGGGCAGCTCGCGGTGGGTCTTCACGTCCACGGGCTTCGGATAGGCCGCCGTGTGGCAGAAGGACTGCATGACCAGGTCGGCCGAGAAGCCCAGGCAGGCCAGGTCCTTCAGCTCGTCGCGGGTCATCGGGCCGGTCGTGTCCTGCGAGCCGACGGTGGTCATCTTGGGCTCGCAGTAGGTGCCCGGGCGCACGCCATGGCCTTCCGGCAGGCCGACGGCGCGGCCCACCATCTTCTGGGCCAGCGTGAAGCCGGCCTTGGACTCGGCCGGTGCCTGCGGCAGGCGGAACTGCGTGGAGGCGGGCAGGCCCAGGAACTCACGTGCCTTGGCGGTCAGCGAGCGGCCGATGATGAGGTTGATGCGACCGCCGGCGCGCACTTCGTCGAACAGCACGTCGCTCTTAAGCTTGAACTCGGCGACGGTCTTGCCGTTCTTCACCAGCTTGCCGTCGTAGGGCAGCACGTCGATGACGTCGCCCATCTCCAGCTTGGACACGTCGACTTCGATCGGCAGCGAGCCGGAGTCTTCCTGCGTGTTGAAGAAGATGGGGGCGATCTTGCCGCCCAGCGTCACGCCGCCGAAGCGCTTGTTCGGCACGAAGGGGATGTCCTGGCCCGTGGCCCAGATGACGCTGTTGGTGGCGGATTTGCGCGAGGAGCCGGTGCCGACGACATCGCCGACATAGGCCACCAGATGACCCTTCTTCTTCAGGTCCTCGATGAACTGCATCGGGCCGCGCTTGCCGTCTTCCTCGGGCTTGAAGGCCGCGTCGGAGCGCGTGTTCTTCAGCATCGCCAGGTAGTGCAGCGGGATGTCCGGACGGCTCCACGCGTCGGGAGCGGGCGACAGGTCGTCGGTGTTGGTCTCGCCAGGCACCTTGAAGACGGTGACCGTGATCTTCTTCTCGACCTCGGGGCGGCTCGTGAACCACTCAGCGTCGGCCCAGCTCTGCATCACGGCCTTGGCGTGTGCGTTGCCGGCCTTGGCCTTGGTGGCGACGTCGTTGAAGTAGTCGAACATCAGCAGCGTCTTCTTCAGCGCGGCGGCGGCCACGCTGGCGACTTCGGCGTCATCCAGCAGCTCGATCAGCGGATGCACGTTGTAGCCGCCCACCATGGTGCCCAGCAGCTCGGTGGCCTTGGCCTTGGAGATCAGGCCGACCTGGATGTCGCCGTGTGCGACGGCGGCCAGGAAGCTGGCCTTGACCTTGGCGGCGTCGTCCACGCCCGGGGGCACGCGGTGGGTCAGCAGGTCCAGCAGGAAGGCGTCCTCACCGGCCGGCGGGTTCTTGATCAGCTCGATCAGCTCGGCCACCTGCTTGGCGTCGAGGGGCAGGGGCGGGATGCCGAGGGCAGCGCGTTCGGCGGCGTGTTGGCGGTAGGCGGTGAGCATGGGGGACTCCTGAGACGGGGGGACGAAAGAAATCAGGCCTTGGGCGCGATGACGCGCAGGCCCTTGAAGTAATCACGGAAGAAACCGGCGTCGCGGGTGATCAGGCCCTGGCATTGCAGCAGGGCGTGGGCGCCGATGAGGAAGTCGGGGACGGTGCGCTTGGCACCGGCGTTGGCGGGCAGGCGCTGCCGGTAGCGACGCTGCATCTCGCCCGCGCGCAGCGCCGAGCGGATTTCCAGCGGGGAGAAGCCGATGCCGATGGCCTCCAGCGTCTCCAGCACGATGTCGCTGTGGCCGAGCCCGGCCACGACCTCGCTGACGACCACGTCGCAGGCAACGACCGGGCCCGTGGACAGCGCATTGCGCAGCAACTGCTCGGCCTCGTCCGCGGACGGGCCGTCGCCGATGTAGTCGACGAGGATGGACGTGTCGACCGCGATCATGCGGTCTCGTCGGATGGCGGCGGGTAGGGGTCGCCAGGTGCGCGGCCACGCAGCTCGCGCATGACGTCGTCGGTCGTGGTGCCTTCGGGCAACTTGATGCGGCCGCGCATCTTGGACAGGGCGTCGCCCACGTCCTTGCGCAGGATGATGCGGCCACCGTCCAGCTCGACCTTGAGCGTGGTGCCCTTGGTCAGGCCGAGGGCGTCTCGGACGGCTTTGGGCAGCGTGATCTGCCCGCGTTCGGCAACGGTGGCTTCCATGGCGCCTCCAGCGGCTGAGTGCCGTGGAGGCGGCAGCTCAGGTATGCATCAGAAAGTATGCATTCATTCTACATACCTGAGGGGCGGGCTTCAAGGCGCCCGATGCACCGATGGCTTGCCAGATGACTTACTTGGCGGCCGGCGTGATGCCCAGGCCGTTGCGGGCGGTGGCGGCAGCGTCGGCCTCGGGATTGGCCAGGCGGGCTGCCTTGGCTTCGGCGATGAGGCGGGCTTGCTCGGGGTGGATGCAGTCGTCCAGCAGGCGCTGGCCGATCTTGGTGTCCAGCAGCATGGACTTGTTGGCGATCTGGATCATCAGCGTGCGACCCGTGACGTCTTCCAGGCGCAGCGCACCAGTGGACGACAGCACGGGCTTCATCGTCAGGTGCATCTTCTGCCAGTCGATGGTGACGTAGCCGGGCACCTTGGGGTGCTTTTCGATGCGCACGGTCTGCTTGAACTCGCACGCGTAGTCGCCGAGGTAGGTGCGCTCGGACGCGGCGAGCTGGGCCTCGTCGGCCTCGGTCAGCACGGGCTCGGCCGGCGGGGGCGGCGCCTTCTTCGCGGGCGCGTGCTTGGCGGCGACGTGCTTGGCGGCCGGCTTGGCCGCGGGCGTCTGGGCCAGGGCGGGGAGGGCGGCGCAGAGGATCAGCGCAGCGGCGCTGTGGCGGATCAGGGGGAACTGCATCGGTGGTCTCGGAAGAGAAAAGATGGAGGGGAAGGCGGCGCATCATGGCCGCAAATGCACCGCTCAGGGGTGAACAGATGTAGGTATTGTCCGACGTGAACTACGGCACGCCGGTTGGCGCTTTACCCGATGGCTGGTTGGAAGAACGCCGACCGTGCCTCTTCGGGCAGTGGGCGGCCGGTGCGCTCGGCGCGTTCCAGCACGGTCCAGAAGTAGCGATAGCTGGCGCGGTCGTGCAGGCGGTCATGGAAGGAGATAGGCGCCCACTGTGCCGCCTGTGCGGCCAGCAGCAGCTCGGCAGCCTCCTCGATCTCGTCGGCAGCCGGCGCGAAGGCGTCGACGATGGGGCGGATCTGGTCCGGGTGGATGCTCCACATACGGGTGTAGCCGAACTCGCGCGCGGCGCGGCGGGCGGCGGCGGCCAGCCGCCCGCCATCGCGGAACTCGGTGACGACGCAGTGCGACGGCGTCTTGCCGAAGGCGTGGGCCGCCGCGGCGATCTCCAGCTTGGCGCGCACGACCAACGGGTGCTCGAACTGCCCTGGCAGCTCCATCGCCGTCTTCGGAATCGCGCCACCATGCGCGGAGACGAAGTCCATCAGGCCGAAGGACAGTGACTCGATGCGCGGGTGCGCGGCGATGCGGAACACCTCGCGCAGCGCGCCGTGCGTCTCGATGAGCACCTGCAGCGGTAGCTTCGGCGCGCCGTGGCGATCACAGGCGGCGTCGATGGCGGCGGCGGCGCGGTCGACGTCATCGAAGCTGTCGGGCTTGGGGATCATCAGGTAGGCCAGCCGCGCACCGGCCCGGGCGATCAGCGTGTCGACATCGGCCTCGAAGACCGCGTGGCCGAACGGATGCACGCGCGCGCCGACGCGGCCGAAGCGGTTGGCTGAGCTGGTGGCCAGCTCGGCAATCAGCAGTGCGTGCTCGGCCTCGCCGCCGACGGGGGCGCCGTCCTCGGCGTCCAGCGTGATGTCGAACACGGGGCCCAGCTCGGCCTGCAGCGCGAGGCTCTTGCGCATGCGCGCCTCGACGCCGCAGTAGTGGTCGACGACGGGCAGCGAGGGGGGGGCGGCTTCATGGCCGAACAGGGCCAGGCGAGGGTGCAGGAGGTCGGTCATCGGCAATGAAAAAGGGCCGGCAAGCCGGCCCTTCTCGGGTGGGGCGTTGGGCCCGATTACAGCAGGTGCTTGACGCCGTCCTGCTCGTCCGTCAGTTCCTTCAGCGTCTTGTTGATGCACTCCTGCGAGAAGGCGTCGATCTCGATGCCTTGCACGATCTTGTACTCGCCGCCTTCGCAGGTGACGGGGTAGCCGAACATGACGTCCTTGGGGATGCCGTATTCGCCGTTGGACGGGATGCCCATCGTGACCCACTTGCCATTGGTGCCCAGGGCCCAGTCGCGCATGTGGTCGATGGCGGCGTTGGCGGCCGAGGCGGCCGAAGACAGGCCGCGGGCGGCGATGATGGCCGCGCCACGCTTGCCGACGGTGGGCAGGAACGTCTCACGGTTCCAGGTCTCGTCGTTGATCAGCGCCTTGACCGACTGGCCGTCGACCGTGGCGTTGCGGTAGTCGGCGTACATCGTCGGCGAGTGGTTGCCCCACACGGCCAGCTTCTCGATGGAGGCGACGGCCTTGCCGGTCTTGGCGGCCAGTTGGCTGGCGGCGCGGTTGTGGTCCAGGCGCAGCATGGCGGTGAAGTTCTTGGCCGGCAGGTCCGGGGCCGACTTCATGGCGATGTAGGCATTGGTGTTGGCGGGGTTGCCGACGACCAGCACCTTGACGTTGCGCGAGGCGACGGCGTTCAGGGCCTTGCCCTGGGTCGTGAAGATGGCGCCGTTGACGGCCAGCAGCTCGGCGCGCTCCATGCCGGGGCCGCGGGGACGCGAGCCGACGAGCAGGGCGTAGTCGGTGTCCTTGAAGGCGGTCATCGGGTCGCTGTGCGCTTCGACGCCGGCCAGCAGCGGGAAGGCGCAGTCTTCCAATTCCATGATCACGCCCTTCAGCGCGTTCTGAGCCTTCTCGTCGGGGATTTCCAACAGTTGAAGGATGACGGGCTGGTCCTTGCCCAGCATTTCGCCAGAGGCGATGCGGAACAGCAGGGCGTAGCCAATCTGGCCGGCAGCGCCGGTAACGGCGACGCGAACGGGTTTCTTGCTCATGGAAGTCTCCGAAGGGGCAGTTGAAAAAGCTGGGCTAAACCAGTCAAGTGTACGGGCATACCCTGTGCTGCAATGCGGCCATGCCCCCAATGAAGCCAAGGTCGCCTGCCCCGCTCTATGAGCAGATCCGCCAGCTGATCGTCGCGGCGCTGGCCGCGGGCGAGTGGCGGCCCGGCGACGCGCTGCCCAGCGAGGTCGCGCTAGCGGCGCGTTTCGGCGCAAGCGCCGGCACCGTGCGGCGGGCGCTGGACGAGCTGACGGCCGCGAACATCGTCGAGCGCCGCCAGGGCAGCGGGACCTTCGTGGCCACCCATGCCGAGCCGCGTCAACAGTTCCGCTTCCTGCGCCTCGTGGCGGACGACGAGGCGCGTGGCTTCACGCGCGAGCTGCTCGGCTGTCGCCGCCTGCGCGCGTCTGCCGACATCGCCCGTGCGCTGGGGCTGCTGACGTCGGAGCCCGTTATTGAAATCCGCCGGCTGTTGCATCGGCGTGACCGACCCGTCGTGCTTGATGAACTCTGGCTTCCCGAGCGGCACTTCGAGGGGCTCAGCGCGGAATTGATCGAGCAACATCCCGCCCCGCTGTATGCGCTGTTCGAGGCGCATTTCGGCGTGCACATGGTTCGCGCCGAGGAGAAGCTGCGCGCCGTCGCGGCCACGCCGGAAGCCGCCCTGCTGCTGCAGGTTCCTGAGGGCGAGCCGTTGCTCAGCGTCGAGCGGCTGGCCTACACCTACGGCGACCGCCCGGTGGAGCTCCGGCGTGGGCTCTATCACACCAGCTCCGACCACTACCGCAACGAGTTGAATTGAAGCTGACGATGGCGCAGTGCAGCATGACGCCGCGTCGGGTCAAGGGTTGGCCCTAGAATCGTTTGGTTTCACCCCGATTACGCAGGCCCGACCATGACGGACAGCGCAAAGACAAGACCCGTATACACAAATATTCACGTCACGCAGATCGTCAAGTACCGTCTGCCGCCGGCCGGCATCGTCTCCATCCTGCATCGCGTCAGCGGCCTGCTGATGTTCGTGCTGCTGCCCTTCGTGGTGTGGATGTTGGATTCGAGCCTCGGCTCCGAAATTTCCTACGACGGCTTCACCAACGTCTTCGCGGCGGGTGTGGCAGGCCTGCCGGCCTGGGTTCTCAAGCTCGTCGTGCTGGGCCTGCTGTGGGCCTACCTGCACCACTTCATCGCCGGCGTGCGCCACCTGTGGATGGATGCGACGCACAGCGTCAGCAAGGCCCAGGGTCACAACTCGGCGATCGTCACGCTGGTCCTGAGCATCGCGCTGACGCTGGTGCTGGGTGCCAAGCTGTTCGGCCTGTACTGACCTACCGAGAAGGACAACAACAATGAGCACTTTCGGCTCCAAGCGCCTCGTCGTCGGCGCGCACTACGGCCTGCGCGACTGGCTCGCCCAGCGCGTCACCGCCGTGCTGATGGCCTTGTTCACCATCGCCGTGCTGGTTCGCTTCCTGATGCCTGGCGAGCTGGGTTACGACCACTGGGCCGGCGTGTTCGCGCCCCAGTGGATGAAGGTTCTGACCTTCGTCGCCATCGTCGCGCTGGCGTATCACGCCTGGGTGGGCGTGCGTGACATCTGGATGGACTACGTGAAGCCGGTCGGCATCCGACTGGCCCTGCAAGTGTTTTCGATCGTGTGGCTGCTCGGCTGTGCCGGCTGGGCAATCCAGGTGCTGTGGAGACTGTGATGACGGCAAAGATTTCGACCCGCAAGTTCGATGTGGTCATCGTCGGGGCCGGTGGCTCCGGCATGCGCGCATCCCTGCAGCTGTCGCTGGCCGGCCTGAATGTGGCTGTGCTGTCCAAGGTCTTCCCGACCCGCTCGCACACCGTCGCCGCGCAGGGTGGCATCGGCGCGTCCCTGGGCAACATGTCCGAGGACAACTGGCACTACCACTTCTACGACACCATCAAGGGCTCGGACTGGCTGGGTGACCAGGACGCCATCGAGTTCATGTGCCGCGAGGCGCCCAAGGTCGTCTACGAGCTTGAGCACTTCGGCATGCCGTTCGACCGCAACGCGGACGGCACCATCTACCAGCGCCCGTTCGGCGGCCACACCGCCAACTACGGCGAGAAGCCCGTGCAGCGCGCCTGCGCCGCGGCTGACCGCACCGGCCACGCGCTGCTGCACACGCTGTATCAGCAGAACGTCAAGGCCCGCACGAACTTCTTCGTCGAGTGGATGGCGCTGGACATCATCCGCGACGCCGAAGGCGATGCCGTCGGCGTGACCGCGCTGGAGATGGAGACCGGCGAGGTCCACATCCTGCACGCCAAGACCGTGCTGCTGGCCACAGGCGGCGCCGGCCGCATCTTCGCGGCCAGCACCAACGCCTTCATCAACACCGGTGACGGCCTGGGCATGGCGGCGCGCGCCGGCATTCCGCTGGAAGACATGGAGTTCTGGCAGTTCCACCCCACCGGCGTGGCCGGCGCGGGCGTGCTGCTGACCGAAGGCTGCCGCGGCGAAGGCGCCATCCTGCGCAACGCCAACGGCGAGCGCTTCATGGAACGCTATGCGCCGACGCTGAAGGACCTGGCGCCGCGCGACTTCGTGTCCCGCTCGATGGACCAGGAGATCAAGGAAGGTCGCGGCTGCGGTCCCAACAAGGACTACGTGCTGCTGGACATGACCCACCTCGGCGCCGACACCATCGCCAAGCGCCTGCCGTCGGTGCTGGAGATCGGCCACAACTTTGCCAACGTCGACATCACGAAGGAGCCGATTCCTGTCGTGCCGACCATCCACTACCAGATGGGTGGCATTCCGACGAACGTGCACGGCCAGGTCGTCATTCCGAAGAACGGCAAGTACAACGACATCATCAACGGCCTCTACGCCGTGGGCGAGTGCTCGTGCGTGTCGGTGCACGGCGCCAACCGCCTGGGCACCAACTCGCTGCTGGACCTGATCGTGTTCGGTCGCGCCGCGGGCAACCACATCGTCGACTTCAACCTGAAGACGAAGTCGCACAAGGACCTGCCCAAGGACGCAGCCGACAAGACGCTGGCCCGCCTGGCGCGCCTGGAGTCGTCCACCAGCGGCGAGTACGCGCAGAACGTCGCCAACGACATCCGCTCGACGATGCAGAAGCATGCCGGCGTGTTCCGCACGCAGGCGTCCATGGACGAAGGCGTCACGAAGATCAAGGAAGTCGCCGCCCGCGTGGGTGGCATCGGCCTGAAGGACAAGTCCAAGGTCTTCAACACCGAGCGCGTCGAGGCGCTGGAAGTCGAGAACCTCATCGAAGCCGCCAAGGCCACGATGATCTCGGCCGCCGCCCGCCCCGAGAGCCGCGGCGCGCATGCGCACGACGACTACCCGAACCGTGACGACGCGAACTGGATGAAGCACACGCTCTGGTACTCCGAAGGCAACCGCCTGGACTACAAGCCCGTGAACCTCCAGCCCCTGACCGTGGAATCGGTGCCCCCGAAGGTCCGCACCTTCTAAGCCACCGAGAGAGCACAAGACATGAAGCGCACCTTCCAGATCTACCGCTACGACCCCGACAAGGACGCCAAGCCCTACATGCAGACCCTCGAGATCGAACTCGACGGTCACGAGCGCATGCTGCTGGACGCCCTGGTCAAGCTGAAGGCCTTGGACCCCACGCTGTCGTTCCGCCGCTCCTGCCGCGAAGGCGTGTGCGGTTCGGACGCGATGAACATCAACGGCAAGAACGGCCTGGCCTGCCTGACCAACATGCGGACCCTGCCGGGCGTCATCACGCTGAAACCGTTGCCGGGCCTGCCCGTCGTGCGCGACCTGATCGTCGACATGACGCAGTTCTTCAAGCAGTACCACTCGATCAAGCCGTACCTGGTCAACGACAACATCCCGCCCGAGAAGGAGCGGCTGCAGTCGCCCGTCGAGCGCGAGGAGCTGGACGGCCTGTACGAGTGCATCCTGTGCGCGAGCTGCTCGACGAGCTGCCCGAGCTTCTGGTGGAACCCCGACAAGTTCGTCGGCCCGGCTGGCCTGCTGCAGGCCTACCGCTTCATCGCCGACAGCCGCGACGAAGCCACCAACGAGCGCCTGGACAACCTCGAGGACCCGTACCGCCTGTTCCGCTGCCACACCATCATGAACTGCGTGGACGTCTGCCCCAAGGGCCTGAACCCCACGAAGGCCATCGGCAAGATCAAGGAACTGATGGTCCGCCGCGCGGTCTGACGAAATGAGTGAAGTGGCGGTCCCGATGATCGACGAACGCGCGTTGTCCAAGCTGCGCTGGCGCTGCCGTCGGGGCCTGCTGGAGAACGACCTCTTCATCGACCGCTTCTTCGCCCGCAAGGGCGATCATGTCAGCGTGACCGAGGCCGAAGGCCTCACGGCCTTGATGGCCCTGGCAGACAACGACCTTCTCGACCTGCTGCTGCGCCGCAAGGAACCCAGTGGTGAAATGGACACTGCTGCGGTGCACCATGTGCTTGCCGAGCTGCGCACCTGAATTGCTTTTTAAAACCCAAAGGACTGCATCATGACCCCGTCCGACGTGAAAGCCACCCTGTCGTTCTCTGACGGCAGCCCCTCGATGGACCTGCCGCTGTACAAGGGCAGCATCGGCCCGGATGTCATCGACATCCGCAAGCTGTACGCGCAGACCGGCAAGTTCACCTACGACCCCGGCTTCCTGTCGACGGCGTCTTGCAACTCGACCATCACCTACATCGACGGCGACAAGGGCGAGCTGCTGTACCGCGGCTACCCCATCGAGCAGCTCGCGGTGAACTGCGACTACCTCGAGACCTGCTATCTGCTGCTGTACGGAGAGCTGCCGAACGAGACGCAGAAGGCCGAGTTCGAGAACAAGGTCATGCACCACACGATGGTGAATGAGCAGATGCAGTTCTTCCTGCGCGGCTTCCGCCGTGACGCCCACCCGATGGCCGTCATGACGGGCCTGGTGGGTGCGCTGTCCTCGTTCTATCACGACAGCACCGACATCAATAACCCCGAGCATCGCGAGATCTCGGCGATCCGCCTGATCGCCAAGATGCCCACGCTCGTGGCCATGGCCTACAAGTACACGATCGGCCAGCCCTACATCTATCCGCAGAACAACCTGAGCTATGCCGGGAACTTCATGCGCATGATGTTTGCCACGCCGTGCGAGGACTACAGCCCGAACCCGGTGCTGGTGCGCGCGATGGACCGCATTTTTACGCTGCACGCCGATCACGAGCAGAACGCGTCCACCTCCACCGTGCGCCTGTGCGGCTCGTCGGGCACCAACCCGTTCGCGGCCATCGCAGCCGGCGTGGCCTGCCTGTGGGGCCCTGCTCACGGCGGCGCCAACGAGGCCTGCCTGAACATGCTCTACGACATCCAGAAGCAGGGTGGCGTTGCGCGGATTGGCGACTTCATCAGCAAGGTCAAGGACAAGAACTCCGGCGTCAAGCTGATGGGCTTCGGTCACCGTGTCTACAAGAACTACGACCCGCGCGCCAAGCTGATGCGCGAGACCTGCCACGAAGTGCTGAACGAGCTGGGCCTGCAGAACGACCCGCTGTTCGAACTGGCCATGAAGCTGGAACAGATCGCGCTGGAAGACGAGTACTTCGTCGCCCGCAAGCTGTACCCGAACGTCGACTTCTACTCCGGCATCGTGCAGCGCGCCATCGGCATCCCCGTGCCGCTGTTCACCGCCATCTTCGCGCTGGCCCGCACGGTCGGCTGGATCGCCCAGCTCAATGAGATGATCGGCGACCCCGAGTACAAGATCGGCCGCCCGCGCCAGCTGTTCGTCGGCGCTGCCGCGCGCGACGTCAAGCCCATTGGCCAGCGCTGATCGGCTCTCGCATCACGCGAACCCCTCGGTCCCCCGAGGGGTTTTTTGTTTTTGGATTCCATGCGCTTTCACCTGAATTGCCGGCCAGGCCGGCACCGTGCCGACACTGGCCGTTGTGGCTGAACGCGCAAAGAACCTGGTGGAGTCTTGATGACCGTTCCCGAGATCCTCATCCTTGGCAGCGTCAACCGCGACCTCATCGTGCATGCCCCGCGGCTCCCGTTGCCGGGTGAGACGCTGCGCGGCCAGCGGTTTGGCTCGTGCCTAGGCGGCAAGGGTGCCAACCAGGCGGTGGCGTCGGCACGGCTCGGCGCAAAGGTGGCCTTGGCGGCCCGTGTGGGCCTGAAGGAAAACGGCGCGGCAATGGTGGAGCAGCTGAAGGGCGAGGGCGTGGACACGCGCTTCGTTGCCCAGCCTGCGGACGAGGTGCCCGGCGTGGCGCTGATCGTCGTCGGTGCCGAGGATGCAGAAAACCAGATCG
Organism: Pelomonas candidula; assembly: GCF_043555985.1. Lineage (NCBI taxonomy): Bacteria > Pseudomonadati > Pseudomonadota > Betaproteobacteria > Burkholderiales > Sphaerotilaceae > Roseateles > Pelomonas candidula. Next base: position 165,179 of record NZ_JBIGIC010000002.1, on the reverse strand, counting down.
TCACTGTCGCCGGCTCCAACGGCACGCTGCCGATGGAGCAGGTCGAGGCGCTGGAGCTGATGGGCCTGCGCTGGCTCATCGCGCAGCAGGAGCTGCCGTTGTCGAGCGTCGCGCGCGCGTTCGAGCGTGCCCGCGCGGCTGGCGTGAGGACCGTCCTGAACGCCGCGCCCTACCGGCCCGGCTGTGAGGCGCTGCTGCCGTTGGTGGACCTGCTGGTCGTCAACGCGCTGGAGGCCCAGGCACTGGTGACGACGCTGGGTGGCGGTGTGGCCGAGCCCGAGGCGTTGGCGCAGACGCTGCGCGCCAAGGGCCCGTCCGCGGTGCTGGTGTCGCTGGGTGCGGAAGGCCTGTGCTGGGTCGACGCCGAAGGCACGCGCCGCGTGCCGGCCCGGCGCGTGAAGGCCGTGGACACCGTCGGCGCCGGCGACACTCTGGTTGGCGCGCTGATCACGGCGCTGGCAGAAGGCCAGGCCATCGAACGTGCATTGGCCTTTGCGCAGGCTGCTGCCGCGCTGGCCGTGTCGCGCCCCGGCGTGCAGGACGCGATGCCGCGCCGCGCGGAAGTCGAGCAACTGCTCGCACAGAACAACTGATCCCACAAGGAGAGAAGAGATGTCCCAGACCCTGCTGCTGCCCCGTTGGCTGCTGACGATGAAGGCCGGCGAAGACACGCTGGAGAACCACGGCCTGCTGATCGATGGCGAGCGCATCGCCGCCGTCGGCACCCATGCCGAGCTGCTGGCCACGTACCCGCAGGCCACGCGCGTCGAGCTCCCCGAGCAGATCCTCATCCCCGGCCTCATCAACGCCCATGCGCACTCGGCCATGACGCTGCTGCGCGGCGTCGCCGATGACGTGCCGCTGATGGACTGGCTGCAGAACCACATCTGGCCGCTGGAGAAGAAGTGGGTCAGCGAGGCCTGGACCTACCTGGGCTCCAAGCTGGCGGCGGCCGAAGGTCTGCGCAGCGGCACGACCTACATCAACGACATGTACTTCTTCCCGACCGCGATGGCCCGTGCCGCCGTGGACTCGGGCGTGCGCGCCGCCGTGTCGATGAACGTCATCGACTTCCCGACCGGCTATGCGTCCGGCCCCGACGACTACATCGCCAAGGGCATCGCCGCCTACGAGCAGTACAAGGGCGAGATGCTGCTGGACTGGACCAGCGCGCCGCACGCGCCGTACACGGTGTCGGACGAGACCTTCATCAAGCTGCGTGATCTGGCCGAGAAGCTGGACATCCAGATGCACTGCCACATCCACGAGACGGCGGGTGAGGTCAGCGACGGCGTGAAGCAGTACGGCGTGCGGCCCATCGAACGCCTCGACAAGCTGGGTCTGTTCAGCGAACGCATGATCGCTGTGCACATGGTCCACCTGGACGAAGCCGAGATCGAGCTGATGGCGAAGAAGGGCGTGCACCTCGTGCACAACCCGAACTCCAACCTGAAGCTGGCCTCGGGCGTGATGCCGCTGAAGGCATTGGAGTCCGCGGGCGTCAACACCATCCTCGGCACCGACGGCGCGGCATCCAACAACCGCCTCGACATGTTCGGCGAGATCCGCTCTGCCGCGTTGCTGGCCAAGGGCATCACGGGCGACCCGACGGTGGCCTCCGCGCGCACGGCGCTGGAAATGGCGACCATCCGCGCCGCCAAGGCCATGGGCCGGGCCGACGACCTCGGGTCGCTGGAAGTCGGCAAGCTCGCCGACGTCGTCGCCGTGTCGCTGGACAGCCTGGAGTGCCAGCCGGTCTACAACGCCGCCGCGCAGCTGGTCTACGTGGCCGGCCGCGAGCATGTCAGCAACGTGTGGGTCGGCGGTCGCCAGGTGCTGAAGGACCGTCAACCGACGACCATCGACGTGCCCAACCTGCTGGCCGAAGTGCGAGACGTCGTTGGCCGTATGAAGGCCGGCTGACGGGCGCTTTGTTCGGGCCGAGCGCCGGGCCGCCCCAAGCCGGCCCATCTGGCGATGTGCTTGCGGCTCAACGCCGCGAGCATCGCCGTCCCCTTGGGGGACCGACCAGGCTCGCCCGCGTTCAGCAAGGCGAGACTGGGCGAGGGGTCAAAACTGCAGCCGGGCGCCGACCCGGTACTGCCGCCCCAGCACGTCGTACAGGAACGGGTTGATGCCGTAGCCCGTGCCCGTCTGCGGCGCGGCGGCCGGGGCCACGTCGGTCAGGTTGTCGACCTTGAAGTAGACCGTCACGTTCTTGTTGAGCTTGTACGAGCCGCCGATGTCCCAGTAGAACGCGCCCTTCATCTGGTTGTTCAGGATGGTGGGGTGGGTGACGGTGGACACCGGGCAGCTGGTCTGGCACTCGATGTACTCGTTGCTGTAGACGCCGTCGCTGATCCAGCGCTGCGAGACCGTGAAGCTCGCGGCATCGGTCTCCCAGGACTGCGAGAACTGGGCCTTCCACCTGGGCGTGTTGCCGAGGTTGACGCCGGCGGCGTCGCTCGGGATGGTGCCGACGACGCCGGAGTCCGTCACGAAGCTGTTCGTGTGCGTGGCCAGCGCGCGCAGCGTGATGCTGCCGGGCAGACCCGCGCTGCCCAGGTTGAAGCGGTACAGGCCTTCCAGGTCGAAGCCCTTGTTGTGCATGGAGGCCAGGTTGAAGGCCTGCAGCGTCACGTACTTCGTCGCGCTGACGAGGTCCATCGCGGCGCAGATCTCCTGGTTGCCGGCGGCGCAGAGGTCCACCTCCTGCTGCGCGCTCAGCGAGGAGATGACGTCGTTGACCTTGATGTCAAAGTAGTCGATGGAGGCGCTGAAGCCCGGCGCCCACTTTGGCTGTGCCAGCACCAGGCCCAGCGTCGTGTTGCGGCCGATCTCGGGGCGCAGCCGGGTGTTGCCGATGGTGCGCTGCTGGACCGTCAGCGTCGTGCCGTTGGAGTTGACGGTGTTGTTGACGACCAGCGGCGCGGCGAACAGCTCGCTGAGGTTGGGCGCGCGCACGTCGCGTGACGTGACGGCGCGCAGCCGCAGGCCGTCCACGCCGGTCTTCCACGTCGAGCCGACCTTCCAGCTGTCGACGTTGCCCGAGGTGCTGTACTTGGTGTGGCGGCCGGCGATGTTGAGATTGGCCTCGCCCAGGCTGGCCGACTTGAACATCGGCACATTCAGCTCGATGAAACCTTCCTTGACGTTGTAGCTGCCGGCCGCGTTGTGATAGTTGCCGGCGTACCAATGGTTGCCGATGGGGTTGGTCAGGACCGGGTCGGCTGGGTACTGCGCCGTGTTGGGCGTGTCGGCCGACACGCCGTTACCGTAGGGGTCGCCGGTGACGTAGTACTGCTCCTTGCGTGCCTCGGCGCCGAAGGCCAGGGCCACCGGGCCGGCCCACAGCGAGAAGGGTTCGCCGTTGACGCTGAAACTGGCGACCGACTGTCGCTGGCGCGAATGCTGGTGCGGGCCGTTGGCCGGCGCGATGTAGGCCCAGGCCGCCGGGTCGATGGGCACGTCGCCGATGATGTTCAAGGGCACGCAGCCGGACGCCGCGGCCGCGGCGTTGCGGCAGATGATGGTGTTGTTGGGGCCGCGGATGGCGTCGATAGCAGCGGTGTATCGGTTGTTCAACGTCATGTTGGCGACGTTGATGTCGATCGTGTTCTGGCCGTGCGTGGCGTAGGCGTCGTAGGTCCAGTCCTTGCCGAAGGCGTCGAAGCGGCCGTTGGCGCCGACGGTGACGCGGGCCTGCGTGCGCACCGGGTTGACCTCGATGTCCTTCGGGAACTCGGCGTTGGCCGTGCCGTACTGGAAGCTCGTGATGTTGTTCGCCGCGCAGGCCGTGACGATGGAGGCCGGCAGGAAGGGGTTGTCGCACTGGATCGTCAGGTTGGCGTTCTTCGCCGCGCCGGGGTTGGGCGTGAACCGCGAATCGACCTTGCCGTAGTTCAGCGTGAAGAAGATTTCGTGATCCGGGCTCAGCTCGTAGCTGCCGCGCGTGTAGAACACCTGGCGCGTCATGTTCATGCCCAGCGTCGTGCCGCCGCCGACGGTGCCGCTGAGGTCGCCACCGACGCAGAAGGGCGTCACGCAGCCGGTGACGGCACCCGTTCCCGTGGGCACGCCGCCCGAGCCGTACTGGAACTGGAACGGCGTGCCGCCCGGGCCGAAGGCTGTGCCCTGCAGCGGGCCGTTGGTGATGAGGCCGTACTTGGCGTACTGGAACTGCTGGGCGTTCTCGATGAAGGTGTACTGCGGCTTGCCATCGTTGGTCTGCGCGATGGGGCGCACCTGGAAGGCCGGGTTCTTGAACCAGGTGCGGCCGTTGGCCCCGGCGCCGCCGAAGCGCGGGGAGGGCACGCCCTTCTCGCGGCTGTACTCGACGCTGGCCGACAGGTGCGCGCGGCCATCGAGGAAGGCGTTGCCCCAGGCGGCCTGCAGCGTGGCGTTCCTGTCGTCGTGGTAATTGGTCTCGCCGCCCTCGACGTTGGCCTTGAAGCCGGTGAAGCGCTTGTCGGTGACGAAGTTGACGACGCCGCCGACAGCGTCCGAGCCGTAGGAGGCGGACGCACCGCCGGTCACCACGTCGACCTGCTTGATGAGCAGTTGCGGGAACTGGCTGACGTCGGTGACGCCGGTGACGTTGGCGCCGACGACGCGCTGGCCGTCCAGCAGCGTCAGCGTGCGGATGGGCGTCAGGCCGCGCAGGCTCAGCGAGCTCAGGCCCTGGATGCCGCTGCTGGTGCTGTTGGTGCTGGTCGTTCGGCCGGTGCTGCCCTGCAGTGCGGGCAGTTCGGCGATGGCGTCGAACAGGTTGGGCTTGGCGACCTTTTCCAGGTCGGCGGCGACCATGCGCGTCGTCGGCGTCGGCTGCGTGAAGCCGCGTGCCGAGATGCGCGAGCCGGACACGACGACCGTACTCAGCACGTTGGGGGCTGCGGTCTCCGTCGTGGCGTCGGTAGCGGGCTGGGCTTCCTGCGCCCGGGCTGCCAGCGCGAGGCTGGCGCAGACCGTGAGGGCGGCGATGTGGATCAGGGTTTGATGGCCGGGGGTACGCATGGATGTCTCCTGGTGTTGCAGCGGGTTTCGCTGGTTTTGTGGGGCGCGTCGCGGTGATCAGCCGGTGAAGTCAGAAAGAATGGATAGCGCTATCCCGTTGGGTTAAAAAAAGGGGCGGACGCCAGTTCATGCAGGGCATGACAACGCCGTCCGCCCGGTAATCACCCAGAGTCGGGCGAGGAGGAGAACGTCGGGATTGCGCTATCCTAGGCGCCGAATCCCTGCGTCGATATGGGGATACCATGTAGTGATGAGCCGCACGCCGACTGCCCCGCCGACCCCGTCCACCACCGCCCGACGCACCCGCGCCACCGGCCGGGTGACGCTGGCCGACGTGGCGAGGGAGGCGGGCGTGAGCCCCATCACGGTATCGCGCGCGCTGCGCGGAGAGCGGGCCGTGGCGCAGGAGTTGTGCGAGCGCGTGCAGGCCGCCGCGACGGCCCTCGGCTACGTGCCGGACCCGGCCGCGCGCGCCCTGGCATCGAGCCGCAGCTCGCACGTCGCCGTGCTTATCCCCAAGCTCAGCAATACGCTGTTCGTCGAGTTGCTGGATGCCGTGCAGAACACGCTGGTGCCGGCCGGCTACCAGACGCTGATCGGCGTGACCCATTACGACGCCGGCGAGGAAGAGGCCGTGCTGCGCAGCTTCCTGGCGCATCGGCCAGCGGGGTTGATCGTGACCGGCAGCGACCGCAGCGAAGCGGCCAACGCGATGATCGAAGGCAGCGGCGTGCCCTGCGTGCGCGTCATGGAGGTCGGCGAGGAAGAGGGCGGCCACAGCGTCGGTTTCTCGCAGCGGGACGCCGGGCGGGCCATCACGCAGCAGTTGCTGGACAGCGGCCGCAGCCGCATCGCCTATGTGGCAGCACAGCTGGACCCGCGCACGCTGGAGCGCGGCGAGGGCTACGAGGCCGCGCTGGTGCAGGCCGGCCTGGCGGACCGCGTCAACAAGGTGCTGAGTGCCGAGCCGTCGTCGATGGCGCTGGGCGGCGCGCTGCTGGAGCGTGTGCTGCGCGAGGCGCCTGGCACTGACGCGATCTTCTTCTGCAACGACGACCTGGCCCAGGGCGCGCTGCTGGCCGCGCTGCGGCTGGGCATCGAGGTGCCTGGCAAGCTGGCGGTGGCGGGTTTCAACGACCTGCCGGGCAGCGACCAGATGGTGCCGCCGCTGACCACCGTGGCCACGCCGCGCCGCGAGATCGGCGAGCAGGCGGCGCAGATGCTGATGAAGCTGATGCGTGGCCAGCCGGTGGACACGCCGCACCTGGACCTGGGCTTCCAGGTCGTGCGGCGGGCGAGCTCGTGAGCCCCTCGCCCAGGCCGCCGCGCTGAACGCGGGCGGTCTGGTCGGTCTTGCAGACCGCGCAGCCGGCAGAGCGGCTGCTCTTCGGCAGGCACATCGCGCCCACTGGGCGCAATGTGTCCGGCCAAAGCCCCCGAGGGGACGGCGATACACGCGGCATCGAGCCGCGTGTACATCGCCTGACGGGCCGGCTTGGGAGCGGCCCGGCGCTCGGCCCGAATCCGTGGCGCCTCAGGCGATCTCGACTTCCAGGCGGTACTCGCGGCCGGCCTCGATGCGGCGCACCAGGCCGTCGGGCAGCGGCTGGCCGTTCAGCAACACCTTCGCCGTGCCGGTACGCCGCACGTTCAGATGGAAGCGCGCGCCGCGGAACTCGCGTTCGGCGTTCAGGTGGCTCCAGCCCGATGGCAGCTGCGGCTTCACGAGCAGGCCTTCGGCGTGGCCGCGCAGGCCGCACAGGCCTTCGATGACGCTGCGGTAGGCCCAGGCTGCCGTGCCGGTGTTGAACAGCTGGCTGGAGCGGCCGGCCGTGCGCGGATATTGCTGGTGCGCGCCGCGGTAGTAGTTGGGGATGAAGACCGGCAGCTGTCCACGCTGCAGCAGGTCAGCGTCGTCCGGCCCCGGGATCATGCGGCGCAGCGCGCTGTAGGCACGGTCGGCGTCGCCGATGTCGTACAGCGCATGGATGTAGAAGGCGGCGGCGTGGTTGTAGACGGCACCGTTCTCGGCCGAGCCCGGGTGCTTCTGCGTCACGCGGCCCACGTCATCGCGCATGCCGGGGTAGGGCGGGTTGAACATCGCGACGCCGTGCGGCGTCTCCAGCTGGGCGTCGATGGCGGCCAGCATTTTGCGGCGCTGCTCGTCGCTCGCGGCGCCGCCGAGCAGGGCCCAGGACTGCGGGTTCAGGTAGATGCGGCCGGCGGTGTCCGCCTTGACGCCGAAGACGACGCCGTCGTCCGTGATGCCGCGGGCGAACCAGTCGCCGTCCCACAGGTGCTGGTTGGCGGCGTCGTTGAGGTCCCGCGCGGCCGCGCGCCAGCGCGTGGCGGCGTCGGTTCGGCCCGCGTCGGCACAGATGCCGGCCCACAGCTTCATCGCGTAGGCCGCGGCCACCGTCAGCCAGCCCGACACGCCGCGGCCCTTGTAGCCCACCATGTTCATCGGGTCGCACCAGTCGCCCTGGGCGATGAAGCTGAGGCCGCGCGCATCGCGGTCCTGGTGCAGCCAGGCCATCGCGGCGTCCAGCCGCTCGGCGACGCTGAGTTCGCCCACCTGTTCGGACAGCAGCGCGTAATCGGCCGTTTCGTCCAAATAGGCCTGCAGGCAGACCGGCAGCCAGACGCAGTGGTCCGTGTGCGGCACCTGGTTGATGTACTTCAGCTCGGCGCCTTCGACGATGAGGATGCCGTCCGGCATGGAGCCGTTGGCGTGCTGCTGGCTCAGCGCGAGCAGCAGCGCGCTGCGGGTAACGGCGGGCGCGATGTAGGCCATGCCGAGGTTGTCCTGCAGGTAGTTGCGCGTCTGCGGGTCGGTGCTGAGGCGGTTGACGTCACCGTGATAGAAGACCTGGCGCGGCAGCCAGTGGTTGACGAAGCGGTCGAGGTCGGGGTCGGGCGTCTGGATGCGCAGGCAGCCGCGGCCGCGGTCGATGTAGTCGGCGTAGGCCGCGCGGGCGGCGGCGAAGCCGGCCTTGCCGAGGTAGGTCTGGCGGGTGCGGGCGATCTCGGCATCGTCCAGCGCAGGGCCGAACAGGAAGCGCAAGGTCTTGCCGTCGCCCGGCTCCAGCGACAGCCGGTACTGCACGCAGGCCGCGGGCGTCTCGTAACGGGCGTCGCCGCCGGCCAGCTGTTCCGCTTGCAGCGCGCTCGGCGCGTGCAGCCCGCCCTCGCCCTCGAAGGCAGCCTGGCGGGCCTCCCACGCGTCCGGCATGCGTTCGCAGAGGAAGTAGGTCTTGTCCTTGAGGTGCAGGTTCTTGAAGTGGTCGGCGACCTTCTGGTAGGGCGTCACGCTGCTGGCGACGATGCCGCCGAGGTCGGCCCGCCACTCGGCCGACTGGTTCATCCACGACATGTAGCCGATGGGGAAGTAGGGCACGACGCTGATGCGGCGCGCACGGCCTGACAGGTTGGTCACGCGCAGCTCCCACAGCTCGACGACGTCGTCGGTCGGCAGGCTCAGGCTCATCTCGACGCGCAGGCCCAGATGCTCGACGGTCCAGCCCAGCTCGTGCTTGCCGACCGTGAAACGGAACGCGTCGACCGGCGCGCGCACCGGCTCGTAGGGGACGGAGAACAGCTTGCCGCTGTCCTCGTCCTTCACGTAGACGAAGCGGCCGGGGTGGTGGGCGTAATACGCCTGCTCCGGCTGCATGAAGGTCTTGGCCTCCAGGTTGGGCGCGTGCGCGTACTTGGCCGGTTCGGGCTGCATGAACTGCGCGGTTGCATAGCCGCGGCAGGTGACCTGGATCATCATGCGGCGGTTCCACAGGAAGCCGCCGGCCTGGGGCATCGCGGTCGGGCTGCTCAGCTCGCAGCGCGAGCCGTCGTCGAAGTGGTGAAGCATGGCGTCAGACGGACGACTTGCGCGCGGCCAGATCGGCCTGGATGCGCGCCATCGTCGGGTTGTCGAGGGTGTAGAAGACCATCAGCACGGCGGCGATCAGTGTGAAGGCGGCCGGGATCACGGACATCAGCCAGACGATGCCGGCCTGCGAGTCGGCCGACTGCGCCGCGTTGGGCACATAGCCCAGCGCCGAGAACAGCGCGCCGATGACGGCCACGGCGACGGCCGTGCCGAGCTTCTGCGCGAACGAGCTGGCGGCGAACGTCATGCCGGTGGCACGGCGGCCGTGGCGCCATTCGTTGAAGTCGGCGCTGTCAGCCAGCATGGCGAACGACAGCGGCGACTTCGGCCCCAGCGCCAGGCCGAGCGCAATCTGCAAGGCGTACATCAGCACGATGTCGTCGGCGGGCACGAACAGGAAGGCGGTCGACAGCACGGTGGAGATCAGCATCAGGCCGATCATCAGCCGGCGCTTGTCGATGAAGCGCGTCAGCAGCGGCGTGCAGGCCGTGCCGGCCGCCGCGGCCAGCAGGTAGGCCGGCACGAAGCTGCCCAGCAACTCGGGCCGGTTGACGACGTATTTGAAGTAGTAGGCCGCGCTGGTCATGCGCAGCGTGATGCTGCCCATGATGATGAGCGCGAGGAAGAACAGCAGCACCCACGGGCGGTTGCTGCGCAAGTCCGCCAGGTCCTGCCGCACGCTGGACGGCTGCGCCTGCGGCGGCCGCACGCGCTCGGTCGTCGAGCGGAAGGTGATGGCGAAGATGACGGCAGCAGCGAGGCCCCAGAACGCCATCGTCAACGTCCAGCCCAGCGCGTGGTCGTTGCCGCCGAGCCAGGCCACCAGCCGGGGCGACGCGAACGTGACGAGCGTGCCGCCGGCGAAGCCGCAGACGAAGCGCGACGCGTTGATCGCGTTGCGCTCGCGCGCGTCGCCGGTGATGACACCCGACAGCGCGCTGTAGGGCAGGTTGACGCTGGTGTAGACCGTCATCAGCAGCAGGTAGGTCACGTAGGCCCAGGCCAGCTTGCCGGTCGGGCCGAAGTCGGGTGTCGAGTACGCCGCCACGCCGATGACGGCCAGCGGCAGCGGCATGAACAGCAGGTAGGGCCGGAACTTGCCCCAGCGCGTCTGCGTGCGGTCGGCGAAGGCGCCGATCATCGGGTCGGTGAAGGCGTTGAAGATCTTCACGACGAACAGCATCGTCGCCGCCGCCGCCGCGGTGATGCCGAAGGTGTCGGTGTAGAAGATCAGCAGGAAGGTCGAGATGTTGGTCCAGTAGAAGTTGAAGCCCATGTCGCCCAGGCCATAGCCGACGATCTCGCGTCGCGTGAGCGGCTTTTCGGGCTTCATCGCGTCAGCGCGGCGTGGCGAGCCAGTTGCAGACCTGGCCCTGCAGCACGTCCACGGACTTCATGCCGTCGAGGCGCATGACGCCGGCCTCGCCGACCGGCGACTCCAGCGTCTCGAACTGGCTGTCGACGAGGCTGGCGGCGAAGAAGTGCGCCGCGCGCGCCGACACGCGACGGCGCGCCTCGGCCTTGTCGATGTCGAGGAAGGCGAAGCGCAGCCCCGGCGAGGCCCGGCGCAGCTGGTCGCGGTAGGCGCGCTTCAGCGCCGAGCAGGTCACGATGAGGCCGGGGCGAAGGCACAGCTGCTCGCTGAGGCTGGCGAGCCAGCTGGCGCGGTCGTCGTCCGTCAGCGGTTCGCCCTGGGCCATCTTCTGGCGGCTGGCCTCGCTGTGGAACAGGTCGCCCTCCAGCCAGTGGCGGCCCAGCTGCTCCGCGACGGCCGCCGCGAGCGTGGATTTGCCGCAGCCGGCGACGCCCATGACGACGAGGGAGGCGGGAGCGGATGGAGTCATGGAGCGCGAAGCCGGTTTCTGGTTAGATTGGATAGCGCTATCCTAAATCAGTCTGGCGCATTGCCGATCCGTACTTCCCCGCAAGGGGCGAGTTGCCGCCTAGGCAGGCGGGAGGACATCGCCCGGCTGCAGCCACAGTTCGCGCCTCTGCAGCGGTGTCTCGCTTGGCAGCAGCGGGTTGCTGAGCTTCAGTACGCCCGCCGGCTTGACCGGGTGGGCCTTCAGCAGGGCGCCGAACTGCTCGCGGTGCAGTCGCTGGAAGCTGCCGTCCACGACAGCTGCCTCCAGCCCCGCCTTCAGCTCGGTGGCCAGCTCCGGCCGGCTGGGGCTGACGAACAGATAGGCCGCGGCCGGGTAGTGCAGCATCAGGTCGGGCGCGATGGCCAGCTCGGGGTAGCGGCCCCCGGCCATCTCGGCATCGATCTCGAGGATGGAGCGCGGGAAGTAGTCGATGCGCCCTGCGGCCAGCATGCGGAACAGGGCCTCGTAGACGCTGCTGGTGCCCACGCGCAGGCCGTTGGCGCGCAGCACGGTGGTGTCGGGCCAGTCATGGCCCTGGCCGGCGAGGCGGTCGCCCAGGTCCTTGAGGCTGCGAACGCGCGACCACTCCGGCAGTTCGCGGCGGCGCACCAGCAGCAGCCGCCAGCCCAGCAGGCCGCGGTCGATGGGGATGCGTACGGGCAGCAGGCCGCTGGCCTCGCGCAGCCGGTCGGTCATGGTCCACATCACGTCGATGGGGCTGTGACCGGCGGCCAGCTCGATGAGGGTGCGGCCCTGTGCCATGTCCAGGTCGACGTACTGCACCTCCCGGCGGCTACCGGCGCGGTTCAGTGCCAGCTCGACGATACGGCGCACGTAGGCCAGCTGCGGGTCGGGCATGCTGATGTGGCGGGGCAGCCGCACCGGCTCGTCTGGCTGCGCCCGCAGCGGCCTGCCAGCCAGCAACAGCGGCAGGGCCAGCAGCGGGCGGCGGCGCAGGGGTGGGGATGGCGGTGACACGGGTCGCATCATGCGTCAGCCGCGCGGGCTGCCGACGTCGGGTTCCCACCGGGTGGGGCGGCGCGAGCCTTCAGAGGCAGTGGTGGTGGCCTTGCGCTGCCAGCGTCAGATCAGCCCGGGCCACGCGTCGCCGCCGTGATGGTCGAAGGCGGAGCGGATCGCCAGCGCCAGTTCCGCAGGCAGCGGGCCGCGGGCAATGGACTCGAGGTTGCGGCGCAGGTTGGCCGGCTTGGCGGTGCCGACGATGGCGCTGGCGGCGCCGGTATGGAAGACGGCGAAGCGCAGGGCCACGTCGGCCCAGTCCTCGGCGCCGGTCAGCCCCATCGCGCGGAAGCGGTCCCAGTACTGGCCTTCGGCGAAGTCTCCCGGCCGCTGCAGGTGGCGCCAGACCGCGCCGGCCAGCGGGCGCTTGGCGATGACGCCGATGCCGGCGTGGTCGGCCAGGGCGGCGCGCGTGCGCAGGTGGGCCTGGTCGCACAGGCTGATGGAGGTCTGCAGGCTGCCGAAGGCGCGGCTGGCGATGGCGAAATCGATCTCGGCGTTGTCGCCCGAGTAGGCCGCCACGCGCAGCTTGCCGGCGGTGCGGCAGTCGGCCAGCGCGCGGATCATGTCGCCGTGCTGCAGCACCGGCAGCGGGCAGGAGTGCAGGTGGACGATGTCGAGCACGTCGGTCTTCATCAGCCGCAGCGCGCGCTCGACGCCGCCGACGATGCACTCGTAGGTCCAGTCCGCCACGCCGTCGACGCCGTAGCCGACCTTGGTCGACAGCACGAACTCCGCGCGGCGTGCGCTGAGGTGGCGGCCTATGCGCTCCTCGCTGAGCCCGTAGCCGCGAGCGGTGTCGATGAGGGTGATGCCCTCGTCCAGCACGCGGTTGAGCAGGGCGCCGGCCTCAAGCTCGGTCGTGCGCTCGTCGTTGATGTGCATCGCGCCAAAGCCGAGGGCCGAGACGCGCAGGCCGGTGTGGCCGAGAGGATTGAGGATCATGGGGTGACGAGGACGCGGCCGAACAGCGGCGGCACGGTGAGCTGGACCTGGCCGTCCTTCACGGCGACGGCCTTGCCGCCTAGCGCGTCGCGCAGCCGCGTGGCGGGGAAGGGCAGGTCGACGGTGACGGTGCGGGGCCGGGTGCTGTTGTTGGTGGCGGTGACGGCCCAGGTGGCGCCGTCCTGGCGGGCCAGCACGACGACGTGCTCGTCCAGCAGCAGTGGTGCGCTCAAGGAGCCGTGGCGCAGCACCGGCAGGTCGTGGCGCAGCTTCGTCAGGCGCTTGAAATCGGCCAGCAATTGCTCGTCGGGCTTGCCGCCCTCGTCGGCCCAGGGATAAGGTGCGCGGTTGTAGGGATCGTCGCCGCCGCCCAGGCCCACTTCGTCGCCGTAGTAGATCGTCGGCGAGCCGGGGTAGGTCATCTGGAAGAACACGGCCAGGCGCAGCCGGCGCTTGGCCAGAACAAGGTCGCTGTCCTCTCCGAGGTGGTGCAGCGCCCGCGGCTGGTCATGCGTGGACAGCAGGTTCATCAGCGCGTAGAGCGTCTGCGGCGGGTAGGCCTCGCGGATCAGCTCCAGGTTGGCATAGGTGCGGGTTGCGGGCTGGCCGGCGGCGTAGTCCAGCACGGCGTTGCGGAAGATGTAGTTCATGACGCTGTCGAACTCGTCGCCGAGGAGGAACTTGCTGGCGTCGAACCAGGTCTCGGCCACTGTCAGCGCGTCGGGCTTCGTGGCCTTTACGGCCCGGCGCCACTCGCGCCAGAAGTCGTCCGGTATCCACGGCGCCACGTCCATGCGCCAGCCGGCGGCACCGCGGTCCAGCCAGAGCTTGGTGACGGAGTCCTTGTCGCCGTAGGCGAAGGCGCGGAAGGACGGGCTGCTCTTGTCGATCTCCGGCAGATCCGTCACGCCCATCCAGCCCTGGAACTGCTTGTCGGGGTCGGTCTCTTCGGGCTTGAACTTGAACCAGCTCGCGTAGGGTGAGTCGGGGTTGATCTTGCCGCCGTCGAACGCGCCGCCTGCGGGAAAGTTCGAGAAACGGTTGAAGTACGGCGAGTCTGCGCCGACGTGGTTCAGCGACGTGTCGGGGATGACGCGGATGCCGCGCCTGGCGGCCTCGGCGCACAGCCGCTCGAAGTCGGCGTCGGTGCCGAAGGCCGGGTCGATGTGCTTGTAGTCGGCCGCGTCGTACTTGTGGTTGCTGGGCGCGCGGAACACGGGCGTGAGGTAGATCGCGTTGGCGCCCACGCTCTTGATGTAGTCGAGCTTGGTCGTGACGCCCTGCAGGTCACCGCCGAAGAAGTCGTTGTTGTAGAGCGCGTCCGACCCGTCCCCCTTTTCTCCAGGTCCAGCGGGCTTGAACGGTTTCTCGTTCCACGTCGCGTGGCGCTCGACGTCGCGGTCCTGGTAGCGGTCCTGCGACCGGCCGCCGCCGGGGCGCGGGTCGTTGCGCTTGTCGCCGTTGCGAAAGCGCTCGGGGAAGACGTAGTAGTAGACGACGTCGCGCGCCCAGGCGGGCACCTGGAAGTCGGGCGCGTAGATGGTCTGCCGGTAGCGGCGCACCTGGCTCAGGTTCCTGGGCAGGCGGGCGAGGGCGGCCACGCCCATCGAGCCCTTCTCGCGCGTCCAGTAGACGGTGTCGGCGTTGTTCTGCAGCGCGTAGCGGCCCTCGGCGGTCTCGATCTCGAACCAGTAGCCGTAGACGCCGATGTCCTGGAAGCGGTAGCTCGCCGAGAAGCCCGTGCCCAGGCCGTGGGGCGCCGGCGTCATCGCGATGCGCGCCAGCGGCGCATAGGCGAGCTGCTGCTGGTCGCCCACCAGGCTGCGGCGCTCGATGACCAGCGTCGCGCTCTTCAGGCCGGGCACGTCGTTGCCGATGCTGAAGCGGATCTCGCTGCCGGCGGGCTGGGCGCCGAAGGGCTGCTTGGCTTCGAGGTCGCGCGAGTCGAACCGGGTCGTCAGCGCGGCGCGGTCGGTGATGGGGCGGGGCGGCGTGGGCTTGAAGGTCTGCGGGCCGATGTCCAGGTGCGGCTGGCCTTGCGCGTCGAAGCTCAGCCGCAACGTGTGCTCGCCGTGGAAGTCCCGCCGCAGGTTGGCCGGCCCGCCGCGGGTGAGCAGGCCGGCAGCGTCGCCGCCAAAGGTGAGGCGCGCCGTCCAGTCCTCGTCGGCGATCTTGAACTCCTGCGTGCCCTGGGCCTTGAGGTTCAGGTAGTAGGCATCGCAGCGGTACTCGAAGGCCTGCTCCTCGGCGGCGGCCCAGCTGTTCAGCGCGCCGCGCAGGTAGAGCGTGACGTTGCCCAATGCCGGCTCGACGCAGGCGGCCTGTGCCGGCGAAACGAGCGCGAGCAGCGTCGCGCACAGGGCGATGAATCGCGTCATCAGCCCTTCACGCCACCTGCGGTGAGGCCGGAAACGATCCAGCGCTGCGCGAGCAGGAAGACCAGTGTGATCGGCAGTCCGGACAGCACGGCCGCGGCGGCGAAGTCGCCCCACAGGAAACGCTGGTCGTGCAGGAAGTATTTCGACCCGACGGCGAGCGTGAGGTTGCCTTCCTCGCGCAGCAGCACGCTGGCCACCGGGTACTCGATGATGGTGCCGATGAAGGCCAGCACGAAGACCACCATCAGGATGGGTACAGCCATGGGCAGCAGCACGCGCGAGAAGGCCTGCCAGTGCGTCGCACCGTCGACCTTGGCGTTCTCCTCGATCTCGACCGGGATGGTCTCGAAGTAACCCTTGATCGTCCACACATGCGTGCCGATGCCGCCGAGGTAGGCGAGCACGAGGCCGGCATGTGTCTCGATGCCCAGGGCCGGCACGTAGTTGCCGATGGTCTCGAAGATGGCGTAGATGGCCACCAGCGCCAGCACGGGCGGGAACATCTGCAGCAGCAGCATGCCGTTGAGCACCGGCTTGCTGAGGCTGAACTTCAGCCGCGCGAAGGCGTAGGCCGCGGTCGTCGAGATGGCGACGATGAGGAAGGCCGAGGCGGTGGCGACCTTGATCGAGTTCCACAGCCAGGTCAGCACAGGGAAGGGCGGCTGCACGAGGCTGCCGTCGGCCGCCTGGTAGGGGATGCCCAGCGCCAGCTGCCAATGCTCCAGGCTGATCTGCGTCGGGATCAGGCTGCCGGTGGCGAAGTTGCCCGGGCGCAGCGAGATGGACACGACCGCGAGCAGCGGGAACAGCGTGATCGCGATGAAGACCCACATCACGGCATGCGCCGTGAACGTGCGCCAGCGGGCTTGTTTGCCGAGGACGATGGCCATGATTACTTCTGAGCTTTCGCGCTGAGGCGCAGGTTGATCAACGACAGCGCCGCGACGAGGAAGAAGATCAGCGTCGAGATCGCCGCGGCGAGGCCGAAGTCGGAGCCTGAGTCGCGGAAGGCGATGCGGTAGGTGTAGCTGACGAGGATGTCGGTCTGGCCTGCCGGCAGCTTGGTGGACAGGAAGTCCGGCCGGCCGTCGGTCAGCAGCGCGATCAGCACGAAGTTGTTGAAGTTGAACGCGAACGCGCTCACCAGCAGCGGCGCCAGCGGCTTGATGATGAGCGGCGCGGTGATCTTCAGGAAGTTGGTCGCCGGGCCGGCACCAGCCAGCGCCGAGGCTTCGTAGAGGTCCGCGGGGATGGACTTCAGCAGCCCGGAGCACAGGATCATCACGTAGGGGTAGCCCAGCCAGACGTTGACGATGACGAGCATCGTCTTGGCCAGGAACGGGTCGGCGAACCATGCCGGCTTGACACCCACCAGCGCGTCCAGGATGGCGTTGATCTCGCCGAAGTTCTGGTTGAACAGGCCCTTGAACACGAGGATGGAGATGAAGCCGGGCACCGCGTACGGCAGGAACAGCAGCGTGCGGTAGGTGGTGCGAAAGCGCATGCCCTCCCAGTTCAGCATCACGGCGAACAGCATGCCGATGGCCGTGGCGAAGAACACCGTCAGCGCCGAGAACACGACCGTCCACGTGAAGATGGACAGGAAGGGGCCGCGGAACTCGGCGTCGAACAGCATGCGGGCGTAGTTGCCCACGCCGATGAAGGCCTTGAAGCCGGGCTGCAGCGTCTCGCCGGCGGCGGACTGGAAGAAGCCGGTGTTGCGGTCGGGCTTGAAGACCACACCGTCGGCGGTGCGCGTCAGGCTGTCGTCGGCATTCGCCGTCCACTGCGGCTTGATGGGGCCGAACTCGCGCAGGCCGAGGTAGTGCAGCTCGGTCTTGTCGGGCAGCACGAGCACCAGCTTGCCGAGCGCGTCGCGGTGCCTGATGAGTTCAGGCAAGGGCAGGGCGGTGCCCGACGCCGTCGTGGCGTCTGCGGCGCTCATGTCGACGCGCAGGTCCTTGCCGGCGCGCAGCGCGAGCGGCGGCGACACCCAGCGTGGCGCGGCCTCGCCGTCCGCGTTCAGCACGAGGCGGTACTCGGCGCCGCTGGCGTGCAGGCTGTAGCCCAGCACCTGGTCTTCGACGGCGTCGTGCTGCTCCAGCAGGTATTCGCGCACGCGGCCCTCGCCGAGCAGGTGGGTGCTGGAGTAGTTCGTGAAGCCGATCTGCGCGGTGTAGACCAGCGGGAAGGCGATGAAGATGAGCATGCCGGCCAGGCCGGGGAACAGGTAGCGCCACGCGAAGCCGCCGCGGCTGAGATACACGTAGAAGCCGGCCGCGAGCAGCACCAGCAGGCCCGTGGCCCAGGCGACCTGGCCGGTCGCGTAGACGACGAAGACGAAGTACAGCGCGCCGACGACGAGCGCCGCGACGGCGGGCCAGTACAGCCACCTGGCGAGCTTCTCGATCAGTGTCGGTGGCAGCGTCGAGTAGCTGCCTTGTCCGAGCATGGAAGTGGTGGCAGCGTTCATTTGTTCAGCAGCATCCGTGCGGCGGCGCCGTCCAGCGCGTCCTTCGGGGATTGCAGTCCGTTCGTGATGGCTTCCAGCGCCGCGTCCATCGCGGTCCAGAAGCGGCCCACCTCGGGGATGTTCGGAATCGGCGCACCGTTGCGTGCGTTGGTCATGCTCGCCGCGATCAGCGGGTTCACCGACAGCTCGGCGTAGAAGGCCTTGTTGGCCGGCACGCCGATAGGGACGTCGGCATCCAGCACCTTCAGGGCCTCGGGGCGCATCAGGTGGTTCTCGATGAACTCCTTGGCGATGTCCTTGTTCTTGCTGGGCGCCGAGATCATGCAGCCCAGCACGCCGACGAAGCTCTTGCTCGGCTTGCCGGGAACGACGGCCGGGATGGGGGCGACGCCGAAGTCGATCTTGGCGCGCTTGGCGTTGTCCCAGGCCCAGGGGCCGGAGATCATCATGGCCACCTCGCCGCGGGCGAAGGCGGATTCCATCTCGGCGTAGTTGGCACCCTTGGGCATGTGGCCGCCCTTGATGAGGCGGTCGATGACCTGTGCGCCGGCCAGCGCGCCGGCGTTGTTGACGTCGACCTGCCGCGGATCGAAGTCGCCCTGCGCATCACGGCCGAAGATGACGCCGCCGGGGCCGGCCAGCACCGGCCAGCTGAAGAAGCTCTTGTTGTAGTGCCAGAGGATGGCGTGCTTGCCCTGTTGGGCGAGCCGCTTGTCGAGTTCGATCACCTCGTCCCACGTGGCGGGCGGCTTGGGGACGAGGGCCTTGTTGTAGATGAGGCCGGTTGTCTCGATGGCCAGCGGGTAGCCCCAGATGCGGCCGCGGTAGGTCATGGCTGTCCAGGCCTGGTCCTCGACCTCGGCCTTCAGCCTGGCTGACGGGCGCAGCGGCGTCAGCAATCCGGCCTTGGCCCATTCGCCGACGCGGTCGTGCGGCCAGCAGAAGATGTCCGGCCCCTTGCCGGCGCCAGCGGCCTGCTGGAACTTGTCGGTCACATCCACCGGGTGCTCGACGACGACCTTGACGCCCGAGACTTTCTCGAACGCATTGCCCACCTTCTGCAGGCCGTTGTAGGCCTTGTCGCCGTTGATCCAGACGAGCAGCCTGGGCGTGTCGGCGAGGGCTGGCGCCGCGAGGCATAGAGACGTCAAAAGCGCCAAGGTGGCCTTCTTCTTCGGGCCGAGCGCCGGGCCGCTCCCAAGCCGGCCCGCCGGGCGATGTGCGTGACGGTCGATCCGGCACGCATCGCCGTCCCCTCGGGGGACCGACCGGGCGCGCCCGCGTTCAGCGGTGCGGGACTGGGCGAGGGGCGCCATCATGCCGACAGCTCCGGCGCGGCCAGGCGACGCAGCGCGTTGCCGTCGGTGTCGAACACATACAGCGCCTGCGGCGGCAGGTGCAGCGCGAGGTCCTGGCCGCTGCGCAGGCGGTCGGTGCCGTTGCGGCCCTCGAACTGGCAGGTCAGCGGCTCTTCCAGTCCGGGGTAGGGGCAGTAGGCGAAGGTCAGGCCGCCCAGCGACTCGACGAAGGCCACGGTGCTGTGCAGCAGGTTGCCATCGCCGCCCTGGCGGATGTGCTCGGGGCGCACGCCCAGCGTCACCTTGTCGCCCACCTTGGCGGCGCCGCCGTCCACCAGCGCGCGCAGTTGCACGTCGCCGCCAGTCAGCTTGATGTCCACATGACCCGGCTCGGTCGCGGCGATCTCGCCGGCGATGAAGTTCATCTTGGGGCTGCCGATGAAACCCGCCACGAACAGGTTGCGTGGATGCTCGTACAGCTCCAGCGGCGAGCCGACCTGCTCCACCTTGCCGGCCGACAGCACGACGATGCGGTCGGCCAGCGTCATGGCCTCCACCTGGTCGTGCGTCACATAGATCATCGTGGTCTTGAGGTCTTCGTGCAGCTTGGCGAACTCGTAGCGCATGCGCACGCGCAAGGCCGCGTCGAGGTTGGACAGGGGCTCGTCGAACAGGAAGACCTCGGGCTTGCGCACGATGGCCCGGCCGATCGCCACGCGTTGGCGCTGGCCGCCGGAGAGGTCCTTGGGCTTGCGGTCCAGAAGATGCTCGATGTGCAGGATCTTGGCAGCGGCCCGCACGGCCGTCTCGATCTCGGCCTTCGGCACCTTGGCCAGCTTCAACCCGAACGCCATGTTGTCGAACAGGTTCATGTGCGGGTAGAGCGCGTAGGACTGGAACACCATGGCAATGCCGCGCTCGGCCGGTGGCACGTCGTTGACGACGCGGCCGCCGATGGTCAGCTCGCCGCCGGTGATCTCTTCCAGCCCGGCGATGGAGCGCAGCAGCGTGCTCTTGCCGCAGCCCGACGGGCCCACGAACACCATGAACTCGCCGTCGCGGATCTCCAGGTCGATGCCGTGCAGGATGCGGATGTCGCCATAGGCTTTCTCCACGCCGGTCAGTCGAACGTCTGCCACTTCTAACCTTTCTGTCGCCGGGTGTTTGGGGCCGGCCTGTCTCACCAAATCGGGCTCAAATTTCTCGTCTTTGCCCGTCTTTGTAGACAATATACATTGTCATGAAGGTCGGCAACAACAGAGATTGCTCGCTTTTGTTGACATGAATTCATTGCAAATCAACGATTTACAAATAGAACCGGGTTTTCCCGATGTAGTCAAACTACACAACGGGCCGGAGCTGCCCGATACTTCGGGCGTCGCTGCTATCCGGTAGCATTCTTGTCCTCGTCGCCGAGGGCTGGCACTGATGAACACCCGAACCCGCCTCAGCTCCTCGCTGACCGTTGAACGTACTTCCAAGGCCACTGCGATGAAGCCGTCCGCCGCTCCTGCCGTCTCTGCTGAAACCAAGGCCTTGCGCGCCGCTTTCGAGACCGCCTACGAGCGCGAACTGTCCCAATCCAGCCATGGCGCGACGCCGCAGGCGGCGTTGCATGCCGCAGCCATTGCCTGTCGCGAGACGCTCGCCCGTCGCTGGGCAAAGACACAGGCCGAAGACGCCAAGCGTGGCGACAAGGCGCCCGTGCGCCGCGTGCACTACCTGTCGATGGAATTCCTGATGGGCCGTGCGCTGTCCAACGCGCTGGCGGCACTGAAGCTGACCGAGCCGCTGGAGGCCAAGCTGGCCGAGCAGGGCCAGTCGCTGGGCGACGTGCTGGAGCGCGAACCCGATGCAGCCCTGGGCAACGGCGGTCTGGGCCGGCTGGCAGCGTGCTTCCTGGACTCGTTCGCCGAGCTGGAACTGCCGTCGTTCGGCTACGGTCTGCGCTACCGCTACGGCACGTTCGCGCAGGTCATCCAGCAGGGGCGCCAACTGGAGCAGCCCGACGACTGGACGCGCAACAGCCCCGCCTGGGAGCTGCCGCGCCACGACGTGCGCTTCCATGTCGGCTTCGGTGGCCGTGTGGAGGTGGATGCCTCGGGCGTGCGTCGCTGGCAGCCGGCCGAGGAGATCGAGGCGCAGGCCTTCGACTTCATCGTGCCCGCCCACCACAGTGACCGCGTCTCCACGCTGCGTCAGTGGCAGGCCACGGCCGCGCCCATCGCGTTCAAGCCGTTCTGCGAAGGCGACTACGCCCGCGCCGCGCGCCACCAGGTGCTGGCCGATGCGCTGAACTGGGTGCTCTACCCGGACGACTCCACCGAGCAGGGCCGCGAGCTGCGCCTGAAGCAGGAGGCCTTCCTCGTCAGCGCGTCGCTGCAGGACCTGATCGCGCGCCACCTGCGCGAGTTCGGCTCGTTGCACGACCTGGGCAAGACCAACGCCATCCACCTCAACGACACGCATCCCGCGCTGGCCCCCGCCGAGCTGATGCGCCTGCTGCTGGACGAGCACGGCCTGGGCTGGGACGAGGCCTGGAAGATCACGCGCCAGGCGGTGGCCTACACCAACCACACGCTGATGCCGGAGGCGCTGGAGACCTGGCCGGTGCGCATGTTCGAGCACCTGCTGCCGCGTCATCTGGAAATCATCTACGAGATCAACCAGCGTTTCCTGGACGAACTGAAGGCGCGCTTCCCCGGCGACGATGCGCTGGCCGCACGCGTTTCGCTCATCGACGAAGGCCACCACGGCAGCGAGCGCCGCGTGCGCATGGCGTCGCTCGCGCTGGTCGCGTCGCACCGCGTTAACGGTGTCGCCGCGCTGCACTCCGAGCTGATGGTGCAGACCATCTTTGCCGACTACGCCCGCATCTGGCCGGACCGCTTCCACAACGTCACCAACGGCGTCACGCCGCGCCGCTGGCTGCAGCAGGCCAACCCGGCGCTGTCCAGCCTGCTGGACAGCCGCATCGGCGACGGCTGGCGCAAGAACCTGGCGGAGCTGGGCGAGTTGGCGCCGCTGGCGGCCAACCGCGAGCTGGGTGCTGAGTTCCTGGCCGTCAAGCGCGCCAACAAGGAGCGCCTGGCCGCAGTGATCCGCCGCGAGCTGGGCATCTCGGTCAATGTCGACAGCCTGTTCGACATCCAGATCAAGCGCATCCACGAGTACAAGCGCCAGCTGCTGAACCTGCTGCACGTCATCGCCCGCTACCAGGCGATCCGCGACAACCCCGATGCGAACTGGGTGCCGCGCACGGTCATCATTGCCGGCAAGGCCGCCTCGGCCTACCAGATGGCCAAGAGCATCGTGCGCCTGGCGCACGACGTTGCTCGCGTCATCAACAGCGACCCGCGCGTGGGCGACAAGCTCAAGCTCGTCTTCCTGCCCAACTACAGTGTCACGCTGGCCGAAAGCATCATCCCGGCGGCCGACCTGTCCGAGCAGATTTCGACGGCCGGCACCGAGGCCTCGGGCACCGGCAACATGAAGTTCGGCATGAACGGCGCGGTCACGATCGGCACCTGGGACGGCGCCAACATCGAGATGGCCGAGGCCATGGGCGTGGAGAACATGTTCGTGTTCGGCCTGCGCGCGGATGCCGTCGCCAAGATCAAGCAGCTGGGCTACGACCCGCGGCTGTATGTCGAAGAGAATCGCCAGCTCAAGCGCGTCATCGACGCCATCTCGGCCGGTGTCTTCAGCAATGGCGACACCGAGCGCTATCGCAGCCTCGTCGACAGCCTGCTGCATCGCGACGTGTACCTGCTGATGGCCGATTTCGCCGATTACGTCGCCACCCAGGCCAAGGTCGACACGTTGTTCGCCGACCGTACTGCCTGGGCCGAACGCGCACTGCGCAACATCGCTGGCATGGGCCCGTTCTCGTCCGATCGCACGATCGCCGAGTATGTGGACCGTGTCTGGTCCGTGAAGAGTTTGAACACCTGACGATGCTCACAGACGCCGACCTCGACGCCCTTCTCGCAGGCCGCCACGCCGACCCCTTCGCTCGGTTGGGCCTTCACGCGGACGACAGTGGTCGGCTGTGGGTGCGTGTGCTGCTGCCCGGGGCGTCTGAGGTCGGGCTGCTGGATGCCGGCAGCAAGAAGCACATCGTCGATCTTGGCCAGCGTCGCCCCGGCTTTTTCGAAGCCCAGGTACCGCGCCGCAAGCACCGCTTCGACTACCGGCTGGCTGTGCGCTGGGCCGGGGGCGGGGAAGGCGTCTACGCCGACCCGTACAACTTCTACCCGCAGCTCAGTGATGAGGAGCTGAAGGCGCTGGCCGAGGGCCGCAACTTCCGCCCCTTCCTGAGCCTGGGCGCTCACCTCGTGCAGTACGGTGATGTCAGCGGCGTGCGCTTCGCCGTCTGGGCGCCCAACGCGAAGCGCGTCAGCGTCGTCGGCAACTTCAACAACTGGGACGGCCGCCGCCACCCGATGCGGCTGCGGCACATGGCCGGCGTGTGGGAGATCTTCGTGCCACACGCGGGCGAGGGCGATCTCTACAAGTTCGAGATCGTCTCCGGCAACGGCACGCTGCTGCCGCTGAAGGCCGACCCCTACGCCCGCCGCGCCCAGCTGCGGCCGGACAACGCCAGCATCGTGGCTCCCTTGCCCGAACCGACAGCGCTGCCCCGCCAGCGCGAGCGTGCCAACCGGCGCGAGTCGGCCATCAGCGTCTACGAGGTGCATGCGGCGTCGTGGCGCCGCCCGCTGACCGGCGAGTTCCCGACCTGGGATGAGCTGGCCGAGCAACTGCCGGCCTACGTGGCCGACCTGGGCTTCACGCACCTGCAGCTGATGCCCATCAGCGAGCACCCGTTCGACGGCTCCTGGGGTTACCAGACGCTGGGCATGTACGCGCCCAGCGCCCGCTTCGGCCCGCCCGAGGGTTTCGCTCGTTTCGTGAAGGCCTGCCACGACGCGGGCCTGGGTCTGTTGCTGGACTGGGTGCCCGCGCACTTCCCGATGGACGCGCACGGCCTGGCCGAGTTCGACGGCACGCGCATCTACGAGTACGCCGACCCCAAGGAAGGCTTCCACCGCGACTGGAACACGCTGATCTACAACTTCGGCCGCACCGAGGTGCGCCAGTTCCTGATCGGCAGCGCGCTGTACTGGATCGAGCGCTGGGGCGTGGATGGCCTGCGCGTGGACGCTGTCGCCAGCATGCTCTATCGCGACTACTCGCGGCCTGCCGGCGAGTGGATTCCCAACATCCGCGGTGGCCGCGAGAACCTCGAAGCCATCTCGATGCTGCGCGAGATGAACGAGCATGTCGGCGAGATCGAAGGCGCGATCACCGTGGCCGAGGAAAGCACCAGCTTCCCCGGCGTCTCGGCGCCCACGTACGCGGGCGGCCTGGGCTTTCACTACAAGTGGAACATGGGCTGGATGAACGACACCTTGCGCTACATGGCCGAGGACCCGATCAACCGCCGCTGGCATCACGACAAGATGACCTTCGGCCTGATCTACGCGTTCAGCGAGAACTTCATGCTGCCGATCTCGCACGACGAGGTCGTGCACGGCAAGGGCTCGATGCTTTCCAAGATGCCGGGCGACGACTGGCAGAAGTTCGCCAACCTGCGCGCCTACTACGGCTTCATGTGGGGCCATCCCGGCAAGAAGCTGCTGTTCATGGGCCAGGAGTTCGCGCAGCGCAACGAGTGGAACCATGCCGAGGGCCTGCCCTGGGGCCTGCTGGAGGACGACCGCCACGCGGGCGTGCAGCGCCTGGTGCGCGACCTCAACAAGCTCTACCGCGAGCAGTCCGCACTGCACCGGCTGGACTGCGAGGCCGGCGGCTTCGAGTGGATCAGCGCGCACGACGCCGAGCATTCCATCTACGCCTGGGTGCGCCGCGACGGCACGGGCCGCATGGTCATCGTCGTCTGCAACATGACGCCGGTGCCGCGCGAGGGCTACTCGCTGGGCGTGCCCGACGGCGTGACGGCCTGGAAGGAAGCGCTCAACACCGATTCGGCCTACTACGGTGGCAGCAACATGGGCAACGGCGTCGCCGCCGCCGGCCTGCCGGTGCAGGCCCAGCCGGCGCATGGCAAGCGCCTGTCCATCACGATCAACCTGCCACCCCTGGCCACGCTTTTCTTCGTCCCGATCTGAAACTGAGTCTGCAGTCCATGGCTCATCTGCCCGATCTCCAACCCGGCTGGCACGAGCCGCTCGGCGCGCTCGCCCGCGACGGCGGCGTGAACTTCGCCGTGGCCAGCGATAACGCGACGCGCATCGAGCTGTGTGTGTTCGACGCCGAAGGCCAGCGTGAGCTGCGCCGCTACGAGCTGGCCGGGCCGTTCGACGGCGTCTTCCACGGCTTCCTGCCCGGCGTCGGCCCCGGCCTCGTCTACGGCATCCGCGCGCACGGCCCGTACGCGCCCGAGCAGGGCCACCGCTTCAACCCGCACAAGCTGCTGCTGGACCCATGGGCGCGCGAGATCGTTGGCCACTTCGGCTGGCGCGCCGAGCACCATGGCTACGAGCTGGGCCACCCTGACGGCCCGCGTTCGCTGGACCACCGCGACAACGCCACGCAGGCGCTGAAGGCCCGCGTCGCGCCGCCGCCGGTGGCCTACGCCCGCGCGCACCGCCCGCGCCGCGCGCCGAGCGACGTCGTGCTCTACGAGGTTCACGTCAAGGGCTTCTCCAAGCTGCTGCCTGGCGTGCCGGAGGACCTGCGCGGCACCTACGCCGGCCTGGCTCACCCCGCGTCCATCGCGCACTTCAAGCGCCTGGGCGTCACGACGCTGTCGCTGCTGCCGGTGCACTACTGCATCGACGAGCCCCACCTTGCCGAGCGCGGCCTGCACAACTACTGGGGCTACAACACGCTGGGCTTCTTCTGCCCGGACCCGCGTTGGGCGAAGGCCGAGCACCGCAACGACCCGACCGCGGTGACTGCCGAGTTCCGGCAGATGGTCAGCGAGCTGCACGACGCCGGCCTGGAGGTGGTGCTGGACGTCGTCTACAACCACACGCCCGAAGGCAACGAGTTCGGCCCCACGCTCTGCTTGCGCGGGCTGGACAACAAGAGCTATTACCGCCTCGTGGCCGGCGATTGGAGCCGCTACGAGAACCTGACGGGCTGTGGCAACACGCTGCATGCGTCGCACCCGCGCGTCACGCAGTTCGTGCTGGACTCGCTGCGCTACTGGGTCGCCGAGATGGGTGTGGACGGCTTCCGCTTCGACCTGGCGCCCGTGCTGGGCCGCAGCTCGCACGGCTTCGACCCCAACGCCGCCTTCTTCACCGCGATGCGGCAGGACCCGGTGCTCGCCGGCGTGCACCTCATCGCCGAGCCCTGGGACGCGGCCTACGACGGCTACCAGGTCGGCCGCTTCCCTGGCCGCTTCCTGGAGTGGAACGACAAGTTCCGCGACGCCGTGCGCGGCTACTGGCTGGGCGCCGGCCCGGGCGTGGGCCGTGGCGAGCTGGCGCGGCGCTTCATGGCGTCCAGCGACGTGTTCCACCACGGCCAACGCCAGCCGACGGCGTCGATCAACTTCATCGCCGTGCACGACGGCTTCACGCTGGCCGACCTGACCAGCTACAGCACCAAGCACAACCACGCCAACGGCGAGGACAACCGTGACGGCCGCGACGGTGAGCTGTGTGCGAACTTCGGCGCCGAGGGGCCGACCGACGACGCCGCCATCAACACCACGCGCGAGCGCGTGCGCCGTGCGCTGATGGCCACGTTGCTGCTGGCCCAGGGCACGCCCATGCTGTGCGCCGGCGACGAGATCGGCAACAGCCAGGGCGGCAACAACAACGCCTACTGCCAGGACAACCCGACGACGTGGTTGAACTGGGACAGCGCCGACGGCCGCATGACCGAGCTGGTCTCGCAGTTGTTGGCGCTGCGTGCGCAGGAGCCGCTGCTGCGCCATCCGCGCTGGTTCGCCAGCGGCTCGGGCGACGCCTGCATCGCCTGGTACGCACCCAGCGGTCACGAGATGACGCCGCACGACTGGCACGACGCCGGCCAGCGCGCCTTCGGTGCGCAGTTGCGCGAAGCCGGCGCCAGCGCGCCGCGGCTGATGATCGTCTTCAACCCTGATGCGACGCCCTTGCCCTTCCTGCTCTGCAACGGGCCGTGGCAGCTCGTGCTCGACAGCAGCGGCGAATCGGCCGCGCCGCTCGTCCTCCCCGGCCAGCCGCTCAACGTGCCGGCCCGTTCGCTCCTTGTCTTGAGACATCAATGAATCTCAACCAACGCTCCTCCGGTGTGCTGCTGCACATCACCTCGCTGCCCGGCCCGCACGGCATGGGCGACTTCGGCCCCGATGCCTACCGCTTCGTCGACTGGCTGCAGTCCGCCGGCCAGAGCGTCTGGCAGCTGCTGCCGACGACGCCTATCGGTCCCGGCGACTCGCCCTACCAGGGCGTGTCCGCCTTTGCCGGCAGCCAATGGATGGTGGCGCTGGAGCCGCTGATCGCCAAGGGCTGGCTGAAGCAACCCGACGTGCCGCACTTCAACGGCGAGCATGTCGACTATGGCCGCGTGACGCCGTGGCGCGAGCAGCAGCTGCGCGAGGCCGCCAAGGGTTTCTTCGCCAACGCGGCAGACGCCGACCGCATCGCCTTTGGCAAGTGGTGCCTGGAGGCGCAGAGCTGGCTGGACGACTACGTGCTGTTCATGGCCATCCGCTCGCCGCTGAACGGCCAGCCGTGGTGGGAGTGGAGCGAAGGCCTCAAGAAGCGCGAGCCCGCTGCCATCGCCCAGGCCCGCAAGGACTACGCCGACGAGATCGCCTTCTGGCAGTTCGTGCAGTGGCAGTTCGACGTGCAGATCGGCGCGCTCAAGGCCTACGCCAACGAGCGTGGCGTGCACCTCATGGGTGACCTGCCCATCTTCGTCGCGCACGACAGCGCCGACTGCTGGTCGCGCCCCGACCTGTACTCGCTGGACGAGAACTTCCAGACCACCGTCGTCGCCGGCGTGCCGCCCGATGACCTGGGCCCGCTGGGCCAGCGCTGGGGCAACCCGCTGTACCGCTGGGACAAGATGGCCGAGGAGAACTACGCTTGGTGGACGGCCCGCGTGAAGCGCGCGCTGAGCCAGGCCGACGTATTCCGCATCGACCACTTCCGCGGCTTTGCCGGCTACTACGAGATCCCCGGCGACAGCCCCGACGCCAAGCGCGGCGAGTGGAAGACCGGCCCCGGCATGGCGCTGTTCGAGGCCATCAAGTCGGCACTGGGCGAGCTGCCCATCGTGGCCGAGGACCTGGGCTTCATCACCGACGATGTGCACGAGCTGCGCGACGGCTGCGGCTTTCCCGGCATGAAGATCCTGCAGTTCGCCTTCGGCGCCGAGGGCGACCACGAGTTCCTGCCGCACATGTGGCCCACCGCATCGGTGGCCTACACCGGCACGCACGACAACGACACCGTGCGCGGCTGGTGGAACCAGGCCAAGGCCCGCGAGCGCGCGTTTGCCGGCTCCTATCTCGCGTGCGGCGAGCACGACGTGCACTGGGCCATGATCCGCGCCTGCGCCAACTCCGTGGCCAACACGGCCGTCTACCCGCTGCAGGACGTGCTGGGCCTGGGCTCCGAACATCGCATGAACGTGCCCGGCGTGCTGGGCGGCAACTGGGGCTGGCGCTTCCACTGGGACTGGATCGGCAGCGAACCGACGCGCGTGCTGGGCCTCATCACGGCGGCGTCCGGCCGTGGGCCGTTCGAGTTGCTGAAGCTGCCGGCCTGACGCGGGGGCCGCCGCGCGGGAGGCGGGCGCCGGATCATCGGCGCCTCACGCGCCCTGCCGCGTACGATCACGCCGTTTCAACCGCAGAAGGGGGCGTCATGCGCCTGCCATTCATTGCCGTCGGGGTGCTCGTCGTGCTGGGAGCGTCGCAGCAAGCCTCGGCGTTCGACCGCGCCGATTTGGCGGGCCTGTGGGCGGAAAGCCTGCACAGCCGCTACGCCTGCACGCCCTCCAACCGGTATCAGCGCTTCGACCTGTCGGCCGATGGCCAGCACCTGGTCATCGCCATCCAGCAGAAGTTGAAGGCCCGCGCCAGCGAGACGCTGGACCTGGACGTCACCCGCAGCGACGAGCATTCGCTGTACGTGCAATTCAAGGGCCACAGCGAGCCCTCCGATCCGCTTGCCGGCGAATGGGCGATCACGATGCTCGGGCCGGGCGTGTATCGCTGGCACCTGGCGAGCGAGCACGAGGCCCTGAAGCCTGCGCCCATCGGCGTGCGGTGTGCGCCTTGAGGCGACGTGACCCGGCTTGCCGCGTGTTGCGTGAAATATCGCTGCGGCTGACGATTCGTTCCCATGTCGACGAACAACCCTGAGCTCTATTGCAGCGAGACGTGCGAAGGTGCAGTGACAGTCAGGTCGTTCGGCACCTGTCCCGAATGCGGCGAAAGATGGGACGGGCAAAGTGTGGGCAATGAGCGCCACTACCGCAACAACGCCTGGAAGCTCTGCGACACCTGCGCACGGCGTCAGCATCGGTGCGTGGTGTGTGGTTTGCAGATTGATCGGCAGCGGTAGTGAGAGGCTGTCGGGGCGCTGAAGGGGGCGGTCTACTCAGCCCGTGCGGCCCCTGAATTCCACAATCGGCGGAGGCGAGGAAGTGTGTCAGCCCGTATTCATGCGTCATCTCCGACACTCGGCGTCATGCAATTCAGGCCCATCCACTTCGCCCTGGTCGCAGGCGCATGCGTACTCGGTGTCCTCATGCCCGCGGTTGCTGCTGAGCAAGCCGTTACCCATGCAGATGCGATTTCGTTGGCTACCGAGCCGCACGGGGCTGCCCTCGTCCATCTGCCTCCGTTAATCGTCAGTACACCGATTGAGCGCTCAGCGTCGTGGACAAAGATCCGAAACCATTTGGGTGAGGGATGGGCGCCTACTGCCTCGTTGATCGACCGGAGTTCCCTGGCCCCTTTGCATGCTTGGTCTGGGCCGATGAGATTCATCGCGGCCGACGGTGACTATGAAGCCACCTACACCGTCGAGCCTGACGGCTCGTTCCGCGTGCGGGAGACCGCCGGCGACGGCGGCGATGGATACAAGATGATGGTGCGATCTGGGCGCATGAGATCGAATGGCCGGGTGGTATGGGCTGCGGTAACGGGTGAGCCCATGAAGGCGGAGCGCCTCTTCCTTCGCGGAGCGAGCTCGAAGCTTTGCTGGTCCGGCCATCTCGATGGTCGCTGTCAACCAGATTCGTCGGGCTTGTCAGCAACGCTTCCATCTTCAGCCCGCCCAGTTCGGCGGGATGCCGCAGGCCATGGAGGCGGATGAAGGCCTTGACCCAGTAGGCATACACCTCCTCCGTGCGCAAGCTTTAGTGCATGGGCCGCAGCCGTTCCCGCAACTGATCTAGCAACCTCGTCGCGCGCAACGGCGGCAAGTCGACGGAGCGGTTGGGCCGGAGGTGTTTCCGAGGTGGCAGGGCAGGCAACGGGGCTGGCATCATGAAACTCCCAGGGGCGAGCGGCCTCGGCGAGAACTTGTAACGACGCGCCGCTTTTGTTAGAAATTTAATGCTGTATAAAAATACATAAAAACCAGGAAGAGCCCCGATGAATCAAGCACTTGAGTATTGACGTACCCGCATTTTTAGGGCGCAGCGCGCCTGCATGGGAGGCGCCGGCTGTCTCCCGAGAACACGTTGAACGGCTATGAAAACGCTGCTTGTTGATCGCGTCGAGCCGTATTCGCCCGGTGATGATTGCGCGTCTGTGACGCTTCGCAGCGCGCACGGCCAGATCGAGGCTTTCTGCTTTGCGCGTGACTTAGCAGAAGGCGAACTGGTCGAAAACGCCTTGTCCGCTCTCGACGCAGAGATTCAAGCTGCCCACCTCTCGGACTGGCCTGAAGACCTGAAAGCGCAACGATCTGTCGAGCGGATGGAGAAAATCGGTCCGTATGCGTATCGTGGCGTTGGCCATGTGGTGGACCAAGCGGCCGGCATCATCGAAGTTCTAGGCTTCCGCATCGATGTCGGCGAGGTCCCCTGCGAGGGAGCCGTGGAGTTCAGTTTCATGCGAGTGGAATTCCATGAATCCGTTCAACCTTTTGCTGCAGCGGACGGCTACGCCGCCCGCTGAGCGCCGACGTTGGGCATCACGATGAAGATCATTGCAGGTTGCATAGGATTGCTCGTGATGGCGCAAGCCGCCGCCGCCGATTTGCATCCCCTTCTTGCACAGTTGAGTGCCGACCTAACCAGGGCTCGATCACTGCCTATGGGCACACGGACGGACTATGCGTGCCCAGCCAATCTGGATCAATTGAACGGCTTTAAGTTGGTAGAGGTCGTCGCCGCACTGCCGAAGCCAGACTTCGAGATGAAGAATTCGGCGGGCTTCTTCCCAACAAGCTTCGAGGCCGGGGCTTCAGCGAGTTACTTCCTAACCAGCCCTACCCCCGCAGGGCGACGTGGAGGTGGCTTTCCGGAAATTTCGTTCATCGCGGACACGTCCGGCACTGTGCGGAAGATCACGTGCCACTATTCGCGCTGACGCCCAACCCCGCACTGCAGCGGACGCCTTCGGCGTCCCGCTGAGCTTCGACGTTAGTCCGTGTGAAGCAAGCCATCCTCGCCGTCGGCTGCCAGGTGGCGCTGCTGGCTTACCACCAGGTGACGACCTTCGTCGACTTCTTCCCGTTCAATGGGGCCCGCTTTTACTCGCGCAAGGAGCGGGGCGTCGAGATGGGCGTCAACATGCTGCTGATGGGGCTGGCGGTGGCGGGTACCGCGCTCGGCATCCCCGTGCTGCTTCGCTACGCCTGCGTCTACTACTTCGTCCTCTTCGGCATCGAGCTCGTCATCTGGTGGGTGCCGTACCTCTTCGTGCCCCAGGGAGCGTGGCGCCGCCTCTACAACGGGTTGCTCGCCCTCGGCACTTCCGACTTCCAGGGCGGCGACACGCTAGGGCGCTGGCTGGCCGTGCACCAGCGCATTCACGCCGTCACGACGACCCTGCTGCCCGCGAGGCCGGGGCGGATCGTTCCCAACCTCGAGCACACCCTCCTGCACGCTGCAACGCTGGTCACAGCGCTGGTCACGCTAGGGGCGCAGCCTTGAGCGCGGCACTCAGCGGCTGTGAAGGGCCGTTACGTCAGCGCCTCAGCGCTCGATCTCCAGGATCAGCGGGCTGCGCGCCGGCACGGTGATGCGGTCACCCAGCGTCAGCGTCTGGCCGCCGAGCACGTCGCGCGCGCGCTGGCCGGCCGAGATGCGCTCGTTGAAGCGCTTCAATGCCAGCTCCGCCGGCGCCGCGTTCTTGTTCATCACCACCATGACCGTGCGCTTCGCGTCGTAGCGGAAGAAGACGTAGACGCCCTCCAGCGGCGCGAACTGCATCAGTGCGCCGTCGTGGATGACGCCGGCGGTCTTGCGCCAGGTGAAGAGGCGCCGCGTCCAGTCCTGCATGTCGCGCTGCTCGTCGCTGAGCCCCGCGCCGGTGAAGGCGTTGGCCTGGTCGCCCGCCCAGCCGCCCGGCATGTCGGCACGCACGCGGCCGTCGTCGCGTTCGGTGGGGCTCTGCATCAGCAGCTCGCTGCCGTAGAACAGCTGCGGGATGCGCCGCGTCGTGGCGAGGTAGGCCAGCGCAATCTTGGTCAGGCCGACGTCGTTCTTCAGCAGCGAGAAGATGCGCGGCGTGTCGTGGTTGCCGTCGAACAGCACGAGGTTGGCCGGGTCGGGGTAGACGAAGTCGTGCGCCAGGCCTTCGTAGAGCCGCGTCAGGCCCGTGTGGGCGCCATCGGCTTCGGTCAGCGCGGCGAGCAGGTTGGACTGCAGCGGGAAGTCCATCATGCTGGGCGTGTACGACACGTAGCCGTCGTGGTTGCGCTTGCCGCGCTGCCAGTAGGACACGACGGCCGGGTGCGGGCTCCACTCCTCGCCGACGATGTTCAGGTGCGGGTACTCCTGCATGACGCGGGCGGACCAGCGGGTCAGGAACTCGCGGTCGGAGTAGGAGTAGGTGTCGGTGCGCAGGCCCGAGAGGCCGTAGGTCTCGATCCACCACAGCGTCATCTGCGTGAGGTAGGTCGCCAGCTCCGGTCGGCGCTGGTTCAGGTCGGGCATGCCGTGCACGAACCAGCCGTCGGTGAACTGCTTGCGGTCGTTGGCCGACGCGTACGGGTCTTGCAGCGTCATGCGCGCATGGTGCGTTTCCGTGTACTGCGGCCACTGGTTGATCCAGTCCGGCGCGGGCAGGTCGGCCATCCACCAGTGGCCGATGCCGATGTGGTTGAGCACCACGTCCTGGATGACGCCGAGGCCCTTGGCGCGCGCTTCGTTCACGAAGGCGCCGAAGTCGTCGTTGCTGCCGAAGCGCGGGTCGATGCGGTAGAAGTCGGTCGCTGCGTAGCCGTGGTAGCTGTACCTGGCGCTGTTGTTCTCGACCAGCGGCGTGGGCCAGACCTGCGTGAAGCCCAGGCCGGCGATGTAGTCGAGGTGCTGGCGCAGGCCGGCGAGGTCGCCTCCGTGGCGGCCGCCGGGGTCGGCGCGGTCGGAGCCTTCCTTCATGTCGGCCTGTCGGCCGCTGCCACCCTGGGCGAAGCGGTCGGGTACGACGAGGTAGATCGCATCCTTCGGGCCGAAGCCCTGGCGCTCGGCCGAGCCGGGCGCGCGGGCGAGCAGCGGGTAGCGCAGCGTCTCGCCGGCTACGCTCAGCTGCAGCTCACCGGGTTGCGTGCCGGGCGCGATGTCGAGGTCGATGAACAGGTAGTTGGGGCTGGTCGCGCGGTGGCTGGCCTTGAGCGTGACGCCAGGGTAGGCGGCCAGGGCGGGCGTGGCGTCGGCGATGCCGGGGGCGTGCAGCATCAGCTGCAGCGAGGTGTCGCGCATGCCGACCCACCAGTTCGGCGGTTCGATGCGGTGGGAGGTGTCAGCGGCCATCGTGGGCAAGGTCATCAGCAGGGCGGTGGCGAGGGTGATCAGGGCTTTCATGCGGGCCTCCGGGGTGGCCGTGCAGGGCTCAGGGGTTCAGCGTGTAGACGCGCAGCGACAGCGGCGGCAGCGTGATGTGGAGCTGTCCGTCGGCCCCAGCCTTCAGCGCCGCGCCGTTGCGCGGGTAGGCGGCGCGGGCGCTGCGGCCGGCGACGGTGGTGGCGGCTGGCTGGTCGCCGTAGTTGATGGCGACGACGGTGCGCTCGCTGCCGTGCACGCGCTGGAAGGTCCAGACCTGGCTGTCGACCCTGTCGGCTTCGTAGCGGCCCAGCGTCAGCGACGGCAGGGCGCGGCGCAGCGCGATCAGCTCGCGGTAGAAGTTGAACAGCGAGCCCGGGTCGCGCTGCTGGCTCTCGGCGTTGTGCGTGCTGCGGTTCAGTGCCAGCGGGCGGTAGGGCTTGCTGCCCGTCGTGAAGCCATCTGTGCCTCGGTTGCTGGCGGTCCAACTCATCGGCGAGCGCAGCGGTGCGTCGTCGCTGGCGTCCTTGCCGTCCACGCCGGCCAGGCCGATCTCCTCGCCGTAGTAGACGAAGGGCGTGCCGGGCAGCAGAAGGTAGCTGGCCGCGGCGAGACGGTAGCGCGCCTCGTCGCCGTGCAGCTGGTCCCACACGCGCTGGCCGGTGAAGATGTCGTGGTTGTGCAGGAAGGTCGCCATCGTCGGCGACATCGCGCGGTAGTAATCGGCCACCTTCTGCACGGCCGCGGCATCGCCCTTGGCGGCCTTCATCAGCTCGTAGTTCTGGTTGAACGCGAAGGCGCCGCCGCACAGCTCGGGCTTGCCGTAGGCGATGGGCTCGGCCGTGGCCTCGCAGACGACGTAGCGGCCGGGGTAGCTTTTGATCATGTCCTGGAAGTGCTTGGTCAGTGCGCGGCTCTCGGGCTGGTCGTTCCAGTCCTTGGCGCTGTTCTCGATCATGTGCGGCACGGCGTCGAGCCGGTAGCCGTCCAGGCCGCGGTTGAGCCAGAAGCGCAGCGAGTCCTCGTGGTACTGCACGACGGCTGGGTTGCGCAGGTTGAAGTCGGGCATCGGCGGGCCGAAGGTGCCGAAGTAGATGTCGGGCGAGCCGGGTTTGAAGGCGGGCAGGTCCTTCCAGTCGCCGGTCCAGTCCCAGGGCTTGGTGGCAGCGTCGTACCAGGGCACCTTGCCCCAAATGTCCCAGCCCGGGCCGGGGTCGGGGTTGAAAACGAACCAGTTGCGCCACGGGCTGTTGCGGTCGGCCACGGCCTGCTGGAAGGGCGGGAACTGGTAGGACGCGTGGTTGATGACGTAGTCCATGACGATGCCGATGCCGCGCTTGTGCGCCTCGCGGATCAGCTCGTCGAAGTCGGCCAGGGTGCCGTACTGCGGCTCGATGTTGCGGAAGTCGGTGGTCGCGTAGCCGTGGTCGTGGTCGCCGCTGGCGGTGATGGGCATCAGCCACAGGCCGCTGACGCCGAGCTTCTTCAGGTAGTCCAGCCGCTGGGTGAGGCCCTTGAGGTCGCCGACGCCGTCGCCGTTGCTGTCCTGGTAGCCGCGCACGAAGACTTCCATGAAGACGCCGTGCTGCCAGTCCGCGGGCAGCGTGCTGGCGTGCGGTTGGGCGGGCACGGCGGAGGTGTCGATCTGGGCCTGGGCGGTGAGGCTGACGGCCAGGGCGAGGGAGAGCAGGAAACGCTGGGGCATGTCGGGTGAAATCCGGTCAATGCGGCGTGCTGTGTAATCCAACTACGCCATGATTTGACTCGAAGCATAGCGAGTTGCCCATTGAAATTGTCATGGTGCTTTCGATAAATGTAGTTTTGCTACTATCCGACAACTACAAAAGGAGACCTCATGACGGCTCGCCTCAAGCGGCTTGCACTGCTGGGCCTGTTGCTCGCCGCCACGGCCGCGCAGGCGGGCGATCTCGATGACTGCAACGCCGCGGTGCCCGAGCCTGCGGCGGCGGCTCCGCAGCGGGCCGAGGCCTACTGGCTGGATGCGCGCACGCTGCAATGGCCAGGGCTGGCGCTGCGGGCCGGCGAGCGGCTGAGGCTGCATCACGCGAGGGCGGCGAGCCTGCGGGCCGTGGCGGGCGAGGCGGTGGCGGGTGCCGATGGCGCGGTCGACCTGCAGCCGAGCGGTGCCGCGTTGCCGGCACGCTTTCGCTTCATCGGCGACGGCCCGCGCTTTGCCGTGGCAGCCGGCGTGGACGTTGCCGGGCTGCTGCGCGAGCAGGTGCTGCTGGTGCACGAGGCCGCGGATGGCCGCGTCATCGCCGCGACCGGCCTGCAGACGCCCGGTGCGCTGGACGATCTCTATGCGGCAGCCGAGGGGCTGGGCGACCTCGGCGCTCACCCCGCCAAGGCGCGTACGACCTTCGCCGTCTGGGCACCGACGGCGCAGCGCGTGCAGCTGTGCCGCTACGCCGGCGCCGAATCGCCCGCCGTGGCGGCCGACGCGATGCGCTTCGACGCCGCCACCGGTGTCTGGCGCGCCGAGCTGAAGGGCGACCTGAGCGGCCAGGCCTACCGCTACCTCGTCGACGTCGTCACGCCCACGCAGGGCCGGGTGCGCAACCTCGTCACCGACCCGTATTCCGTCGCGCTGACGGCCGACTCGCAGCGCAGCGTCGTGGCCGATCTGGCCTCGCCCGCGCTGAAGCCGCCGGGCTGGGACGACGCGCCACGCCCGACACGCGTGAAGGCGGCGACCGACCAGGTCATCTACGAACTGCATGTGCGCGACTTCTCCGCCAGCGACGACACCGTGCGCCCCGCCTGGCGCGGCAAGTACCTGGCCTTCACCGAGCCGGCGTCCAACGGCATGAAGCACCTGAAGGCGCTGGCTGCCGCCGGCCTGACCGATGTGCACCTGCTGCCCGTGTTCGACCTCGCCAGCGTGCCCGAACGCGGCTGCAAGACGCCCGTGGTGCCTGACGCGCCAGCCGACAGCGAGGCGCAGCAGGCGGCGGTCGTGGCGCTGGCGGCCGAGGACTGCTTCAACTGGGGCTACGACCCCTGGCACTTCAACGCGCCTGAGGGCAGCTACGCGACGGACCCATTGAACCGCGTCGTCGAGTTCCGCGCGATGGTGATGGCCCTGCATCGCGCCGGCCTGCGCGTGGGCATGGACATGGTCTACAACCACATGGCCGCCGCCGGCCAGGCGCCCAAGTCCGTGCTGGACCGCCTCGTGCCGGGCTACTACCACCGGCTTGATGACAAGGGGCGGATCGAACGCTCCACCTGCTGCGACAACACCGCCACCGAGCACCGCATGATGGCCAAGCTGATGATCGACTCGGCAGCGCTGTGGGTGCGCGAGTACCGGATCGACTCGATGCGTTTCGACCTGATGGGCCACCAGCCGCGCGGGGCGATGGAGCGGCTGCAGAGGCGCGTCAACGCCGAAGCCGGCTGGCCCGTGCAGCTGCTGGGCGAGGGCTGGAACTTCGGCGAGGTCGCCAACGGCGCGCGCTTCCGGCAGGCCTCGCAGCTGAGCCTGAATGGCAGCGGCATCGGAACGTTCAGCGACCGCATGCGCGACGCGGCGCGCGGCGGCGGCGCGGGCGAGGGGGGCGACGCCATTGTGCGCAACCAGGGCTGGCTCAACGGCCTCGTCTACGACCCGAACGCACTGGGCGGTGGCCGCTCGCGCAGCGACCTGCTCGACGCCGCCGATCTCATCCGCGTAGGCCTGGCCGGGTCGCTACGCGGCTTCGAGCTGACGACGTGGCGCGGCGAGAAGAAGCGCCTCGATGCGATCGCCTACGGGGACCAGCCCGCCGGCTTCGCCAGCGAGCCGGGCGAGGTCGTCAACTACGTGGAGAACCATGACAACCAGACGCTGTTCGACGTCAACACGTTGAAGCTGCCGCTGGCGACGAGCCGCGAGGACCGCGCCCGCGTGCAGATGTTGGGCGCCGCGCTGGTGGCCTTCAGCCAGGGCGTGGCCTACTTCCACGCCGGCCAGGACATCCTGCGCAGCAAGAGCCTGGATCGCAACAGCTACGACTCCGGCGACTGGTTCAACCGGCTGGACTGGAGCTACCAGACCAACCACTTCGGCACGGGGCTGCCACCGAAACAGGGCAACTACGGCCAGGACGGCCGCGACTGGGAGCTGGCCCGCGAGCGGTTGGCCGACAAGTCGATTGCACCGACGCCGGGCGACATCGCCTGGGCGCGAGACGTGTTCCGCGACCTGCTCAAGATCCGCGCCAGCACGCCGCTGCTGCGCTTGCCCAGCGCGGCGGAGATCGAGAAGCGCGTGAGCTTCCCCGGCAGCGGCAAAGACCAGAA
Source organism: Pelomonas candidula (assembly GCF_043555985.1). Taxonomy (NCBI): domain Bacteria; kingdom Pseudomonadati; phylum Pseudomonadota; class Betaproteobacteria; order Burkholderiales; family Sphaerotilaceae; genus Roseateles; species Pelomonas candidula. Next base: position 127,083 of record NZ_JBIGIC010000002.1, on the reverse strand, counting down.
CCCGGTGCTGGTGGCGACGCGCATCGACGGCCGCGGGCTCGGTGGCTACCGGGCCGTGATCACGCTGATCAACGTCGCGCCGACGGCGCAAGTGCTGGAGCTGCCCACCGAGGCATCCATGCACTGGCGGCTGCACCCCGTGCAACGCCAGGGTGCCGACACGCGGCTGCGCCGCGAAGCCCGGTTCGCCAACGGGCGCTTCGAGGTGCCGGCCCGCAGCGCGGCGGTGTTCGTGCTGCAGTAGCGTCCTCAGGACGGCCGCAGACCTGCTTCCAGCTCGGCGTCGGACATGTGCGCCACCATCTGCTCGAGCACCGTGCGGGCGGCAGCCACGTCGCTGATGCCGAGCCGTTGCACCAGCTCCTGCTCGAACTTCGCATGAAAGCTCCGCGCCGCTTCCACGGCACTGCGGCCGCGTGAGGTCAGCGTCAGCTGCTTGATGCGTCCGTCCCGTGGGTGCTCGCTGCGCTCCACGTAGCCCTTGGCCACCATGTCGTCGACAACCTTGAGCGCGCCGGGCGCCGAGATGCCCAGCCGCTCGGCCACTTCCCGCAGGCTGGAGGGGTGGGCCAGCAGCAGGCGAAAGACGTAGCCGAACGACGGCCCCACGTCATCGAAGCCGGCCTGCGACAGATGACGGTGCAGCTGCTGCTTGAAGGCGCCGAAGGCGACGTTCAGCAGGACGCCGAAGTCCAGTGGCTCGCTTGCGACTTGGGTTGACATTGATTAGCCAAGGTTAATAATGTGAGGTGAATCAATTGTCGCAGGAGACCCACATGCCTTTCATCGACCCCACCAGCGCGCCGCGCTTCGAGCTGCACGGCGCTTCCTTCACCAGCCTGGCGGCGCCCAGTCGTGGCGCGACGGAAACCGCTGTGTGGGTGACCACGCTGCCGCCCAACTCCGTCGGCGTGCCTCACCGCCTGACGCGTGAGGAGGTCTTCGTGGCGCTGGAGGGCACCGCGACCGCCACGGTGGACGGCCAGGCGTATGCGATGACACCCGGTTGTGCGCTCGTCGTGCCTGCTCAGGCGGAACTGAAGCTCGACAACCCGCACGATGCGCCGTTCCGCACGGTGGCGGTGTTGCCGGTGGGTGGCCAGGCCATCGTGGGCGACAAGCCGCCGTTCACGCCGCCGTGGGCGCAGTGAACCCGTGAGCACTGAGTGCATCCCTAGCGCAGGTCTTCCTGTCGCAGCTTCAGGCCGTATCGCTTGAAAAGGCGTTCCACGCTGCCGTCGGCCAGCAGCGCCTCGTGGGCTTGGTGCAGTCGGGCCAGTTCGGCCTCGGTGATGCCGCCCTGCGCGGCCAGCCAGACGTCGGCGGACTCCAGCGTCAGCCCGGTCTGCAGGTCCGCCGGGTTGCGGCCGCTGCGGCGCCATGCGTCGGTGTGGATCAGCTCGCTGCCGTAGAGCGCATCGACCAGACCGCGCTCCAGCGCGCGCTGCATGTCGCCGATGCTGGCGGACTGGTAGACGCGCGCGGGCTCGATGCCCTCCTGTCGCAGCTTGTCGAGGTTGGATGAGCCTCGCAGCCCGCCAATGCGCAGGCGGCGGGCCTGCTCGAGAGTCTCGACGCGCGGCTTGCCGACCAGCGTCAGGAAGGTGAAACGCTGAGCGTAGAGCTTCAGCAGCCACTGGAAGCGCGCCTCGCGCTCGGCCGTGCGGTTGAGCGGCAGGATGAGGGTGCGCGGCTTCTCGCTGGCCAAAAGCATGGCGCGCGCCCAGGGAAAGAACTCCGGCTCGGCGGGCAGGGCGGCCTGCCTGAGAAGCATCTCCACCAGGTCCAGCAGCACACCGCGCTTGCCGGCCTCGCCGGCGATCGTCATCGGTGGCAGTTCGCTGGTGACCAGCTGCAGCGGCGCCGTGGGCTCCGCGCCGGGCGACGTGGCGGGCCAGAGGAGGGCGGGAAGGGTGGCGAGGGTGAGGCGACGAAGGCGATGCACCGCAGCATCGTCTCAGCGAAGGGCTAACCCTGCAAGCACGCTGTTTTTCGGTGTCCGTTTGCCTGGATGCACGGCGGCGACAGGCCCGGTGATTTGTCGGGCCTGCCGTTCTCAGTGGCGCCGCATGCGGCGAGCATGCAGGCAAACCATGCCCAGTGCCAGCAGCGCCAGCGCTGCGCTGCCGGGCTCGGGAGCGGCGGCGGTCGTCACGTCGAAAGTCAGGCTGCCGCTGACCCACAGGCCTTCGGCCACGTTGGTGGCGAAGTCCTTGTAGGCCTCGCTGAACTCGAGGCGCAGCAGGCCGTCGGCACCGGCGGCGAGGCCCAGTCCGGTCAGGTCGAACGAGCCGCTGTAGCTGCCGGCACCGCTGTAGCCATCGGCGACGTCCGGCGCGAGGTTGATCGCATCCAGGCCGCTGGAGTTGCCGAAGCTGACCTGCATGTCGGACAGGCTGCTGGGGGCGAAGGCGTTCAGCACGACGGACCAGTCCACGGCGTTCAACACCGCGTTGGCGCCAATGTCGATGAGCCAGACCGTGTTGCCGGCCTCGCCCTGCAGGTTGATGCTCTGTGCACCGGCGACGTCGACGACGACCGGCGCGGCCTGGGCGGCGAGGCCGGCGAAGCCCAGGGCGGCGATAGCGGCGAGGCGTTGGAGTTGTTGTTTCATGGTGCGGGCTTTCAGTTGGCGGCGGCGGGTCGGACGACGAAGACGACGGCGGTGCGGGCGGGCACGCTGAAGCTGCCGGTTGCGCGGTCGAAGCTGGCCTGCCTGGCGCGGGGATCGGTGCCGTTGGCCTGCACCGGGTGCAGTTCCAGTGCGTGGCCGGCCAGCGTCGGCAGCGTGAGCTGCTTGGCGGTCTTGTCGACGTTGATGAGGTAGACCAGTTCGTCGAAGTTGGCGCCGGGGTAGCCGACGCCGTTCACGCGCCCGACCAGCACGGTGGCTTCCTGGTTCGAGCCGGTGTTCAGGAACGACAGCCGCGCCTTGATGTCGTCGGATGTACGCAGGCGCAACAGCGTGGTGCTCTTGCGGATGCGCAGCAGGTCGCGGAAGGTGTCGCGTGTCCAGGCGATCTCGGCCGTGGTGGGCTTGATCAGCGGGTTGGCCAGCAGCGGCTTGGCGTAGGCCCAGTTGTCGGCGTTCTGGCTGGCCACGGGCAGGCCCGACCCGAAGCCGTTGTCCGTGTAGCTCCAGTCCAGCCGGTTGAACCAGTCGCCGCTGTCGTAGCTGTTGCGGTCCAGGCTCTTGCTGCGCAGCGTGTCCACGCCGGCGTGGAAATAGGCCACGCCCTGGCTGAAGGCGTTGATGGCGCTGGCCAGGATCTGCACACGGGCGCGGTCCTCGCGGCTGGTGGTGGTGGGCAGGCGGAAGGCGTTGTTGTCGAACAGCGTGAGGTTGTCGTGGTTCTCCACGTAGTTGACGACCTCGCCCGGCTCCAGCACCCAGCCGGCCGGGATACCGCCGACGTCGATCTGCTCCAGTGGCAGCGTGGCGTCCCAGCTCGTCTGCATCTGGAAGCTGCGGATGGAGCCCGCCATCGACGCCTTGATACGGTCGGCCTGCCACATCAGCTCGCCGCGGCTCTGGCCGGTGGCGCTGGCGTTGGGGTCGTAGAAGAAGCCGTTGACGTAGCCCTGGTTGGCGACGACGGCAGAGCCGGTGTCGCAGCAGCCGCCGCCGCGCAAGGCGTCGCGGATGATGGGGTTGAAGCTGCCGATGCCGGAGCCGTTCAGCGACAGCATCTCGGCCTGCACGAAGCGCGCGCCGTTGGCGACTTCGCCGAAGTTCCAGCCCTCGCCGAGGATCTGCACGTCGCGGCCGGTGGCGAGCTTGACGCGAGCCTTCAGCGCTTCCATGACCGAGCGCGGGTGATGGCCCATGATGTCGAAGCGCAGCGAGCTGATGCGGTAGTCACGCGTCCACGTGACGGCCGAGTCGATCATCAGCTTGCCCATCATCATGTTTTCGGCCGCGGTGTTCTCGCAGCAGGTCGAGTGCTCGATGCCGCCGGCCGCGTCGAGCCGGTAGTAGTAGCCCGGCACCACCTTGTCGAGCACCGAGTTGGCGTTCTGGCCCGACGAGGTCGTGTGGTTGAACACCACGTCCATGCCCACGCGCAGGCCGGCGGCGTTCAGTGCCTGCACCATGCGGCGGAACTCGACGACGCGGGCCAGCGGGTCGTTGGCGTTGCTGGCGTAGCTGCCCTCGGGCGTCGAGTACTGCAGCGGGTCGTAACCCCAGTTGAAGCAGTCGGTGGCGGCGTTGGCGGCCGCGACTGCCTGCTGAGCGTCGCTGTCGGGCGCGCCGGTGGCGGACGTGATGTTCGGCGTCACGCAGCCCTTCTCGCTGACGCTGGCGATGTCGAACACGGGCAGGAGGTGCACGTCGGTCAGGCCGGCGGCGGCCAGTGCGGCGAGGTGCTTCATGCCGTTGGACTGGCTCTGCGTGAAGGCCAGGTACTTGCCGCGGTACGCGGCGGGCACGGTGGCATCGTTGGCCGAGAAGTCGCGCACGTGCAGCTCGTAGATGCTGAGGTCGGACGGCGCATTGACGGTGGCGGGCGGGGCGCTCTGGTCCCAGCCGGCGGGCTTGGTCGCCTGGGCCTGCAGGTCCATGACGACGCTCTGCTGGCTGCCCAGCGTCAGGCCCAGCGAGTAGGGATCGGTGACCAGGTTCTTCACCAGGCCCACACCCTTCACGAACACCTGAACCTGATAGCGGTAGGTGGCGCCCTGCAGATGGCCCTGCTTGGTGAGGCTCCACACGCCGGTGGCGGCATCGCGGGCCATGGGCTCGGTCGTCGTGCGCGTCAGGCCGGAGCTGCCGAGCGACTGCGTCAGCATCAGCGACACGTTTTGCGCCGTCGGCGCCCACAGCTTGAAGCTGGTGTTGCCGTTGCTGGCCAGGGCGCCCAGGTCGGGCACGTTGCCGGCGGCGGCGTAGAGATCGTCCAGCGCGCCCGCGATCTGCGCGGTCGTCGCGTTCTGAACCTTGCCGTTCGCGTCTTCCTGCACGAGCACGAGCTGCTGCTGGTGCAGCGCGGGCAGGCGGGCGATGTCGGCAGCGCGTACGCTGAACACGGTGCCGTTGCCGACGTACTTGAAGCGCAGCGCATCGGCTGCGGGCACGCTGCCGGTGAAGGCGTCCAGCGTGATGAATCCGTCAGCCCCTTGCACGGCGGTGTCCAGTGCGACGCTGATCTGGCCGGTGGCCGAGTAGTACAGGCGCACCGGGCTGCTGGTGGCCACGCGGGGCCACTTCACGAGCGACTTGTTCAGCCACACGGCACGGGCATCGGTGCTGGAGACGCTGCGCAGGTCGGGCGGCGCGGTGTAGACGGTGGCGTCGCGCTCCACCAGCCAGATCTGGCCGACCTGGTTGGCGATGGTCAGCGAGGCGTATTCGACGTGGATGTTGTTGTCGCGGCCGTCCTTGTCGTTCTCGTTGGGCGGCATGCCGTGGATGATGAATTCCAGTGCCTTGCGGTTCACATCGCCCTGCGGGTTCAGCACGGGGATGTCGAACACCACCTCGCCGTCGCCGGCTGCGTAGCCAGGCATGGCGCTGAGGGCGACGGGCTGGCCCCAGTTCTCGATGCTGACGCCGGCGGGCATGCGGCTGGTGTCCAGGCCGCTGCCGTTCCACAGGTGCAGACCCCAGGCGCTGTAGGCGCCGTCGAAGCGCTTGTAGTGCACGCGCAGCGTCTTGATGTCCGGCACGGGCAGCAGCAGCGGGTTGCTGGCGTAGCTGGTGCCGTCGCCTTGCAGACGCCAGATTTCATTGGCGCCGGCCTGGAGGACATAGCTCTGGTCGGCGCCGCCGTTGTCCTTGTTGTCGCCGTTGTGGAACAGGAGGCCGACCGTGCCGGAGCCAGAGGCCAGCGGCACGTCGTAATAGACGCCGTAGTCGTCATTGCCCGAGGCGTTCCAGCCGCCGTTCCAGTTGGGGCTTTGCGCGGCGTTCCAGGTGTGGATCTGCCAGCCGCTGTAGTCGCCGCCGGTGCGGCGGTAGTGCACGCGCAGCGAGGTGGCCGGGCTGTCGCCGGTCGCGGCCGAGGCGATCCTGGCGCGGGCGTTCGACGCGGCGCCGGGCACGGCAGCGATCAGCTCGAAGCCGGTCTGTTCGGCTGCGGCGCTGATGCCGCTCGTCGTCGCCTGCTGCGTGCCCTCGGCGCCGTTGCCGCCGCCGCAGGCTGACAGCAGTCCGCCCAGGCCGAGCGCGAGCACCCCCAACATCTGCCTCGCCCGGCGCGCGAAGCCGTCCGACCATGCCTTCATGCTTTGTCTCCTTCTAAGTTATTTGATGTTATTGAAGTAAAACTACATTAGAAAGTTGGTGGAATCCCGGTGGGTCGCCGGAACTTGCCGTGACGAAATTCGCGTCGTCGGGGTGATTGCATGTTTTTTGGATCGTCTATGTAGTTTTGCTTCCTTGCTGGTTTTGATGCGGGCATGAGGGAGAAGGATGGGGGAAGCCATCGCCTGGACGGCTGCGAGCCGTGGGAGCAGGCCTCTTGAAGGCCTCGGGGCGGCGGCGCCCTTCCAGCGCATGGACGGCCGGTGGCCGCGAATCCAGGCTGAGGCTGGCGGCTGCGGCACCGCCTCGCCGCGGGCAAGCGAGCCACCCGTCCGATCCAGCCGGCCGGCAGGCCCGAGGTTGGTGTTTGTCCTGCCCTGGGGCGCCTGAAATCGTGAGCATGGCCCAAGACAGGCGCGTGGGGCGGGACTAAGCTGGCTTCATGACCAGCAGATGACTGGTCCGTAAAAGCGAGGAGACCGCCATGAAGATCCGCGCCCTGGTTTTGGTGCTCGCCCTGGCCGGCGCCGCCGTGTTGAGCGGCTGCGCCGAAGTGCCGGTGTCCGCTCCGCGTACCGACGTCTTTCTGGACGCCGCCTTCAAGCCCGCCAGCACTTCCGTGAGTGCCGACGAGGCGATGAAACTCAGCCCGGCGATGAAGTATTTCGCCGAGCACGAGATGGCCTCCGAGATCCGCGCCAAGGGCGTGCGCGAAGGCCTCATCGACGCGCTCTACACCAAGGGGCGCCTGCAGCTTGACTACGACAGCGAGATCACGCGCACCGCCGCCGAGGCCTTCGACGCGCGGCGCGGCAACTGCCTGTCTCTGGTGCTGATGACCGCCGCTTTCGCCAAGCACCTGAACCTGCCCGTGCGGCTGAACAGCGTCTACCTGGAAGAGAGCTGGACGCGCAGCAACGGCATCTTCTTCGTCGCCGGCCACGTCAACATCAGCCTGGGGCGCCCGCAGCCCAGGACACAACTCGTGACCGTCTTCGGCGATCCCGAGTTGCTGACCATCGACTTCCTGCCGCCCGAGCAGATCAAGCGCAACCGCAGCCGGGTTGTCGATGAGTCGACCATCGTGGCGATGTTCCAGAACAACCGCGCCGCCGAGGCCTTGATGCAGGGGCGCATCGACGATGCCTACTGGTGGGCCCGCGCCGCCATCCTCACCGACTCGCGCTGGCTGGCCGCTTACAACACGCTGGCCGTGCTGTACCGCCGCAAGGGTCTGTACGGCCCTGCCGAGAACGCGCTCCGTGTGGTGCTGGACCGCGAGCCGCTGAACGTCCAGGCCATGTCCAACCTCGTGCTCGTGCTCAGTGACCTGGGTCGGCGTGACGAGGCCCAGGTCTGGGCCAACCAGCTCGCGCAGATCCAGCCGGTGCCACCGTACAAGTTCTTCGACGAAGGCGTGGCGGCGATGAAGGCCGGCGAGTATGCAACCGCGCGCCAGCTGTTCCGCAAGGAGGTGTCCCGGGCCGCCTACGTGCCGGAGTTTCACTTCTGGCTGGCCCTGGCCAGCTACGGCCTGGGCGACCTGCCCGGCGCGCGCGGCGAGATCGCCAAGGCGCTGGAGAACAGTGCCACGGTGCATGACCGGCAGATGTATGGCGCCAAGCTGGCCTGGCTCAACGAGCTGCGCGCGCAGCAGAACGAGCAGGGCCAGCGGCGCCTGCGTGAACCGCTGACACAGCGGGCAGGCTCCTGAGCGCCCCCAGGCCTGCCGCTCCGCGTCAGGCCCCCCGAGGTTGCTTGAGCCTCAGATCGGCGCGAGCCCGTAGCGTGCCCGGGCCCGCGTGCAGGCGTCGTCGCCGATGCCCATCGGCGCGCGCTCGCCGAACTCCCGGCACGGCGACGGTCGCCACTCGTGGATGCCGCAGCTGGCCTTCTGGCCCACCTTGCCGCTGAGAGCCGCACAGCGCGGCTGGGCGTGGTCGGTGCCGCGCATGCGCACGAGACGGCCCGTCAGCTCGACGGCCAGCCCGTCGGGCACGCGGCCGCCTTCGCTCTCCAGCTCGCTGCGGTCGAAGTCGACGCGGAAACTCGCGCAGCAGGCGCCGCAGCTCAGGCAGGGGTTGTCGCTCATCCCGCCAGTGTAGGCAGCGACGCCCCCCGCGGGCCGGCGGAGGCCACGAGCGCGTCAACGGAAAGGCAGCATCAGCACCTTGCGCAGCTCGTGGCTGGCCGGGTAGTCCTGTGGATGGGCCACGCCCAGTGCGGCGGGCAGGCGCCCGGGCCGGTAGCGGAAGGTGCCGAAGACAAGGTCCCACACGGGTGTGACGACACCGAAGTTCTTGGCCTCGTCGAGGTCCATGCTGTGGTGGAAACGGTGCAGCTCGGTGCCCACGAGCAGGTAATTCAGCGGCCCGGCCTTGATGTCCACGTTGAAGTGCGACACCAGTGCCTGCAGGCCCATCAGGGCGTTGAACAGGAAGATGGATTCCTGCCGCGCGCCCAGCACGACCAGCGGCAGCTGCACGAGCGCCAGCGACACCAGCAGATTGAGCGGGTGACCGACGGGGTGCATCAACAGATAGACCTTGTCGGGCAGATGGTGCGGCGCGTGCACCTTCCACAGCCAGGCGCCAAGCCGTCCGCGGTTCGTGTGGCTGAGTCGGTGATACCAGTATTGAAAGAACTCGAAGCCCAGCAGCAGCGCGAGGAATTCCACGGCGACGGGCAGGCCTGTGACGATGCCGGTGTTGAAGCGGCTGAGATCCAGTGCCGCCCAACCGATGGCGATCTTGACGAGGCCCGTCGTGCCGCCGTTGATGGCCATGTATTTCAGGTCGCGCTTGAAGCTGGGCCAGGTCATTCGCCACTCCGGCCGCGCAGGGTGCAGCGTCTCGACCGCCAACATCAGTGCGAGGCGCGTACCGGCCAGTCCCATGAAGACGCGTGCCAGGTCCCAGTGCCAGACCCGTGAGGCGGCGTACAGGCCCAGCGTTGCTGCCAGCAGCAGCGGATAGAGGGCGTAGCTGACGAAGAAGGTTGCCGCCGGCCGGAGGACTCTCGAGATAATGGACATTGTGTTCAGAAATTGACTTGATGCCCCGCATCCTCTGCAGCGATGCCTCTTGCGCCCAGTCCTCCGCGGCGCGATGCGTGCGGTAGCGGACAGACGGGGCCAGGCTGTCCGCAAACGTCCATGTCCCGACCCTCGACGACCGCCGCCCCGCCCGTGGACCGCCGCATCCAGCGCACCCGCAACGCGTTGCGCGAGGCCTTGATGACGCTGATGGTCGAGCGCGGCTGGGACGCCATCGACGTGCAGTCGCTGTGCGACCGTGCCGACATCGGTCGCTCGACCTTCTATCAACACTTCGCCAACAAGGAGGAGCTGTTGAAGCAGAACTTCGCCGGCCTGCGCGACGCGTTGCTGGCATACGCGAGCGGCAAGTCGGGCGATGCCCCGCTGGGTTTCGTGCCGCCCCTGCTGGCGCATGTGCACGAGTTCCAGGCCGTGTTCCGCGCGCTCATCGGGCGCCGGTCGGGCCACTACGTGCAGGACCGCTTCCGCGAGCTGCTGGTCGAGCTGGTTCAGGCCGGCAGCCGCGGCGGGCGCGGCTGGGCGGCGCAGGCGCGGGCGCACTACCTGGCGGGCGCGCTGTTCGAGCTGCTGGTCTGGTGGCTGGGCAGCAACCGGCCGCACGGCCCGGCGGAGATCGAGGCGCTGTTCAGCCGCTGGAGCGCGGCGGTGCTGGCGGCGGACTGACGATCAGTCAGCGGCCGGCTCGCGCACGACCGTGACCGTGCAGTCCGACTCCGCGACCACGTGGCCCGACACGCTGCCCAGGTAACGCCGCCGCGGGGACGCGCCGCGTGCGCCCATGACGATGTGATCCACGCCGTTGCGGCGCGCGAAGTCCACCAGTGCATCGGCCACGTCGGGGGCCTCCAGCACGTGGAAGGTCAGCCGGCCGTCGGCCAGGTTCAAGGCCTTGCTGATCGGGCGTGCCCAGTGCTTGAGTGCGATGAGCTGCTTCACGTGCAGGCTCTGGCCGTGCTGGTCGGTCAGCTCGTCGATGCCGATGCGGTTGATCTTCATGACGGCCACGCAGGCCAGGCGGGCACCGGCTTCGGTCTGCACGATGCGGCGCACGGTCTCGCGCAGCTGGGCCCGCAGCTCGTTCGTGCCACGGTCGATCTCGACGGCTGCCATGACGATGGGGCTGCGCGCCAGCTGCTCGGCGACGGGCTGCACCGGCGCCGGGTCGCTGCCCAGCGCGAAGAACCAGCGCTTGAGCCGGATCATGGCGCCGCTGACCTGCAGCTTCTCGGCCCGCGCCGTCAGCGCCACGCCGCCGGGCTCGCGCAGGTCCAGCGCGAGCTGGGCGGCGCTCTGGTAGCGGCGCTCGGGCCGCACCTCCAGGCAGCGCAGGATGACCTCCTGCAGCCAGCGCGGCAGCTCGGGCCGGATGGCCCTCGGCGGCACCGGCTCGACGTAGAGCCGCCGCCGCAGGCCGCGCACCGAGTTCGGCTGGCCGAACGGCCGCTCGCCGGTGGCCAGGTGGTAGAGCATGACGCCCAGCGCGAAGATGTCGCTGCGCGGGTCGCTGCGCACGAACTGCACCTGCTCCGGGCTCATGTAGGGCCCGGTGCCCATCGGCAGCGTGAACTCCTCTTCCAGCAGGTCGGGCAGCTGCTCGTGGCGGCTCAGTCCGAAGTCCACCAGCACGGCCGTGCCGTCGGGCCGGAACATGATGTTGCTGGGCTTGATGTCCAGATGCACGACGTGCTGGCGGTGCAGCGCCGCGAGCGCGGTGGCCACGCGGGCGCCGATGTCGGCCACTTCCTCGGGCGGCAGCGGCGCGTCGTCCAGCCGCGGGCGCAGCGTGTCGCCGGGGATGCGCTCCATGACGATGAAGGCCTGGCGCGTCCAGTCGCCGCGGGCGACGAAGCGCGGCACATGCGGGCCGCTGAGCTGCGGCATCAGCATCTGCTCGACTTCGAAGCCGACGATGGTGGCCGGGTCCTCGCCGCCCTTGATACGCGGCACCTTCATCAGCAGCTCGGTGCCGTCGTCCGGCGCACCGTCCACGCGGCTGACGCGCCACAGGTTGGCCATGCCGCCCTGGTGCAGCCGCTCTTCCAGCCGGAAGCCGTCCAGCACCTGGCCGACTTCCAGCGGCGCGGGCGGGGTGGGGGCGTTGGTGGGTGGTTGGGTCATCATCATTCGCCCAGCGTGAGGCGGCGCGCGAGGCGCTCGACGATGGCAGAGGGCATGTCGGTCGCACGCAGCGCGGCGCAGGCAGCCTCGACGTCGTAGGCCACGCGCTGGAAGGTCACGCGGGCATCGTCCAGGTCGGACTTGGCCGGGTCCAGCAGCGCGTAGCAGGCGGCAGGGTTGCCGTCGCGTGGCTGGCCGCAACTGCCGGGGATGATGAGCCACTGGCGGTGCCCCGGCAGCGGCATGGGTACGCCGGACAGCGGCCGGAAGTCGCCTGCCTTGCCCGTGCCGGACAGGTGGTAGAGCATGGGCTCGTGCATGTGGCCGCAGACCTGGATGCGCGCGTGGCTCGCATGCAGGCTCTTCACGGCCTCGGCGCGGCCCTGCACGTACTCCCAGCCGTTGGGCTGGAAGGCGTTGGCGTGCACGAACAGGCAGTGGCCCGGCTCGCCGTGGGCCTGCAGCGGCAGCCGGGTCAGGAAGCGCAGCTGGTCTTCGTTCAGCTGGGCGCGCGTCCAGTCGATGACGGCGCGGGCATCCGGGTGCATGCCGGGCGTGCTGCCGTGGGCCACGGCCTCGTCGTGGTTGCCCTGAACGGCGATGGCGCCGTCGGCGGCCAGCGCCATGATCTGGTCGGCCACCCAGGCGGGGTCGGCGCCGTAGCCCACGAAGTCGCCCAGCAGCGCAAAACGCGTGGCTCCCTGGGCCTTGGCGTCGGCGAGGACGGCCTCGAAGGCCTGTCGGTTGGCGTGAATGTCGGTGATGAAAGCCCAGCGCATAGACCGACAGCTTGCCATGAAGCGCCGACATGGCACTGACACCGGGTCAGGGGAGGGTGCCGAGGCCGGGGCGGATGTCGTTCAGCGCGGCGGTCATGGCCTGCGCTGCGGGCGGGTCGCGTGTGCTGAGCGCCTGGGCCAGCCGGCGCAGCGGCTCGGCGGCGGGCTGGAAGTCGGGGCTCTGGCGCAGCACCGCCAGCAGCGGCGTGCCGACGCGGGCCAGCATGACCGCCGGGTCGGAGCTCGGCGCGGTGTGGCGCCCCAGGTCGAGGTAGGTGCGGCGGGCCTGGGCGTAGGCGTTCAACCGCGGCGCGAGGTCGGGTGTGGTCAGCAGCGTGGTGGTGTCGACGCTGACTTCGCTCAACAGGTTGAGCAATCGGTCGCGCGGTGCCGAGTCCGGTGCGTAGGTGATGCGCGGCGCACGGTAGGCGACCCAGGGCCGGTCGTCGGTGTTCAGCGGCGCGTCACCGGCCAGGCGATGCAGCGCGGCGCTGTCGGCGATGAGGCTGCCCAGCACGGCGAAGTCGTCGGCCAGGCCGAAGCGGGCGGCCAGTTCGGGCTTGACGGTGCCGGTCGCGAAATGCGTGCCGCCGGCGCGGCCGACGAGGCCCACGGTGGGGGTGTCCAGGCTGTTGCTGGCCAGCAGCGCTGCACCGTCGGGGAAGGCCTGCAGGAAGGCCGCCGTGATGCTGCGCAGCGTGTCGATGTCCAGCTGGTGCAGCGGCAGCCACTGGCAGAACAGCCCCTGCGGCGCGAGACGCTCGCGCACCGCGCGGAAGTGCTCGACCGTGTAGAGCGCGCCCGAGCCGCTGCGCGCAGGGTGGAAGTTGTCGGACACGACGACGTCGTAGCGCCGCGTGGCCGTGCGCACGTAGCGGCGCGCGTCGGCGGCGTGCATCTGCGGGGACGGACCTTCGCCGAGAGTGGCACGGAAGCGCGCGGAGGCTTCGATCACTTCGGGTAGCAGCTCCACCGCGTCCACCTGCAGCCCTGGCACGCGCGCGGCCACGCCCGACGTGACGCCCGAGCCGACGCCGAGGAACAGCGCGCGTTTCGCGTCGCCGTGCAGCAGCAGCGGCAGCAGCGCCTGGCGGCCGTCGACGAGGACGGTGGCGCTGCTGCCTTCCTGCTGGCGGTTGTTGATGCGCAGCCTCGCGACGCCGGCCGCGTCCTCGACGACGCTGACGGCCGCCATCGCGCCGTCGCGGTAGCTCAGCAACCGGCCGCCTTCGGGCAAGCTGATGAAGGCCAGCGGCGGCGCGAGCAGCGCCAGCGCCGCAGTGACGCCCGCCGGCAGCCACCAGGCCGCGCTGCGCCACGCGGGCGCCAGCAGCAGATAGCCGGCGGCGACGAGCAGCAGCGCCAGCTTCGGCCCCAGCGCCGCGGCCAGTGCCACGCCGAACAGCGGTGCCGCGACCATCGCGCCCAGCGTGTTGACGCCCAGCGCGCGGCTGAACGGCAGGCCGGCCGCGGCAGCGTCGGCGCTGAGCTGGCAGAAGAGGGCGCCCATCAGCAGCGTCGGCAGCGCGAACACGGCCAGCGCGAGCACGGCCTCGGTGGCGAGCGCGGCGGCCAGGGTTTCGGGGTGGAGGGCGGCCTTGATGAGCTCGGCGCCCCACATCGCCGCCATGCCGAGCAGGATGCTCGCGGCCAGGGCCTGCAGTAGCCGCGGCGTGTTGCGCAGCGCGGGCCAGCGCGCGAACGCCGCCGCGCCCAGCGCGCTGCCGGCCAGGTAGACGGCCAGCAGCAGCGCGAAGGTGTAGACCGTGTCCTCGGCGACCTGGCTGAGCACGCGCACGGCCAGCACCTCGTAGGCGATGCCCAGCAGGCCGGTCGCGGCGAGCAGCGCCAGCGGGCGGGTCGACGTCGGCGTGCCGGGTGAGACGGAGGGCGTGGCCTTCAACGCCAGGCTGGCCAGCGCCGCGCAGCCGAGGTTGAGCGCGACGCACAGGCCCGCACTGCGTGTGAGGCCCCAGTCGGGAATCAGCCAGAAGGCCGTGGCCAGCACGCCCGCAACGGCGCCCAGCGTGTTGGCCGCGTAAAGCGGCGCGAGCGTGGTGGTGCCGAGCCGCGCCATGGCCGGCAGCGTTGCACCCATCGCCGCGGTGGCCGGCAGCAGCAGCAGGAAGCTCGCACCGAAGGCGATGCTCCAGTGCCAGGCGGGCGATGCGTCCGGGCCGATCAACGCCAGTGCCGCGCTGCTGGTGGCGGGCATGGCCGCCATCAGCACGGCGCCCCACAGGCCGATCAGCGCCTCGCAGCCGGCATACCAGCGCAGCGGCCGGTCGCTCGCCTCGATGCGCCGACCCAGCCACCACGACCCCAGCGACAGCCCGCCGAAGAAGGCCGCGACGACGGCCAGCACGGCGGCCGACTCATGGCCCAGCACGAGACCCATCTGCTGTGTCCAGATGATCTGGTAGCCGAGGCCGGCAAAGCCGGACGCGGCCATCAGCAGCAGCGCGAGCGCTCTCAACCGGAGAAGCTCAGCGTGTAGCCCCAGCTGTCCAGCCGCGTCGGGATCGCGTTGAAGGCCAGGCTGATGCGCCGCCCGCCGGCATTGGGCGGCACGGCGTGCATCAGGTAGCTCGGGAACAGCATCAGGTCGCCCGGGGCCGGTGCGGGGCTGACCCATTTGTCGGCGTTGTATTCGCCGGTGACGACGCCGGCATGGTCGTTCCTCATCGCGAAGTCGTAGCCGCCGGGCGACTTCATGAAGACGGTGCGCGCCGAGTCGTGCGTCTCGGTCAGGTAGACCACGCCGGACGCGAAGCTGTTCGCGTGGTTGTGCATGGCCTGCTTGCCGCCGGTGTCCAGCACGTTGACCCACATCTCCTTGATGGCCCAGCCGAGCTGCTCGCCGAACAGGTGGCGGCCGAACTCGGCAATCCGGGGCGTGATGAGCGCGGCAGCCTGCACGAGCAGCGGGCTGTCGCCGGGCTGCAGCATGCGCGTGTGCGACAGCGCGTCGGAGCTGTTGTTGGCGTGCAGCGCGCGGGTCGTGAAGTGCTCGACCAGCGCGGCGACGAGCGGCGGCGGCAGCACGCCGGTCGAGCGCTGCACGGGAATAGGGAACAGCCCGATGACTTCGTCGGTCATGCCAGGATCGCCGCGATGCGCAGCCAGGACCAGTAGGCCGCGACCGCGCCGATCGCGTACAGCAGCGCGGTGCGCGCCCGCTGCGCAGCCGGCCAACGCGCGCTGATGCGCCACAGGCACCAGCACGCGCCCACCGTCATCAGCTGGCCGATCTCGACGCCGACGTTGAAGGTCAGCAGTGCGACGAGCAGATGGTTCTGCGGCAGGCCGATCTCCTGCAGCGCGCCGGCAAAGCCCAGGCCGTGCACGAGGCCGAACAGGAAGGCCACCAGTGCCGGCCAGCGCCGTGCGGCCGTGTCGCGTTGATGCAGTGCCTCGCCAGCGACCAGCACGATGGACAGCGCGATGCTGGCTTCCACCGGCGCCGAGCGCAGCGTCAGCCAGCCCAGCGCGCTGCTGGCCAGCGTCAGGCTGTGTGCGGCGGTGAAGGCGGTGATGGTCCAGACCAGCCGGCGGCGGAAACCGACAAGGAACAGCAGGCTGACGACGAACAGCAGGTGGTCGATGCCGCCCAGGATGTGTTCGATGCCCAGCAGCGTGTAGGCGCTGGCGATCTCGCCCATGCCGCGTGGGTCGTTGGCGGCGCCGTACAGCTGCACCGTGGGCTGCGACTTGGTCAGCGTGTAGACGCGGCTTTCGCCGTCCTGCCATGTGACCTTGGCGATGACGGCCGAGTAGCGCTCGCCGACGCCCTTGACGGACAGCGTGCCCACCAGGCCCTGCTCGCCGCAGCTCAGCAGGTTGGCGTCCACCGTGCAGCCGGCGGGCCAGACCGGCGTCAGGTCCTGGTTCACCGGGCGCTTCTCGCCGGCGGACCATTGCCAGAGGAAGTCGCCGCGCCGCGTCTCGCGCAACTGCAGCTCGGCCATGCTCATCTCGTGCGCCAGCGAGGGCAGGGCGGCGGCGGCCAGCGCGAGCAGCAGGGCGGCGCGCAGCCAGGACAGCAGGCGCTTCATTTGGCGGCGGCCTCGACCTTGACGGTGTACTTCCTGGCCAGCACGGCCACAGCGGCGCTGCGCTGTTCGGCCAGCGTCGCGTCGGTCCAGTCCTGCAGCACCACGCCGCGCAGCACCTCGAAGCTGGCGGGTTTGGCGGCACTGGCGCTGTCCAGGCGCACGGCGCGCCAGCCCTCACGGGAGGGCAGCGCCAGCCACTGGCCGGGCGCCGCGGATTCCAGCGCCTTGGCGAAGTCCTCGCCGTAGCTCTGCAGCAGGTTGTCGTGCGGACGGCCCTTGAACACGCGCAGGCCAGCCTTGGCATCGCCGGGCGTGCCGTTGTTCAGCATGTCGACGAAGGCGCGCACGCTGGCTTCGGTGGGCTCGCCGCCGAGCACGGCTTCCTGGAAATCGAAGCGCGCCGGCTCGTCGTACTTGGCGCGGTGCGCCTCGAACCAGCCGCGCAGCACTTCGTCGGTGGCGGGGGGCAGCTTGGTGCTGCCATCGACGACGCTGAGAGCCTTGAAGATGACGCGCTCGCGGATGGCGGTATCGCCCTTGTCGAGTTGCAGGGCCAGGCCTTCGCGGTAGAGCACCTCGTTGTCCAGCCAGACCTTGCGCAGCGCGGTCATCTCCTCGGCGCTGGGCTCGCGGCCGCGCTGGGCCTTGAAGAGCTGGCGGGCGTCCTCGTCGACCTCGGCGCTGATGACGATTTCGTTGGCTTCCCTGGCGCCGCGGTTGACGAGGTGGTCGATGCCGAACAGCGCCGCGCCGATCAGCAGGAAATGCAACAGCGGTTCACGCGTCCAGCCCGGCAGGGGCTTGGGCGGTGGCAGGGCCTGGGTGGCGGAGGTCAGGGGGAGCTGGGCAGACATGGATCTTGGAGAACGGCGTGGCGGCGCGACAGGCGACGGATGCTAGTGACGCTGCAAGACAAAACGACGACAAGCCGGGGCTACGAGGCGAAGCACGAAAAAGGGCGCCACGTTGTCGCAGCGCCCTATGGGTGGAGGCATGGGATTCAAAGCTGTGGGCCGGCGCCGGGCCGCCCCAAGCCGGCCCACAGGCGATGTGCAAGCGGCTCAATGCCGCTTGCATCGCCGTCCCCTCGGGGGACCGACCAGGCGCGCCCGCGTTCAGCGCGGCGCGACTGGGCGAGGGGCCATCACTTGACGCCAGCGACCGTGTAGGAACCGTTGACCTCGACGTAGATCGGGTTGCTGTAGAACCAGAGGTCCGACCAGCCGGCCACGTCGTAGGACACGTACTTCTGGCCGTTGACGACCGACAGGTGGGCCGGGCAGCCGTCGATGGTGCCGTTGGCCTGCGTCCAGTTGACGCCGTTGGCCGGCACGTTGGTGCCCACGGTGTTGCACGGGATGCGCAGCATCGAGGTGTCGTTGGCGTTGGTGTAGATGTCCGACAACGGATTGCCGCTGGCGTCGGTCTCCCAGGGCGTGGCCGCCGGCAGGTTGCTGCCGCGCAGGCGCACGTACTGCGACGCCTGGACGGCCGGGATGCGGAAGCTCATCTTCAGGAAGACGGTGTTGTCCACGCCCGAATGCACCGGCGTCCATGCCGACGCGCCGTTGCCGCTGAAGGTCTTCAGGATGGCCGTGGTGGTGTTCTTGGCCGCGTCCGGCACCGAGCTCAGGCCGGTGGTCGTGCCGTCGAGCTTCAGCCAGTTGGTGTTGCGCGGCCATTCGCCCGAGTAGCCGGCGGTGCCCGGCGTGCGGTAGCCGGTGACCTTGCCGCCGATGACGTCGACGTGGTCCAGCACGGGCTTGTTCATCGGCTGGTTGATGCCGATCTGGGCCAGCGAGGGGTTCGGGAACGAGTACGGCGCGAAGTTGGCGCCGTCCGGGTCGCGCACGACGACGGCGACGACGATGTCGGCGCCCGGGCGTACGACGAGCTTCTCGCCCATGGTCGCGCAGCCGGTCGTGTCGATGTCGGTCGCCTTGGTCGCGGCGGCCACGGCCAGCGCTTCCACGGCGGCGTTGGTGCGCGCACCGATGCCGGCGTAGGACGTGCAGGCGACGAACGCCAGGCGGTCGATCAGCTGGCCGGTGGCGGACCAGGCGTTGCCGGTGCGCAGGCCGTCGACGATGGTCTGCGGACGCAGCTTGTCGGCACCGTTGCGGACCATCACGTGGGTGCGCTGGTATTCGCCGGGGTAGAAGTCCTGCGTCGAGCGGCGGTCATCCGGGCCGAAGCTGCCGCGGTTGTGCCAGTCGGAGCTGGCGAAGAACCACCAGTTGCGGCCTTCGCCCAGCAGCGCGTCCCACACGCCGCCGACCTGGCCGGCGTAGACGCCCGTGCCGCCGTAGGTCGTGCCGCCGACGGAGTCGGTCAGCACGCCGGCGAAGTTGTTGCGCTTGACCTGGTACTCGCCGCGGTTGTTGGCTGCGCCGTGGCCGGGCTGGGACTCGAAGCCGAAGGCCGTGTTGGGCGCCGCGTTGTTGAAGTCGCGCAGGTGTTCGATGTTGTAGCCGTTGTTGCCGTCCGGGTTGAACGGGCCGGCGCGCTCCAGGTGGGCCGGCACGTAGTAGCTTTGCTGGCCGTGGTAGTTGGCCATCCACTTCAGCGCTTCCAGCGTCTTCAGGTGGCCCTTGGTGCCGGTGCCGGTGCCGCTGGGTTGCACCAGCTTCTGGCCAGCGTCGGTCCATCCCAGCGCGGCTGACGTGGAGTCGGCGCTGGCAACGTTGGCGCAGTTCCAGTTGTTGCCGACGTTGGAGCCGGCAGCGTTGCCGCGGCTGGTGTCAGCGTTGCTGCCGCGGTCGAAGCAGTAGGCCCATTGGGACAGCGCGTTGGCATTGCCCAGTGCGGTGTAGCCGGGCGTGGTCGGCAGCGAGGCCGTGTCCACCGACGTGGGCATCTGGCCGGTGATGACGGACATGGAGCTGTGCTCGTGGCCGGCGACGACGGACTCCAGGCCCACGAACAGCGGCAGGTTCTTGTAGGCCGACAGGTACTCGACGACCGGGTACTGGAATTCCTGGATGGCTTGCCAGCGCCACATGTTCTGCGTGGCGCCGGAGCCGTTGGCGTTGCCCTTGATGGCGGCGTTGCCGATGGACTGCGCCCAGGTCGTCGTCGGGCCCTGGCCGGCGATGTAGGGGTAGGCGGGCGTGGCCAGCGTGGCGTCTTCCACCAGCGTGCAGTTGCGGTTGCCGGCGTCGCCGTGGCCAGCCTGGACGAACCAGTCCAGGCCCCAGGGGGTATCGAGCTTGTCGGTGACCTTCTTCACCAGTTTCTGCATCGAGATCGCGCCGTCGGAGCAGGTGGTGTGGTTATGGAAGTCGCCCGACACGTATTTGCCGGCCGTCTTGCCGGCGGCGGTCGCGAGGTTGGGGGCGATGACCGCGGCGCTGCCCAGCGCGGCGACCGCGGCCAGGGCGAGCTGGCTCTTGGTGAAGAAGTGAGTCATGGAAGCGGCTCCAGAAAAGGATGGGGAGGGCTAAAACGGGGCGCATGCTATGGACCGGCCATGACCTCGGCATGACGGCTTCACGACGGTTTCGCGCCCTTCAGCGAAGGCCTGCGTAGTCGACGTTGAGCGCCGCCTCGACCGTTCCCGCAGCCTCGAACACGAGCCGCAGCGGGAACGTGCAGCCGATCTGCAGCGGCTGCTGCAGGTCCAGCAGCTGGATGTGCAGGCCGTCCTCGGTCAGCGTCAGCTCCTGCCCCTCGCGGATCAGCAGTGACAGGTCTTGTGCGCCCTCGGGTGCCCCCGGACCAGCCAGGCGAGCCCCCCCAGCCACGGGGGTCTCGATGCCGATCAACCGGTCCGTTTGGCGGACTTCGTCGAAGCGCATGCACAGCTTGGCCGTGTCGGCGTCGATGCGTGTCGCGCGCGTCCACGGGTGCCAGATGCGCATGCTGCTGCTGAAGAAATCGCAGGCGCGCGCCCGGGGCGCGATCCCCACGGCGCCGAGGGCAATCAGCAGATGGCGGCGGGGCAGGTGAGCGAGGTTCATGGCGGTGTCCGGAGCTGGGGGCTCGGACCATGGCAGCGGGCGATGACAGCGGCGTGAAGTGCGCGCGGCGGCGAGCGCGATGTCGTCAATGCGTCACGTGGCTGTCGTCTTTGCCCACCACACTCCGCCCCCGTTTAGACGCTGCGGCCCCGGCCGCCCCAACACTTCCAAGCTCTGGAGTTCCCGATGAAGCTCGCCACCCTCGCCCTGGCCCTCGGCCTGGCCTCTCCCGCCTTCGCCGGCACCACGGTGTCCGTGGACTTTGAAAAGACCTGGTCCTATGGCGAAGAAGTCGGCAATACCTACGCTGCGCAGGGCGTGACCTTCACGAACGTGCTGGGCCTGTCCAACGACGCCGTCCAGACCTACTACAGCAACGCGCCGTCGCCGCTGGGCGTGGCTTCGGCCCAACTGGACGGCAGCGTCAACACGGCCGCCTACATGAACGTCGCCGACGGCGTGGACTACGGCCTGGGCTTCTACTACGCCGGCATCGATACCTTCACGGTCTCTGCCTACTCGGGCCTGAACGGTACGGGCGCGCTGCTGGGCACGCTCTCGCTGTCCGCGACCGGCGACTTCGACACCTGGCAGTACGCCGTGCTGAATTTCTCCGGTACCGCCCAGTCCTTCGACCTGAGCGGCACCAACGGCGTTGCCGCGCTGGACAACATCGCCTCCGTGCCGGAGCCGAGCAGCATCGCGCTGCTGCTGGCAGCTGGCGGCGGTTTCGTGCTGTCCCGCCGTCGCCGCGCCTGATCGGCAGACGCCCAAAAGAAAAGCCGGCTGGGATCAGCCGGCTTTCTGCTTTCAGGGATGGGCTCGATCAGCCGATGCGACCCAGCAGCAGGTACTCCATGAGTGCCTTCTGCACGTGCATCCGGTTCTCCGCTTCGTCCCAGACGACGGACTGCGGCCCGTCGATGACGTCCGCCGCCACCTCCTCGCCGCGGTGCGCGGGCAGGCAGTGCATGAAGAGGGCGTCAGGCTTGGCGCGGGCCATCATGTCGCGGTCCACGCACCAGTCGGCAAACGCGGCCTTGCGGGCCTCGTTCTCGGCCTCGTAGCCCATGCTGGTCCAGACGTCGGTCGTCACCAGGTCCGCGCCGATGCAGGCCTCGCGCGGGTCCTTGAAAACCTTGTAGCAGCTGGCGTCCTTGATGCCGGCCACCGCCGGGTCGATCTCGTAGCCGCTCGGCGTGCTGACGTGCACCGTGAAGCCCAGGATCTCCGCCGCCTGCAGCCAGGTGTTGGCCATGTTGTTGCCGTCACCCACCCAGGCCACGACACGGCCCTTCAGGCAGTCCATGTCGATGGCGCCGCGGCGGTCCATGCCGCGGTTCTCGATGAGCGTGAACAGGTCGGCCAGGATCTGGCAGGGGTGGTACTCGTTGGTCAGGCCGTTGATGACCGGCACGCGCGAGTGCGCCGCGAAGCGCTCGATCTTGCTCTGCTCGAAGGTGCGGATCATGACGATGTCGACCATGCGGCTGATGACGCGCGCCGAGTCTTCCACCGGCTCGGCACGGCCCAGCTGGCTGTCGCCGGTCGTCAGGTGCACGACCGAACCGCCCATCTGGTACATGCCCGCCTCGAAGCTGACGCGGGTGCGCGTGCTCGCCTTCTCGAAGATCATGGCCAGCGTGCGGTCCTGCAGCGGCTGGTATTTCTCGTAGTTCTTGAAGCGGCGCTTGATGATGGCTGCGCGGTCGAACAGATGGGCGTATTCCTCGGCCCGCAGGTCCTTGAACTGGAGATAGTGGCGCATCAGGCTGTCTCCCGGCTTCATGGCTTGGGCTCGGCCAGGAAGGCCTTGATCAGCGGCACCAGCAGCGCGGTGATCTGGCGCGCCTCGTCGTGCGTCAGGATCAGCGGCGGCAGCAGGCGGACGACGCGGTCGGCCGTCACGCTGATGAGCAGACCGGCGTCCAGCGCACGGTTCAGCAGCACGCCGCAGGGGCGGTCCAGCTCGATGCCCAGCATCAGGCCCTGTCCGCGGATCTCGACGACACCGGCCACGCCTGCCAGGCCTTCGGTCAGGCCGTTGCGCAGCGTGGCGCCGACGGCTTCGGCGTTGGCCAGCAAGCCGTCCTCCTGCATGATCGTCAGGGTCTCGACGCCGGCGCGCATGGCCAGCGGATTGCCGCCGAAGGTCGTGCCATGGTTGCCGGCCTTCAGCACATTCGCCGCGCGTGGGCCGCAGACGACGGCGCCGATGGGCACGCCCGAACCCAGGCCCTTGGCCAGCGGCATCACGTCCGGCTTGATGCCTGCCCACTGGTGGGCGAACCATTTGCCGGTGCGGCCGATGCCGCACTGCACCTCGTCCAGCATCAGCAGCAGGTCGTGCTTGTCGCAGATCCGGCGCAGCGACTGCAGGAACTCGATGCGGGCAGGCTGGATGCCGCCTTCGCCCTGGATGGTCTCCAGGAAGATGGCCGTGACGTTCGGGTGGGCCGCGATGGCGGCCTCGACGGCGGCGATGTCGTTCAGCTTCACGCGCACGAAGCCCGGCACCAGCGGGCCGAAGCCGGCCTGGATCTTGGGATTGGCCGTGGCCGACAGCGTCGCGATCGAGCGCCCGTGGAAGGCGCCTTCGAAGACGAGGATCTCCGGCGACTCGACGCCGCGGTCATGGCCGAACTTGCGCGCGATCTTCAGCGCTGCCTCATTGGCCTCAAGCCCGCTGTTGCAGAAGAAGACGTTGGCCAGTCCCGAGATCTCGACCAGTTTGTCAGCCAGCTGCTCCTGCAGCGGGATGCGGTAGTAGTTGCTGGTGTGGATCAGCTTGGCGACCTGATCCTGCAGGGCCGGTACCAGGCGGGGGTGGTTGTGGCCCAGCGTATTGACCGCGATGCCCGCGAGCCCATCCAGCAATCGTCGGCCGTTCGTGTCCCAGACCCAGACGCCCTGGCCGTGCGAGAGCGCAACAGGCAGGCGGCCGTAGGTCGGCATCACGTGGGCGTCGGACGGGAGGGAATCAGCGTTCATCGGGTCTCCGATTGGGTTGAGGAAAAGTGGACTTTTGATTCTAGAGTCGATGCGGCGACGTTTGCTGCGGCGCAACAGATCGTGTCGAGGCGAGGCACAATAGCGGCCTTTGGCGGCCGTGGTCCGCTGACCCGAAAAAGCCGACCTTTTCCATGACCGTTGCCCAGCCGCCGCGCGAAGTATTCATCCAGGGTGTGACATTGGATGGACGCACCTTCCGCCCCAGCGATTGGGCCGAGCGACTGGCCGGTGCGATGTCCTGCTTCAGGCCCGGCGGCGTGCGTGGCGGCATCGGTGCCCACATCGGCTACTCGCCGTATTGCGTCCCGACCGTCATCAACGGCGTGAAATGCGTCATCGTCAACGAAGAGCTCAAGCGCCTGGAGCCCATGGCCTGGGATTTCGTCATGAATTTCGCCCGCGACAACAACCTGCAGGTCGCCGATGCCTGTCTGTTGCCTGACGGAAAGCCGGGCGCTTGATCCCTAGTCTCGTGGCGTAAGCGACATTCCCGTGCCGCGCCGGCATGGCGCGCCGTTATCCTCGCCGGCAACGTTTAGCAACAAGCCGATGAACCTCAGCGCCACTGCCGCCTCGCTGCCTGCCGCGTCTGCCGCCTCCCCGGCTGACGGCCAGACGTCGGGCGTCTGGGTGTTGCTGCGGGGCATGTCGCGAGAGAGCGGCCACTGGGGCGTCTTCCCCGAGCATCTGCTGCGTGAACTGCGGGTGCTGCAGCCTTCGGCTCAGGTCATTTCGTTGGACCTGCCGGGCACCGGCACGCTGCGTGGACAGCCCAGCCCCACGCAGGTGTCGGCCATCGTCGATGCCTGCCGTGCGGAACTGCAGCGCCGCGGCATCGGCGGACGGGTGTCGGTCGTCGGCATGTCGCTGGGAGGGGCCGTGTTGAGCGACTGGGCCAACCGCTATCCGGCGGAAGTCCAGGCGGGCGTGCTGATCAACCCCAGCCTGCGGCCCTTCAGCGAACTCTTCCGCAAGCCGCGGCCGTTGAACTACCTGGGGCTGGCATTGCTGTCGCTGAGCCGTTTCAGCGCCCGCATGCGCGAGGAGCGCGTGCTGAGCCTGACGACGCGGCTGACGCCGCCGCAAGCCGTCATCGACCGCTGGCTGGAGTTGCAGCGCGAGCACCCGCTGGGTGTGCGCAATACGGCGCGGCAGTTGCTGGCCAGTGTGCGCTACCGTGCCAGCCGTACCCGCCCGGCTGCGCCCATGCTGCTGCTGTGCAGCAAAGGCGACAACCTTGTCGACTGGCGCTGTTCACAGGCCATCAGCCGTGCCTGGGGGGCGCCATTGCGTCTGCACACCAGGGCCGGCCATGACCTGCCGCTGGATGATCCGCAATGGGTCGCCCGATCCGTGGCGGAGTGGCTGCGCGACCGCAGCATCCAGGGCGTCAATCCAGGCGAGTGGCACTGATGCTGCTGCTCCTGGCTCGGAAATGCAAAAGGCCCGCTTGCGCGGGCCTTTTACTTGCACCAGAGCTGGATTGGTAATCAGGCGGCGAGCGCCTTGATCTTGGCGGACAGGCGGCTCTTGTGACGAGCAGCCTTGTTCTTGTGGAAGATGCCCTTGTCGGCGACGGAGTCGATGACGGCCTGGGCGGTCTTGAACAGGTCGGCAGCCTTGGACTTGTCGCCTGCGACCACGGCCTTTTGCACGTTCTTGATGACCGTGCGGAATTTGGAGCGCAGTGCCGTGTTGGCTGCGTTGAGCTTGACGTCCTGGCGGGCGCGCTTGCGGCCCGATGCCAGGCGAACCGTCTTCTTCTTGGCTTTGGAGCTGGTTGCCATGCTGTGTCTATACCCAGTTGGTGCAAAGACAGCGAGTATAGCCCGGAATCAGTGTTAAAGCCAAGTGTCAGGACAGAGTTTCAAAAGAGTTGTTATCGGCGACACAGATAATCCGCCGCCATGAATCTGCTGCGCGCTGCGTCGACCATATCCCTGCTGACCCTGACCTCGCGCATCACCGGCCTTGTCCGTGAACAGATGGTGGCCGGTCTTTTCGGTGCCTCGTTCCTCACCGACGCTTTCCTGGTTGCGTTCCGCATCCCCAACCTGCTGCGCCGCCTGCTGGCCGAGGGGGCCTTCTCGCAGGCCTTCGTGCCGCTGCTGGCGGCCACCCGGGCGACGGATGGCGATGAGGCGACGCATCGGCTCGTCGATGCCGTTGCCACCGTGCTGACCTGGGCGCTGGTGGCGACGTCCGTCGTCGGCATCGTGGCGGCGCCGGTGCTGGTGTGGCTGCTGGGCTCCGGCCTGCCGTCGCGCGAGTTCGATGCCTCGGTGGTCATGACGCGGATCATGTTCCCGTACATCGCCTGCATGTCGCTGGTGGCACTGTCGGCGGGCATCATGAACACGTGGCGGCGCTTCGTGGTGCCGGCGGCCACGCCGGTGTTGATGAACCTGAGCACCATCGCCGTCTGCTGGGCTCTTGCCGCACCCCTGCAGCGCGCCGGCTTTCCCGGTATCTACGCGATGGCTGTCGGCGTGATGCTGGGCGGCGTTTTGCAACTGGCTGTGCAATGGCCGGCGCTGCGCTCCATCGGCATGCTGCCGCGCCTGGGCTGGACGTGGCGGGCGCTGCGCGAGGCGCGCAAGCATCCGGGGGTCGGTCGGATGCTGATCAACATGGGGCCGGCACTGCTGGGCGTTGGCGTGTCCCAACTGTCGCTGATGATCAACACGCAGATTTCCAGCAACCTGGGCAGCGGGGCGACGTCCTGGCTGAACTATGCCGATCGGTTGATGGAGTTCCCCATTGGCTTGCTGGGCGTGGCGTTGGCGTCGGTACTGACGCCGCAGCTGTCGGCCGCGCAGGCATCGGGCCAGTCCGAGCGCTACAGCCGCCTGCTGGATTGGGGCCTTCGCATGGTGCTGCTGCTGGCCCTGCCTTGCGCCGTGGCGCTGCTGGTCTTCGCCGTGCCGCTGACCGCGGTGCTGTACCACCGCGGCGCCTTCACGCCGGCCGACGTGGGCCACACGGCGCAGTCGGTCATGGGCTGGGGTGTGGGCCTGCTCGGGTTGATTGCCGTCAAGGTGCTGGCGCCGGGCTTCTACGCGCGCCAGGACACCGGCACGCCGGCCAAGATTGCCATCGCCGTGCTGGTGTTGACACAGTGCTTCAACCTCGTCTTCGTGCCGTGGGTCGGTGTGGCCGGCCTGGCGTTGTCCATCGGCTTGGGTGCGTTGGTCAATGCCAGCTGGCTGCTGTGGGGGCTGAGAAAGCTCGGTAGTTACCGCCCGGAGCCGGGCTGGGTGCGCTTTGCCTTGCGCGTGGCGCTGGGCTGTGTGGCGATGGGCCTGCTGCAGTGGCAACTGGCGACGCGGCTGGACTGGATTGCCCTCGGTGCGCATGAGTTCCAGCGAGCGCTCTTCATGGCCGGCAGCCTGGCCGCCAGCGCCGCCGTCTATTTCGCGGTGCTGCTGCTGGCCGGCTTGCGGCCCAGGGCGCTGGGGCGTCCCAGCTGATGAAGTTCGCGGCGCCGACCCCGCTGGACTACTTCGCCACGCTGGTGGCGGACGACGACAGCCTCAACCTGCTCGAAGCCGCCGTCAGCCTGGCCCATGACGAACACCCGCAGCTGGACGTGCAAGCCGTGCTGGCCCAGGTGGATGGCCTGGCGCGCCGGCTGCGCGAGCGCCTCGTGCCCGAGACGCCGCCGCCTGAGCGGCTGCGGTCGCTGACGCGCTTCTTCCACGGCGAGCTGGGGTTTGCCGGCAACCTGAACAACTACTACGCGGCGGACAACAGCTTCGTCCACCGCGTGCTGGAGACGCGCCGCGGCATCCCGATCACGCTGGCCGTGCTGCTGCTGGAGCTGGGCGAGCAGGCCGGGCTGCGCATGGCGGGCGTGGCTTTTCCGGGGCATTTCCTCGTCAAATGCCGCGTGGGGCTGGGAGAGGCGGTCATCGACCCCTTCACCGGCGAGGCGCTGTCGCCCGCGCGGCTGGACGAGCTGCTGGCCGTCTACCGCCACGGCAGCGGCCTGCCGGACGACCTGGAGCTGCCGTTGGAGTTTTTCCTGCGCGCCGCGACCAAGCGCCAGATCCTGGCCCGCATGCTGCGCAATCTGAAGGAAGTGCACTTCGCCGCGCGCGACTGGGTGCGACTGCTGGCGGTGCAGCAGCGCCTGGTCGTGCTTCTGCCCGGAGACGCCGCCGAGCGGCGCGACCGCGGCTTGGTGCTGGAATCTCTGGGCGCGCATGCTGCCGCAGCCGAAGACCTGGCCTTCTACCTCGCCGAGTGCGGCGATGCGCCCGACGCCGCGGCGCTGCGTGAGCGCCTGGCCTCGCTGCTCGATCAGCGAACCCCGCCGCTTCAGTGACAATCCGCGCCCTCGCGCCCACCTCATGACGATGAAGCTCAGCAAGCACCAACGCACCGCACTGGCCTGGGGCGGCGTCGCCTTCGGGCTGGCGCTGCTGCTGTGGCTGTTGTCGCCCGTGCTGGCGCCGTTCATCGCGGCGCTGGTGCTGGCCTACGCGCTGGCCCCGGCCGTGCAGGTGCTGGTGGACCGGCGCGTGCCGCGGTCGCTGGCGGTGCTGGTGGTCGAGCTGCTGTTCGGCACCGCGCTGCTGGCGCTGCTGCTGCTGGTCCTGCCCATCCTCAGCAAGGAATTGCCGGCGTTGCGCGAGCAGATCCCGGTGCTGGCCAAGCAGGCCAACGACAAGCTCTCGCCCTGGCTGGCCGAGTACGGCGTCTACATGCAGTTGGACCCGGCCAGCATCAAGGCCTTCGTGCTGAAGTACCTGGACGCCAACCTCGAGGACTGGCTCGCCACGGCTCTCAGTTCGGCGCGCATCGGCGGCAGCTTCCTGCTCACCTTCATTGGAAACGCGGTGCTGCTGCCCGTCGTGCTGTTCTACCTGCTGGCCGACTGGCCCAGCCTCGTCGAGCGCATGCGCGCCCTCGTGCCGCTGGCGGCGCGCGACTCGGTCGGCAGCTTCCTCGACGAATGCCACCAGACGCTGGGGCAGTACCTGCGCGGCCAGTTGCTCGTTATGGGTGCGCTGGCCATCTACTACAGCGTGGGCCTGATGCTTGCCCGCTTCGACCTGGCGTTGCCCATCGGCGTCTTCACGGGGCTGGCCGTCTTCATCCCCTACCTGGGCTTCGGCGTGGGCCTGCTGCTGGCGTTGCTGGCCGGCTTGCTGCAATTCGCCAGCTTCTACGGTTTCATCGCGGTGGCCATCGTCTTCGGCATCGGCCAGTTGCTGGAGGGCTTCGTGCTGACGCCGCGCTTTGTCGGCGAGCGCATCGGCATGAGCCCGCTGATGGTCATCTTCGCGCTGCTGGCCTTCGGCCATCTGCTGGGCTTTGTCGGCGTGCTGATCGCGCTGCCGCTGTCCGCCGTGGCGGCCGTCGCAGTGCGTCGCCTGCATCGGGCCTATCTCGCAAGTTCTCTGTTCCGTTGATGAGGCAGATCCCGCTCGCATTGCTGGCGCCGCCCGCGCACAGCTTCGACAACTTCCTGCCCGGCGCCAATGCCGAGGCGCTGGCCTACCTGCTGGGCCTGATGCCGGCTGATCCGCCCGTGCTGCTGTGGGGGCCGACTG
This sequence comes from Pelomonas candidula, assembly GCF_043555985.1. Taxonomy (NCBI): domain Bacteria; kingdom Pseudomonadati; phylum Pseudomonadota; class Betaproteobacteria; order Burkholderiales; family Sphaerotilaceae; genus Roseateles; species Pelomonas candidula. The sequence goes on along the minus strand of NZ_JBIGIC010000002.1, from coordinate 98,300 downwards.
GCTCCGGCAAGACGCATCTGCTGCAGGCGCTGGCGGAACGCTGGCAGGCCGCCGGCCAGCGCGTTGCCTGGTACGACGCCGATACCGCCTTGCCGTGGGAGCTGCCCGCCCACGAGAGCCTGCTGCTGCTGGACGACTGCCAGCGCTTCGATGCCGGCCAGCAGCACGCGGCGTTCGCGCTGTTCGTGGCGTCGGCGGGGCAGGGCTACACCGTCGTCGCGACGGCCGATGCGCCCGCCGTCGACCTGAACGTCCGCGAAGACCTGCGCACCCGCCTCGGCTGGGGCCCAAGCTTCCAGCTCACGCCGCTGCGCGAAGCCGAAATGCGCGCCGTGCTACGCCGCGAGGCCGACCGCCGCGGCCTGTTGCTGGGTGACGAGGTGCTGTCCTACCTGCTGACCCGCTTCGAGCGCAACCTCAAGGGCTTGATGTCTCTGCTGGAGCGGCTGGATGAATTCGCCATGGCCAGCAAGCGATCGCTGACCCTGCCGTTGCTGAAGGCCATGCTGGCCGACGAGACCGGCGAAAAGAAAATAGACTCTGACCCCATTTTATGAATCTCACGCTGTTTGACCTGGACGGGACGTTGATCCCGGTGGATTCCGACCATTCCTTCGGCGCCTTCATGGTCGAGGTCGGTTGGGCGGATAGCGAGGCCTGGGGGCGTCGCAATGACGAGTTCTTTGCCCAGTACAACGCCGGCACACTGGACCTGCCGGCCTACGTCGAGTTCGCGACCTCCGCCTGGCGCGGCCGGCCGCTGGACGAGGCGCTGGCGATGCGCGAGCGGTTCATGGAGCAAATCGGCAAGCCGGCGCTGCATCCCGAAGCGATGGCGCTGGTCGAGAAACACCGCGCGGCCGGCGACCTGATCGCGCTGGTCACGGCCACCAACGAGTTCGTCACCGCGCCGTTTGCCGAAGCCTTCGGTATCGAGCATCTGATCGCCGTCCAGCTGGAGCGTGACGAGCAAGGGCGCTACACCGGTGCAATCCGCGGCGTGCCCAGCTTCCGCGAGGGCAAGATCGATCGCGTCGACGCCTGGCTGCAGAGCCTGGGGGCACAATCGGCCGGGTTCGATCGAGTCACCTTCTATAGCGACTCGACCAACGACCTCCCGCTGCTCGAGCGAGTCAGCCACCCGGTGGCGACCAATCCCAGCCCGTCCCTCGCCAAGATCGCCACGGAGCGCGGCTGGCCCCAGTTGCAACTCTTCGCATGATCAAGAAGTTCATCGACAAGCTGCTCGGCAAGCCCGCCGCAGCCACCGGCAAGAAGGCCAGCCCGCTGGGCAAACGCGTCGAGATTCCCGCCGACGTGCATGGCATCGACCCCGACCTGCTCGACGAGCGGGCCGTCAAGGTCGTCAAGACACTGACCGACGCCGGCTTCGAGGCTTACATCGTCGGTGGTGCCGTGCGCGATCTGCTGCTGGGCGTGCGGCCCAAGGACTTCGACGTTGCCACCAACGCGACGCCCCAGCAGGTCAAGGGCCTGTTCCGCCGCGCCTTCATCATCGGCCGGCGTTTCGAGATCGTGCACGTTGTCTACGGCCGTGGTCGCGAGCACGAAGTCATCGAGGTGTCGACCTTCCGCGCGCTGCCCACCGCCGCTACCGAGACCGTTGCCGGCAACGAGAAGACATCCAAGTCCGAGCTGCAGGGCAAGGCCCACGCCGTCGATGCCAGCGGCCGCGTGTTGCGCGACAACGTCTGGGGCCCGCAGGTCGAGGACGCGGCGCGCCGCGACTTCACCGTCAACGCGATGTACTACGACCCGCAGCGCCGACTCGTCGTGGACTACCACGGCGGCCTGGCTGACGCCAAGTCCAAGCTGCTGCGCATGATCGGCGACCCCGAGACCCGCTACCGCGAGGACCCGGTCCGCATCATCCGTGCCGTGCGCTTTGCGGCCAAGCTGGGCTTCACGCTGGAGCCCAGCACGTTGGCGCCGGTCAAGGCCTCGGCCGCGCTGCTGGCCAATGTGCCGGCCTCGCGCTTGTTCGACGAGATGATCAAGCTGCTGCAGACCGGCCACTCGCTGGCCAGCATCGCACAGCTGAAGAAGCTGGGCCTCGGCCGGGGCGTGTTTGCCGTGCTGGACGCCATGCTGACCGAGACCGGTGACCTGCCCGACGGCGTGCGCGGCAAGTTTGTCACCCAGGCGTTCGAGGACACGGACCGCCGTGTCAAGGAAGGCCGCGGCGTCAGCCCCAGCTTCATGCTGGCCTGCATGCTGTGGCACGAGGTGCTGGACCGCTGGACCAAGATCCGCAACGGCGGCGAGCCGCCCGTGCCGGCGCTGGCCCAGGCCATCGACGCCGTCTTCGATGCCCGCATCGGCGATATCTCCGGCCGCGGCAAGCTGGCGGCCGACATGCGCGAGATCTGGATGATGCAGACCCGCTTCGAGCGCCGCACCGGCTCGGGTGTCTTCAGCCTCATCGAACAGCCGCGCTACCGCGCCGGCTTCGACTTCCTGCGCCTGCGGGCCGACGCCGGTGAGATCGACCCGGCGCTGGCCGACTGGTGGGAAGACTTTGCCCTCGGCAGCGACGACGACCGCCAGGCCCTGCTGGCCGACGCCCGCGCATCGCAGCAGAAGCAGCCACGCGTGGTGCGCGCGCCGCGTCCGTCGGCCGAAGCCGAGGCGCCGGCCGACGACGAGGCCGACACGGTCGTCGATGCCCCTGCGAAGAAGCGCCGCCGCCGTCGCCGCAAGCCCGGTGGTGGCGGGGAGGGCGCTGGCGCACCGGCGCCCGCAGCCGAGTGAGCTCGCGCGCCTACGTCGGCCTCGGTGCCAACCTCGGTGCCGACCTTTCCGCGACGCTGACGCTGGCCGCGCTGCGCATGGCCGCGCTGCCGGGCACGCACGTCGCTGCGCTGTCCAGCGTCTGGCGCAGCGCGCCTGTCGATGCGGCAGGGCCAGACTTCCTGAACGCCGTCGTCGCTCTGGACACGGCGCTGTCGCCCATCGAATTGCTGGATGCGCTGCAGGCGATCGAGCAGGCGCATGGCCGCGAGCGTCCCTACCGCAACGCGCCGCGCACGCTGGACCTGGACCTGCTGCTCTACGCCGATGTCGTGCTCGACACGCCGAGGCTGACGCTGCCGCATCCGCGCCTGGGCGAGCGCGCCTTCGTGCTGCACCCGCTGCTGGAGATCGCGCCCCATCTGACCGCGCTCGCCGTGGGCGAGGTGTGGCAACAGCAGCGCATTGAGCGCCTGGGGCCGTTGTCGCTCTGACGCCCGGCTGGGCCCATTCCATGCTCTCTTGTCTCGCGAAAGCCTGCGCCCCTCGATGATCGACACGCTTCGCCGGGTGGGCCGAGGGCTGCGCGAGGACCGTTTCTTCCAGGTCCTGCTGCTGGGGCTGCTGGTGCTCAGTGCGGTGGCGCCGAGTCGCATCCCGACCTATGCCGCGCTGGTCGACTGGCCAACGATGGCCGCGCTGACCGGCCTGCTGGCGCTGACCCAGGGGCTGGAGCTCAGCGGAGCGCTGAACCGGCTGGGCCATGCCCTGGTGGCGGCGATGGCCACCGAGCGGGCCGCTGCGCTGGTGCTGGTATCGGCGGCGGCGTTGTTGTCCACGGTGTTGACGAACGACGTGGCTCTGTTCGTTGTCGTACCGCTGACACTGGGTGTGTGCCGGCTCGCCCGTCTGCAGGCGACACCGTTGATCGTTTTCGAGGCGCTGGCGGTGAACGTCGGCTCGGCGCTGACGCCGATCGGTAACCCGCAGAACCTGTTTCTCTGGCAGCTTGCCAAGGTGCCGTTCGGCGTGTTTGTCTGGCATCTGCTGCCGCTTGTGATGGCGCTGATGGCGCTGCTGCTGCTGCTGACGGCACTCGTGTTCCCTGGCCGGCCCATCCAGGTGCATGACGAGGCTGCGCCGTTGCCGCTGCATCGCGGCCTGCTGGCGGTGTCGCTGGGGCTGTACCTGCCGTTCCTGGCGGCCACCGATCTGCATCACGCCGGCTGGGCCGCCGCCGCAGTGCTGGCGGTGTTCATGGTCGTGCGGCCCGCCGTGCTGGCGCGCCTGGACTGGGGGCTGCTGCTGGTCTTCGTGCTGATGTTCATCGACCTGCGCCTGCTGGCCGGGCTCGACGCGGTGCGTCACGCCATGCTCGCGCTGCAACTGGAGCGGCCGGCGCATCTTTTCTTCGCGGCCATTGGCGCGAGTCAGCTCGTCAGCAACGTACCGGCCGCTATCGCGCTGGCCGAGTACACCGGGGATTGGCGGGTGCTGGCCTATGGCGTGAACATCGGCGGTTTCGGGCTGATGGTCGGCTCCCTGGCCAACCTGATCGCGCTGCGGCTGTCGGGCGATCGCCGGGCCTGGCTGCTGTTCCATGTCTATGCGATTCCCGCGCTGTGCGTCGCGGCCGCGCTGGGTTACGGGCTGCTGTTCGTCGCCTTGCCGGGCTGAGCGGGTGGTGGTGTTGCCGCCGGTTTGCGTCGGCCTGATGACGATTCGGTGACAAGCCCCGGTAAACTGCGCGCCTTCCAGAAATCCAAGGACGCCCATGCTGTTTGGGAAGCTGCTGCCCCGCGAGGGCAATTTTTTTGAGCTGTTCAACGAGCACGCCGCCTTCATCGCGGAGGGTGCACGCGCCTTCCTGCTGATGATCGAGAACTATGCAGATCCGGCGCAGCGCCAGCAGTACGCGGACGCCGTCGACAAGGCCGAGCACGCTGCCGACCGAGTGACGGCCGAGGTGAATCGCCTGCTGCACCGCACCTTCATCACGCCCATCGACCGCGAGCAGATCCACGGCCTCATCAATGCCATGGACGACATCGTCGACCTGCTGCAGGACTCGTCCGAGACGCTGTCGTTGTACGACGTGCGTGCCGTGCCCGAGCAGGTGCTGCAGCTGGCCACGCTGTCGGTGCGCTGCTGCGAGCGCGTGCAGCACGCCGTGACGCTGCTGCCTCACCTCAGCAAGCCGGCCACGACCGAGGCGGCGATCAAGACCTGCGAGGAGATTGACCGCCTGGAGTCCGATGCCGACCGCGTCATGCGCTCGGCCATGTCGCGCCTGTTCCGCGAGGAGGCCGATGTGCGCGAACTCATCAAGCTCAAGGCCATCTACGAGCAGCTCGAATCCATCTCCGACCGTTGCGAGGACGTCGCCAACCTGATCGAGGGCATCGTCCTCGAGAACTCCTGATCCGGCGCCCCCATGGCATCCGCTGAGATCGCCTTCTGGGTGGTGGCCCTGCTCGTCGTGCTGGCGCTGCTGTTCGACTTCATGAACGGCTTCCACGATGCCGCCAACTCGATAGCCACCGTCGTCTCGACCGGCGTGCTGAAGCCCCAGCAGGCCGTGCTGTTCGCCGCTTTCTTCAACGTCGTTGCCATCGCGATCTTCCAGCTCAAGGTGGCCGCCACTGTGGGCAAGGGCATCGTCGAGCCCGGCGTCGTCGACCACCACGTCGTCTTCGGTGCGCTGATGGGCGCCATCGCGTGGAACTTCATCACCTGGTGGCGGGGCATCCCGTCGAGTTCCTCGCATGCGCTGATCGGCGGCATCGTCGGTGCCGTGATCGCCAAGGCCGGGCCGGATGCACTGGTTGGCGCGGGCATCTGGAAGACGGTGGCCTTCATCGTCATCTCGCCGCTGCTGGGCTATGTGCTGGGCTCGCTGATGATGGTGCTGGTCGCGTGGATATGCCGCAACACGTCGCCGCTGCGCGTGGACCGGTGGTTCCGCCGCCTGCAGCTCGTGTCGGCCGGGCTTTACAGCCTGGGCCATGGTGGCAACGACGCGCAGAAGACCATCGGCCTGATCTGGATGCTGCTGATCGCCGCGGGCATGGTCTCGGTCGGCGACAAGTCGCCGCCGACCTGGGTCATCTTCGCTTGCTACATCGCCATCGGCATGGGCACGATGTTCGGTGGCTGGCGCATCGTGCAGACGATGGGCCAGCGCATCACCAAGCTCAAGCCGGTCGGCGGCTTCTGCGCCGAGACCGGCGGTGCGATCACGCTGTTCGTCGCAACGGCGCTGGGCGTGCCGGTGTCGACGACGCACACCATCACCGGTGCCATCGTCGGCGTGGGCTCGGTGCAGCGCGCTTCGGCCGTGCGCTGGGGTGTGGCGGGCACCATCGTCTGGGCGTGGATCTTCACGATCCCCGCCGCGGCGGTCGTGGCCGGCATCTGCTACTGGATCAGCTTCACGCTGTATTGATCCGTTCCGGTCCGGCGACGCGGGGCCGCGCACGGGATGCGCGGCAGCTCAGGGGCCGTCGGCCTGGGATTCGAAATATCGTTGCGCGCTGAAGGCGATGGTCGACATCAGCGTGATGCCGCCGATGAAGACGCACAGCACGACGCCGATGATCGCGGCCCAGCCGCCAGTCGATGCGGGCTGGCCGGCGTTGAAGCGCTGGTTCCAGCGCTCGTCCGGCGTCAGGCCGTAGACGATGCCGCCCAGCAGCGCCGCGACCAGGCTCGCGCCCAGCAGCGGGATCAACAACCAGGCCAGGCGGTCGTCCTGTCCCAGCGAGTCCATGCGCTGCACGCCGATCAGGCCGAGCAATGTCGGCAGCGGGAACAGCCAGCCCCAGCGGTCCTTCAGGCCGTGCAGGTAGAAGCGGTGCAGTCCGAAGACGCCTACGGTCAGGGCCAGCCAGGTGGCGACGGCCTTATGTTTGATGGCGCCGTTCATTCCGCCGCGACGCCGTCGCCCAGGCCCAGCGGGCGCCGCATCAGCACGACGTCCAGCCAGCGGCCGAACTTCCAGCCAGCACTTTTCAGCACGCCGGTGTGCTGAAAGCCCAGCGCCGTGTGCACGCCGATGGAGCCGGCGTTGTCGGCATCACCGATGACGGCCAGCATCTGGCGCGCACCGGCCGCCTCGCAGCGGGCCATCAGCTCGGCCAGCAGCAGTCGGCCCACGCCCTGGCCCTGGGCGGCAGGGGCGAGATAGATGGAGTCCTCGACACAGAAACGGTAGGCCAGGCGAGGGCGGAAGTAGTTGGCGTAGGCGTAGCCCAGGATCTCGCCGTCGCGCTCGGCGACCAGCCAGGGGAGGTGGCGGCCGAGCACCTCGGCGCGGCGGCGCCCCATTTCCTCGACGTCGGGCACTTCGGTCTCGAAGGTGCCGGTGCCTTCCAGCACGGCCTGGGCGTAGATGGCCTGGATGGCAGGCAGGTCGGCGTCGGTGCTGGGGCGCAGCGTCAGGGGCGAGGCGGAGGCAGGGTGTGACATAGTGGTCCGGATCGAATCCGATCGAGTTTATAATGCGCGGTTTTGGCGCCGGTCGCTGCTCTGCAAGGGGCTGCGGCGTATCTACGGAGGCCAGCCCCTCGCAGGGGGTTCCTGCTATCCGACTTGCTCGCCCTGAGTGTCTCCTCGTGCGGTGGTCGCCCAATTTTTAGGAAACATCATGGTTGTCATTCGTCTCGCTCGCGGCGGTTCCAAGAAGCGCCCCTTCTACAACATCGTCGTTGCCAACAGCCAGCAACGCCGTGACGGCCGCTTCATCGAGCGCGTCGGCTTCTACAACCCCATCGCCGCCGGCGCTGCAGAAAAGCTGCGCGTGGCGCAGGACCGCGTCAGCTACTGGATCGGTGTCGGCGCTCAGCTGTCGCCCACCGTGGCCCGCCTGGTTGACGACGCCAAGAAGGCCGCCGTCGCTGCCGCCTAAGTTCGGCGTGGCAGGCAACAAGCCTCAGCAAGACGGCGCCTCGGCGCCGTCTTTTGCTTCCAGGGGCGCTTCGGCGCCTTCTGGTGAATCCTGGCCTGAGGATCTCGTGCCGGTCGGCCGAATCCTGGATGCCTGGGGCATCAAGGGCGGCCTGAAGGTGCAGGCCTATTCGACCGACGCCGATGCGCTGTTCAGCGCCAAGCGCTGGTACCTCAAGTCCACCGGCCCCAAGCCGGGTCAGGCGCAGCTGGCCGTGCGTTCGGTGCGCGAGCAGGGCGAGGGCATCGTTGCGATGGTCGATGGCGTGGACGACCGCAACGCTGCCGAGGCGCTGCGCGGCCATGAGATCTACGTCCCCCGCAGTGACTTCCCGCGCACGCCCGATGGCGAGTACTACTGGGTCGACCTGATCGGCCTGGACGTCGTCAACCGCGAGAACCAGCCGCTGGGTCGTGTCATCGGCCTCATCGACACCGGCCCGCACGCCGTGCTGCGCATCCTGCCGCCCGGCGTGGAAGAACCGGCCAAGCCCGACCAGGAGCGGCTGATCCCGTTCGTCGGTGCCTTCGTTGACGACGTGAGCCTCGAAGCCAGGCGCATCACGGTCGACTGGGGTCTGGACTTCTGAGCCGGGGCTCCATGCGCTTCGACATCCTGACGATCTTCCCGGAGCTGTTCGCGCCGCACCTGACGCATGGCGTCACGCGGCGCGCCTTCGAGAGTCGCCAGGTCGACGTGCGCTTCTGGCCGCTGCGCGATTTCGCCGACGACAACTATCGCCGCGTCGACGACCGGCCCTACGGTGGTGGTCCCGGCATGGTCATGCTGGTGGAGCCGTTGGAGAAGGCGCTGGCCGCCGCCAAAGCCGACCGCGGCGAGGCTGAGCCGGTCGTCATCCACTTCACGCCCACCGGCGACCGCATCGACCAGCCACTCGTGCAGCAGCTGGCCGCCGGTCCCGGCGCCATCCTGCTGTGCGGCCGCTACGAAGGCATCGATCAGCGCGTGCTCGACCGTCACGTGACGCTGGAGCTGAGCCTGGGCGACTTCGTGCTGTCCGGCGGCGAGCTGCCGGCGCTGGCGCTGCTGGACGCGGTCGCCCGACTGCAGGACGGCGTGCTGGGCGATGCGCAGTCGCACCAGCAGGACAGTTTCTCCGACGGCCTGCTGGACTGTCCGCACTACAGCCGCCCCGAGACGCTACCCGATGGCCGCGACGTACCGGCCGTGCTGATGTCCGGCCACCATGCCGACATCAGGCGTTGGCGTCGCGAGCGCTCGCTGGCGCTGACCGCCGCGCGCCGCCCCGAGCTCATCGCCGCCGCTCGCGCCGCGGGCCGGCTCAGCAAGGCCGACGAGGCTTTCCTGGCCAAGCTCTAGGCAAAACCCGCAATTCAGGCTATATTAGCTGGCTGTCCGATCCTCTGGCGGGTCGAGTGGCTGATGAATTTTCGGATTCGCGGCTGCAAACATCCCGATAAATAGCGCTCCGCCAAGATCCCAGGAGTACAGATGAACCTGATCCAAACTCTTGAGCAAGAAGAAATTGCTCGCCTGAACAAGACCATCCCGGCCTTCGCCCCCGGCGACACCGTGATCGTCAGCGTGAACGTCGTTGAAGGCACCCGCAAGCGCGTGCAGGCCTACGAAGGCGTCGTCATCGCCAAGCGCAACCGCGGCCTGAACAGCAGCTTCATCGTCCGCAAGATCTCCAGCGGCGAAGGCGTCGAGCGTACGTTCCAGCTGTACAGCCCCCTGATCGCCTCGATCGAAGTCAAGCGCCGCGGTGACGTCCGCCGCGCCAAGCTGTACTACCTCCGCCAGCGTTCGGGCAAGTCGGCGCGTATCAAGGAGAAGCTGGCCTAATCAGCCGGTTCCCACCGCCAAAGCCGCCAGGAGCTACGCTCTCGGCGGCTTTTGTTTTTTCGCACCGCATGACCCGTCCCGTCATCACCCAGCCCCAGCTCGTGCCGGTCACGAGCATCGACGACCACCTGCCGGCGGTGCAGCCCGAGGCGCTCACCGCCGAAGCCATCCGTGCCCGGCTCGCGGCGCTGTCAAACTGGTCCCCCGAGTTCGTCGGTGACGGCGGCCTGTTCACCAACCGCGAGCCCGCCGGCGCCGCCGTCCTCGTGCCGTTGGTGCGGCGCGACGAAGGCCTGACGCTGCTGCTGACCCGCCGCACCGACCACCTGCGCGACCACGCCGGTCAGATCAGCTTCCCCGGCGGTCGTGTCGAGCCGGAGGACGACGGCCCCGTCGCCACCGCGCTGCGCGAGACCGAGGAAGAAATCGGCCTGCCGCGCGATTTCATCCGTGTCATCGGCCAGTTGCCCGTCTACTCGACGGTGACGGCCTTCCAGGTCACGCCGGTCGTCGCGCTCGTCGAGCCGGGCTTCACGTTGACGCTGGACAGCTTCGAGGTGGCCGAGGCCTTCGAGGTGCCGCTGGCCTTCCTGATGAACCCCGCCCACCATCGCCACCACCGTTTCGAGTTCGGCGGCACGGAGCGCCGCTTCCTGTCCATGCCGTGGCCGGGGCCGGAACGCGAGTACTTCATCTGGGGCGCGACGGCCGCGATGTTGCGCAACCTCTACCGACTGCTCAGCGAGGCCTGACGGCGCCACTATCATCCCGGCCCATGAATTTCTTCGCGGTGCTGCTGGCCCTGTTGTGTGAACAACTCAAGCCCCTGAGGCATGGCAACCGTGTGCACCAGTCGGTCATCAACTGGGTGCGCTGGACGGGGCGCAACTTCGATGCCGGTGGCGAGCACCACGCGGTCATCGTCTGGATCATCACGGTCATCGTGCCCGGCCTTGCGCTGACGCTGGCTTATTGGGCGCTGCGCCACTTCAGCCTGCTGCTGGCGCTGGCGCTGAACGTCCTCGTGCTCTACCTGACGCTGGGCTTCCGGCAGTTCAGCCACTACTTCACCGACATCCGCGACGCGCTGGAGCGAGGCGACGACCTGACCGCGCGCCAGCTGCTGGCCGACTGGCGCCACCTCGACGCCAGCGAGTTGCCGCGCACGGAGCTGATCCGCCACGTCATCGAGCATTCGCTGCTGGCCGCGCACCGCCACGTCTTCGGCGTGTTCTTCTGGTTCATCGTCTGCTCGACGATCGGCCTGGGCCCGGCCGGCGCGGTGGTCTATCGCATGGCCGAGTTCGCCAGCCGCTACTGGGCCTTCAAGAGCCGCACGCTGGACGCGCCCACCAACGCGCGTCTGCTGGCGCTGTCGCGTCAGGCCTTCGTCTGGATCGACCACGTGCCCGCGCGGCTGACGGCCACAGGCTTCGCCATCGTTGGCAACTTCGAGGAAGCCGTGAACGCCTGGCGTCGCGACGCCTCGCTGTGGCTGCATCCCAACGAAGGCATCATCCTCGCGTCCGCCGCCGGTGCCGTGGGCCTGCAGCTTGGTGGCGCCGCGGCGCCGGGCATCACGCCGGACCGCAGCCGCACCTTCGACGCCGGCTCCGAGCCCGAAGCCACCGGCGCCGCCGGCTCCACGGCCGGCGCGCTGCCGCAGCTGGCCCACCTGCAGAGCGTCGTGGGCCTGGTGTGGCGCTCGGTCGTGCTGTGGATGCTGCTCCTCGCCCTTTTGAGTCTGGCCAACCTCGTCGGCTGACCCCCATGAACTTTTCTGAACTGCCGGTGCTCGCCGAGCCCGGCCTTGCCGCGCGTGTGCAGCACGCCATCGATCACAAGACCAAGCCCCTGGGCGCGCTGGGCCGAGTCGAGGCGCTGGCGTTGCAGCTGGCGTTGATCCAGGGCGTCGAACGGCCCGCGCTGCGAGAGCCGCAGCTGGTCGTCTTTGCGGCCGATCACGGCCTGTCGCGGCGCGGCGTGTCGGCCTATCCGCGCGAAGTCACGCCGCAGATGGTGGCCAACATGCTGGCCGGTGGTGCTGCCGTGTCGGTGCTGGCGCGCCAGCAGGGCCTGGCGCTGACGATCGCGGACTGCGGCGTCGATGCGCCTCTGGCCGACGGCGCCGTGGACCTGCGCATCGCGCCGGGTACCGCCGACGCCAGCATCGGCCCGGCCATGACGGGCGAGCAGGCCGGGCGCGCGCTGCGCAACGGCATGGCCCTCGTCGAGCGGCTGCCGGGCAACGCGCTGTTGCTGGGCGAGATGGGCATCGGCAACACGTCTTCTGCCAGCCTGCTGATGCAGCGGCTGACAGGCCTGCCGCTGGTTGACTGCGTGGGCCGTGGCACGGGGCTGGACGACGCCGGCGTGGCGCGCAAGCTGGCCGTGCTGGGCGAGGCATTGGCCGTCAACGCCGGCGCGCAGGCGCCGCTGCAGATCGCTGCGGCGCTGGGCGGCTTCGAGATCGTCACGATGGCCGGCAGCGTCATTGCCGCGGCCGCACAGCGCCGCGTCGTCGTCGTCGACGGCTTCATCACGACTGCGGCCGTTGCACTGGCCGAGGCGCTGCGCCCGGGCGTGCTGGCGGCCTGCGTGTTCGCACATTGCTCGGCCGAAGGGCCGCATGCGCGCTGGCTGCAGCAACTGGGTGCCCGCCCGCTGCTGGATCTGGACCTGCGCCTGGGCGAAGGCAGCGGCGCGGCATTGGCCTGGCCGCTGCTGCCCGCCGCCTGCGCGCTGCTGGCCGACATGGCCAGCTTCGAGAGCGCCGGCGTCAGCAACCGCGACTGAGCATGCGGCTGTTCCTCGTCGCGCTGCAGTTCCTGACGCGGCTGCCGGTGCGGCTGCGGCGCTTCGAGCCGGCGTGGCTGAACGACTGCGTGCGGCACTTCCCGCTGGTCGGCACGCTGGTTGGCGCGGTTGGCGCGGCGGTGCTGGTGGGCGCGGCGCAGCTGTGGCCGGCCTGGGTGGCAGCCGTGCTGGCGCTGGCGGCGACGGTCGCGCTGACGGGCGGCTTCCACGAGGACGGCCTGGCCGACACCTTCGACGCGCTGGGCGGCGTCGTGCCGCGCGACAAGGCGCTGGCCATCATGAAGGACTCGCGCATCGGCAGCTACGGTGCGCTGGCGCTGGGCCTGTCGTTGCTGCTGCGCGCCGCGCTGCTGGCCGTGCTGGCGACGCGGCCGATGCTGGGCGCCGTGGCGGCGCTGCTGGCCAGCCATGCACTGGCGCGGGCGGCGGCGGTGGGCGTCATGGTCAGCCTTCCGTACGGCGGCGATGTCGAGCATGCCAAGGCCAAGCCGTTGGCGCTGGCCGTCGCGCTGCACAACTTCGTCATCGCTATCGGCTGGTGTGCGCTGCTGCTGGCCGCGTTGACGGTGGCGGGCGTCCACGTGCCCAAGCTGGCCACGGCGGTCGTGGCGGCCGCGTTTGCGGCCTTCGTGATGCGCCAGTGGCTGCAGTGCCGCCTGAGCGGCTACACGGGTGACGGCCTGGGCGCCACCGAGCAACTCGCAGAGATCGCCGTGCTGCTGGCCTTCACGGCCTCGTTCTGATGTTCACGATCTGGCGGCATCCGAAGCCGCAAGGCGCCGAGGGGCGCTGCATCGGCGGGCGCACGGACCTGCCGGTGGACCCGCGCAAGGCGAAGCGCCTGGCACACCGCATCCGCGCCCACGCTCGTCGCCACGGGCTGCCGCGCGACGTCGTCACGTCGCCGCTGGCGCGTGCGGCCGACGTAGGGCGTTGGCTGCAGGGCTGGGGCTTTCGCTGGCGCGTCGATGCCACGCTGGCCGAGATGGACTTCGGCGCCTGGGACGGGCGCTCATGGCGCGACATCTCGCAGCAGGAGTTCGACCGCTGGATGGCCGACTTCGGCGGCTTCGCGTTCGACGGCGGTGAGTCACTGTCTCAGCTGATCACCCGCGCCGCCGCGTGGCAGCCGCAGTGCGTGCTGGCGGTCGGCCACGGCGGCTGGATCAACGCCCGCCTGTGGTCCGGTGGCAAGCCGACACCGGCCGACTGGCCGATGCCGCTCGCCTACGGCCGGGCTACTTCAGCACCGTCTGCTGCATGAACAGGACCGTTGCGTAGTCCTGGTAGTCCTGGTTCTCCTTCTTCTGGAAGCCATGGCCTTCGTTCTCGGCGCGCAGGTACCAGACCGGCGTGCCGCTCTCGCGGACCTTGGCGACGATCTGCTCGGCCCCGGTGTAGGGCACACGCGGGTCGTTCCTGCCCTGCACGACGAACAACGGCCTGGCCCGGGCCCTGGGCGTTGCTGACCGTGAAGGCCAGCTCGCCGTGGGCCGTGTCGTAGTGGGCGGTGCCGACGCTGCCTGCCGGTAGCTGCGGTGTCGGCAGTTCCCTGGCCGTGGCGGCGTCGAAGAAATGCAGCTCCTCCCGGCCGTCGACGTTGAACCGGGCAGCCGGCTTGCTGCTGTCCGCGGTCAGTGTGACGCCGTTGACGTCCCAGGGGATGTGGCTGCTGACGAGGTCGATGCGGCCTGGATTCGGGCCTGCCAGGTCCAGTCGCGCCAGCTCGCGGAACTCGCCGGCGCGGTTGGTGGTGATCCACAGCGTGCGGTCGTCCGGCGCCCAGCCGGCGGGCGCGTAGGTCGCCTTGGACTCCGGGCTGCCTGCGGCCGGCGCAACCTGCCTGGGCACGCCGCTGCTCAGGTCCAGCATCCAGACCTGCGACTCGTTGGCTGACAGGTAGCGCGTCAGCGCGACGAGGCGCTCGTCGGGCGACACCCGGCTGGCGCTCCAGCCGCCGCCGTCCAGTTCGGCCAGCTTGCGTTGGGCTTCGGGCTTCTCGGGGTCCATCAGTCACAGCGTCGTCGTGATCCTGCTGCGCGTGCCGCCCTGGGCCGTGCGGTCGATGGGTACGGCGGCGTAGATCAGCTGGCCGCTCTTGCGCAACCAGGCATTCGTCGCATGGCGCTCGTTGGGGGGGCGTCAGCAGCACGGGCTGGGCGCCGGTCTCGTCCAGCGGCAGGCGGTAGAGCTGGGTCACCTCGTTGCCGCCGATGGCGTGCTCGAAGACGGCCTAGCGGCCGGTGCGCGGCTCGTAGGTTGCCCGGGGCACGGGGTCGATGCCGTCGGTCAGCTGCCGGCCCTCCGCCAGCGGTGAGGTCGCGCGGAACAACTGGGCCGCCAGGCTCTGCGACATGGGCGGGATGCCTTGCACGAAGAGACGGGCGTGGCTTCCGGCGCGGGTGGCGCGGAGGCGCACGCCGCCAGCAGGGTGATGCCGAGGGCGCTGAGGCGGAGACGGATCACGAGGCGGTCTCGGAAAGAGGAATGGGCGCTCGAAGCGCCCATTTCCGTGGGAGTGTGGGTCGGGGCTAACCCGCCGTGACGTGGGTCATGCGGTCTGCTGGATGCCGGCGATCAGCCAGCCGTCGCCGGCCTTGGCCAGGTGCCAGACTTCATCGAAGTCCACGGCCACCTGCTGGCTGTCTTCGCGCACGAGGCCCGAGAAGCGCACGGAGACGATCTGCTCGCCGTTCTCGGTCGCCACGTCGACGACGCTGGCGTCCAGCCGCAGCACCTCGGTACGCTGGGTGCCGTTGCCACGTTCCAGCAGGTCGTGCTGGATGCCGGCGTACATCTGCGGCGTCGTGAAGCGGCGCAGGTCGGCCTGGTCGCCGGCGTCGTTGGCCGCTTGCAGGCGGATGAACACCTGCTTGGCGAGCTTCTCGAAGCCGGCGGTGTCGAAATCAGCGGGCAGGGCAGGCGCGGCAGGTGCTGCAGCCGCGGCGGTGGGCTGCGCGTTCCAGACCGGCTGCTGCGGCTGGGCTTCGAAGTTCATGCCGTGAGCGCCGGCCAGTTGCGGCGACGCCGGTTTGGCGAAGCGGCGCATCAGGAAGCGGATGACGAACACCGCCACAAGGCCCAGCAGCACCATCGTCATGATGTTGGCCAGGCCCTCGCCGAAGCCGAAATGGCTGGCCAGTGCGGCGATGCCGAGGCCGGCAGCCAGGCCGGCGAGCGGACCCATCCATGAGCGCTTGGGTGCGGCGGCGGGAGCTGCCGGCGTGGCAGTCGCCTGCTTGGTCGGCGCGGCTTGCTGAGGCGCAGCGGGCTGCTGGGCAGGCGGGGTGTTGGGCGTGGTCTGCGTGGGCACGCTGCGCTTCATGCCGCCGCTGCCCAGGCGCTTGGCTTCGGCGTCGTGGGCGGGCAGGGTGACGGCCAGCGAGGCGGCCAGGGTCACGGCGAGGATGCGGTTCACGATGGATCTCCTGATGAAGCGACGAGCAGGAAGCTGCCGGCGCGACTCAGAATTTTCAAGCGTCACGGATGTCCGATATGACGGTTTTTCCGAAGTCTGGCCGCCGCAAAAACTGAATGATGGACGCCGCGGTCGCCTCGGCGGTCTGCAGCTGGCCGCCGTCCTTCAGGCCCTGGAAGCGCGTCCGCTCGGGGAAGCGGGCCAGGTCCGCACCGCGCAACTGCACCTGCATGTCGGTATCGATGACACCCGGTGCCAGCGATACGACGCCGACTTCGGGCGCCTCCAGCGCCAGTGCGCGGCTGAGGTGGTCCAGCCCGGCCTTGACGGCGCAGTAGCTCGCGCTGCCAGCCATCGCACGGCGGCCGAGGCCGGAGGAGATGTTGAGGATGCGGCGCGCCGGCACGCCGGCCGTCTCGGCGAGGAAGACGCGGCTCAGCAGCATGGGCGCCTCCAGCCCGACGCGTAGCGCAACGGACAGCTCGCCGAGGTCGGTGGCGGCCAGCGGGCCGGGCGCGCTCAGCAGGGCGGCGTTGTTGATCAGCGTGGCGCTGTGCCAGCCGGTGTTGGCCCGCAGCCAGGCCTGCAGCCGCTCGGCGGCGGGCATCGGGTCGGCGAGGTCCAGCGTCCACTGTTCGGCCTGCAAGGCGGGATTGCTTTTGCGGGCGATGCCGATGACGGTGTGGCCCGGCTGGGTCAGCTGTTCGACAAGGGCCGCGCCGAGGCCGCGGGAACTGCCGGTGACGATGTAGAGATGCATGGTTCAGAACTCCGGTGGGCAGACGAAGTGATGGCCGGCGACGCGCAGTTCGCTGGCGTGCAGCAGCAGGCGTGGGCTGGCGGCGGCGATGTCCGGTGCGGCGTACAGCGCGTCGCCGAGGATGGCATGGCCGAGCTGTGCCAGGTGCACGCGCAGCTGGTGGCTGCGGCCGGTCAGTGGCTCCAGCCGCACGCGGGTGTGTGGGCCTTCACGGCCCAGCACGCGCCAGCGCGTCTGCGACGGCTTGCCGTGTTCATGGTCGACCTGCTGGCGCGGCCGGTTGGGCCAGTCGGCGGACAGTGGCAGGTCGATGAGTCCTTCGCCTAAGAGGTGCCCGGCGACGACGGCGATGTAGACCTTGTCGACGCGCCGCTCGGCGAAGTCCGCGCTCAGCTCGCGTTGCGCCTGCGCGCCACGCGCGAACAGCAACAGGCCGGATGTGGCCTGGTCGAGTCGGTGGACGATCAACGCGTCGGCATAGAGCGCCTGCACGCGGGCGCTGGCGCAGTCGGGCTCGGTGCGGCCCGGCACGCTGAGCAGGCCGGCCGGTTTGTCGATGACAACCAGGCGGTCGTCGGCGTGCAGGACGCGCATCAGCTTGAGGAGACGACGATGCCTGCCGCGATCAGCACGAAGGCAGCGCCGTGGTACCAGGCCGGCACCTGGCCCAGCAGCGCGGCCGAGATGATGGCGGCGAACACCGGCGTCAGGTTGACGAAGAAGCCCGCCAGCGCGGGCCCGGCCTCGGCTACGCCGACACCCCAGCAGCGGTAGGCGATCAGCGACGGCGCGACGGCGACGTAGGCCAGCACGGCAATCAGCGTCGGGCTCCAGTGGATGGGCGCGGGTGCGACGACCTGTTCCACGCCGGCCGCGACACCGGAGAACATGACACCGAACACCAGTTGCGACATCAGCGACTCGGCCCAGTTCCAGTCGGGCTTCTCGCCCGGCCGCAGCCCGGGCGCAGCCCGGGCCAGCATCCACGAGTAGATGGCCCAGGTGAAGATTGCCACCAGCATCAGCAGGTCGCCCGGCACGAAATGCACGGCCAGCAGCGCCGCCGGGTTGCCGCGTGCGATGACCAGCGCCACGCCGACGAGCGACAGCACCGCGCCGGCGAGTTGCTTGCGTTTTGGCCTCACGCCGTAGAACACGGCGCCGACGCCCAGCATCCAGACCGGCATGCTGGCTGTGATGAGCGTGACGTTCAGCGGCGACGACGTGTGCAGCGCCAGGTACTGCAGCGAGTTGTAGCAACCCATGCCAAGGAAGCCCAGCCAGGCCAGGCTGCGCCAGCGCTTGAGCAGGTCGCCGGGATGGCGCAACATCGGCCAGGCAAGCGGTACCAGCAGCAGCCAGGCCAGCCCCCAGCGCACGGCGTTCAGCGTCATCGGCGGGATGGCGTCGCGCACCAGCCGCCCGACGACCGCGTTGCCGGCCCACAGCAGTGGCGGCAGGGTCAGCAGCAAGGCGAGACGTGGGGTCAGCTTCATCAGCGAAGGCACGGTGTGCAAAGGGCTGGCACGATACAAGACCTTGCAACTGGAGACGCGCGATGAGTGAAAAGGCTGCGGTCATCGAGGCCCCTGGCGGGCCGGAACAACTGAAATTGGTGGACGTGGACGTGGGGGCACCGGGGCCTGGCGAGATCCGCATCCGCCATGAGGCCTGCGGGCTGAACTACATCGATGTCTACCACCGCAACGGCACCTACCCGCTGCCGCTGCCGGCGCGGCTGGGCATGGAGGGGGCGGGCGTCGTCGAGGCGGTGGGCGAGGGCGTCACGCACCTGAAGGCCGGCGACCGCGCAGCCTATGCGAGCAACCCGCCAGGCGCCTACTCGACGGCGCGCGTGATGCCGGCCAAGGCCGTGCTGAAGCTGCCCGACGGCATCGCCTTCGAGACAGCCGCAGCCATGATGCTCAAGGGCCTGACGGTGCAGTACCTGCTGCGCAAGACGCTGCCGCAGGGCGGTCTGCAGGCGGGAGATCACGTGCTGTTCCACGCGGCGGCCGGCGGCGTCGGGCTGATCGCCTGCCAGTGGGCCAAGGCATTGGGCCTGCAGTTGATCGGCACGGCGGGCAGCGACGAGAAATGCGCCCTTGCCCTGGAGAACGGTGCCTCGCACGCGATCAACTACCGCCGCGACAAGGACTTCGCCGCCAAGGTGCGCGAGATCACCGGTGGCCGTGGCGTGAAGGTGGTCTACGACTCGGTGGGGGCAGACACCTGGGAGGGCTCGCTCAACAGCCTCGCGCCGTTCGGCCTGCTGGCCAGCTTCGGCGGCGCGTCGGGGCCGGTGCCGCCCGTCAATATCGGCACGCTGGCGGCCAAGGGCTCGCTGTACGTGACACGGCCCACGCTGTTCACGCACATCGCCACGCTGGAAAGCGCGCAGGCCATGGGCGACGAGCTGTTCGCCGTCGTCGGCAGCGGGCAGGTCAAGATCCGCATCGACAAGCGCTACGCGCTGGGCGACGTGACACAGGCGCATCGCGACCTGGAGGCGCGCCTGCTGACGGGCAGTGCCGTGCTGCTGCCCTGACACGAGCAAGGCCGGCGCAGGGCCGGCCTCGTCGAGAGGGCTGCTGCTTCAGCGGCCGAGGCGGCGGCGGGCGGCGAGGGCGATGCAGCCCAGGCCGGCCAGCATCAGCGCGTAGCTCTCGGGTTCCGGCACGGGCTGGGCCGTGATGCTCAGCGAGCCGGTGAAGCCCACGTTGCCTCCGACCAGGTCGCCGGACACGGCCAGCGTGTGCAGGCCGGCCGAGAGGCTTTGCTGGCCCTGGGTCCAGACGTCGGCGCCGAAGAGGCCCGGGTAGCTGACGTTGACGGTGGGTGTGAGGGTGTGGCCGTCGAGGGTGACGGCCGTCACGTCATAGCCGCGGTTGCCGGAGAAGTTGGCCGTGACGATCAGCGAGGACAGCGAGAAGTTGCTCCAGCCGGCGCCCAGGCTGGATAGATCCAGCGTGAAGCTGTTGTTGCCCGACGCGGTGGCGGAGAAACTGGCCGACCACTGCCCGCTGCCGTCCTTGCTCAGCTCGAGCGACGTGGTGGTGGCGGAGGCGGCACCGCAAAGCAGCGCAGCCGCGAGTGCAATGACGTTCTTGAACATGGAGCATCCTGCGAGTTAGGGATGCCTCAGTGTGGCGGGGGGCGGTGACGGCGCTACGTCATGACCGCCTGCGGACTCTGCCGAAAGGACTATGCGGCAACGGCCTGCGGCAGGGGCTGCTCGGTCAGCTCGGCCACGCGCCGCAGTGCGATCTCGAAGCTGAAGCTGGAGCCCACGCCAGGCTCGCTCTCCACGCCCACCTCGCCGCCCATCAGGCCCACGAGGCGCTGCACGATGGTCAGCCCCAGGCCGGTGCCGCCATAGCGGCGCGTGATGCTGCCGTCGGCCTGCGTGAAGGGGTCGAAGATCTGGCCGATCTGGTCGCGCGTCATGCCGATGCCGGTGTCGGTCACGGCGATGCGCAGGCGCTGGGCATCTGGCGTGTCGCCATCGCGGCGGTCGGCCAGTGCGATCTCCAGCCGCACCTCGCCGCGTTCCGTGAACTTCAATGCGTTGCCGATCAGGTTGATCAGCACCTGGCGCAGCCGCACCGCATCGCCCACCAGTTCGGCCGGGACGCCGGGCTGCACAAGAGCGTGCAGCTGGATGCCCTTGTCGTGGGCCTGCTGCAGCAGCGGCTGCAGCGACTCGCCCAGGCAGTCGTGCAGCCGGAAGGGTTGCTCGTCCATGACGATGCGGCCGGCCTCGATCTTGGCGACGTCCAGCAGGTCGTTGATGATGGTCATCAAGCCCTTGGCGGACTGGTGAGCCATGCCGATGAAGCGGCGCTGGCGCTCGGTCAGGTCGTCGTTCTGCAGCACCAGTTCGGTCAGGCCCAGCACGCCGTTCATGGGCGTGCGGATCTCGTGGCTCATGTTGGCCAGGAAGGAACTCTTGGCCTGGCTGGCAGCCTCGGCGGCCTCGCGTGCGGCGACGAGTGCGGCCTGGCTGGCCTTGAGGTCAGCGATGTCGCGCGCGTTGAGCAGCATGACCGTGTCGCCCGTGACCGGGTCGCGCATCGGCCGCGCGTCCAGCGCGTGCCAGCAGGGGCCGGCCAGCGTCTGCAGTTCGACATCCTGGCGGCAGGCCTCGCCGCGCTGCACGCGCGCGAGGATGCTGGCGGCGTCGTGCCAGTGGGTGAACAGCCGGCTGAACTCGCTGCCTCCCACGGGCGGCGGGACGTCCCCGAACGTCAAGGCCGCCGCAGGGTTGCGCATCAGCAAATCGCCGCGCTCCAGCGTGAAGACGCCGATGCGCGCCGAGGTGTGCTGAAGAGCCTCCAGGCCGCGCAGCATGGACAGATCGGCACCACCGCCTAGTGAATCGGCCGCGAACAGCATGACCTGCCGCCGGTCAGGCGTGCGCATGCCGCGCGAGACGAGCATGACCGTCGTCGGTTCGCCTTTGGGATAGACGGTCCACAGCTCCCGAACGATCTTGCCCTGGGCGTGATCGGCCGCCGTGACGGCCAGGCGCTCCTGCACGGCATCGCCATGTTCGGAGAAGTCGCGCGAGAGGAACTCCTCGGCGCTGTCGGCGTGCCAGAAGCGCAACGCGGCGGCGTTGGCCCACAGGTTGCGTCGTTGCTGCGGGTCGAAGACCCACAGGGGAACATCGAGCCAGTCGTAGTGGCTCAGGCTGGCGAAATCGAGAAGCATGGGGGGTGTCGAGAGGCGCGCGATTGTCACCTTTTGTCACACCCCGGCGCGTGAACTATTGCACGCGCTGCTGCGCCGTCATGTGCGCCGCACGCGTCGCAGTTCGTCCAGCACCAGCAGCACGGCACCCACGGTGATGGCGCTGTCGGCCACGTTGAAGGCCGGGAAGTACCAGCCGCCGGCGTGGACCTGGATGAAGTCGACGACGTAGCCGTGGATGGTGCGGTCGATCACGTTGCCGAGGGCGCCGCCGAGGATCAGCGTCAGCGCCCAGCAGAACAACTTCTGGTGACCGTGGCGGCGCAGTATCCACACGATGAAGGCGGCGGCGGCCAGGCCCAGGCCAAGGAAGAACCAGCGCTGCAAGCCAGGGCCGTGGTTCAGGAAGCTGAATGCGGCACCGAAGTTGTGGGCGCGCACGAGGTCGAAGAAGCTGGTGACGGGATGCACGTCGCCAAGCTCGAAGCTGCCGATGATGAGGACCTTGGTGAACTGGTCCGCCAGGATGATGACGGCGGCGATGAGGAGCCAGGCGGTCAGGCCGGTGGAAGAGGACGAGGAGCGAGAGGGCATGGGTCAGGGCACGGGGCGGGGACCGTCAATGTAACTTGCCGCCGGGATCGGGCTTGTAGGCGGGCAGGAAGCGGCGTAGAAGAGGAACCCTCCCACTCTGCTGGAGGAACGCCATGCGCAAGCGCATCTACTGGCTGCTGCCCGACCTGGGCAGCGCGCGGCGGACGATGGACGAGTTGCTGCTCGCCCGCATCGCCGAGCATCACGTCCATTTCGTCGCGCGCGATGGCGCGCCGATGGAGGGCTTGCATGCGGCCAACGTGCTGCAGACCTCGGACCTTGTCGAAGCGGCCCAAAGCGGCGCGCTGATCGGCTCGGGTCTTGGCGCAGCGGGCGGCGTGGCGGCGGCCTTCGCTTTCGACCCGGCCTCACCGGCGGCGCTGGTCATCGGTGTTGCTGCCGTTGGCGCGATGCTGGGTACGTGGTCGTCCAGCATGATCGGCAGTTCGACGCCGAGCCGGCGGCTGAAACGCTTCGAGGAGGCGATTGCCGAGGGGCAGTACCTGCTCATCGTCGATGTGCCGCGCACCCGGATAGGTGAGATCGAGCGGCTGCTCGAGCGCACCCATCCCGAGGCGCATTTCGAAGGCGTGGAACCGAACGTGCCTGCATTTCCGTGAGCCCCTCGCCCAGACCGCCGCGCTGAACGCGGGCGGATCTGGTCGGTCCCCCGCGGGGACGGCGATGCTTGCGGCATTGAGCCGCAAGCATCGCCAGACGGGCCGGCTTGGGAGCGGCCCGGCGCTCGGCCCGCAGAGCAGCTTCGCGTTATGCCACGGTGCGGGTCTCGCCCGCGCCGTGCAGGTTGCTGTCGCAGCGGCCGCACAGCGTCGGGTGGGCGGCGATGCTGCCGACGTCGGCACGGTAGTGCCAGCAGCGCTCGCACTTGGCGTGCGCGCTGGGCGTGACCGTGACACCCAGCCCGGCCGCGGACACCAGCTTGACCGCGGACGTGATGAAGACGAAGCGCAGGTCCTCGCCCAGGCTGTCCAGCAGCGCGAGATCCTGCTCGTCGACCTTGAGCACCAGCTCGGCCTGCAGCGACGCGCCGACGGCGCCGGTCGTCCGCACGGCCTCGATGGCCTTGTTGACCTCGTTGCGGATCTCGTGGATGCGGGCCCACTTGGTCAGTAGGCTGGCGTCGGTCGCGCCGAAGTCCCAGAAAGTCTCAATGAAGATGCTTTCACGTCGCGCATAGCCGATTAACCCGGAAACACGAAGAGCCCCATCAACCTCCGTGTACTGTGTCTCGTACTTGCCGAACACCTGCCATGCTTCCTCGGCCGTGAAGCTGAGGAAGGGCGCCATCCAGCGCAGCATGGCGTGCGTGATTTGCCACAGCGCGGTCTGCGCCGAGCGGCGGGCCAGCGACTTCGGCGCGGTCGTGTAGAGGCGGTCCTTCAGCACATCCAGATAGAACGCGCCGAGGTCCTCGGAGCAGTAGACCTGCAGCTTGGCGACGACCGGGTGGAACTCGTAGCGCTCGAAGTGACCGAGGATCTCGGCCTGCAGCTCGGCCGCACGGGCAAGCGCGTAGCGATCGACTTCGAGCAACTGGTCGGCCGGCACGGCATCGGTCGCCGCGTCGAAGTCGCTGACGTTGGCGAGCAGGAAGCGCAGCGTGTTGCGGATGCGGCGGTAGCTGTCGACGACGCGGGCGAGGATCTTGTCGTCCAGGCCGAGGTCGCCGGAGTAGTCGGTCGCGGCCGTCCACAGGCGCAGGATCTCGGCGCCGTACTTGTCCGACACGGCCTGCGGCGCGACGACGTTGCCGACCGACTTGCTCATCTTGCGGCCCTGGCCGTCGACAACGAAGCCGTGGGTCAGCAGGCCGCGGTAGGGCGCGCGGCCGTACAGCGCACAGGCGATCAGCAGCGACGAGTGGAACCAGCCGCGGTGCTGGTCGTGGCCTTCGAGGTAGAGGTCTGCCTCCGGACCGGTCTCGTGCGCAGCGCCCTTGTGACTGCCCTTGAGCACATGCTCGAACGTGGAGCCGGAGTCGAACCAGACGTCCAGGATGTCGTTGCCCTTGGTGTACTGCTCGGCCTCGGCGCCCAGCCACTCGGCGGCGTCCAGCTTGGACCACGCCTCGATGCCGTTGGCCTCCACCAGCTGCGCGGCGCGCTCGATGAATTCCAGCGTGTTCGGGTGCGCCTCGCCCGTGTCCTTGTGCAGGAAGATGGGCAGCGGCACGCCCCAGCTGCGCTGGC
This sequence comes from Pelomonas candidula, assembly GCF_043555985.1. Classification (NCBI taxonomy): domain Bacteria; kingdom Pseudomonadati; phylum Pseudomonadota; class Betaproteobacteria; order Burkholderiales; family Sphaerotilaceae; genus Roseateles; species Pelomonas candidula. Next base: position 74,286 of record NZ_JBIGIC010000002.1, on the reverse strand, counting down.
GTGAGATGCACCAGTCAGGCCGGCCGGCGATCATGTCGTGCAGGCGGGCGCGGCCGTTCTCGGGGTAGAAGCTGGTGGCCTCGATGGCTGCCAGCGCGGTCTTGCGCAGCGACTGCGGCGCCTTGTCCGTCGTGAACAGGCCGTCGCCCTCGTCCATGCGCACGAACCACTGCGCCGCGGCGCGGTAGATGACGGGCGTCTTGTGGCGCCAGCAGTGCGGGTAGCTGTGGGTGATCTTGCTTTGTGCCAGCAGGCGGCCGTTGTCCAGCAGCGTCTGGGCGACGACGGCGTTGGCTTTCCAGATATGCTGGCCGCCGAACAGCGGCAGGTCGGCGGCGTAGGTGCCGTTGCCCTGCACGGGGTTCAGGATGTCGTCGAACTTGAGGCCGTGGGCCACGCAGCTCTGGAAGTCGTCCAGGCCGTAGGCCGGCGCGGAGTGGACGACACCGGTGCCGTCCTCGGCCGTCGCGTAGTCGGCCAGGTAGACCGGACTTTCGCGGTCATAGCCGGGGTGCACGTGCGCCAGTGGGTGCTTGAACTTCAGCAGCTCCAGCTTGCGACCCGGCACGGTGGCAACGACGCTGCCCTCCAGCTGCCAGCGCGCCAGGCACTTCTCCACCAGCGCCTCGGCGACGACGAAGTAACCCTTGGGCGTGTCGACCAGCGCGTAGGGAAGCTCGGGGTTCAGGTTCAGCGCCTGGTTGGCGGGAATAGTCCAGGGCGTGGTCGTCCAGATGACGGTGAAGGCTTCCTTGGCCAGCGGCGCGACGCCGAACGCAGCGGCCAGCTTCTCGGGCTCGGCACTGAGGAAGGCCACATCGACGGCGGGCGACTGCTTGTCGGCGTACTCGATCTCGAACTCGGCCAGCGACGAGCCGCAGTCGAAGCACCAGTAGACGGGCTTGAGGCCGCGGTAGACGAAGCCGCGCTCGAACATGCGCTTCAAGACGCGGATCTCGCCGGCCTCGTTGGCGAAGTTCATCGTCTTGTACGGGTTGTCCCACTCGCCCAGCACGCCCAGGCGCTTGAAGTCCGTGCGCTGTCCGTCAATCTGCTCGGTGGCGTAGGCGCGGCTCTTGGCCTGCACCTCGTCGCGCGGCAGGCCGCGGCCGAAGGTCTTCTCGATTTGGTTCTCGATGGGCAGGCCGTGGCAGTCCCAGCCGGGGATGTAGGCGGCGTCGAAGCCCGCCAGCTGGCGCGCCTTGACGATCATGTCCTTCAGGATCTTGTTCGCGGCGTGGCCGATGTGGATCTGGCCATTGGCGTAGGGCGGGCCGTCGTGCAGCACGAACTTCGGCGCGCCGCAGCGGGCGTCGCGCAGCCGCTTGTACAGGCCTTGCTCGTCCCAGGCCTTCACCCAGCCCGGTTCGCGCTTGGGCAGGTCGCCGCGCATCGGGAAGGGCGTGTCGGGCAGGTTGAGCGTGGAGCGGTAGTCAGGTGCTTCCGGGGTGGTCATGGCGTGCGGCCAGGCGGCAGAGCCTGGCGGTCAGAAGGCGGGGAGGGCGACAGCGAAGAGCGGCGGGGAGCCGCTTCAAATTCGGTCGCGCGTGGTCTGGCGACGTTGGGCCGCGTGGGTGGCCAGGAAGGCGCGAGCTGCCTCGGTGTCGGCGGCAATCGCGGCTGTGAGCGCGTCCAGCCCGTCGTACTTGGCCTCGTCGCGGAGTTTGTGCAGCAGTTCCACGCGGGCGAGTTTACCGTAGCCCCCGTCTGCAGCCAGGGGCCATTCCAGGCAGTGGACCTCCAGCAGCACGCGGCCGGCGTCTTCCACGGTCGGCCGGTTGCCGAGGCTGGCGACACCCGGCAGCGGCTGCGGCGACAGACCGTGGACGAGTACGGCGAAGATGCCGTGCGCGGCGGGTTTGTCGTGCGGGAAGCGCAGGTTCAGCGTGCGGAAGCCGTCGGCGGCGCCGGGGGTGGACTCGCCCAACTGCCGACCCAGCTTGCGGCCGTGCGTGACATGACCCGAGATGCCGTAGGGCCGGCCCAGCAGCGCAGCCGCCCTGGCCATGTCGCCGGCGGCGAGCGCCTCGCGCACGGCCGAACTGCTGACGCGCAGGCCGTGCACCTCGTAGCTCATCATGCGGGCGACGTCGAAGCCCCGGGCCTGGCCAGCGGCGTCCAGCGTCGCGTAGTCACCCTGGCGCTTGGCGCCGAAACGGAAGTCGTCGCCGACGAGTACGTACTTTGCGCCCAAGCCGTTGACGAGCACCTGGCGAATGAAGTCCTGGGCCGGCAGCGAGGCCAGTGCGTCGTCGAACGGCAGGATGACGACCTGATCGATGCCGCAGCGCTCCAGCTCGACGAGCTTGTCGCGCAGCGCCGCGATGCGGGCCGGCGCCAGCTCGGGCTTGCCGGCCTTGGTGGCGAAGAAGTCGCGCGGATGCGGCTCGAAGGTCAGCACGCAGGTGGGCAGGCCACGGTGGCGGGCCTCGGACTGCAGCAGCGCGAGCATGGCCTGGTGGCCACGGTGCACGCCGTCGAAGTTGCCGATGGTCAGCGCGCAGGCGGGCGCGATGCCGGGGTGGTGGAAGCCTCTGAAAACTCGCATCGGGCGCATTGTCCCCGCAGTGTCAGTCGCCCCAGACCTCGGACGGGCTCGCGATCCAGCGCCAGTCACCGGGCTTGAGTTCGGCCGACAAGGTCAACGCGCCGAACTGGGGGCGGTGCAACGCCTCCACCCGGTTGCCCACGGCCGCGACCATGCGCTTGACCTGGTGGTACTTGCCTTCGATCAGCGTGAGGCGCAACAGCGTCTCGTCGACGATCTCGGCGCCATCGGCCTGGGTGATCTCCGGCGGGCGCTGGAACTTGCCCGGCACCTTGCTTTCGGGCTCCTTCAGCTCGACGCCCGCGAGCAGTTGCTCGACCATCGCCGCCGTCAGCGGATGTTTGCAGCGCGCCTCGTACACCTTGGGCACATGGTGCTTGGGCGAGGTCAGCTTGTGGATGAGCGTGCCGTCGTCGGTCAGCAGCAGCAGGCCGGTCGTGTCTTCATCCAGCCGGCCGATGGGCTGCACGCCGCGCTCGCGCAGCGGCGCGGGCAGCAGGCTCATGACGCTGGGATGGTGCTTGGGCTTTTGCGAGCACTCGTAGCCGGCTGGCTTGTTCAGCAGCACCAGCGCCTTGTCGTACACCGGCCACTCCCGGCCATCGATCGTGAAGCGCAGGCCTTCGGTCTCGAACTCGGTGTCGGGTTCCTCGACCACCTGGCCGTTGATCGTGACCTCGCCGTTCCACACCAGCCCGGCGCACAGGCGCCGCGTTCCGAATCCCTGACTGAAGAGGATGTGAGAGAGGCGCTGCTTCACTTGGCCGGGGTCTTCATCGGCTGCACATCGCCACAGTCGGCGGCCAGCCAGCGGCCTTCGCCGCTGACCTTGGTCGTCTCAGTCTTGCCCTGGCGTTCGCGGCGGATCGTCACGTCGTTCGTGAAACCCTCGCTGCCGCGCAGCGTGACCGTCGCGTCGCCTTCGGATGCCGGGTCGGTACAGACGAAATGGGTCTGGATGGTGCTGCCGCTGCGCTTGACGTCCTGCGTACAGTTGCCGTGGTGTGTGACCGGGGCCATGTTGCGTTCGGCCTGCTCCTTGGTGACGCAGGTCTTGATGGTGATGGTGCCACCGGCCATGTTCATGCTGACGCCGCGCTGGGCCATCATGTCTTCCATCATCTTGCGCCGCTCTGGAGGCATGCTCTCCATGGCTTTTTGCGCCTGTTCCATCTGCGCCTTGCGCGCCGGGTCGAGCTGGGGCGTCTGTTTGAACTCCCACAGCCCTGGTTTCATCGTCTGAGCATGGGCAAAGCCGGCAAGGCCGGCCATCAGCAGGGCAATCGGGTACTTCATCGGGTGACCTCCGGCGAGGGAAAAGAGGCAGCACCGATGACGGCGCCGCTCAGGCAAACACCCCTGCAGTGTCCTGCATCCGAGCGCTGACTTCACCCACGTGATGCAGCGTGTCGCCCCATTGCATCTCCATGACGGTAAGCCGCTTGAAGTAGTGGCTGCCGGCGTACTCGTCGGTGACGCCGATGCCGCCGTGCATCTGCGTGCACTGCTGGCCGACGAAGCGCATCGCGTTGCCGAGCTGCACCTTGGCCTGCGACAGTGCGCGGCGGCGCACGGCAGGCGTGTCGCCCAGGCGTAGGGTCGCGTAGTAGCTCATCGAGCGGGCCAGCTCCAACTGCATCTTCACGTCGGCCGTGCGGTGGCGCAGCGCCTGGAAGCTGGCGATGGCGACGCCGAATTGCTTGCGCGTGTTCAGGTAGTCGACGGTCAGCGCGAGGTATTTCTCCATGACGCCGACGGCTTCGGCGGCCTGTGCGGCGATGCCGATGTCGGCTGCCAGTTCCAGCAGTGCCAGGCCGTCTTCGGGGCCGGCGATGAGTTGGGCGGGCGTGTTGTCGAAGTGGACCTCGGCGGCACGCGAGCCGTCGTACAAAGAGTAGGGCCGCGTATGCACGCCAGCCGCGGAGCGCTCGACGAGGTAGAGCGCGATGCCTTCGGTCGCGTCGTCGGCGCCAGACACGCGGGCAGGCACGATGAAGGCGTCTGCGACATCGCCCGCCGGCACCAGGCTCTTCACGCCGGTCAGCTTGCCGTCGACGGCACGTGTCGTGACGCGGTTCAGCCGGTAGCGTGACTTGGCTTCCTGGTGGGCCAGCACCACCAGCGCCTCGCCGCCCGCAATGCGCGGCAGCCAGGCAGCCTGCAGATCGTCCGGCGCGCGGCTCAGCAGAGCCGGTGCGATCAGCGCGCCCTGGGTGATGGGCTCCAGCACGAGGCCGCGGCCCAGTTCTTCCATGACGACCATCGCCTCGACGGCGCCGAAGCCGAGGCCACCATGAGCCTCGGGCACAGCCAATGCGGTCAGGCCCAGGCCGGCGAGGCCGTCCCACACCGCGCGGTCGAAGCCGCCTGCGCGCTCGATCTGCATGCGGCGCTCGAACGCGTAGTCCTTGTCGACGAAACGCTGCACCGCATCGCGCAGGGCCTGCTGGTCTTCAGTGAAATCGAAATCCATGTCTTGTCCCTCCGCTCAGCCGAGCACCGTCTGCGCGACGATGTTGCGTTGCACCTCGTTCGAGCCGCCGTAGATCGTCGTCTTGCGGACGTTCAGGTAGTTGCCGGTCAGCGGGATGGCATGGTCGGCGCCACCGATCCACGCACCACCCAGCCACTGGTCGCCCTGCCAGCCGGCCTCCATGGCCTCGTGGACGTAGGGCAGGGCCAGCGGGCCGCCGGCCAGCATCATCAGCTCGGTGTAGCGCTGCTGCAGCTCGCTGCCGCGGATCTTCAGCAGACCGGCGACGTCCAGCGGCTGCTTGCCGGTGCGCTCGCCGGACAGCACGCGCAGCACCATCATTTCCAGCGCGACGACGTCAACCTCGCATAGCGCGATCTGGTCGCGGAAGCGGGCGTCGTCCATCAGGCCCTCGGCCTTGGCGATGCGCTTGAGTCGCTCCAGTTCGCGTTTGGCGCGGTTCACGTCGGCGATGTTCGTGCGCTCGTGGGAGAGCAGGTGCTTGGCGTAGGTCCAGCCTTTGTTCTCTTCGCCGATCAGGTTTTCGGCCGGAACCTCGACGTTGTCGAACCAGACCTCGTTCACCTCGTGCTCGCCGTCGAGCATGATGATGGGCTTCACGCTGACGCCGGGTGTCTTCATGTCGATCAGCAGGAAGCTGATGCCGGTCTGCGGCTTGCCCTCGGTGGACGTGCGCACCAGGCAGAAGATCCAGTCGCCGTACTGGCCCAGCGTCGTCCAGGTCTTCTGGCCGTTGACGATGTACTTGTCGCCCTGGCGCTCCGCGCGGCACTTCAGTGAGGCCAGGTCCGAACCCGAGCCGGGTTCGCTGTAGCCCTGGCTCCACCAGACTTCGCCGCTCATGATGCCGGGCAGGAAGCGCTGTTGCTGTTCCGGCGAGCCGAACGCCATGATGACCGGCGCCACCATCACCGGGCCGAACGGCACGATGCGCGGCGCGCAGGCGAGAGCGCATTCCTCCTCGAACAGGTGGCGCTGCACCGCATTCCAACCCGGCCCGCCGAACTGCTTCGGCCATGCCCAGCCGTGCCAGCCTTTCGCGCCGAGGATCTTGGCCCAGCGCTGCAGGTCGTCCTTGTTCAGGCGCAGCGCATGGCGCACCTTGTGGGCGATGTCTGCCGGCAGGTTGGCGCGCACCCATTCGCGCACCTCGGCGCGGAAGGCGAGTTCCGCATCGGTGAAGTTGAGGTCCATTTGTCTCCCGCGTCGCTGCGTTGTCGTGATGGGAATGCCGGGCGTTTTAGCACGGTCGTTCGCATCGCGTCTGTCCGGACTGGGACAGTGGCTATTGCACGCGGCAATGAAAAAAGGCGCTCCGGAGAGCGCCTTTTCGAAGGGGTGTCGCAGTTCAGGCTGCGGCCTTGGTGCGACGGCGGCGAATGCCGGCGACGCCCACCAGTGCGATGCTGGCAAGGGCGAGCGAAGCCGGTTCAGGCACCTTCTTCGTCGTCGTACTGCCGCAATCGGTCGCTGCGCTGCCCGAGCAGACCGACGTCGTGACGCCGAACAGCTTGAAGTAGTCGTCGCTATCGCTCAGCGTGCCGCTCTTGGCCGTCGTGCCGGCGAGCGTGCTGTTGTAAGCCATGATCAACCACCAGCTGGAGCCGACGCTGGACGACGTCACGGTCGGGGTGGAGCCGGTCACGCCCGTCGAGGTCGCCCCGTTGATGGCGGTGTAAGGCGACGTGGTGTCGGTCTGCAGGTCGCCGTAGTTGCCGACCAGCGTCCAGCCCGCGGCAGTCAGACCGGCGGCGGTCGCGGTGGTGCCCGACAGGGTCGGGGCGGTGGTGGAGTTCAGGCGGAACACCGAGACGTCGGCATCACCGCTCCAGTAGCCGATGCCGACACTGGTCAGCACCACGCTCTGCGAGAAGCTCAGCAGCACCATCTCCTTGTTGCCGACGTTGTCGATGGCGTGGTTCGGGGCGGTTGTGCCGTCGGAACCCATGCCCAGACCGCCACTGTAGTGCAGCAGCGTGGAATTGGCATTGCCCGCTGTAATGCTGGAGGCGCCTGAGGCGATGTAGCCGCCGCTGATGTTCAGCGTGCCGTCGGTGGCGGAATAGGACGTCGTCGCATTGGCGCCGTCCGTGGTCGTCACGCCGGTGAATGCCCAGGTGGAGGAGGCCTGCGCCGTGGCGCCAGCGCCTGCGAATGCCAGTGCCAGCAGAACCCTGGAAATTTGTTTTTTATTCATACGCCGCCTCGAAGGAGTTGCTTTGAGGGGAGCTAAGCAAGCTGCGTGCCATCGGAGAAATCCGTTGGAAAACAAGCGCTTGGCGGAGCTTCCGGCTCAAGTGTGTGGAAAGTGTAAAGAGTCCTGACGCGCTTGGCGTGCCGTTGAGCCCCTCAATTGAGGGTGGCCAGTGTGCGCTTTGCGTCATCGAGAGCGTCGAAGTTGCCCGCCTTGATGGCCGCCTGCAATTCCTCCCTGGCTTCCGGTGCGCGCGAGGCCTGGGCCAGCGCAGCGCCGAGGTGGTAGCGGATTTCCGCCAACTCGGGCGAGCGCAGCCGGGCGTCACGGAGCAACTGGATGGCCCGGTCCAGCTTGCCCGCCTTGAGGTTGGCCCAGCCGGCCGTATCCAGGACGAGCGCATCCTTGGGCCTCAGGGCCAGCGCCTGTTCGGCGACCTGGACGGCCGTCGGGTCTTTCAGGCGGATCAGCACATTTGCGAGGTTGTTGAGCGCCTCGGCGTCTTGCGGGTTGATCTTGGCGACCGCCTCGTACCGTTGCCGGGCCGGCGCGAAGGAGCCGGCGCGTGCCTCCGCGTCGCCGATCGCCTTCATGACGGCGGTGTCGCGCGAGTTGCGCGCCAGCCATTGGTCGGCGGTGTCGCGGGCCTCCTTCGTCCGCCCCTGCCGCGACAGCGCCGTGACGAGGCGGGCGACGTTCGTGCTGCGGGGCGCCAGTTCCTGCAGCTTGCGTAGTGCCTCGATCTCCTTCTGCGGCTCGTTCCTGACCCGTGCGACCTCGGCCAGCAGCACATAGGCGGCTTCCGACCTGGGATCGAGCTTCAGCAACTGGCGCGCCTTGGCTTCGGCGCTGCCGGTGTCGTTGCGGCGCAGGTCGACCTGCGCCATCAGGCTCAGCGCCGTCGGGTTGTCGGGAGAGCCGCTGAGCGCCTTGTCCAGGCTGTAGCCGGCACCCTGCGCATCCTGCGCCTGCAGCTGCTGCGCGGCGATGTTGACCAGTTGCTGGGTGTTGAAGGATGCCTTGCGGGCCGCGTTTGTGAGCGTGAGCTTGGCTGCAGCCGCATCGCCGTTCGAGAGCTGGGCGGCGGCGAGGGCGCGCAGTACGTCGATGTCGTCAGGCTGCTTGGCCGACAAGGTCTTGGCGGCCTGCAGTGCGAGGGCTGGCTTGTTCTTGCGCCGGTACCACTCGACGAGCGCGAAGTCGGCACGCAGCTCCCGCGGGCCGCTCGCCTCAGCGGCGCTGCGCAGCCACTTCTCGGCCTCGTCGTCCTGGCCGCGCAACTCGTTCAGTAGCGCGAACTCGAATTGGACGTCGGCTCGGCGCTCGTTTGACTTCAGCAGTTCGCGCAGCCGCTTGTCGGCCGCGTCGAAGGACTTCGTCATCGCATCGATGCGGGCCATGCCGAGCTGGGCGTCGATGAGCTTGGGGTCGAGCCGCAGCGCGCGATCGAAGCCCTGCCGGGCGCCGCCCAGGTCGCCGCTGCTCTGCCTGAGAGTGGCATCCAGCAGCGCCAGCGAGGCCTCGTTGGGCATGCGCTTGACGGCTTCGCCGGAGACGCGCAGCGCGTCCGCCAACCGGCCTCCGCGTGCATACGCCTTGATCAGCGCCAGCGTGGCGTAGATCTGCCTGGGGTTGGACTTGTAGACCTTCTCGAGCTGTTCCAGCGCCATCCGGTCCTGGCCGATCTGGAGCAGGCCGATGCCCAGCGCGGTCCGCATGTCCGGGGATTCCTGCTGCTTGAGCGCGTCCTGCATCAGGGCCGCGGCCCGGGCACCGCGCCCCTGGTTGATGTGCAGGCTGGCGAGCATCAGCAACGCCTGGCTGTCGGTCGGGCGGCTGCGGGTGTATTCCTCCAGCAGCTCCTGGGCGCGCCCGGGATTGGGCTCGTTCAGCGCGATTTGAGCCAGCAGTTTCAGCAGCGGGCTGCCGGGCTGCTGCCGCGCGGCCAGCTCGAGATAAGGCTTGGCCTTCTCGAACTCCGCCAGGCCATAGTGCGCCAGGCCGTTGAGCATCAGGAACTGGGTGCGGAAGCGGATGAACTCGATGGGCACCGGGTCCAGCAGGTCGGTGACCTGCTTCAGCGCCGCCTTGGTGCCAGGTGCGTCGCCCCGGCGCTCGCTGATCAGCGCGCGCAGGTAGGCGGAGCGGGGGTCCTTGGGGTGCAGCTTGGCGGCGACCGTGAGGTCGGCGAGCGCGTCGTTGTCCCGGTTCAGGTCGGCGAGCAGGCCGGCACGGGCGATGCGGGCTTCAAAGTGCTTCTCGTCCAGGCTGATGACGCGGTCGTACGTGGCCAGCGCTTCGCGCAGGTCGCCCGCCGCGTGCATGACCGAGGCCCGCTGGTACAGCGCGTCCGTGCTGTCGGGCTGCATCTTGAGGGCCTGGTTGGCCGCCGTCACCGCCTCCGTCCATTGCCGGGCGCGGATTCTCAGCGGCACCTCGGCCACCCAGGACTGGATGGCGTTCGGGTCGAGCTTGCGCGCCTCCTGCACAGTGGCCAGCGCGTTGCGTGGGTCGCCGAGGTCCGAATAGGCGGCAGCCCGCTCCAGCAGCAGGTCACGTCGCGTCGTGGTGCCCAGGCCGTCGACCGACAGCCTGGGGTCCGAGAGCACCTGTTGCTGCTTGCCCTGGGCGCTCAGCGCCCGCGCCAGCGGCACGCAGATCTCGGCCCGGTCGACGCCGAGCCGGATCGCCTCGGTGAAGGCAACCTCGGCGGCCGCGGGCTGGCTGTCCGCCAACAAGGCCTTGCCCAGCAGGACCTGGACGGACAACTGGTTCTTGTCAGCCTGCAGCGCGTTCTTCAGCTGGATGATCGCGCCCGCGATGTCCTTGGCCTCGTAGCGCTTCAGTGCGTTCTCGTAGTACTGGGCGGCCTTGGCGGCGTCCTGGGCCTCGGTGGCGGGCGACGCGGCGATCAGCAGCGCGGCCAGCAGGCCGGAGAGCGGGGCGGTGTGACGGGTCATCGGGGCGGCCGGCGATTGGAGGCGCCGGATTCTTGCAGAAGCCCGTCGGGTCGAGCGGGCGGGGTCAGTAGCGCAGCTCCAACGTCATGACATCGTTCTCGCGGCGCATCTGGAAGCGGTTCAGGAAGCTGTTGCCCAGCAGCACGTGTGGCATCCGGGCGGGGATGACGATGGCGCTGACGTTGCGCACCTCCACGTCGCCGATCCGGATGCTGGCCAGGTCGATCACGTAGGCCGGCACGATGCCGTTGGCTGTCTGGGTGACGACACGCTTGCCGTTGACGAAGCGTAGGCCCAGCCTCTCGGCCTCTGCCTGGCTGAGGGCCACGCTGGTGGCGCCGGTGTCGATCAGGAAGCTGGTCGCCTGGCCGTTGATGGTGCCGGGGGTCGTGTAGTGCCCATCCGGGCCCGATGCCATGACGATGTAGCGTTGCTGCTCGGTCGACGACACGATGCGCGCCGGTGCCGCGCCCAGTTGCAGGGTCTGGCGGCGCCCGGCGGTCTCGACGACGGCCCGGCCGTCCTCCAGCGCGACGAGCCTGACGCCTTTGGCCGTGGCGCCCACCTCCAGCGTGCGCGGCTCACCGTCGATGATGAGCAGCGCCGCCCTCGAGCCCAGCATGCCATTGAGCTGGACCTGGGGCGATGCGGGCTGCGCCGGCGTGGCCATGGCGAGGCCGAGCAGCGCGAGCGCAAGCCAGCAGCGGCGCATGCTCAGTCGCGGAAGTTGTTGTAGGTCAGCGGCGTGTCGCTGAAACTCTTCTTCAGGTGGGCGATGCCCGCCTGCAGGTCGTCACGGTTCTTGCCCGTCACGCGCACGGCGTCGCCCTGGATGCTGGCCTGGACCTTGAGCTTGCTTTCCTTCAGCGAGTTCACGATCTTCTTGGCCAGCGTGGCCTCGATGCCTTCCTTGATCTTGTAAACCTGACGCACCTTGTCGCCACCGAGCTTCTCGATCTTTTCCTGCTTGTCGAGGAAGCTGATGACGACGTCCTGCTTGGTCAGCTTGGCGTAGAGCACGGCTTCGATCTGCTCGAGCTGGAATTCGCTGTCGCCGGTCGAGTGGATTTCCTTGTCCTTCAGCTCGACCTTGGCGCCCGTCCCCTTGAAGTCGAAACGGGTACCGATTTCCTTGATTGCGTTGTCCACGCCATTGCGGATCTTGACGTGGTCGGGTTCGAGAACGGTGTCGAAGCTGGGCATTTGCAGTCGGGGGGTAAAGGGTCTGCGAAAATTTTCCCATGCCCACGCCCTCACCGACCCCCTCCAAAGCAGTGCCCAACGGCGTGCCGATTCCCCTTGCGGCCAATCCGGCCCTTCTCGTCGAGACCGACGTCAACCTGAAGCCCTACAACACTTTTGGCCTGCCGGCCGTCGCCAGGCGGCTCGTGCGCATCCGCGAGGCGGCGGACGTGCGCCGCGTCGTCGACCACCCCGAACTGGGCCGTGCGCCGAAGTTCGTGCTGGGTGGCGGCAGCAACCTGGTGCTGACCAAGGATGTCGACGCCGTCGTGCTGAAGGTGGAGATCCCCGGCATCCGCCTGCTGGAGGAGCGCGATGACGCTTGGATCGTCGAGGCCGGCGCCGGTGTCGTTTGGCACGACTTCGTCACGTGGACGCTGGATCACGGCTACCCCGGCCTCGAGAACATGGCGCTGATTCCCGGTACCTGCGGCGCCGCGCCGGTGCAGAACGTCGGTGCCTACGGCATCGAGGTGAAGGACCGGCTGGAGGCGGTGGAGGTCATGGACCTCGTCACGGGCCGGCCGGCGCTGCTGCCCGCGGATGTCTGCCGCTTCGGCTACCGGGACAGCGTGTTCAAGCACAGCGACTTCGGCGGGCTGGCGGGCAAGAGCGTCATCACGCGCGTGCGCTTTCGCCTGCCCAAGCCGTGGCAGCCGGTGCTGGGCTATCTGGAGATCGAGCGCAAGATGGCCGAGACCGGCATCAGCTCGCCGACGCCGCGGCAGATCTACGACTGGATCGTCGCCGTGCGCCGCGCCAAGCTGCCGGACCCGGCGGTCATCGGCAACGCCGGCAGCTTCTTCAAGAACCCGGTCGTCACGGCCGAGCAGTGCAAGGACATCATCGGCCGCGACCCTGGCATCGTTCACTACCCCATGCCGGATGGCAGCGTGAAGCTTGCGGCCGGCTGGATGATCGACGCCTGTGGATGGAAGGGCAAGACGGTGGGGGGCGCGGCCGTCTACGAGAAGCAGGCGCTGGTGCTCGTCAACAAGGCCGATGCACGCGGCGCCGAGGTCGTCACGCTGGCGCGCGCCATCCAGGAGAGCGTCTACGGGCGCTTCGGCATCCGGCTGGAGCCGGAGCCGGTCGTCGTCTGATGTGAATCCTGCCGCCCGCTGTCGGCGGGCTGGTTCGATGATGGCCGCCTTCTGTTGTGGGAGGCGGCGATGAGCGACAACAAGACACTGAACCGGCGCGTGCTGCTGGCCTGGCTGGGAAGCCTGGGCGCCCCGGCGTTCGCGCTGGAGCCGCTGCTGGCGAAGAACGCGCCGATGGGCATCGACCCCAGGGCGTATCTCGTCAGCGAGAAGCTGGACGGTGTGCGGGCGCTGTGGGATGGCACGACGCTGCGCTTTCGCAGCGGCCGCACGGTCTCTGCGCCGGCCTGGTTTCTGGCCGGGCTGCTCAAGACGCCCCTGGACGGCGAGTTGTGGATGGGGCGGCGCAGCTTCGATGTACTGTCGGGCATCGTGAGGCGGGCCGAGCCGGTGGATGCCGAGTGGCGGCGTGTCCGCTACCGCGTCTTCGAGCTGCCGGCTGGTGAGGGCACGTTCGAGCAGCGGGCCGACAGGCTGAAAGCGCTGGCTGGCGAGGTCGTCCAGCCGGTCGAGCAGCAGCGTGTCGCATCGAACGCCGAACTGCGCGCCAAGCTGAAGCAGATCGTCGACGCCGGCGGCGAAGGGCTGATGCTGCATCGCGCCGATGCGCCACTGGCGTCGGGCCGCAGTGACCTGTTGTTGAAGCTCAAGCTGCTGGCGGACGCCGAAGCCGTCGTCGTCGGGCACGAGCCGGGCAAGGGCCGCTTTGCCGGCCAGCTCGGTGCGTTGGAACTGCAGACGCCCGAAGGCGTGCGTTTCAAGCTCGGCACGGGCTTCACCGAAGCCCAACGCCGTGACCCGCCACCCGTCGGCGCGATGGTCACCTACCGCTACCGAGACCTGACGCCGGCTGGCAAGCCTCGGTTCGCGAGCTTCGTCCGCGTGGCGGACGATTTCTGAGCGATCAGCCTTCCAGCTTGGGCAGGCCGCCACCGGCCAGCAGGCCCGTGCCGGTGTAGATGCCCAGCTTGCCGCGGGTGTCGGTGATGTCGAGGTTGCGCATCGTCAGCTGACCGATGCGGTCGGCGGGGCTGAAGGGCGCGTCTTCCACCTTTTCCATCGACAGCCGCTCGGGCGCGTAGGTCAGGTTGGGGCTCTTCGTGTCCAGCAGCGAGTAGTCGTTGCCGCGGCGCAGTTCGATGGCGACTTCGCCGGTCACGGCGCGGGCAATCCAGCGCTGGGCGGCTTCGCGCAGCATGATGGCCTGCGGGTCGAACCAGCGGCCCTGGTACAGCAGGCGGCCCAGCTTGCGGCCGTTATCGCGGTACTGCTCGATGGTGTCCTCGTTGTGGATGCCGGTGACGAGGCGCTCGTAGGCGATGTGCAGCAGCGCCAGGCCCGGGGCCTCGTAGATGCCGCGGCTCTTGGCCTCGATGATGCGGTTCTCGATCTGGTCGCTCATGCCCAGGCCGTGGCGGCCGCCGATCTTGTTGGCCTCGGCCAGCAGCGCCACCGGGTCGCGGTACTCGACGCCGTTCAGTGCGACGGGCACGCCTTCCTCGAAGCGCACGGACACCTCTTCGGCCTTGACGACCACGTCATCACGCCAGAAGGCCACGCCCATGATGGGGTTGACGATGCGGATGCCGCTGTTCAGGTGCTCCAGGTCCTTGGCCTCGTGCGTGGCGCCCAGCATGTTGGAGTCGGTCGAGTAGGCCTTCTCGGCGCTCATCTTGTAGGCGAAGCCCTTCTCCGTCATGAAGGCCGACATCTCGGCGCGGCCGCCCAGTTCGTCGATGAAGGTCTGGTCCAGCCAGGGCTTGTAGATCTTCAGCGCCGGGTTGGTCAGCAGGCCGTAGCGGTAGAAGCGCTCGATGTCATTGCCCTTGAAGGTCGAGCCATCGCCCCAGATGTTGACGCCGTCGGCCTGCATGGCGGCCACCAGCATCGTGCCGGTCACGGCGCGGCCGATGGGCGTGGTGTTGAAGTAGGTCACGCCCGCGGTGCTGATGTGGAAGGCGCCGGCCTGCAGCGCGGCGATGCCCTCATGAACCAGCTGTGCGCGGCAGTCCACCAGCACGGCCTTCTCGGCGCCATACAGCATGGCCTTGCGCGGGATCTCGTCGTAGTCGGGCTCGTCGGGCTGGCCCAGGTTGGCCGTGTAGGCGTAGGGCAGGGCGCCCTTGAGCTTCATCCAGTGCAGGGCCGCCGAGGTGTCGAGGCCGCCGGAGAAGGCGATGCCGACCTTCTGGCCGACGGGAACGGATTGCAGGATCGTGGACATGGGTGAAGGTCTCTTCTTCAGGCGACGAGGGGTTGCCACCGGGGGTGGCGCTGGATGTAGACGTGGACGTAGCTGCAGGCGGGCACGACCTTGAGGCCCTCCGCCTGGGCCCATTGCAGGCCGGCCTCGACGAGCTGGGCCGCCAGGCCCTGGCCGCGGTAGGCCGGTGGCACGCCGGTGTGGGTGAAGGTGACGCGACCGCCGCCCAGGCTGTAGTCGAGCACGCTGGTCGGCGTGCTCGGCAGCGTGAATCGTTGGCGGTCGGGTTCGTGCTGGGGTGTCATTCCGTGGGCGTCTTCAGCGCGACGGGATGGATCTCGACCGACGCGTTCGCGGTGGACACGTAGACGCTGCCGTCCTGGATGCTGATCTGCAGCTGCATGCTGCGCTCGGCCAGGGCCGCGAGGGCCTGCGACTGCTCGGCGGGGATCTGCCAGACGGCCAGCTTGGGCGCGCGCGTCAGCTTGCCCTCGATGCCGCGCCACCAGACCTCGGTGCTGGACGCGTAGCTGTAGACGCTGACGCGCTCGCTGCGGCCGTGGGCCTTCATCAGCCGGCGATCGTCGGGCTGGCCGAGGTCGATCCAGTGCACGACGTCGCCGGTCAGGTCCAGTTGCCAGAGTTCGGGTTCGTCGACGTCGGACAGTCCCTTGGTGAACTCCAGCTTGCCGCGCAGGTCGTCGGCCGCCACGTTCAGCGCGTAGGCCAGCACGCGGATCATCATGCGCTCGTCCGTCTCGCTCGGGTGGCGGGCGATGGTGAGGCTGTGGTCGCCATAGACATGGCGGTCCATGTCGGCGATCTGCAGCTGGGCTTTGTGGATGGTGGCTTTAAGCGCCATGCGGTGCGTTGGCGGCGGGCGCCATGTACAAGGTGGTAACGAAAGGGCAGCCGGTGATTATCGCGGCGAAGCCTCGTGGCATCATTCCGCCCTTCAGTTTTGAACCTTCGCAACCCGCGTTGCGCCCTCGACATGAAACGCATCCTTCTCCCGCTGGTCCTGGTCCTCGCCGTCTCCGCACAGGCGCAAATCACCAACAATCCCAAGGCCAAGGTCGACCCGAAGAACAACAAGGTCAGCAACCCGGTCGTCGAGAAGCCGAAGCCCAAGCTGATGACGCGCGACGAGCTGCGTGCCTGCATCGACCAGCAGGAAGCCAATAGCAAGGAAGCCGAGGCGATCAAGGCCGACCAGGCCTCCTACAAGGCCAACGCCGAGAAGATCAAGGCCGACAAGGCTGCCGTCGAGGCCGGCGAAGCCGCGCTGGGCAAGCAGGTCGCCGACGTGAAGGCGGAGAAGGAAGCCATCCTGGCCGCGCACGCCGCGCTGACGGCCGAGGCGCCCAAGCTCTCCAAGGAAGACCTGAAGGCCCGCAACGACGCCTACACGGCGCGCGTCGATGGTTTCAACAAGATGTTTGACGCCGTGAAGGCCGCCGATGCTGAGCAGAGCGCCAAGCGCAAGGCCTTCGGTGACCGGGTTGACGCGCTGGACGCACAGTTCAAGGCGGTCGAGGACCGTCAGGAGAAGTACTTCGACGCCAACGACAAGTGGAAGGCCGAGTGCCAGAACAAGGCCTACGACGAGAACGACGAAAAGGCCATCCGCAAGGAAAAGGCTGCTGCCGCCGCGGGCAAGTGACCCGGCACAGCGCCTGAACCGACGACGGGCCGCCTCCGGCAGGAAGCGGCCCGTTTTCTTTGGATCACCTGAGAGCCCCCCGCATGAGCAACCCGCTGCTGCAGGACTGGGCCGGCCCACACGGCCTGCCGCCCTTCGCCGACATCCACCCGGCGCATTTCCAACCCGCTTTCGAGGCCGCGCTGGCCGCGCATCGCGCCGAGATCGACGCCATCGCCAACGAGGCAGAGGCACCGAGCTTCGCCAACACACTGGCTGCCTTCGACGCCAGCGGCCGTTTGCTGACGCGGCTGGAGCATCTGTTCTACACACTGGCTGCGTCGGCCACGTCACCCGACTTGCAGGCCGTGCAGCGCGCGCTGGCAGCGCCGCTGGCGGCACACAACAGCGCCGTCTATATGCACGCAGGCCTGTTTGCGCGCGTCGACGCGTTGTTCGAGCAACGCGAGCGCCTGGGCCTGATGGGCGAACCCCTTCGCCTGCTGGAGCGCGTGCACCTGGACTTCCTGCGTGCCGGCGCCCGCCTCGAGCCCGAGGCCAAGACCCGCTACGCCGCCGTCATGGCGCGGCTGGCTGAACTGAATACCCGCTTCGCGCAGAACGTGCTGGCGGCGGAGAACGGGTACCAGCTGCGGCTGACGACCGAGGCCGAACTCGCCGGCCTGCCCGGCTTCGTGCGCGCCGCGGCCCGTCAGGCCGCCGTTGATC
Organism: Pelomonas candidula; assembly: GCF_043555985.1. Classification (NCBI taxonomy): domain Bacteria; kingdom Pseudomonadati; phylum Pseudomonadota; class Betaproteobacteria; order Burkholderiales; family Sphaerotilaceae; genus Roseateles; species Pelomonas candidula. The sequence continues at coordinate 57,171 of NZ_JBIGIC010000002.1, read as the reverse complement.
GTGGGATGGAGGAGGGCGTCCACGTTGTGACGCTGTCGCGCTCGCTGATCGTGCCCTTCCTGAGCTTCAGTGCGCGGCGCGACCTGCGCGAGCAGGCCTGGCGTGCATGGGTGGGCCGCGGTGACGACACCGGTGACACTGACAACCGCGCCATCTGCCAGGAGATCCTCGAACTGCGTGCCGAACAGGCCCGCTTGCACGGCCATGCCTGCTACGCTGACTTCGCGCTGGAGGACACGATGGCGCGAAATCAGAGCGCCGTCATGAGCCTGCTGGAGCGTGTCTGGCAACCGGCGCTGGCCGCACAGGCGCGCGAGCGTGAGGCGGTGCAGGGCGCCATGGCCGCCGCCGGCGCCACGCACGCGCTGGAGCCCTGGGACTGGCGCTTCTACGCCGAGCAGGCGCGGCGCGCCCGCTTCGAACTGGACGAGGCCGAGGTCAAGCCCTATTTCCCGCTGGACCGCATGGTCGCGGCGATGTTCGACTGCGCCAGCCGCCTGTTCGGCCTGCAGTTCACGCCGCGGCCGGATATCGCCGCCTACCACGCCGACGTGCGCGCCTACGAGGTGCTGAACGCCGACGGTTCGCTGCGCGGCCTGTTCCTGCAGGACAACTTTGCACGGCCGCCCAAGCGCAGCGGCGCGTGGATGAACGCGCTGCGCAACCAGAGCCGCGCGCTCGGGGCCACCCCCATCATCCTGAACAACAACAATTTCGCGAGGGGCGCGGCCGGCGAGCCGACGCTGCTGAGCTTCGACGACGTGCGCACGCTGTTCCACGAGTTCGGCCACGGCCTGCACGGGCTGCTGTCCGATGTCGAGTACGAACGGCTGGCCGGCACGCAGGTGCTGCGCGATTTCGTCGAACTGCCGTCGCAGCTCTACGAGCACTGGATGGCCGAGCCCGAGGTGCTGAAGAAGTTCGCCCGCCACTGGCAGACCGACGAGCCCCTGCCCGACGCACTGCTCGCCAAGCTGCAGGCCGCACGCCAGTTCGGCCAGGGCTACGAGACGCTGCGCTACACGGCCAGCGCCCTCGTCGACATGGCCGCGCATGCGCTGCCCGGCGCGCCGGCCGATGTCGTGGCCTTCGAGCGCGACACGCTGGCCAAGTGGGGGCTGCCCGCCGAGGTCGGCATGAACCACCGGCTCACGCACTTCCAGCACCTGTTCAGCAGTGCAGGCTACGCGGCGGGCTACTACGTCTACCTGTGGGCGGAGGTGCTGGATTGCGACGCCTTCGACGCCTTCGTCGAGGCCGGCAATGTGTTCGACCTGGCCGTGGCGGCGCGGCTGCGAGAGTGCATCCTGTCGGCCGGCAACAGCGCGGAGCCGGGTGCGGCCTTCCGTGCCTTCCGCGGGCGCGATCCGGTGGTCGAGCCGATGCTCAAGGACCGGGGGCTGCTGCAACCTGCCGGCTGAGGCGGTGCCGCACGCGGGCGGCGACCAGCAACAGCGCCGCCGACAGCAGCACAGCGAAGAGCACGGCGGTCTCGCGGTCGCCGGCCTGCCAGCACAGCCCGGTCGCGCCCGCGCAGAGCGTCAGCGCGCTGAGCTTGGTGGCCCACCACAGCGGTTGCTCTTGGCGTTGCACCCAGGGCCAATCGCACCCGGCCTTCAGCCCCAGCAGCGCCCCGGTGCTGCCCACCTTGACGGCCATCGACAGCAGCACCAGCCAGCTCCAGGCGTCCTGTGGCGTCGTGAAGCCCAGCGACAGATGGGAGTCGAGTGCCATCTCTACACCTCGCGCCGGCGTGGCAGCCCGATCGTCACGGCCGTCATCATGATGGCGGCCCGCCACCTGGACCGGCGCGGCATGGCGCCGCGTCCGTGCCACAGCAGCCGTGCAGCAGACGGGCGCACCGCTACTTCAGGCCGCCGCTGAGGAACTGCTGCAGCCGCTCGCATTGCGGCTTGAGCAGCATCTCCTTCGGGTTGCCTTCTTCCTCGACCCGCCCCTGGTGCAGGAACAGACAGTGGTTGGAGACCTCGCGCGCGAAGCCCATCTCGTGCGTGACGACGATCATCGTGCGGCCTTCGGCCGCGAGGTCGCGCATGACCTTGAGCACTTCGCCGACCAGCTCCGGGTCCAGCGCCGACGTCGGTTCGTCGAACAGCATCACCTCGGGGTCCACTGCCAGCGCGCGGGCGATGGCGACGCGCTGCTGCTCGCCGCCCGACAGCTGTGCCGGGTAGACGCTCGCGCGGTGCGATACGCCCACGCGCGCCAGCAGCGCCTGCGCGCGCTCGACGGCTTCGGCCTTTGGCTTGCCCAGCACGTGGATGGGCGCCTCGATGACGTTTTCCAGCACCGTCATGTGGGCCCAGAGGTTGAAGTTCTGGAACACCATGGCCAGCCGCGCGCGCCAGCGCTGCAGTTGGTGGGCGTCGGCCGCCTTCAGGCTGCCGTCGCGGTCGCGCACGAGCTTCAGGGCCTCGCCGCCGAGCGCCAGTTCGCCTTCGTGCGGCTGCTCCAGCAGGTTCAGGCAGCGCAGGAAGGTGCTCTTGCCCGAGCCCGAAGAGCCGATCACCGTGACGACGTCGCCGCGCCTGGCCGCCAGCGAGATGCCTTTCAGCACCTCGCGGTCGCCGAAGCGTTTGTGGATATTGGCGGCTTGAAGCTGGATGTCGCTCATTCGGGTCAGGCCCCCAAAAGCTTGCCGGTACGCAGCGCGGTATGGCCGGCGACCTTGGCGACACGCATGCCGGCATTGGCGAAGCGCAGGAAATCGCGCGCGAAGAACAGGCCGTCGACGGGGCTCTTCAGCTCGGTGATTTGCGCCGTGATCGGGTCGATGACATGGGCCAGCACGTCGCCGGCCTTCACGTCGGCACCGACCGGTTGCAGGAAGGTCAGCACGCCGGCCACGGGCGACTTGATCGGCATGCTGCCGGCGAGTGGGCGGGCGTCGCCCACCGCGGCCGGCAGGGCCGGCTTGTCGCCCGAGATCAGGCCGCGCCAGCGCAGGAAGTCGACGATGTTCTTCGCATCGGCGGCGGCCAGCTCGTGGGTCACGTCGGTGGCGCCGCGCAGCTCCACGGTGACGGACAGGCAGGCCTGAGGGATGGGGAAGCGATTGCCGAACTGTGCCTTCCACTTCCACCAGACCTGCGAGCAGGCCTCGTCGAAGGGGTTGTCGCCCGAGTCCTGGGCCAGCAGCGTCAGGCGTGCGCCGAGGAAGCGCGCCAGCGGATCGCAGTCGGGCCAGCAGGGCGTCTCGGTGTAGAGGTGCATGACGGCCTGCGCGTCGCAGTGCAGGTCCAGCACGATGTCGGCGTCGCAGGACAGGCCCAGCAGCGTGCGGCGCTGCGACTGCAACTCGGTGTCGACCGGCGAGGCGGCCACGGCACGCTTGAGCGCTCTGCGAAGCAACGCGACGTTGGCCGCGGCGTCCTGGCCCAGCTGCGGCTCGACCTCGGCGGCGACGGCGGCGATCTGGTCCGGGTAGTGGCGGTTGAAGTTCTCGCCCGACATCAGCTCGAAGCGGCCCAGGTGGGCATGCAGCAGGAACTGGCTCAGGCCGATGGGATTGGCCATCGGCACCAGCACGATCTCGCCCGTGATCTGGCCGGAGGCCTCGAGCGCGTCGAGCTCCAGGCGCAGGTGGTGGGCCACCAGCATGCCGGGCAGCTCGTCGCCGTGCAGCGAAGCCTGGATGTAGGCCTTCTGGCCGCCTGTCTTGCCGTAGTGCAGCGAGACCAGTTCGCGTTGCGTGCCCGGCGCGGGGGAGAGGAGAGGGTGGCGAATGAGTTGCATGGTCAGCGGGACATCATCGGCTTGAGCCAGCGGTTCTCGGCCCAGCGGAACAGGCCCACCAGGCTGAGCGTCAGCACGAAGTAGAAGGCCCCGGCCGTGATGAAGGCCTCGAAGGGCAGGTAGTAGGTGGAGTTCACTTCGCGGGCGGCACCGGTGAGGTCCAGCAGCGTGACGACGCTGGCCAGCGACGTGCCGTGCAGCATGAAGATGGCCTCGTTGCCATAGGCCGGCAGCGCGCGGCGCAGCGCGGCGGGCAGCACGATGCGGCGCAGCATCATGCCGCGGCCCATGCCCAGCGCCTTGGCGGCCTCGATCTCGCCGGCCGGCAACGCGCGGATGCTGCCGGCGATGATTTCGGTCGTGTAGGCCGCAGTGTTCAGCGTGAAGGTCAGCCAGGCGCAGAACGTGGCCGACGACAGCCACGGCCAGGCGACGCTGTCCCTCACTGCGTCGAACTGAGCCAGGCCGTAGTAGCAGAGGAAGAGCTGCACCAGCATCGGCGTGCCGCGGAACACATAGGTGTAGGCCCAGACCAGCCTGGAGGCGATGCCGCGGGAGACCGTGCGCACGACGGCCAGCGGCACGGCCAGCAGCAGGCCGCAGCTCAGCGACAGTGCCAGCAACTTCAGCGTGACACCGAGCCCGTCCACGTACTTCGGCAGGTTCTCGGCGATGGTGTCGAAGTTCACAGCTTCGCCTCCTTGGCGCCAATGGCCAGCCGCTTGTTCGCCCAGCGGAAGGCGAGCTCCGACAGGCTGGTGAAGACGAGGTAGATCAGCGCCACGGCGAGGTAGAAGTTGAACGGCTCTCGCGTGGTGCCGGCGGCCTGCTGGCCACGCGTCATCACGTCCGACAGGCCGATGACCGACACGATGGCCGTGCTCTTGATGAGCACCAGCCAGTTGTTGGACAGCCCAGGCAGCGCGTGGCGCAGCATCTGCGGCAGCGTGATGCGCCACAGCACTTGGCGCGGGCTCATGCCGTAGGCAAGGCCCGCCTCGCGCTGGCCCGGCGGCACGGCCAGGAAGGCGCCGCGGAAGGCCTCGGTCAGGTAGGCGCCGAAGATGAAGCCGATGGTCAGCACGCCGGCGATGAAGGGGTCGATGTCGATGTAGTCGTCGTGGCCTAGCATCGGCGCCAGCGTGTTGATGCCAATCTGGCCGCCGTAGAAGACCAACAGCATGAGCACCAGGTCGGGCACGCCGCGGATCAGCGTCGTGTAGACGGCCGCCAGCGCCTGCGCCACGCGCGAGCGCGACAGCTTGGCCAGCGCGCCGGCCAGGCCCAGGGCGGCGGCGACGAGCAGCGACGACAGGGCCACGCCCATCGTGACGGCGGCGCCTTCGAGGAGGCTGGGAAGGAATCCGTGCAGCAGCATGTCTAGGGCTTCGGCGTCACGAGGTCGAAGCTGAAATAGCGGTCGTTCAAGGTCTTCAGCGCACCGCTGCCTCGCAGCGTGGCCAGGGCTTCGTCGATGCGCCGGCCCAGCGTCTGGGCCTCGGTCTTGCGCAGCCCGACACCGATGCCCTTGCCGTAGTAGCGCTCGTCGCGGCCGAAGTCCGGGCCGGCGAAGCCGAAGCCGCGGCCATCGCTCTGGTTCAAGAAACCGAACTGCGCAATGACGGCGTCCACCAGCGTGGCGTCCAGGCGGCCGGACTTGAGGTCCAGGAAGGCCTGGTCCTGAGTCGCGTAGCGCATCACCTGGCTGTCCTTGAACTGCTCGGCCAGGAATCGCTCATGGATGGTGCCGCGCTCCACGCCGATGCGCTTGCCCTTCAGGCTGGCGGGGCTCCCGTCCAGCCCGGTGCCACTGCGCATGACCAGGCGCACCGGCGAGAAGTAGTAGGGCGCCGAGAAGGCGATGACCCGCTGGCGCTCCGGCGTGATGGACATCGAGGCCATGATGGCGTCGATCTTGCGCGACTGCAGCGCCGGGATCAGACCGTCGAAGTCCAGCATGACCGGCACGCACTGCATCGCCAGGCGGTTGCACAGCGCCTGGGCCAGGTCGATCTCGAAGCCCTTGAGCTGGCCGTCGCTGCCCACCTCGCTGAACGGTGCATAGCCAACTGCGAAGCCCACGCGCAGGCGCAGCGGCGAGGTCTGGGCCATCGCCGGCAGGGCGACGGCCAGCGGAGCGGCCAGAGCAGAGCGTCGGCGCATCAAGGCTGCTTGGTGCGCGGTGCGATGTCGTAGTCGAAGTACTTGTCGGCCAGCTTCTTGAACGTGCCGTTGGCCTGCAGCGCGTCGATGGCGGCGTTGAACTTCTTGCCCAGCGTCGCCTCGTCGGCCTTGCGCATGCCCACGCCGGTGCCGACGCCGAAGATCTTGTCCTCGATGGCCGGGCCGGTGAAGGCGAAGCCCTTGCCCTCGGGCTTCTTCAGGAAGCCGAAGTCGGCGGCGGGCGTGTCCATCAGCGTCGCGTCGATGCGGCCGCTCTTGAGGTCCAGGAAGACCTGGTCCTGGCTGCCGTAGCGCACGATCTCGCTTTGCGTGAAGGTCTTGGCCGCGTAGGCCTCGTGCGTGGTGCCGCGCTGCACGCCGATCTTCCTGCCCTTGAGGCCGGCGGCGGTGGGGTCCAGCTTCAAACCGGCCTTGGCGACGAGGCGTGCCGGCGTGTTGTAGTAGGGCTTGGAGAAGGCGATGACCCGCTGGCGCTCGTCGGTGATGGCCACGCTGGCGAAGATGGCGTCCACCTTGCGCGACTGCAGCGCGGGAATGAGGCCGTCGAACTCCTGCTGCACGAGCGTGCACTGCGCCTGCATCTGCGCGCAGTAGGCCTGCAGCAGCTCGATCTCGAAGCCCTTGAGCTTGCCGTCGGGGCCGATCTCGGAGAACGGCGGGTAGGCGCCCTCGACGCCGATACGCAGTTTCTTCCATTCGGGAGCCTGGGCCTGGGCGACGGATGCGGCCAGGGCCAGCGCGAGCAAGACGGTTTTCTTCATGTCTGACCTTTTGGGTGGGACGGTGTTCAATGGGCGACTGCAGGTAGCCAGTCGCTCAAGGCCGCAAGGGTAGCAGCCGGGTCTTCCTCCTGAGGCACATGGCCCAGGCCCGGGAAAACCACCAGACGACTGCCCGGGATGGCCTGGTGGAAGGCCTCACCCCACTTCGGCAGGATCAACCGGTCCCTGCCTCCCCAGAGGATGAGGGTCGGCACCTTGATGTCGGGCAGTCGCTCGACGGGGCCGGGCGCGAGCTGGTCCATGCGCTGCATCAGGGCGATGCGGTTGCCTTCGCGCAACGTCAGCTCGTAGTAGCGGTCCACCAGCGCGGCGGTGACGCGCGTTGGATCGCCGTAGACGTTCATGACGCTCTCCTCGATGCTGCGGCGGGGCAGCACCCAGCGCATGGCCTGCCGGAGCACCGGGAGGCGAGCGATGCGGAAGCCCAGCGGCATGGACTCGGGCACGAAGGGATAGCCGCCGGCGTCGACCAGCACCAGGCCGGCCACGCGCGTCGGGTCGGCCAGGGCCAGCTGCCAGGCGATCTCTCCGCCCAGCGAATTGCCGCCGACGATGGCGCGGACTATGCCCAGCCGGGCCAGCAGGTTGCGCGTGAAGGCGACGTAGCGGGCGTCGCGGTAGTCGCCATCGGCGTTGGGGCCGGTCAGGCCGAAGCCGGGCAGGTCGAAGCTGATGACGCGGCGCGTCTGCGCGAGCTGCGTGGCCCAGCCTTCCCAGGTGTGCAGGCTGGCGCTGGTGCCGTGGATGAGGACGATGGGCAGCGGATCGCTGCTGGGGCCCTGGTCGCGGTAGTGCACCAGAAGGCCGTCCAGCTCGACGAAGTCCGACGGCGGCGGCGCCCAGCGCGGGACCAGGCTTTCCAGCGAGCGGTCCGGCGCCTTGCTGACGGCGAAGCCCAGCGCGGCCAGCATCATCAGGATGCCGACGACCTTCAGAGCGATGTCGCCGAGCTTCATCTGTGTTGACGTTTCGGGCCGAGCGCTGGGCCGCTCCCGAGCCGGCCCGTCCGGCGATGTGCGAGCGGCTCGACGCTGCGAGCATCGCCGTCCCCTCGGGGGACCGACCGAGCTTGCCCGCGTTCAGCGCGGCGAGACTGGGCGAGGGGTGGATTCACGTCGGTGTCAGATCGGCGTTGACGCCCCGGCGGTCGTCGAAGACGAAGCAGTTGCCGTGGTAGTGCTTGCCGCCGGTGTCCTCGAAGTACTTGAGGATGCCGCCGTCCAGCTGCCAGGCGGTCAGGCCTTGCTCCTGCAGCACCATCGCCGCCTTCTCGCAGCGGATGCCACCGGTGCAGTAGCTGACGACCGTCTTGCCCGCCAGCTCGTCGCGGTGGGCGGCCAGTGCGTCGGGGAAATCGCTGAACTTGTCGAGTCGCCAGTCGATGGCGCCGTCGAAGGCGCCGGCGTCGACCTCGAAGCCGTTGCGCGTGTCCAGCATGACGACCTCCCGGCCATCGTCGTCATGGCCCTGGTCCAGCCACCGCACCAGCGTGGCCGGCGGCAGTGCGGGTGCGCGCGGCGCCTGGTCGGGGCGAATGGCGGGCCGGTTCATGCGGATGATCTCGGGCTTGACCTTGACCTTCAGCCGCTGGAAGGGCTGCGCCTCGCTCCAGCTTTCCTTCGGCGTCAGTGTCGCGAAGCGGGCGTCGGCGCGCAGCTCGGCGACCCAGGCGTTCACCGCGTCGGCCGGGCCAGCCAGGAACAGGTTGATGCCCTCTTCGGCGATCAGCACGGTGCCCTTCAGGGCAAGGGCCAGCGCCCGCGCTTCGAGGCGGTCTCGCAGCGCCGCCGTGTCGGTCAGCGAGACGAAGAGGTAGCAGGAGATGTTGAGGATGGAGCCGGACTGCATGAGGGGGCGGATTATCAATCCGCCCATCGGGAGGCGATGCGCTTGACCTCGTCCACGCAGGCCTCCAGCGCTTCCACGACGCGCGGGTCGAAATGACTGCCGCTGCCGTTGCGGATGAAGGCCAGTGCCTCGTCGTGCGTCATGGCCTGCTTGTAGGGGCGCTCGCTGATCAGTGCGTCGTAGACGTCGGCCACCGCCATCAGCCGGGCGGACAGCGGGATGGCTTCGGCAGCCAGACCGTCGGGGTAGCCGCTGCCGTCCCAGCGCTCATGGTGATGGCGGGCGATCTGCTTGCCGAAGGTCAGCATCAGGCCGGCGTCGTCGCCGAGGCGGTCGATGGCGCGCTGCAGCAGGTCGGCGCCATGCTCGGCGTGGGTCTTCATGACGCGCCATTCGTCGGGCGACAGCTTGCCGGGTTTGAGCAGGATGCCATCGGGGATGGCGACCTTGCCGATGTCGTGCAGCGGCGCGGCCTTGGCCAGCTCGTCGATGGCGGCTTCGGTCAGGTCGTCCGGCCCGTCGGGCTGGGCGGCGATCCACTGCGCCAGCGTGCGCACGTATTCCTGCGTGCGCTGGATGTGATTGCCGGTGTCGGCGTCGCGGAACTCGGCCAGGCCCACCATGACGAACAGCGTCGTGTCGCGCAGCCGCTCGACCTCCCGGCGGCGCGCCTCCAGCTCGCCGCTGAGCTGCGCGTTGTGGTGCAGCAGGTGGTCTTCCGCGAGCTTGAGCTGCAGGTGGGTGCGCACGCGCGCCAGCACGGTGGCCGGGTTGAAGGGCTTGTGGATGAAGTCGGCACCGCCGGCCTCGAAACCGCTGCTCTCGTCCTCGGGGCGCGTCAACGCTGTCAGGAAGACCACGGGCACGCGGCGCGTGGCCGGGTCGGCCTTGAGGCGGCGACAGACCTCGTAGCCGTCCATCTCCGGCATCATGACGTCCAGCACGATCAGGTCGGGCGGCTGGCGGCGGCAGATCTCCAGCGCCTTGGCGCCGCTGACGGCCAGCTGTACGCGGTACTCGGGCTTGAGCACCTGGGCCAGCAGCGTCAGGTTGGCCGGCGTGTCGTCGACGACCAGGATGGTGGCTTGCGGCAGGACGATGTTCTCGTGCGGGATCATGGTTCGCTGTCACCTCGCAGTGCGGCCTGGGCCTCGTCGAAATCGAAGCGCTGCATGGCGCCGGCCAGCGCCTTGGCCTGGCGTGCCGGCAGCATGTCGAGGAAGGCCGGGCCATGCTGCTCCCACAGCGTCAGCGCGTGGCTGTCGGCCTCGCCCAGCAGCGTGTCGAGCTCGCTCATCAGCGTCGCCGGATCGGTGGTCGTGGCGACAGCCTCGGGCGGGGCCGCCGGCGGTGCCTCGATGGGCAGGGCGCGCTCCAGGTCCAGCAGGCGGCGCAGCGTGTGCGGCAGCAGCGGCTTGGGCGCCAGCGCGTGTGCCCCCTGGCGCAGCGCGCGGGCGCGCAGCACCGGCGTGTCGAAGGCGCTCAGCAGCACGACGCGGCGTGCGCCGCTGACGCCGGCGGCAGCCAGTCGGCGCAGCAGTTCGCCACCTTCCATGTCGGGCAATACCCAGTCGACCAACAGCAGGTCGGGCGGGGCGTCGCCCGATGCGTTCACGAGGCGGGCCAGCGCCTGGGTGCCCTGGGGCAGCAGTTCGAGGCGTGCCGTGGGCGCCAGCGCCTTGATGAGGCCCACCAGCGCGTCGTGCCCCGGGCTGTGCGGCGCCTGCACGACGAGGATGTGGTGCAGCCGTGCCAGCGGTGGCAGCGGCAGCTCGGGGCTGGGCGGCAACGGCAGCAGCAGCTCGAAGGCGCTGCCGCGGCCGGGCGTGCTGCGCGCCGTCAGCGTGCCGCCCATGCGCTCGGCCAGTGCGCGGCAGATGGCCAGGCCCAGCCCGGTGCCGCCGAAGCGCCGCGACGCGCCGGCCTCGGCCTGCGCGAACGGCGTGAAGATGTGGGCCAGCTGTTCGTCCGAGATGCCCACGCCGCTGTCGCGCACGCGCACCCGCCACGCACCGTTGGCCTCCAGGTTGACGCTGAGCTTGATCTGGCCCGCCGACGTGAACTTGACCGCGTTGACGAGCAGTTCGGTGATGAGCTGGGTCAGCCGGGCCGCATCGCCACGGCGCGCGCCGGCCGGGCCCAGCAGCTCGGGCGAGGCCACGTCGCAAAGCAGCTCCAGCTGCTTGGCCTGGGCGGCGGGGCGCACGGCGTCGAAGGCACTGCCGAGCAGCTGCTCCAGTCGCAGTGGCTCCTGCGCCAGCTGCATGCGACCGGCGTCGAGGTCGGAGTAGTCCAGCAGGCCGTCGATGAGCTTGACGAGGGACTCGCCGGCCAGCGCCACTTCCTGCAGCTGGCCGCGCTGGGCGGTCTGCAGACGGCCGGCCAGCAACAGCCGCGTCTGGCCCAGCACGGTGTTCATCGGCGTGCGGATTTCGTGGCCGATGGTGGCGAGGAAGTCGGACTTGGCGCGCGACGCCGCCTCGGCCGCGGCACGCGAGCGCTCCAGCTCCTGCAGCCGCGCCTTGACGAGGTCATCCGGCGTGGCCGGGCCGTCGCCGGCCGGCACTAGCAGCGTGAGCCGCGCGAACTGCCGGGACAGCCCCCACAGCGCGAGGCAGAACATCGTCTGGCACAGCGCCAGGTTGGCCAGCAACGGCCAGGACTGCAGCAGCCAGGCTGGCGAGTGGCCGGAGAAGCGCAGCAGCGTCGGTGGCGCCAGCATCAGCACCAGCAGGCCCAGCGAGATGGCCAGCGCCTGGCGCGCGCGCCAGGTGATGAACAGCAACAGGCAGCCGCCCAGCGTCCAGGGGGCGAGGCTGGCCAGCGTGTAGAGGCTGGGCCCGGGGTCGGGGCGCAGCGTGAAGGCCAGCAGGCCCAGGCTGAAGTACAGGGACAGCAGCGTGACGCCGGCGCGTTGCCACTGGCCCAGCCACTGCGGGCGCCACCAGGTCAGCGCGGTGAGCGCGGAGAAGGCCAGCACCAGGCAGGGGTAGGCGATGCGGTCGTTGGGGTCGATGACGCCCAGCGTCGATTCGCTGGCCCAGGCGCCCAGCGCCGACAGGACGATGAGGCCGAACAGCCAGCGAGTGCCGATGGGGCCGACGATGACGAGACTGACCGACCCCATCAGGCCTCGTCCTTGAGCGCCAGCAGCGCGGTGTCGAAGTCCAGCGCGGCCAGTGCCCGCGCCAGCCGGGCAGCTGTCGCGGGGGGCAGCCCGCTGTCGGCGCCATGCGCTTGCCACCAGTCCAGCGCGCGGCTGTCGCTTTGGGTCAGCAGTCGGCGCAGCTCGGCGATGTCGCCGGGACCTTGTGGCATTGGCGCGGCGGCCGCTTCGGCAAGAATCGCGCGGACTTCGTCCATCAGACGGGCCAGCCCGCTCTGCACGCGTTCCAGCTGGCCGGCGGCGGCGCCGGCATCGGCAGCGGCGGCGCTGCGTTCAAGTGCCAGCGCCTGGTGGTGCAGCGGCTGGGCGCCTATCGTGGCGGCCAGGCCCTGCAGCGTGTGCGCGGCGCGGCGCAGCTCGGTCCACTCGCCGCTCTGCAGCCAGGCGGACCAGTGGGCCACGCCGTCGGCGTACTGCGTGGCAAAACCCTGCAGCGTGCGGCGGTACAGCGCCGCCTGGCCGTCGAACTGGCGCAGGCCGGTGGCCATGTCCAGCGTGGGGGCCGGTGCAGGCGGCGGCTGGTAGCGCTGCAGCTCGCGGACGAGGCGGTTCACGTCCAGCGGCTTGGCAATGTGACCCTGCATGCCGGCGGCCAGGCACTGGGCGCGCTCCTCGGCCAGCGCATGGGCGGTCATGGCCAGCACGGGCAGGTGCTCGTAGCCAGGCAGCTCGCGCAGCCGGCGCGTCGCGCTGAGGCCGTCCAGCACGGGCATCTGCAGGTCCATCAGTACCAGGTCGTACGCCCCGGGGCCGCGGGCCAGCAGCTTGTCCAGCCCCTCCTGGCCATTGCTGGCGACCTCCACCTCGGCACCGCGGCTGCTGAGCAGGCGTAGCGCGATCTCCTGGTTGACGGGATGGTCCTCGACGAGCAGCACGCGCAGCTTGGCGAGCGACTGGCGGTCGAGGGCGGGGGCACGGTCGGCTGGCATGTCGCCGAGCAGGCGGCGCAGCTCGGTCGGCAGCAGCGGCTGGGGGCATAGCGAGCGGGCGCCGAAAGCGCGGGCCTGGGCGGGGGCGTCGTCGAGCACCGGCGTGTTCAGCACCGCGATGCGCAGGCCCGGGTGGTCGCGGCGCAGCCGGGCCAGCAGCTCGGCACCGGTCGGGCCCGGGCCCGGCAGATGCCAGTCCAGCAGCAGCCACTCGACCGCGCGGCCGGCCTGGCGGGCGGCGTCCAGCGCGCCGAAGGTGCCGGCGACGTCGGTCGCCGCGTCGACGCTGTCACGCAGGCCGAGGTGGCCCAGCAACGCCAGCGTGGCCCCGCGGCTGGCGGCGTGGCCTTCGGCCAGCAGAACGCGGCACGGTTTGAGCGGCGCGGGCGGCGTGGCGTTTTCATCGCGAGGGAGCGCCAGGCGGATCTCGAAATGGCTCCCGCGCCCGGGCTGGCTCTGCACCTCCAGGGTGCCACCCATCAGCTCGACGAGACGATGCGCGATGGCCAGGCCCAGGCCGGTGCCGCCGTAGCGGCGCGGGGGCGCGGCGCCGCCCGGCCGGAGCTCGCGGAACAGGCCGGCCACCTGCTCCGGGTTCATGCCGATGCCGCTGTCCTGAACGATGATGACCAGCGGTACGCGGCCCTGCTCATCGGCGGGCCGCGCGGCCAGGCGCAGCAGCACCTGGCCGGCGGGCGTGAACCTGACGGCGTTGGACAGCAGGTTGACCAGCACCTGCTGCAACCGCGGCGCATCGCCGCGCAGCAGGCCACGGGCGCCGAGCAGGCTGGCGTCGGCCCAGTCGCAGACCAGCGCCACGGCCGGATTGGTGTGCAGCGGCCTGACCAGCTCGACGGCCTGGGCGACGACGTCCTCCAGCCGCAGCGGCTGCGATTCGATCCGCATGTGGCCGGCCTCGATCCTGGAGACGTCCAGCACGTCGTTGACGAGGCCCAGCAGCGTGCGCGAAGCGGCGTCGGCCTTGGTCAGCAGGTCACGTTGCTCGGGCGTGAGCGAGGTCTGCAGCGCCAGCTGGGTCATGCCCATGATGGCGTTCATCGGCGTGCGGATCTCATGGCTGATCTGCGCGAGGAAACGCGTCGTGGCCTCGGCGGCCGCGTTGCGGGCCTGGGTATCGTCGTCGCGGCGGCGCAGCGCCGCCACGCCAAGCGGCGGCAGCGGCAGCAGCAGGAGGTTGAGTGCCAGAGCGGCATCCACGGCCGGGTGGCCGGTGCTGCGCAGACTGAGCAGCAGCGCCAGGAGCGCCAGCAGCGCCGCCATGGCAAGCAGGAGGAGTCCGAGCGTGATCTTGCGCTGGGGCATGGGCGAAGGGATTGGGCGCGCCGATTATGGTGGGGCGACCCCGGCGAATATGCGACGGAATCCACAGCTTTGCCCTGGGAAAAGCCTAGGGGCTGCGCCCGGTGGGACACATGATGCTGCGGTTATCCTGATTAGCCATGCCGCTCATCCTCGTTGTCGACGACCAGCCGAGCAACATCCACGTGCTCTACCAGCTGCTGGTGGACGAATGCGAGGTGTCCATGGCCACGAGCGGCGCCGAGGCGCTGGCCTTCTGCGCCGAACAGCTGCCCGACCTGATCCTGCTCGACGTGCTGATGCCCGAGATGAGCGGCTACGAGGTCTGCGACCGCCTCAAGGCAGACCCGCGCACGCGTGCCATTCCGGTCATCTTCGTCACCGTTCAGGGCGGTGCCGACGACGAGGCCGCCGGCTTTGCGCACGGGGCGGTGGACTACATCCCCAAGCCCTTCGTCGACGTGGTCGTGAAGGCCCGCGTGCGAACGCAGCTCGCGCTGAAGCTGGCGTCCGAGAGCTTCGCGCGCTCGCAGATCGAGTTGTTCCAGCGCGACAAGCTCGCCTCGGTGGGGCGCACCATCGCCGGCATCGCCCAGGAGCTGTCGTCCCCGCTGGGCAACGCGCTCATCTCCGCCTGCACGCTGCAGGACGACCTCGGTCATCTGCGCGGGCTGGCGCAGGGCGGCAACATGAAGCGCAGCGACCTCGACAAGCACCTGCGCGTCAGCGAGGAAAGCGTGGGCCTGGTGCTGTCCAACCTGCAGCGCACGCTGTCCATCGTCGACTCCTTCCTGCAGTCCACGGCGGACAACTTCGGCGACCAGCGCCGCAGCTTCTCGCTGCTGGAATTGGTGCACGAGGTCGTGGCCAGCCTGGCCGGCGCGCTGGAGGCGCACCAGGTCAGCTGCGAGCTGGACGCCGGCGACGACCTGCACCTGCTGAGCTTCCGCGGTGCGCTGGCCAAGGTGCTGGCCACGCTGATCCAGAACGCCATCAAGCACGCCTACCGCGAGGCGGGCGGCCAGGTCCACATCCGCGTGCGGCCACTGGGCACGGACCAGCTCACCATCGCCGTGCAGGATCACGGCGTCGGCATCCCGCCGGGCCTGGTGGGCCGGGTCTTCGACCCGTTCTTCTCGACGCGCTTCGGCACCAACCGCAGCGAGCCGGGCCTCTACATCGTGCGCAACCTAGTCACGTTCGCGCTGGGCGGGCAGATCCAGGTGGAGTCCACGCCTGGCGTCGGCACCACGGTGCGGCTGACGCTGCCGATGATCTCGCCCGAGGCGCGGCGCGCGGCCGGCTGAGGCGGGCCTGACGATGCGGGTCCGGCTCGCGCTGCTCGGTGCGCTGATCCTGCTGCTGGCCCTGGCGCTGGGCGCCTGGCTGTGGCGCAAGCCGGCGGCGGACGCGGCCCGCACGCCCATCGTCATCGGTCTGATCCACGCGCTGACCGGGCCGCTGGCGACCAGCGAGCAACCGTTGGTGGCCGCCGTCAAGCTGGCCGTGGACGAGATCAACCAGGGCGGCGGCCTGCTGGGGCGGCGCGTCGAGCTGCGCATCGAGGACACGCGCTCGCTTGCCGCGCAGACCGCGGCCGACGCGGCCCGCCGCCTCATCGACGAGCAGCATGCCGTGGCACTGTTCGGCTGCTGGAGTTCGGGCTGCCGCCAGGCGGTGCGCCCCGTCGTCGAGGAGCGGCGGCACCTGCTCTTCTATCCCATGGCTCACGAGGGCGTGGAGCGTTCCCCGAACATCGTCTACACCGGGCCCACGCCCAACCAGCAGGTGCTGCCGGCCGCCGACTGGGCCATGCAGGGCTTCGGCAGGCGGGTCTATCTCGTCGGCACGGATGGCCTATTCCCGCGCCGCGCCAACGCCATGCTGCGCGACTTCGTCCAGCTGTCAGGCGGTCAGGTGCTCGGCGAACGCTATGTGCCGCTGACATCGACGGACGTGAGCGCCGTCATCACCGACCTGCGGGCCTTGCAGCCGGACCTGGTGCTCAACACGCTCAACGGCGACGGCAACCGCGCCTTCTTCGATGCGCTGGTGGCCGCCGGGCTGACCGACCTGCCGCTGCTGTCCTTCACGGCGGCCGAGCCCGAGATGCGCGCCTACGGTGGCGGCCGGCTGGAGCGGCACTTCACCGCCTGGGGCTACCTGCAGTCGCTGCCCGGGCCAGCCAACACGGCCTTCCTGACCCGGCTGCGCGCACTGAACGGGGCCGATACCCAGGCCGGCGACCCGGCCGTGTCGGCCTACGTGGGCGTGCGGCTGTGGGCCGCGGCCGTGCGCGAGTTGGGCAGCGACCAGACCGAGGCCGTCAACGCCAACGTGCTGCAGCAGAGTGTGGAGGCGCCCTACGGCTTCGCGGCCGTGGATGCGCAGACCCGCCGTCTGTGGCGCCCGCTGCGCGTGGCCCAGGTGCGCCCTGACGGCCAGCTTGTGGAGGTCTGGCAGGCGACGCGCCACATCCGGCCGGCGCCCTGGCCCGCGTTCCGTTCGGCCGAGCACTGGAACGAGCTGCTGGCGGGCTCGGGAGCGCGCCCTTGATCGCCGCACCTGCCGTCGAGTCGAAGCGGCCGGCCTGGCGCGTGGGGCCGGCGCTGCTGCTGGGCCTGGTGCTGCTGTCCATGCTGCCGTTGGGCGTGATGGGGCTGTGGCAGCTCGGCAGTTTCGAGCGCAGCCTGCGCGAGACCGTCACCGACGGCCTTGTGGCCATCGCGCGGAAGAAGGTCGCAGAGATCAACGAATACCTCAACGAGGTGCAGACCGACGCGCAGATCGTGGCCCAGGCGGCCGACGCGCGTGAGCTGCTGGCGCAGAAGCGCGACGCCGTCGCCACCCGCGTGCCGGCGGCCAGCCGTGCCTTCTACGCGCGTGTCTATGACACCGGCAAGTACGTCAACCTGCTGCTGGTGCAGCCCGACGGCCGCATCAGCTTCGCGATGAAGCCGCTGGCCGGAGCCAGCCCGGAGCTGGCGCGGCTGGACGGCGGCGCCTTTGCCGGCACGGAGCTGTTCGCCGCCCACCGTCGCGCGATCGGCCGGCTGGACGTGCAGCTCACGTCGCTGGTGCGCCTGCGCGGAGAGACGACGCCGACGCTGTTCCTCGTCCATGCCGTCGTCGATGGTGACCGCGTGCTGGGCAGCATCGTGCTGCAGCTGGACCTGCCGCGGCTGCTTCACGTGGCCACCGACCGTGCGGGCCTGGCACTCAGCGGCGAGACGGTGCTGGTGCAGCGCAGCGGCGACCGTGCCTTCTTCGTCAACGACGAGTTGCGCATGCCCGCCGAGCTGGCGGCCCGCGCTCTGGACCCGCAGGCCACCGATGCCATTCCGGCGCTGCGTGGCCTGCGTGGCGAAAGCGGCAGCGGGCTGGCGCGCAACTACGCGGGCACGGAGGTCATCTCCTCGTGGCGCCACCTGCCGGCGCTGGACTGGGGCATTGCCGTCAACATCGATGCCGACGAAGCCTTCGCGCCGGCACGGGCGCTGCGCAACCGGCTGCTGGTCGCGATGTTGCTGGCGTTGCTGCTGTCGCTGGGCCTGGCACTGCTGCTCGGGCGGCGGCTGGTGGAGCCCGTGGTGCTGCTGAGCCGTGCGGTCGCGCGCATCGCCGGGGGCAACCTGGGCGAGCGCGCACCGATCTGCGGCTTCACCGAGTTCCGCGAGCTGGCGCGTGGCTTCAATCACATGACCGAACAGCTGGTCGTCGAGAAGCAGCTGCTGGAGGCGCGGGTGGAGCAGCGCACGCGCGCGCTGAACGATAGCGAGCAGCGCTTCCGCGGCGTCTTCGAGCGTGCGCAGGTGGGCATCGCGCTGTGCGACGCGCACGGCACCATCCTCGACGTGAACCAGGCGCTGACGGCCATGCTGTGCCGCACCGCCGACGAGCTGCGTGGCGCCAAGCTGGCCGATCTGCCGGACTTCCGTGCCGGCCGGCTGCTGGGCAGCGAACTGCACCGCCTGGCCAGCGGGCGGCTGGAGCATGTGCGCTTCGAGCGCGGCTTCGCGCTGCCGGGCGGCGGCGAGCTGTTCGTCGACGGCAGCGCCAGCGCCATCCGCGACCGCCGCGGCCGTCTCGTCAACGTCGTGCAGATGCTCATCGACGTGACCGAACGCCATCGGGCCGAGATCGAGCTCGTGCGCGCCCGCGTGGCGGCGGAGGCGGCCAGCCAGGCCAAGAGCGACTTCCTGGCCAACATGAGCCACGAGATCCGCACGCCGATGAGCGGTGCGCTCGGCATGCTCAACCTGCTGATGCGCACCGAACTGACGCCACGCCAGCACGACTACGCCAGCAAGGCGCGCACGGCGGCGCAGGCGCTGCTGGCCGTCATCAACGACGTGCTGGACTTCTCCAAGGTCGAGGCCGGCAAGATGGAGCTGGACCCGCACCGCTTCGAGCTCAGTGAGTTCATGCGCGAGCTGGCCGTCATCCTGTCGGCCAACGTGGGCCGCAAGGACATCGAGGTGCTGTTCCGCCTGGACCCGCGCCTGCCGCCGGCGTTGGTGGGTGACACGACGCGGCTGCGCCAGGTGCTGCTGAACCTGGCCGGCAACGCGCTGAAGTTCACCGAGCACGGCGAGGTGGTGCTCGCGTTGACCCTGCTGGACGAGCAGGGCGCCGAACCTCACAGGAAGGCGCGCATCCGCTTCGAGGTCCGCGACACCGGCATCGGCATCCCGTCGGACAAGCTGGAGCACATCTTCAGCGGCTTCAGCCAGGCCGAGCAGAGCACGTCGCGCCGCTACGGCGGCACGGGGCTGGGGCTGGCGATCAGCCGCCGGCTCGTCGCGCTGATGGGCGGCGAGCTGGGCGTGGCGAGCCGGGTGGGCGAGGGCAGCCGTTTCCACTTCGAGCTGGTGCTGGCCGAGGCGCCGGCCGAGCCGCACGGGGCGCTGCCCGACCGGCCGGGGCTCAAGGTCCTCATCGTCGACGACAACCCGATGGCCCGCGAGGTGCTCCAGGACATCGCCTCGAGCCTGGGCTGGGACTGCGACCTGGCCTCCAGCGGCGAGCAGGCGCTGGTGCTGGTGCACCTGGCCGCTGAGCGGGGCGAGCCGCACTATCAGCTCATCCTGATGGACTGGCGCATGCCGGGGCTGGACGGCTGGGAGACGTCGCGGCGCATCCGCGACAGCCACGAGTCCGACGCGCCGGTCATCATCATGGTCACGGCCCACGGTCGCGAGCTGCTGGCCGAGCGCAGCGAGCAGGAGATCGCCAGCCTGGGCGGCTACCTCGTCAAGCCGGTCACGGCGTCGATGCTGCAGGACGCCGTCGCCGAGGCCACGCGCGGCGGCCCGCGCGCGCGCCGCGCCGAGGGCGGCGCGCAGCGCCTGGCCGGCCTGCGGCTGCTGGTGGTGGAGGACAACGGCTTCAACCGGCAGGTGGCGCAGGAGCTGCTGGAGGACGAGGGGGCCGTCGTCACGCTGGCTGGCGGCGGCGTGGAGGGGGCGCACCTGGCGGTGGTCACGGAGCCGCCGTTCGACGCCATCCTGATGGACCTGCAGATGCCCGACCTGGACGGCTTCGAGGCCACGCAGCGCATCCTCAAGCGCCGTCCGAAGAGCCTCGTCATCGCGATGACGGCCAACGCCATGGATGCCGACCGCCAGGCCTGCCTGGCCGCCGGCATGCGCGACCACATCGCCAAGCCGGTGGACCTGGAGCAACTGGTGGCCTGCCTGCGGCGGCACGCGGGGCGGGGTGAGCCCGCCGGCCAGGCGGTCGCCGCGTCGTCGGCACCGCCGCTGCTGCTGGACCGCGCCGCTGCCCTGCAGCGCCTGGGGGGGCGGCAGCCGCTCTACGACCGCCTCGTCCAGTCCTTCGCGCAGGATGCGCCCGCCGAGATGGACGCGTTGCGCCGGTACGTGCGCCTGGCCAGCGTGGCCGACACGGTGCGCGTGCTTCACACGCTGCGCGGCCTGGCCGGCGCGGTCGGCGCCAATGCGCTGGCGGCGGAAGCCGGGGCGCAGGAGCAGGCCGTGCGCGCCCGCGGCGACGTGCTGGCCGCCGGCGCGGATGCACTGCAGCGCCGTCTGGACGAGACCCTCGCCGTGCTGACGCCGCCGCCCGCGCCCGCTGCGGCTGCCGAGGCGGTCGACCCGCTCGAGGGGCTGCGGCGGCTGCGCCAGCTGCTGGTGGAGCGCAACATGCGCTCGGTCGCCGCCTGCGAGGCACTGGCCGCTCAGGCCTCCGCGCTGGGACCGGAATTCACCGCGTTGTCCACGGCCGTCGGCCGGCTGGACTTCGCCAAGGCGCTGAAGGCCTGCGACGTGCTGCTGGAAAACCTCAATCCGCGCTGATTTCTTCGCGGCGGCGGCCGGGTATGGCGCGTACAATGAGAATCATTCGCATCAAAACGCTTGCCCGCCGAGCCGCCACCATGTCCGAGCCGCTGCCCTCCAGCCTCGCCGCCGCCCCTGCCGGGCAGGCACTGACCGTCCAGCAGGTCAGCGCACCCGTGCACTCGCCGGAATGGGCGTCCTGGCTGTCCGACCTGGGCTTCCTGCCGGGCGAGGCGGTGCGTGTGCTGCGCCGCGGCGCGCAGCGGACGGGCAACCTGGTGGTGCGCGTCGGGCAGTCGACGTTCGCGCTGCGCCATGCCGAGGCCGAGTGCATCGCGGTGACGCCGCGATGACCGAGGCCGTCGTCCACGTCCACCGCGGCGGCAAGCTTGTCGCCCTCGTCGGCAACCCGAACTGCGGCAAGACGGCCCTCTTCAACGGCCTGACCGGCAGCCACCAGAAGGTGGCCAACTACGCCGGTGTCACCGTCGAGCGCAAGGAAGGCCGCGTCATCTCGAGCGCCGGCAAGGCGCTGCGCCTGCTGGACCTGCCGGGCACCTACAGCCTGCACCCGCGCTCGCCGGACGAGCGCGTCACCTGCGACGTGCTGGCCGGCCGCGCCAAGGGCGAGAAAAAGCCCGACCTTGTCGTCATGGTGCTGGACGCGACCAACCTGCGCCGCAACCTGCGCCTGCTGCTGGCCGTGCGCCGCCAGGGGCTGCCGGTCGTCGTGGCACTCAACATGGCCGACCTGGCCGCCCGCCGCGGGCTGAAGGTGGACGCCGCGGCGCTGTCGGCGCAACTGGGCATGCCGGTCGTGCGCACCGTGGCCATCCACAAGGAAGGCCTGGACGAACTGCGTGCCCTGCTGGACAAGCCCGAGGTCTGGGATGTCGGCCACGCCGCGCACGCGGCCGAGCCGCCGGTGGACGATCACGTCACCGTGAAGACCTGGCTGCGCGCGATGGACCTGGACGAGGAGCTGCCCTCGTTGCCCAGTGACCGTGTCGACCGCGTGCTGCTGCACCCGGTGGCCGGTTCGGTCATCCTGGCGGTGCTGCTGTTCCTGCTGTTCCAGGCCGTGTTCTCCTGGGCCGAGCCGCCCAAGGACATGATCGAGAGCGGCATGGCCTGGCTGGGCCAGCAGGCTGGCAGCGTGCTGCCCGAGGGCTGGTTGCGCAGCCTTGTCGTCGACGGCGTCATCGCCGGTGCGGGGAGCGTGCTGGCCTTCCTGCCGCAGATCCTGATCCTGTTCTTCTTCATCCTCGTGCTGGAGGAGTCGGGCTATTTGCCGCGCGCGGCACTGCTGCTGGACCGGCTGATGGGCAGCGTGGGCCTGTCGGGCCGCAGCTTCATCCCGCTGCTGTCCAGCTTCGCCTGCGCCATCCCCGGCATCATGGCCACGCGGTCCATCGCCAACCCGCGCGACCGGCTCGTGACGATCATGATCGCGCCACTGATGACCTGCTCGGCCCGGCTGCCGGTGTACGCGCTGCTGATCGGCGCCTTCATCCCCAACCGCGAGGTGGCCGGCTTCGAGCTTCAGGGGCTGGTGCTGTTCGGCCTGTACGTGGCCGGTATCGTCGGCGCGATGGCGGTGGCCTGGGTGCTCAAGCGCTTCACCAGCGCCGGCCGTCTCGTGCGCCCGCTGATGATGGAACTGCCCAGCTACCACTGGCCGCACCCGCGCTCCATCGCCATCGGCCTGTGGCAGCGCGCGGTCATCTTCGTCAAGCGCGTCGGCGGCATCATCCTCGTGCTGACCATCGCGCTGTGGCTGTTGTCCAGCTTCCCCGGGCCGCCGGAGGGCGCCACCGGTGCGCCCATCCAGTACAGCATCGCCGGCTGGCTGGGGGCGGGCCTGGCCAAGGTCTTCGCGCCCATCGGCTTCAACTGGCAGATCAGCCTGGCGCTGGTGCCGGGCCTGGCCGCGCGTGAGGTCGCGATCAGTGCGCTGGGTACGGTCTACGCGCTGTCTGCCACGGGCGATGACGCTGCGCAGGCGCTCGCGCCGCTCATCCAGCACAGCTGGAGCCTGGCGACCGCGCTGTCGCTGCTGGCCTGGTATGTGTTCGCACCGCAGTGCATCGCCACGCTGGCCGCCATGAAGCGCGAGACCGGCGGCTACAAGATGCCGCTGATCGCGGCGGGCTACCTGTTCGGCCTGGCCTACCTGGCGTCGTTCGTCACCTACCGCGTCGCGGTCTACCTCGGCGCCTGACACCAGGTATTGGGGCCGAGCGCTGGGCCGCTCCCGAGCCGGCCCGTTTGACGATGCGTGCGGCTCAATGCCGCAAGCATCGCCGTCCCCTCGGGGGACCGGCTGGGCTCGCCCGCGTTCAGCGCGTGCGAGACCGGACGAGGGGCATCAGGGCATGGGCCGCGTCGGTACCGTGGCGCTGCAGACGTCGATGTGGCCCGGGCTGTGCACGAACCAGCCGCCGCGGTATCGGCGTGCGTCCAGCAATTGCGTCCAGGTGGCGGATTCGGTCTTCAGCACCTGCAGCGCCGGCCGCTCCTCGGGCGGCAGCTCGGCCAGCAGGCGCACGCGCTGGATGGCGGTGCGCTGCTCGGGCTTGTCGTAAAAGCCCATCGCCGCCGAGCCGCGGGGCAGGGCGGACAGCAGTTCCATGCCCTTGAGCACGCGCCCGACGACGGTGATGTTCAGGTCCAGCCCGCGCGGTGCCTGGCCGATGACGACGTAGAGCTCCGTGCCGTTGCTGGAGTCCACCGCGTCGCCGCGGCCGGCACCCACCATGCCGTAGCAGTGCGTCAGCCAGGCCTGGCCGGTTCGTGGGTCGGCGGCGACCGGAAAGCCCTCGGCGAAGCCGGTGCGCGGGGCCCAGCCGTCGACGTCGGGCAGCTTTGTGAAGCCGGCGGACTTGCCGATGCGGTCGATGGGCACGGAGAACTCGGCGGGCAGCTTCGGGCTGGCGCCCGCGGGCAGCGGGCGCGCCTTGGCGGCGTCATCCCCGTCGGGGTCGCCCCACTGGGTGACGAAGTTGTCCTGCACGCGCACGACCGCCAGGCCGTTCCAGTAGCCGCCGCGGGCCAGCGCGCGGATGTTGGCCGCGTGGGCCGGCGCGAAGCGCGGTGCCAGCTCGATGAGCACGTTGCCCGAGGCCAGCTCCATCAGCAGCGTGTTCTCGGGGTCCAGCGCCCGCCAGTCGCTGGCGGGCGACGCGGCCAGGATCTCCTGGGCAGACTTCTTGGGCGTGGTGGCCTTCGGCGCGGGCTTGGGTGCGGCCAGCGCGCTGGAGAGCAGGCCGGCGGTGGCCAGCGCGAGGGTGAGGTGTTTCATGGGCGCGCAGCTTAGCCGCCGTGAGCGGCCGGCCGAACTCGCGCAAACCTCAGGACGTCGGCAGGAAACGTTGCAACTCGCGCGCTCGCAGCGCGGCGGCGAGGCGTGTCGCCAGCGCCAGTGCCTCAGGGCTCTCCTGCTCGGCACGCGAGGCCATGCAGCCGTCGCCACGCAGGCAGGCCAGCCAGACCTCCGGGTCGCGCTCGTCGCAGGCCATGCCGAACTGGCAGGGCAGCAGCCGCAGCGCCGCCTGGGCGGTGGTGCGGCTGGTGTCGTCGTCGAAGCGCTGGCCGTCGAAATACAGCGTCGGCTGGCCATCGATGCGGCGCAGCAGCAGGCGCTCGCCGAGCTCGTCGAGCAGCAACGCGTCGGGCCGCGCGAACACGGCCCGCAGCAGCGCGGCGTCGTCGAGGTCGGACTGCTGCACGGCCAGCAGCGGGTCGCCGGTGCCGGTCTCGTCGGCCGGGCCGATGTTGACCAGCGCCAGCCACTCGGCAGCCGGGAACTGGCCGCAGCCGGTCGCGAGCGCGGACTGGCGGGCCACAGCGTGCTGGTGGCGGGCGTTGTTGATGTCGGGCGTTTCGGCCGCCTGCAGGCCCGCCAGCGTGGCGCAGCGCCGGGCCAGCGCGCGGGCGTAGAGGCGGCCGCCCTGGTCGCGGGCCGCGAGGGCGGCCTGCACCGTCGTGCGCAGGTCGGCCTCGGGGGCATCGAGCAGGCGGGCCAGATCCGTGGGCGCTGCCCGTGCCGACGCGGCAGCCGACGGGACCTCGGTGGTCGGCGCAACCGTCTCTCGTTGGGGCAGGGCCTTCATGGCCAGCGCGACGGCCGCCGTCGGCACGCGGGACGCGTCGGCTTCCGCCGATGGCCCCCACCAGGCCCAGCCCACCAGCGCGACGCCAAGCAGCAGGGCTGCTGGCGGGGCGATCACCAGACCGCGGCTGGCCACCCGTCGGACCCCCAGGTCACGTTGTTGATGAACAGCACCGGGGCGCCGTTGTTGTTGGCGTCGTAGGCATGCCAGGCCATCACCGAGCCGTCGGACAGCAGCGACTGTCCGCCCGGGCCCTTGAAGCGCGTGCCGCTGCTGGCGAGCACCGTACCGCCGCCCGACAGCATGGCCACGCCGGCCTTGTCGACATAGGGGCCGGTGATGGAGGTCGAGCGGCCGACGACGATGTAGTAGGTGCTGCTGGCGCCCTTGCAGCAGGCGCCCTTGGATGCGAACAGGTAGTAGTAGACGGTGCCGTTGATGGCCTTCTTGACGACGAAGCCGTTCTCGATGCCGTTGGTCGAGTCCTTGGCGATGTTGACGATGCCGCCGGTGGGCGGCTTCAGGTTGACCTTGCTGACGCGGGTGATGTGGATGCCGTTCCAGAACGAACCGAACACGAGGTAGGGGTCGCCGTTGTCGGCCAGCACGAACGCCGGATCGATGGCGTTGTAGGTGTCGCCGGACTTGGAGGTCAGGATGGCGCCCTGGTCCACCCACGCGCCCGCCGCGATGCCGCCGGCCGACGTCGCCAGGCCGATGGCCGACTTCTGCGAGCCGAAGCTGGAGATGGCGTAGTAGCAGTAGCCGTTGCCGGCGTACTCGCCGCAGCCGGGCGCCCAGACCATGGCCGTCTTGCCTGACGGCAGGTAGCTCGACCACCAGGACAGGCCGCCGCTGAAGATCGGCGTGCCCTGCGTCCACGCCGTGCCGTTGCTGGAGTACTTGACGCCGATGCCGCCGTTGTCGGTGGTCTCGAAGATCCACCAGGTCGAGCTGGTCTTGTAGATGTTGGGGTCGTGCGTCGTCAGCGCGCCGGTCAGCGTCCAGGGGGCGGCCTGGGAGGGGGCCAGGGCGGCGGCAAAGGCGCAGCCGACGGCCAAGCGCACAAGGCGCTTCAGGGTCAGGAACATGGGTTGTCTCCGGTCGTTGGTTCTTGGCTGCCTCGTCGGGCAGCTGAAATGAATTAAATATGACTATTCGCGGCGAGTGACCCCGAGATAACGCCGATCCGCGCTTTGATATCGATTAAAAGTAATACTTCATATTTCTGGCCGGAACCGTTTACAGCGTGCGGGAAGGTCCGTCCGAGAGCGGTGGCGAGCCGGCTTCCTACAATGCCGCGATGCCCGAGACTGCTGTTCAAGATCCGCCCTTCGTCCACCTGCGCATGCACACCGAGTTCTCGGTCGTGGATGGCACGCTCCGCACTGACGATGCCGCTGCGGCGGCGGCCAAGGACGGGCAGGTGGCGGCGGCCATCACGGACCTGGCCAACCTGTTCGGCGGCATCAAGTTCTATTCGGCCTGCCGCAAGAAGGGCGTTCAGCCCATCCTCGGCGCGGACTGCTGGCTGGAGCCCGACGCCACCGACAAGCCGCCCACCCGGCTGCTGCTGCTGGTGCAGAACAAGCAGGGCTACCTGAACATCAGCGAGCTGCTGTCCCGCGCGTGGATTCAGAACGTGCAGCGCAACCAGGCCTGCGTGACGTGGGAGTGGCTGCAGGAGCTGGGCGAGGGGTTGATCTGCCTGAGCGGCGCACAGCACGGCGGCCTGGGTCAAGCGTTGATGCAGGGCGACAAGGTGCGCGCGCGGGACTGGGCGCAGAAGCTGTCGGCCATCTTCCCCAATCGCTTCTACATCGAGCTGCAGCGCGCCGGCCTGCCCGGCCAGGAGGCGCTGGTGCAGGCCAGCGTGCCGCTCGCGGCCGAACTGGGCCTGCCCGTGGTGGCCACGCACCCGATCCAGTTCCTGACCGAGGACGACTTCGAGGCGCACGAGGCGC
This sequence comes from Pelomonas candidula, assembly GCF_043555985.1. Lineage (NCBI taxonomy): Bacteria > Pseudomonadati > Pseudomonadota > Betaproteobacteria > Burkholderiales > Sphaerotilaceae > Roseateles > Pelomonas candidula. The sequence goes on along the minus strand of NZ_JBIGIC010000002.1, from coordinate 30,811 downwards.
GCGTCTGCGTGGCCGAGGGTGAGACGCTGGCCAACCCCAAGCGCATCAAGCGCTTCCTGCCCAGCCAGCACTTCAAGACCCAGGCACAGATGCGGGAGCTGTTCAAGGACATTCCGAGCGCGATCCGCAACACGACCGAGATCGCGCGCCGCTGCTCGCTGACCTTGGTGCTGGGCAAGCCGCAGCTGCCCAACTTCCCGACGCCGCTGCTGGAAGACGGCACGCCCATGCCGATGGAGCAGTACTTCCGCGAGCTGAGCCACGACGGGCTCAAGGACCGGTTGATTCACCTGTTCCCCAACGAGGCCGAGCGCGAGAAGGAGCGGCCGCGCTATGTCGAGCGGCTGGAGTTCGAGCTGAACACCATCATCAAGATGGGCTTCCCGGGCTACTTCCTCATCGTGTCGGACTTCATCCGCTGGGCCAAGGAAAACGGCTGCCCGGTGGGCCCGGGCCGGGGCTCGGGGGCCGGCTCGCTGGTCGCCTACGCGCTGCTGATCACGGACCTGGACCCGCTGCGCTACAACCTGCTGTTCGAGCGCTTCCTGAATCCCGAGCGGGTCTCGATGCCCGACTTCGACATCGACTTCTGCCAGGGCAACCGCGACCGCGTCATCGACTACGTCAAGAACAAGTACGGCTTGCCGGCGGTCAGCCAGATCGCGACCTTCGGCACGATGGCCGCCAAGGGCGCGCTGCGCGACATCGGCCGCGTGCTGGGCATGGGCTTCGGCCATGTGGACAGCGTGGCCAAGCTCATCCCGGCACCGCCAGGAAAGACGGTGACGCTGGCCAAGCTGCCGCCCAACTTCGACCCCGACAAGGCCAAGATGGTCTATGCGCGGCATGAGTCGCCGGAAATCGAGGAGCGCGAGAAGTCCGACGAGGAAGTGGCCGGCCTGCTGGAGATGGCCGCGCGCGTGGAGGGCACCGTGCGCTCCATCGGCATGCACGCCGGCGGCGTGCTGATCGCCCCCGGCAAGATCACCGACTTCTGCCCGCAGTACCAGCAGCCCGGCTCGACGTCGGCCGTCAGCCAGTACGACAAGGACGACGTGGAGGCCATCGGCCTCGTGAAGTTCGACTTCCTGGGCCTGGCGACGCTGACCATCCTGGAGCTGGCCAAGGACTTCATCGTCCAGCGCCACCCGGAGCGCGCCGGCTTCGACTGGGCCAACGTGCCGCTGGACGACCGCAAGACCTTCGACCTGTTCGGCAAGGGCCTGTCGGAAAGCATCTTCCAGTTTGAATCGCCCGGCATGCAGCGCCTGCTGAAGGATGCCAAGCCGTCGCGCTTCGAGGACCTGATCGCGCTGGTGTCGCTGTACCGCCCGGGCCCGATGGACCTGATCCCGTCGTTCGTGGCCCGCAAGCACGGCAAGGAGGTCATCGAGTACCCGCACCCGCTGCTGGAGCAGGTGCTCGCCGAGACCTATGGCGTCTTCGTCTACCAGGAGCAGGTGATGCAGTCCGCCCAGGTGCTGGGTGGCTACAGCCTGGGCGGCGCCGACATGCTGCGTCGCGCGATGGGCAAGAAGAAGGCCGAAGAGATGGCCATGCACCGCGAGATCTTCCGCAAGGGCGCTGCGGAGAAGGGCATCGACCAGGCCAAGGCCGACGAGGTGTTCGACCTGATGGAGAAGTTCGCGGGCTACGGCTTCAACAAGTCGCACGCTGCCGCGTACGCCTTGCTGTCGTATCACACGGCCTGGCTGAAGCAGCACTACACGGCCGAGTTCTACGCGGCGAACATGACCATCGAAATGGACGACACCGACAAGCTCAAGGTGTTGCTCAACGACGCCAAGATCTTCGGCATCGACTTCCAGCCGCCCTGCGTGAACAAGGGCATGTACCGCTTCGAACCGCTGACCAGCCGCCTCGTCAACTACGGCCTGGGTGCCGTCAAGGGCACGGGCCGCGGTGCTATCGAGGCCATCATCGCGGCGCGCGAGGCTGGGGGGCCGTTCCTGAGCTTCTACGACTTCTGCCTGCGCGTGGACCGCAAGGCCGTCAACAAGCGCGTGGTGGAGGCGCTGATCAAGGCCGGCGCCTTCGACTCGATCAACCCGGAGCGCTCCAAGCTGCTGGCCAGCGTGGCCCGCGGCTACACGCATGCCGAGACGACCGAAGCCAATGCCGACCAGGGCGGCCTGTTCGACTTCGGCGACTCGCATGCCTCCAGCACGGCCGAACCGGACCTCGTCGACGCGCCGCAATGGAGCATCAAGGAGCGCCTGTCGCTGGAGAAGACGGCCATCGGCTTCTACCTGTCGGGCCACCTGTTCGACCAGAGCGGCGCCGAGGTCCGGCGCATCGTCAAGCGCCAGATCGCCGACCTGCAGGACAGCCGGGAGCCGGTGCTGGTGGCCGGCATCGTCAGCGGCATGCGCGTCATCAACGGCCAGCGCGGCCGCGTCGGCATCTTCAAGATCGACGACAAGAGCGACGCCATCGAGGCCGTGGCCAACGAGGAACTGCTGAACTCGGCCAAGGAGCTGCTGGCCGAGGACGAGCTCATCATTGCCCAGGGCAAGGTGCAGAACGACCGCTTCTCCGGCGGCCTGCGCATGAACGTGCAGGCGGTGTGGAGCCTGGCCGCTGCGCGCGCGAAGTTCGGCCGCCACCTGCTGCTGGCCAACGCGGGCGCGGCCGGCCTCATCCACGAGCTGGTGCAGCGCTTCCCGCCGCGTGAGGTCGAGACGGAAGAGGGGGGGCTGCGCAAGCAAGGCCTGCCAGTGCGCGTCAGCATGCGCGCCGAGCCCGAAGGCGGCCAGGTCGGCGCGCGCTGGCTGGTCGAACTGGGCGAGGCCAGCCGCTTCTGGCCGGCCGACGAGGCGCTGGCCAAGTTGGGCAGCGCGGCTGAGGTTATTTACGAAGCCGGTTGAGGGGCAGCATCGGCGATGATTTCGCCCGATGCTGCACGCTGTGCCCAAGCCCCTTTCGGGGCTGATCCGCTCGCAGCCGGTCACGGGCCTGATCCTGACCGGCGGCGGCGCGCGTGCGGCCTACCAGGTGGGCGTGCTGGCGGCCATCGCCCAGTTGCGTCGTGATGCCGGCGCCACGCAGCACAACCCCTTTCCCATCATCAGCGGCACGTCGGCCGGCGCCATCAATGCGTCGACGCTGGCCTGCCATGCCGACGACTTCGACGGCGCCGTCGATGGCCTCGTGCACCTCTGGCAGGGTCTGCATGTCGAGAGCATCTACCGCGCCGACGCCTTCGAGGCGGTGAAGAGCGGGGCGCGCTGGGTCAGCATGATGAGCCTGGGCTGGGCCCTCGCGCGCTGGACGCGCAGCCGCCCGCGCAGCCTGCTGGACAACGGACCGCTGCGCGAACTGCTGGGGCGCTACCTGAGGATGGACCGCATCGAGTCCATGCTGGACGGCGGCCACCTGCGCGCGCTGGCGCTGACGGGCTCCAGCTACACCTCGGGCCAGCACGTCACGTTCTTCCAGACCCACCACCACATCGTGCCGTGGCTGCGCGAGCAGCGCATGGCCGTGCAGACGCAACTGACGCTGGCCCACCTGATGGCTTCGGCGGCCATCCCCTTCATCTTTCCGGCCGAGTCGCTGGAGCTGGACGGCATGCCCGAGTGGTTCGGCGATGGCTCCATGCGCCAGAGCGCGCCGATCTCGCCGGCCGTGCACCTGGGTGCCGAGCGCATCCTCGTCATCGGCGCGGGCCGCATGAAGGAGCCCGAGGGCCGCCGCTACAAAGGTGCCGACGAACACCCCAGCATGGCGCAGATCGCCGGCCATGCGCTGTCCAACATCTTCCTGGACGCGCTGGCCGTGGACGTGGAGCGGCTGCGCCGCATCAACCGCACGCTGGCGCTGCTGCCGCACGAGACGCGCACGGCCACGGCGCTGCGGCCCATCGAGCTGCTGGTCATCGCGCCCAGCCGCCGCCTGGACGACCTGGCCGGCGAGCACCAGGCCAGCCTGCCCAAGTCCGTGCGGGCCATGCTGCGGGCCTTCGGCGTCAACGGCAAGGGTGACAAGACCAACGGCTCGGCGCTCGTCAGCTACCTGCTGTTCGAACCCAGCTTCGTCAACGAGCTGATCAACCTCGGCATGAGCGACACGCTGGCCAAGCGCGCCGAGGTGCAGCGTTTCTTCGGCTGGCCCACGCGCGCGCCGCAGATCGACCCGGCGTCGCTGCGGCGCAGCCGTTCGGCGGGCTTTGCCGCGAAGGTCTGACGCGGTGCGCCTGGCTGCCCTGGCCCTGCTCATCGGCGCGCTGGCGGCACCGGTGCAGGCCGCCGACATCGACTTCTGGAACACGCCGCGCCACGGCGGCAACAGCTTCAACGGCCAGCCTCCGGACGAGGCGTATTTCCGGGCGCTCAAGGCCACCGGCGCCACGTGGGTGCGGCTGACGTTCTCCAAGTGGAAGGGCGAGGGGCGCGACTTCCTCATCGGCGACGCCGACGGCTATCGCGGCATTCCCGCCGCGGACCTGGCCACGCTGCGCCGCACGATGGACGCCGCGCAGGCGGCCGGCATCCGGGTCGTGCTGGTGCCGCTGTCGCTGCCCGGCGACCGCTGGGTGCAGCACAACGGCGACAGGCAGGATGAGCGGCTCTGGAACGACCGCCGGTTCTGGGAGCAGTCGGCGGACTTCTGGCGCGACCTGGCTTCAGCCGTGAAAGACCACCCCGCGCTGGCCGGCTACAACCTGCTCAACGAGCCCACGCCGGAAAAAGGCAGCGGCCTGGATGAGCAGGCCGCGCCCGCCGTGCGCGAGGCCTGGTACGCGAAGCATCGCGGCACGGCGCGGGACCTGCCAGCGTTCTACGCGCAGCTGATCGCCGCCATCCGCAGCGTCGACGCCGACACGCCGGTCATGGTCGACGGCGGCTGGTACGCCCATGCCTGGAGCTTCAGCTACTGGACACCGCTGCCGGACGACAAGGTGCTCTACGCCTTCCACATGTACGAGCCGTGGAACCTCGCCAGCGCACCGCAGATCACGCGCAAGCCCCAGCTCCGGTATCCGGGCGCGGCCTTCGACAAGGCGGCGCTGCAGCGCTTCCTCGGCGAGCCCTTCGCGTGGGCGAAGGTCCATGGCGTGCCGGCCAGCCGCATGGTGGCCGGCGAGTTCGGCTGCGTGCGCGTGTGGGCGGACTGCGGCGCCTACCTTGGCGACGTGCTGAACACGTTGAACGGCTACGGCGCGCACTGGGCCTTCTACAGCTTCCGCGAGGACGTCTGGGAAGGCATGGACTACGAGATCCCACCGGCCTTCCCGGCGGGCCGGGTCTACACGCTGCGCGAGCAGGGGCAGGGCGGCAAGGTGCCGCTGGATGGTCCGCTGATGGGCGTCATCAGGCGCGCCATGCGTCAGTCGCCGTAGGCCTGCCCGCCGACGCGCAGCCCGGCCGCCGACAGCTTGCGGGCGCTCGCCGCGCGGATGCCCGGCACGCGCTTGATCAGGTCGGCCCAGTCCGCGAACGGCCGCGCGGCCAGCAGCCGCTGCACGAGCGCCGGGCCGAGGCCGGGCAGGGATTCGAGCTGGGCCCGCGTGGCCGTGTTGGCGTCGACCTCGGCCGGCTGCGCGAAGGCGGGTGCCGCCACCCACGTCAGCAGCGCCCGGCGCTTCATCAGTCCTCGCCCGCCTGCGCGCGCACCATCGCCGCGTAGGCGCCATCGCGGGCGATCAGCGCGGCGTGCGTGCCGGTCTCGATGAGCTTGCCGGCGCCCATCACGTGGATCGCGTCGGCGTCGCGGATGGTCGACAGCCGGTGCGCGATGACGATCAGCGTCTTGCGGCCCGACCACGCAGCCAGTGCCTGCTGCACGGCGCGCTCGCTCTCGGTGTCCAGCGCCGACGTGGCCTCGTCGAAGATCCAGATCGGCGCTTCCTTGTAGAGCGCGCGGGCGATGGCCAGGCGCTGGCGCTGGCCGCCGGACAGCTTGCTGCCGTTGGCGCCCACGGGCGTCTCGATGCCCTCGGGCAGCGCTTGCACGAAGTCCCACAGGTGAGCGGCGCGCAGCGCGGCCTCGAGTCGTGCGTCATCGCGAGGTTGTGCGTAGGCGATATTGGCGGCGACGGAGTCGTCGAACAACACGATGTCCTGCGACACGACCGCGAACTGGCGGCGCAGCGACGCGCGCGTCAGCGTCTCGATGTCGTCGCCGTCCAGCAGCACGCGGCCACCGTCGGGCAGGCCGAAGCCCAGCAGCAGGTTCACGATGGAGCTCTTGCCCGCACCCGAGGCGCCGACCAGTGCCGAGGTCTTGCCGGCGGGAAAGAGCAGGCTCAGCCCGTCCAGCGCGGGCTGGGCGGCGCCGGGGTAGGTCAGCCGCACCGCGTCGAGCTGAATCTCGCCGCGGGCCGGGCCTTCCAGCTCCCGCGTGCCGCGGTCGACCTCCTTGGGCGCATCCATCAGCTCGAAGCAGCCGTCGGCGATGACCAGCGCGCGCGTCACCGGCGCGGCCAGGTCGGACAGGTGGCGCAGCCGCGACGTCAGCAGCAGCAGCGCGGCGACGAACTCGGCGAAGTCACCCACGCCGGTGCCGGTGTGGCGGGCCTGCCAGAGCGCGATGCAGATGATGGCGGACAAGCCGACCGAGGCCACCAGTTGCGACAGCGGCTGCCCCAGCGCGCCGGCCGTGGTCGTCTTCAGATTGGTGCGGCGCACCTCCTGCGATACGTCCGTGAAGCGCTGCAGTTCGTGCTGTGCCGCGCCGAACTGCCGCACGACACGCCAGGCGCGCGTGATGTCGTCGACGCGGTTCACCAGCGCCAGCTGCGTGTCGTAGGAGCGCGAGGCCATCTGGCGCACGCGCTGGTTGACCTTCTTCATGACCAGCGCCATCAGCGGCGTGACGACGAGGCTCAGCAGCGTCAGCTTCCAGTTCACGTAGAACAGGTAGATCAACATCGCCAAGGCGGGCAGGCCGTCGCGCAGCACGTTGATGCCGACCTCGCCGACGAGCTGCAGGATCTGCTGCGGGTCGTTGACGACCTTGCTGACCGCCGTGCCGGGCTGCATGCGCGTGTAGACCTGGGCGTCCAGCCGCAGCAGCGCGTTGACCAGCGCGGTGCGGAAGTCCATCACGCAGCGCGACACGGTCCAGTTGAAGAGGTACTGGCCCGCGAAGCCGAACACGCCGCGGATGATGTACAGCCCGATCAGCACGACCGGCACCATCCACAGCTCGAAGGCATTCTTCGCGAAGCCCTCGCCGAAGGCGTACTTGATGAGCTTGGGGATGGCGGGCTCGGTGGCGGCCAGGCCGACGTAGGCCAGCACCGTCCACACGGCGCCCCAGCGGTGCGGGTAGACGAACTGGCCGAGGCGCCGGGCGGGAGAGACGTTGTCGGAAGACATGGGGCGCGATTGTCGTCGGTGTTCGGAGGGCGTTCGAGCGGCGCCGTGGCTTCACGAAACCTGCTGACGGGCAAGTTGCGCCCGCAAAGCGCTGTCTAGGCCGAATTCAGGCCCAGTGGGCGCGGATCGAGCAAGAAACCCGCGATAACTACGCCGCAGCGCTGCGAATTAAGTGCTGACTTCTCGATTGACCGTGATCACCGTGGCGTTTTGGATTTCGAGAGGCTCCGCTTCTCTCTTCGAGGCGAATCAATGGACCGAGTTTTCAGTCATCGCCGTGCTCAGATTTTCGGTGGCAACGCCAAAATTTAACCTGGCCGCAAAATTATTTTCATTCTCTGCGCACATGTGATTCCCTGGTGGCTGATATGCCAGTTTGGTTGGCTCGTCTCTCGCCTATCACCGCGGGGCGCAATTCAATGGGCTCGGAGATGATTTACAAATTGTTTCACCTAACGTTTCAAGATGTTGGAGTAAATTTCGATTGCCCGAGAGTTACTTGGGCTCTTTAGTCAGAAAATTCAGTGGAGTGGATGTATGAAAAAGTTCCTTTTTGCTGCTGGGGGGATTATTCTCTCCTTCAATATTTTTGCTGCGACACCGCCGGTGCTGACCAGTTCTGGAGCAGTGGTTTACGTGGGCCAGGCGTTTGAAGGCGCAAGTCGATCAGTTGGTATCGTTGGAACCGTAGGGGATAATGATCTGGCCGGCACACAATTTCAGGATTCAATCAAATCCGTTGTTGTCGGGCCGAACACTTGTTTGATCCTTAACGCGGATTCCCAATTTACCGGCGGTGCATTGTTTTTGACCGAGGGGCGCATACAGACTTGGGGATATACGGCGCTAGCAACATAACCTCCTCCGTGCAGGCTTTTGTGGTGCGGCCGGGTGATAGGTGCGACGAGGATGGTGTGGCCCGGTTGTATGTGGACTCCAACCAAAGAGGGCGTGCCGCTCGTGTTGCTCCACTCCATTGGAGCGGCACAAACCTAAACGGCTCTATTGGCAATATGAATGACCAAATTTCTTCACTCTATGTGCCGTCCGGTTATTGCTTGGTAGTTTGGAACGACAATACAATTGGGGATTTCCATCCGGGCACGACTGTCTCTAAGAGATTTGGGCCTGGATATTGGGACAACTTGTCTCTCTATGGTTTTAATGATGTCATCAGCGAATACCGTCTTGATAAACTTAGCGACTACCCGGGAGGTTGCTACCCGTGGGCTAGCTCATCTAGCTCAGGAAGCGATACACCTCCTTCGGACAACGGGAACCAGCAGCAATGAGCCACCCGGCCGCCAGACTTGTTGCAGTCGCCCCTGAGTGAGGGCGGTGGGCTAGGCGATGAGCGCGTTGGTCAAGCTCACTAAACTCCGCGCCCATGCCGAACGACATTCCGCCTGGAGCGCGCCCTAAGGTCGTCCACTTCGTCACCGGCGGCTTTTCTGGTGCCACGCAGGTGGCCATCGACCTGTGCATGTCCGCACTGCGCGATGGCCCCTACGAGCCGGTCCTGGTGCTGCGGCGAAAGCGTCAAACGCCGCAGTCCCGCATCGACGCGCTGCAAGACCGTGGGCTCACGGTCATGGTCGTGTCGGGCGGTTGGTCACACCTGCCCACCATTGCCGAACTCGCCCGCCTGCTGCGCGAGCTGCAGCCGGCGGCGTTGCTGGCGCACGGCTTTCCGGAGCATCTGATCGGCCGTCGTGCCGGCCTGCGGGCCGGGGTGCGCGTGATGATCCAGGTCGAGCACAACTCGCGCGAGCGCTACTCGCTCTGGAGTCGTTGGCTGAGCCGGCGGCTCGCGCGCGTGAGCGCCGCGCTGGTCGGCGTCAGCGAGGGCGTGCGCCAGAGGCTGATCGCGCAAGGCCTGCCACCCGAGAAGACCATCGCGATTCCCAACGGCATCGACCTCTCGCGGTTTGCTGGTCCCGGCGGTGAGCGTGAAGCCGGCCTGGTCATGTCGGCTCGGTTTGCGCGCCAGAAGGACCATGCCACGCTGATTGCTGCACTGGCCCGGCTCGTGGTGCGGGGGCTGAAGCCGCCGTTGCAACTGGCCGGTACTGGGCCGCTGATGGGCCGAATGCAGGCCCAGGTTGCACGCTGTGGGTTGCAGGCGCAGGTGCGGTTCCTGGGGCATCACGCTGACATGCCGGGGCTCCTGCGCTCGCAGCGCATCTTCGTGCTAGCCACGCATTTCGAGGGCATGCCGTTGGCGTTGGTTGAGGCCATGGCCTCGGGTTGTGCCTGCATCGCATCCGATGTCATCGGTGTGCGCGGTGTGCTTGATCACGAGCAGACCGGGCTGCTGGTGCCGGAGGGCGACGCCGATGCGCTGGCGGCGGCGGTCGAGAGGCTGCTGTTGGACCCGGCGCTGGCTGATCGACTCGGTGCCAGCGCTCGCCAGCGCGCGCTGGCCGAACACGGCCAGGCCTTGATGCGCCAGCGCTACGATACGTTGCTGGCGCAGGCCATCTCCGCAGACCGACGACCTTCTTCCGCATGAATCACTTTGGTGCCACTCCGGCGAGCCGCGGGGCGGCTGACACAAGGCCTCATACGGCGGTGCAACTGCAGCTCAACGGCATGGGCGACTTGGTCTGGCACGCGCAGTATTTCCGTTGCGTGGCTGAGCAGAGCCGCGACGGCCAGGTCAGCGTCATCGTCGCGCCGACGACGATGGCGCGCGAGCTGGTCGGCCACGAGCCCTGGGTGCGCGAGGTCATCGACTTCGACCGCCGGCCGCGCAAGAGCGAGCGCCGCAAGGGCCGCCACAGCGGCTGGGGCGGCGTGCTGCGCTTCGGCGCCGAGCTGGCGCCCAAGCGCTTCGACCGCATGGTGCTGTTCTCGGACCACCCAGGCCGCGCCATCCTCGCCTGCTGGCGCGCCGGCATCCGCACCATCATCGGCTTCGGCGATACCTGGCTGCAGCGGAGGCTGCTGACGAAATCGCCGTGGATCAGCCGCTACCGCGGCCCCGCCGTGGCCGGCTACAAGGACGCGACGGCCTTCTGCATCGCCCAGGGTTTCTGCAGCGCGCCCATCGTGCCGCGCATCAGCGTGCGGCCCGATGCGCTGGAGCGCATGCGTGAGCGCCTCGCGCCGCTGCGGCGGCCGCTGCACGCGCTGGCCATCGGTGCGTCGGAACCGTACAAGCAGTGGGGTGAGGGCAACTTCGTCGAGCTGGCCAACCGGCTGGCCGCGCGGGGCCACGGCGTGCTGCTGCTGGGCGGGCCGGCGGAAGGCGAGCTGGCGACGGCCATCCAGGCACGCGTCGACCCGGCGCTGCGCGGCCTCGTCGCGACGATGACCGACAGCACGGTGGCCGAGAGCGTGGCGGCGCTGTCGCTGGTGCAGTCCTGCATTGGCAACGACACCGGCGCCGTGCAGTTTGCGGCCGGCGTCGGCACGCATGCCTTCGTCGTGCTGGGCCCGCGGCCGCCGCTGGAACATGACCCGGAGCATGTGCACATGCTGCAGGCGCCGCGGCTGGCGGACATCAGCGCTGCGGACGTCGAGGCGCGTGTGCTGGCCGAGCTGGGCTTGCTCGATTAGCGAGAGAAGACGCGCCGCAGGCCGTAGCGCAGCGTGATCCAGAGCGTGTCGATGCGCATGCGCAGCGGCCCCGCCAGTCGGCGCAACAGGAGTTCCTGCACGACGGACCGGCGCCCCAGCAGCAGCGACTTCTTCAGCAGCACGCGGCCCTCGGTGGAGCGCACGATCTCGTCCGGTGCGGCGCGCAGGAAGGCCACCAGCCCGGCTTCGTCGTAGGCCTCGTTGAAGTTGCCGAAGCGATGGAAGCCGAAGGGCTGGTATTCGTAGCCGTCGGTCTCGGCCGAGAACTCACGCGCCAGGGGCAGCGGCGCGAAGCGCATGCCGAGGGCCTCCAGCTGCGGGCGGTTCCACAGGCAGATGAACGAGTCTTCGGGGTGGCATTCGGGCTGCGGCAGCGTCGACACGGCCTGGTGCAGCCGTACCGAGCGCAGCGAGAAGCCGCCGTTGCCGACGGCGTAGTCCCGGTGTGGCCAAGGCGCGCCGATGTAGTCCCAGTCCAGAAAGTCTTCCCGCCACTTGTCGGGATGGATGACGAAGCCGTCCCATTGCGCGACGAGGAAGTGCGGCGCGCGGATGTGCCGGTGGAAATCGCCCAGCATGAACTTCGAGTATTCCTCCGCCGAGCGGATGGGCTCGCAGCGCACGATCGTCACGCCGTCCACGGCCCAGTCCTGGTCGGTGAACAGCAGGATCTCGTCGAAGTGGAAGCGCTCGGTGCAGCGGCGGATGGCGTTCATCGCCAGCCCCAGGTGGCGTGTTTCCAGGCAGACGAGGGCGACGCGGCCGCGCAGGTCGGCGATGAGGGGTTCAGTCATGGAGCAGCGCGTCGACCGCGTCGGCAAGGCTGGCGAACGCGGGCTGCCCACCCTTGGCGGCCGCGAGGTTGGCGTTCTTCGCGAGCAGCACCGAACGGCCGACACCGGCGCGCTGGCCGGCTTCGATATCGGAGGGCTTGTCGCCGAACATCAGCGAGCGGCCCAGGTCGATGCCCAGCGCCTGCGCGCTGCGCAGGATCATGCCGGGCGCGGGCTTGCGGCAGTCGCAGTCGATGGCGTAGCGGGCGACCAAGCCTTCGGGCAGGTGAGGGCAGTGCTCGATGGCGTCCAGCGTGACGCCTTGTGCGGCGAGGTGCGCCCGCAGCGCGTCGTGCAGCGTCTGCAGCGCGGCCTCGTCGTAGTAGCCGCGGGCGATGCCGGACTGGTTGGTCACGATGACGAGGGCATAGCCGGCAGCCTGCAGCCGGCGCAGCGCGTCGACGGCGCCAGGAACGAACTCGAAGTCTTCCCAGCGGTACAGGTAGCCGTGGTCGATGTTGATGACGCCGTCGCGGTCGAGAAAGGCGGCGGGGCGCATCAGCTCTGCTTGCGGATGCGGTTGACGAGCGCGGTCGTCGAGTAGCCGTCGACGAAGGGAATGGCCAGCGCGTCGCCGCCCCAGGAGCGCACGAGGCGGGTCTCTTCGAGCTGCTCCATGTCGTAGTCGCCGCCCTTCACGTAGAGCTGCGGCTTCACGCGTTGCAGCAGCTCGCAGGGCGTGCGCTCGTCGAAGAACAGCACGGCGTCCACCGACGCGAGGCCGGCCAGCACGAGGGCACGGTCCACGTCACGGTTCAGCGGCCGGTCAGGGCCCTTGCCGAGCATGCGTGCCGACGCGTCGGAGTTGACGGCTACGACGAGGCTGGCGCCTTGCGCGCGGGCGTCGTGCAGGTAGGCGACGTGGCCACGATGCAGCACGTCGAACACGCCATTGGTGAACACCATCGGGCGGGCCAGCCGGCCCAGCCGGGCGGTCAGCGCTGCGTCGTCCAGCGCGGCGGCGTCGATGAGCTTGTCCTCCAGAGCGCTCATCCGGCCAGCTCCTCGTAGCTGACCGTCGCCGTGCCGAACTTGCCGACGACGATGCCGCCGGCCTTGTTGGCCAGGCGCATCGCGTCGGGCATCGTCACGCCCGCAGCCAGCAGCGCGGCCAGCGTGGCGATGACGGTGTCACCGGCGCCGGTCACGTCGAACACCTCGCGGGCGCGCGCGGGCTCGTGCGTGACGCCGGTGGCGTCGAACAGTGTCATGCCCTCCTCGGAGCGCGTCAGCAGCACGGCGCCGACGCCGATGTCGGCGCGCAGCTTCCCCACCTTGGCCAGCAGGTCCGGCTCACCCTTCCAGTTGCCGGTCACCTGTGCCAGTTCGCCGCGGTTGGGCGTGATGACGCTGGCGCCCGCGTACCGGCGGTAGTCGCTGCCCTTGGGGTCGATCAGCACCGGTTTGCCGGCCGCGCGGGCCAGTTCGATCATGCGCGGGATGTGCGTGAGGCCGCCCTTGCCGTAGTCGGAGAACAGCACGAGGTCGTGGCGCGGCAGCTGTTCCTCGAAGGCGTCCAGCATCTCGCCGAGCACCTCGTGGTCGGGCTCGTTTTCGAAGTCGATGCGGATGAGCTGCTGGGCGCGGCCGATGACGCGCAACTTGACGATGGTGTGCAGCTGCTTGTCGTCGCGCAGCACGGTCTCGATGTCCCGCTCGTGCAGCAGGCGGCGCAGCTGCTGGGCGGGTTCGTCCTGACCCACGACGGTCAGCAACGTGGCCCGCGTGCCGAGCGTGCGCACGTTCAGCGCGACGTTGGCGGCGCCGCCCAGGCGCAGTTCCTCGCGCTCCACGCGCACGACGGGCACCGGTGCCTCGGGCGAGATACGCTCGACGGCACCGTGCCAGTAGCGGTCTAGCATCACGTCGCCGACGACGAGCACGCGGCGCGCCGCGAGCTGTTCCTTGCTGGGGAGGGGGGCGCTCATTGGCCGACGCCCATCTCGGCTTCGATGACGCCACACAGCGTGTGGCCGATCAGCAGGTGCGCTTCCTGGATGCGGGCGGTGACACCGTGCGGCACGACGATGCTGGCGTCGCACAGCGCACCCAGCTTGCCGCCATCGCGGCCCAGCAGGCCCAGCGTGAAGATGCCCATCGCCTTGGCGGCTTCGACGGCCTTCAATACATTGCCTGAGTTGCCCGACGTCGAGATGCCGATCAGCGCGTCGCCGGCGCGGCCCAGGCCTTGCACCTGGCGCACGAAGACGTCGTCGAAGCTGTAGTCGTTGCCGATGCAGGTCAGCGCCGAGCTGTCGGTCGTCAGCGCCAGGCCGGCCAGCGGGCGGCGGTCCTTGATGAAGCGGCCGGTCAGTTCGGAGGCCAGGTGCTGGCTGTCGGCGGCCGAGCCGCCGTTGCCGCAGAACATGATCTTGCCGCCGGCGCTCAGCACGGCGGCCAGGCGCTTGCCGGCGGCCGACACCGGCGCGTCGAGCGTGCCGAGGACCTGCATCAGCTGCAGGTGCTCATCGAGATTGCGGAGAAACAGGGAACTCATGGGTGCCAAACCTCGGCAAACGTTGAAGGGCGCGCGGTCACTCGCGCCAGTGATCGGCGATCCAGCGCGCCGGGCGGGCGTGGCGCCAGTTGCCGTTGCTGCGGCCGGCCAGCGCGTCGGGCGGGTTCATGACGCCGTGGAAGATCAGGATGCGCGCGCCGCTCGGCACGAACGGGTCGCGCCAGTAGCTGGTGGGCCAGGCGGGGATGCAGTGGTACTTGTAGCTGGCGCACCAGGCGGCGTCCCAGTACTGCAGCTTGCCCTGGCGGTGCAGCACGGCGGACAGGAAGGCCTGCTCGTTGCGGAACTCGGCCTTGGCCTTGGCCTGGTCGGCGACGAACTCGGTCAGCACGTCCTGATGCGCGCCCAGTTCCCAGCGGTAGACCGACGAGTTGCCAGTGATGCGCCAGGGACGCTTCCAGTCGTGGATGACGAGGAACTCGCCCGGCACCTCGAAGAACGGCGTGATGTCGTCGACGATGACGACGTCCAGGTCCAGGAACAGCGCCGTGCCGCTCAGGCCGTACTCGTTGACGAGCACGGGGCTGAAGGTCGTCAGCTTCTTCCAGCCGCGCTCGGGCTCCCCGTTGGGCAGCATCAGCTCGGGGATGGGAAAGCAGGTCACCTCGCCGCGGATGCCTTCGGTGCGGTCCGTCAGGCAGACGAACGAGAACTCGCCCTTCAGGTGCCGGCGCACCATCGCGTACAGGCGGTTGACGTACTCGGGGCCGTACTTGGTGCCCCACTTCATGCAGACGATGGTGCGCTTAGAGTTCTTCGACATGGCGCGGGGGGTAAGAGTCCCAGTTCAGACAACCGGGACACTGCCAGAAATAGTGGGCGGCCTCGAAGCCGCAGGCGGCGCAGCGGTAGCGCAGCAATGGCTTCGTCGCCTTCTCCAGTGTCTGCACCATCGGGCCGGCCTCGTCGGCAGGCAGGGCGGCGGCATTGAGCTTGAGCAGCTCGGTCGCGGCCGACAGCGCGGGCTGTTCACGCAGATGCGCGGCGAGCCGCTCGCGTTGCGGTTCGGGTTGCAGCGTGGACAGGGCGCGCAGCAGGTGCATGCTAGGTGCGCGTTGGTATTGCTCGGTCAGCAGCGTGATGGCGCGTTCCGGCTGGCCCAGCGACCTGGCCGCCGCGGCGCAGTCGGCAGCGACGAGATTGAACGCTGGCGGGTTGGCCGTCAGCAGCCGGGTGAATGCGGCCAGAGCACCTTCGGCCTGGCCGGCTTTCAGCAGCAACTGGCCCTGCAGCACGTAGGCGCGGGCGGCTTCGGGCTCGCGGCGCTGGGCCTGGCCCAGCAGTTCCAGCGCGAGGTCGCCATGGCCCTGGGACTGCGCGACCAGCGCCTGCTCGCAGAGGTAATGCGCGATTCGGCCCGAGAACGAACCGGTGCCGGCGGCTTCCAGCTCGGCAGCGACTTCGGCGGCCTTGGACCAGTCGCGCGAGCGTTCGTACAGCGACAGCAATGCCAGGCGGGCCTCGCGCTCGAAGGCAGTGCCGCGCAGTTCCGCGTAGGCCGCCTCGGCACGGTCGAACAGGCCGGCCTTGAAGAAATCCTGCGCCAGCTCGTGTTGTGCACGGTCGCGGTCGGTCTTGGGCAGGTCGCCGCGGCGCAGCAGGTGCTCGTGCACGCGCACGGCGCGCTCGGTCTCGCCGCGGCGGCGGAACAGGCTGCCGAGTGCGAAGTGCAGCTCGGACGTATCGGGGTCGTTCTGGACGGCTTCGATGAAGGCGTCGATAGCCTTGTCCTGCTGCTCGTTCAGCAGCAGGTTCAGGCCCTTGAAGTAGGCCTTCGGCGACTCACGCTGTTCGAGCTTCCATTGCTTGGAATCGAGCTTGGAGGCCAGCCAGCCGAGGACGAAGACGACGGGCAGGACGAAGAGCAGCCAGCGCGGATCAAACTCCATCTTGGTGGGCGGCGAAGGGCGTTGCGGGCGCGTCGGGCGCCGGGGTGGGAGCGGTGGGCAGGGGCTCGATGCGCTGGGCGGCGCGGCGGTGCCGCCACCACGACGGCACCATGGCCAGCACACCGAAGGCGGCACCGAGGCCGAAGGCCAGCAGCACGATGATGACCTGTGGCGCACGCCACTCGTGGCCGAAGAACCAGCGGACGGTGGCGTCGTGGCTGTTGTTAAGCGCGAACGCGAACAGCGTGAAGAAGAGCAGGGCTCGCAGGAGCCAGACGAGGGTGCGCATGGCCCGGGATTTTGCGTCAGGTCGGCTCAGGCGTCGGTAACGGGCAGATGCTTGTCGACGGCCTCGCGCAGCGCCTTGCCGGGCTTGAAATGGGGGGCCAGCTTCTCGGGGATCATGACCTGCTCGCCACTGCGTGGGTTGCGGCCCACGCGGGGGGGGCGGCGGCTGATCGAGAAGCTGCCGAAGCCGCGGATCTCGATGCGGTGGCCGCGCGCCAGCGCGTCGCTCATCGCGTCGAGGATGGTCTTGACCGCGAACTCGGTATCGCGCTGGGTCAGTTGGCCAAATCGTTCGGCGAGCACGGCGACGAGGTCGGAGCGGGTCATGTGAGGGCTCGATTCAAAAGGCAGTCACAGTGGCACGGAAAGTGGCGGACGCCGTGGCGCTGTGGTTGCCTTCGTGGGCTTCAATTGAAACAGGCCCGCTGGCGAGGCCGGCGAGCCTGTGGGGAGCATACCCGGCCTGCAAGCAGGCCGGGCGGGCTGCGAGGGCTTAGTTGCCCTGGTTGTCCAGCTTGGCGCGGAGCAGGGCGCCCAGGCTGGTCGTGCCGGCGTTTTCACGCTCGTTCGACTGGCTGATGCGCTGCATGGCTTCCTGCTGGTCGGCGTTGTCCTTGGCCTTGATCGACAGCTGGATGTTGCGGGTCTTGCGATCCACGTTGACGATGACGGCGGTGACTTCGTCGCCTTCCTTCAGCACGTTGCGGGCGTCTTCCACGCGGTCGCGGGAGATTTCCGAAGCGCGCAGGTAGGCCATCACGCCTTCGGCCAGCTCGACTTCAGCGCCGCGCGGGTCGACGGTCTTGACCTTGCCGGTCACCGAGGCGCCACGGTCGTTGATCGTGGTGTAGGCGGTGAACGGGTCGCTGTCCAGCTGCTTGATGCCCAGCGAAATGCGCTCGCGCTCGACGTCCACGGCCAGCACGACGGCTTCGACTTCCTGGCCCTTCTTGAAGTTGCGAACGGCGGTTTCGCCGGACTCGTCCCAAGACAGGTCGGACAGGTGCACCAGACCGTCGATGCCCTGGGCCAGGCCCACGAACACGCCGAAGTCGGTGATGGACTTGACCGGACCCTTGACCTTGTCGCCGCGCTTGACGTTCTCGGCGAACTCTTCCCACGGGTTGGCCTTGCACTGCTTCATGCCCAGGCTGATGCGGCGCTTGTCTTCGTCGATTTCCAGGACCATGACTTCGACTTCGTCGCCCAGCGAGACCAGCTTGCTGGGGGCGATGTTCTTGTTGGTCCAGTCCATTTCGGAGACGTGCACCAGGCCTTCGATGCCCGGTTCGATCTCGACGAACGCGCCGTAATCAGCGATGTTCGTGACCTTGCCGAACAGGCGGGTGCTGGTCGGGTAGCGGCGGGCCACGCCGAACCACGGGTCGTCGCCCAGCTGCTTGATGCCCAGCGAGACGCGGTTCTTCTCGGCGTCGAACTTCAGGACCTTGGCGGTCAGTTCCTGACCGACCGTCACCACTTCGCTCGGGTGACGGACACGGCGCCAGGCCATGTCGGTGATGTGCAGCAGGCCGTCGATGCCGCCCAGGTCCACGAACGCACCGTACTCAGTGATG
Organism: Pelomonas candidula; assembly: GCF_043555985.1. Taxonomy (NCBI): domain Bacteria; kingdom Pseudomonadati; phylum Pseudomonadota; class Betaproteobacteria; order Burkholderiales; family Sphaerotilaceae; genus Roseateles; species Pelomonas candidula. The sequence goes on along the minus strand of NZ_JBIGIC010000002.1, from coordinate 12,781 downwards.
TTCTTGACCACGCCATTGACGATGGCGCCTTCGGACAGCGTTTCGAGCAGCTTGGCGCGCTCTTCACCCATGGAGGCTTCGACCACGGCACGACGCGACAGCACAACGTTGTTGCGCTTGCGGTCGAGCTTGATGACCTTGAATTCCATGGTCTTGCCCTCGAACGGGCTCATGTCCTTCACCGGGCGGGTGTCCAGGAGCGATCCGGGCAGGAAGGCGCGGATGCCGTTGACCAGAACAGTCAGGCCGCCCTTGACCTTGCCGGAGACGGTGCCGGTCACGAAGTCGCCGGACTCCAGGGCCGTTTCCAGGCTCAGCCACGATGCCAGGCGCTTGGCCTTGTCGCGCGACAGGATGGTGTCGCCGTAGCCATTTTCGATGGCGTCGATGGCGACGGAGACGAAGTCGCCGACCTGGACTTCCAGTTCGCCTTGGTCGTTCTTGAACTCTTCGATAGGCACGTAGGCTTCGGACTTGAGGCCTGCGTTGACGACGACGAAGTTGTGTTCGACACGAACGACTTCAGCCGAGATCACTTCGCCAGCGCGCATGTCGGAGCGCTGCAGCGACTCCTCGAACATGGCGGCGAAGGATTCCATGCCGGAAGCGGCGGTTTGGGTTTGGGACATGTTGATGGACCTTGTGCGGCGGGGAGCCCCGACGCGGCGTGCAGACGAGCTGCGGGTTGAGTTGTTGACATCGCCCCTCTCGGTGAACTGACGTTCGGAGGGAAGAAGGGCGGGCCGTGGCTTCTCGGGCCTGGGCCGAACCGACCGGTTTATTGAATTCCGATCAGAACGGCCGGCGCGTTTGCCACCAAACCAGCATCTGATCCACCGAGGCTTCGATGGTCAGCGCCGAGTTGTCGAGCAGCTGCGCGTCCTGCGCGGGCTCCAGAGGCGAGGCCGAGCGGTTCTTGTCCCGTTCGTCCCGCGCCTCCAAATCTTCGCGCAAGCCTTTGATATTAGCGGAAATCCCTTTGGAAATCAATTGCTTATACCGCCGCTCGGCGCGCGTCGCGGCGCTGGCGGTCAGGAAGACCTTCAGCGTGGCGTCCGGGAAGATGGCCGTGCCCATGTCGCGGCCGTCTGCCACCAGCCCGGGCAGGCGGCGGAAGTCCAGCTGCAACTGGTGCAGCGCCTGGCGCACCTCGGGGTGGACGGCGACCTGGGAGGCCAGCAGGCCGGTGGCCTCGGCGCGCAGGCGGGCGGTGACGTCTTCCTGGCCCAGGAAGACCAGGCCATCGGCAAAGCGGAGCTGCAGCGTCGGCACGATGGACGCGACGGCTGGCCCGTCGTCGAGGTTGAGGCCGGCGCGGCGCGCGGCCAGGCCGGTGACGCGGTACAGCGCGCCGGAATCCAGCACGCCGAAGCCCAGCGCCTTGCCCACCTCGTCGGCCAGCGTGCCCTTGCCGGATGCGGTGGGGCCGTCGATCGTGATGACGGGAATGTCGGCGGCGTTGGCCGTCACGACACCGAACAGCGTCTCGAAGTAGTCCGGGAAGGTCTTGGCGACGCAGTGCGGCTCGAGGATGCGCACCGGCACCGCAGCGTCGGTGACGAGGCCGTTGAAGGCGGCCAGCGAGAAGCACATCGCGACGCGATGGTCGTCGTAGGTGTGGACGGACGCCGCCTTCCAACTTTGCAGCGGTTGCACGCGGATCCAGTCCGGGCCTTCGTCGACCGTCGCGCCCAGCTTGCGCAGCTCGGTCGCCATCGCGGCGATGCGGTCGGTCTCCTTGACGCGCCAACTGGCGATGTTGGTCAGCGTCGTCGGGCCGTCGGCGTACAGCGCCATGACGCTCAACGTCATCGCCGCGTCGGGGATGTGGTTGCAGTCCAGCGTGATGCCCTTCAGCGGCCAGGCGCCACGGCGGACCTCCAGCCAGTTCGGGCCGGTCTTGACCTCGGCCCCCATCGCGGCGGCGGCCTCGATGAAGCGCACGTCGCCCTGCAGCGACTCGCTGCCGACGCCTTCGATGCGGATCGGCGTGTCGACCGCGGCGATGGCGCCCAGGCCGACGAAGTAGGACGCCGACGACGCGTCGCCCTCGACGAAGACCTCGCCGGGCGAGACGTAGCGGCTGCCGGCCGGAATGACAAAGGCGGCCCAGCCCTCGCGCTTCACGGCGATGCCGAAGCGCTCCAGCAGCGCCAGCGTGATCTGGATGTAGGGCTTGGAGATCAGCTCGCCGATGACCTCGATGCGGATGTCGCGTTCGGCCACCAGCGGCAGCGCCAGCAGCAGCGCGGTGAGGAACTGGCTGGACACGTCGCCGCGCACGCGTACGGGCGTGTCCAGCGCGAGGGCAGACGGGCCGCGCAGGCGCAGCGGCGGGTAGCCGGGGTTGCCCAGGTCGTCGATCTCGCAACCCAGCCCGCGCAGCGCGTCGACGAGGTCGCCGATGGGGCGCTCGTGCATGCGCGGCACACCCGAGACCTCGAAGCTGCCGCCTTGCGTGGCGGCCAGCACGGCCAGCGCGGCCGTCAGCGGGCGCATCGCGGTGCCGGCGTTGCCGAGGAAGAGCTTGGCGTCCTTGGCGCGCAGCCGGCCGCCCAGGCCGTCGATGACGACCGCGTCGCCCTCGCGCCAGACGCCGCAGCCCAGCGTGCGCAGCGATTCCAGCATGACGGCGGTGTCGTCCGACGCCAGCAGGTCGCGCACGAAGGTCTTGCCTTCGCTCAGCGCCGCCAGCAGCAGCACGCGGTTGGAGATGCTCTTGGAGCCGGGCAGGCGCACCGTGCCCGCGGCACCGCGCAGCGGCGGCAGGTCGAGGAAGGGGATCTTGAACATCACTTAGCCGCGGGACGGCCGGGAGGGACTGCGGGAAGGGAGGGAAGGTTCCAGGCCGCGCGGCCTTCGGCGATGGGGCGCAGCGCGGCCTCCAGCGCGGCGGCGTCGCCGGTTTCGATCAGCGCTTCGAGCTGGTCCAGCATCGTGCGGAAGCGCTTGGACTGGGCCAGCACCTCGTGCTTGTTGGCCAGCAGGATGTCGCGCCAGACCGACGGCTCGCCGGCGGCGATGCGGGTGAAGTCGCGGAAGCCCGGGCCGGCGAGGCTGAGGTAGTCACGTGCGGCGGGCTGTTCGGCGATGGCCTGGAAGTAGGCGAAAGCCAGCAGGTGGGGCAGGTGGCTGACGGCGGCAAACGCCGCGTCGTGGTTGTGCGGCCGCATCTTCAGCACGGTGGTGCCCAGCGCTGACCAGACATCGGTTGCGAGCTGCACAAGCTGCGGGTTCGTGAAGGGCTGCGGCGTCAGGATGACCTGCCGCCCCTCGTACAGCGTGGCGTCGGCGTGCTGCACGCCGCCCGACTCCTTGCCGGCGATGGGGTGGCAGGGCACGAAACTGGCGGCCCGCTCACCCAGCGCGCGCCGCGCGGCCTCGATGACGTCGCATTTGGTCGAGCCCACGTCCATGAAGAGGACGCCGGGATTGACCAGGTGGCGGATGGCCTTGAGCGTGCTCTCGGTGGCCGACACCGGCACGGCGATCAGCACGATGTCCGAGCCCGACACGGCCAGCAGCGCCGATTCGGCCGCGACGTCGATGACGCCCAGCTTCTTGGCCTGCTTGGTCGTCGACGGCGACTTGCTGTAGCCGACGACACGCTTGACGAGGCCGGCTTTCTTCATCGCCAGCGCGAAGCTGCCGCCCATCAGGCCGCATCCGATGACGCCGAGCTGTTGGAACATCAGTTCTTCACCGGGTAGGCGCCCAGCATCTTGAAGAAGGCGCAGATCTGGCGCAGCTCGGCGAGCGCGTCGGCCACGTGCGGCTGGGTGGGGTGGCCGTCGAGGTCGATGTAGAAGTAGTACTCCCACTGGCCGTTGCGTGCCGGGCGGGACTCCAGGCGTGTCATGGACACGCCGTGCTTCTTCAGCGGCACGAGCAGGTCGTGCATGGCGCCCGGGCGGTTGGCCACGGAGACGACCAGGCTGGTGCAGTCGCGGCCGGTGGCAGGCGGCGTGGCCATGGTCTGTGGCAGGCAGATGACGGCGAAGCGCGTGCGGTTGTAGGCCTCGTCCTGGATGGCGTGGGCCGTGATGTGCAGGCCGAACAGCGTCGACGCGCGCTCGGCGCCGATGGCGGCCCAGGCCGGGTTCGTCGCGGCCAGGCGGGCGCCCTCGGCGTTGCTGGACACGGCACGGCGCTCGACGTCGGGCAGGTGCTTGTTCAGCCAGTTCTGGCACTGGGCCAGCGCCTGCGGATGCGCCAGCACGGCCTCGATGCCGTGCATCGACGGCTCCTTGCGCATCAGGTTGTGGCGGATCAGCAGGCTGACCTCGCCGACGACGTGGCAGGGCGTGTGCAGGAACAGGTCCAGCGAGCGCGTGACGACGCCCTCGGTCATGTTCTCGACGCCAACGACGCCGAACTGCGCGCTGCCCGACGCGGTAGCGTGGAAGACCTCGTCGAAGGTCGCGCAATACGTCATGTCGGCCGCGCCGCCGAAGTACTCGATGGCGGCCTGCTCGCAGAACGTGCCGACCGGGCCCAGCACGGCGACGCGCTGCGGCGACTCCAGCGCCAGGCAGGCGGACATGATCTCGCGCCAGATCGCCGACACGTGGTCGGCCTTCAGCGGGCCGGGGTTGGCGGCGCGGATCTTGTCGATGACCTGGGCGACGCGGTCCGGGCGGAAGAACGGCGTGCCCTCGGCGCGCTTGATCTCGCCGACCTGTTCGGCCACGCGGGCACGCTGGTTCAGCAGCTGCAGCAGCTGTTTATCGAGGCCGTCGATCTGGTCGCGCAGCGCGAGCAGGGCCTGGGAGGCGACAGGTTCAACCATGACGGGCCTCGAAGTCCTTCAGGAATCCGACCAGCGCCTGCACGCCTTCCAGCGGCATCGCGTTGTAAATGGAGGCGCGCATGCCGCCCACGGACTTGTGCCCCTTCAGCGACAGCAGGCCGGCGCTCTTGGCCTCGGCAAGGAAGGTCTCGTTGAGGCGGTCGTCCTTCAGCAGGAAGGGCACGTTCATGCGCGAGCGGCAGCTGGGGTCGATGTGGTTCTTGAAGAAGCCGGACGCGTCCAGTGCGCCGTAGAGCAGGGCGGCCTTGTCGATGTTGCGCTGTTCGATGGCGGCCAGGCCGCGCTTGCCGGCGTACTCCAGGCCTTTGACCCACTGGAACACCAGGCCGGCGACGTAGATCGCAAACGTCGGCGGCGTGTTGAACATGGACTGGTTGGCGGCCACGGTCTCGTAGTTGAAGGCCGAGGGGCAGATATCCAGCGCGTGGCCCAGCAGGTCGTCGCGCACGAAGACCATGGTCATGCCGGCCGGGCCGATGTTCTTCTGCGCGCCACCGAACGCCAGGCCCACACGGCTCCAGTCGATGGGGCGGGACAGCAGGTGCGAGGACACGTCGATGACCAGCGGTACGCCGGTGGCAAGCTGCGGCAGCTCATGGAACTCGACGCCGTCGATGGTCTCGTTGGTGCAGACGTGCACGTAGGCCGCGTCGTCGCGCAACGCCCAGTCGCGCGGGATGACGCCGGTCTTGCCGATGTCCGCGGCGATCTGCACGTCGGCGTAGCGGCGCGCCTCGGCCGCGCTCTTGCGCGACCACGAGCCGGTGACGACCACATCGACCTTGCCGCCGCGGCTCAGGTTCATCGGCACGATGGCGTTCTCGCCCAGGCCACCGCCCTGCATGAACAGGATGCGGAAGTTGGCTGGTACGGCGAGCAGCTCGCGCAGATCGCGCTCGGCGGCCTCGAGGATGCTGCCGAACTCCTTGCCGCGGTGGCTCATCTCCATGACGCTCATACCGCTGCCGTGCCAATCCAGCATCTCGGCAGCGACCTGGCGCAGGACGGGCTCCGGCAGGGTCGCAGGACCGGGGGCGAAATTGAACGGACGGGCTGAGGTCATCGATGGGGTGGCTGCAGGCTTACTTCTTGGGGACGGCGGAGGCTGCGGGCTTGGGTGCGGAGCCGGCCTGCGGCTGGGGCGGTATGCCGAGCTGCTTGGCGAGGTTGCCCTGCAGCGTCTTGAAGCGGCCTTCCAGCGTCGGGCCGGCCTCGGTCATGACTTTCTGCGCGATGGCCTTCTGCAGCTCGATGCTGGCCATGCCGAACTTCTGGCTCACCGGGGATTCTGCCCAGGCCAGGATCTGCTTCAGTTCGTCCTCGTTGAAGCGTTCGTCCAGCAGCGCCGAAGCCGTAGCCGGCACGGCCTTGGAGATCTTGTCCTTCAGGTAAGGCACGTTCTCGTCGACGAACTTCTTCAGCTCGGCGTCCATGGCCTTGGCCGTGGCCTCGCGCTTTTCGGTCGGCACCTGCTGCAGGGCTTGGCGCCCTGCCTGCGTCAGTTGCGCCAGCGGCGCCTGGATGATGCTGGCGGACAGGCCGTCACCCAGGCCATGCTGCTGCAGCGCCACGATCTTGTCGATCAAGGCCTTCTTGGCCGGCGACGGTTGGGCCAGCGCGGTGCCGGCGGCCAGGGCGAGAGCAAGGGCCAGGCCCAGCTTGCGAGAGGTCATGTCAGTCCTTGGGGGCTTCGGGGGTGTCGCTGGCCTCGCCGGTATCGGCGGCGCCATCAGGCTCGGTGGTGTCGTTGGCGTCGTTCTCGACGATGCGTTGCAGGCCCGACAGCTTGGCGCCGTCGTCCAGCGCGATCAGCGTGACGCCCTGTGTCGCGCGGCCGAGTTCGCGGATCTCGGCGACGCGGGTGCGCACCAGCACGCCCTTGTCGGTGATCAGCATGATCTCGTCCTCGGCGTGCACCAGCGTTGCAGCGACGACGCGGCCGTTGCGCTCGCTCTGCTGGATGGCAATCATGCCCTTGGTGCCGCGGCCATGGCGGGTGTATTCAGTGATGGCCGTACGCTTGCCGTAGCCGTTCTCGGTGGCGGTCAGCACCGACTGGTTCTCGTCCTCGGCCACCAGCATGGCGATCAGTCGCTGGTCGGGCTCCAGCATCATGCCGCGCACGCCTCGGGCGGTGCGGCCCATCGGGCGCACGTCGTCCTCGTCGAAGCGCACGGCCTTGCCGCCGTCGCTGAACAGCATCACGTCGTGGCGACCGTCGGTCAGCGCAGCACCAATCAGGTGATCGCCCTCGTCCAGGTCGACGGCGATGATGCCGGCCTTGCGTGGGTTGCTGAAGTCCTTCAGCGAAGTCTTCTTGACCGTGCCCATGGCCGTGGCCATGAAGATGAAGTGATCTTCAGGGAAGCTGCGGAACTCGCCGGTCAGCGGCAGCACGACGGTGATCTTCTCGCCGGCCTGGAGCGGGAACATGTTGACGATGGGCTTGCCGCGCGAGTTGCGCGAGCCCTGTGGCACCTCCCAGACCTTGAGCCAGTAGACGCGGCCGCGGTCGGAGAAGCACAGGATCCAATCGTGCGTGTTGGCGATGAAGAGCTGGTCGATCCAGTCGTCATCCTTGGTCGCCGTGGCCTGCTTGCCGCGGCCGCCGCGGCGCTGCGAGCGGTACTCGCTGAGCGCCTGGCTCTTGATGTAGCCGGTGTGCGAGAGCGTCACGACCATGTCGGTCGGCGTGATCAGGTCTTCGGTGCCGAGTTCCTGCGCGTTGTGCTCGATGACCGAGCGGCGTGCGCCGACCTTGGTCTGGCCGAACTCGGTCTTCAGCTGGGTCAGTTCGTCGCCGATGATCGTGGTCACGCGGGACGGCGTGGCCAGGATGTCCAGCAGGTCGGCGATCTCGGCCATCACGTCGCGGTATTCGCCGACGATCTTGTCCTGCTCCAGGCCGGTCAGGCGCTGCAGGCGCATCTGCAGGATTTCGCCGGCCTGCGCTTCGGACAGGCGGTAGAGGCCGTCGGGCTGCATGCCGAACTGGGCTTCAAGGCCTTCGGGTCGATAGGCCTGGCTGCCGCCTTCGGCGCGGGACAGCATCTCGCGCACCAGCGATGAGTCCCAGCTCTTGGACATCAGCGCCGCCTTGGCGACCGGCGGTGTCGGCGACGTCTTGATGGTCTCGATGAACTCGTCGATGTTGGCCAGCGCAACGGCCAAGCCCTCCAGCACATGGCCGCGCTCGCGGGCCTTGCGCAGTTCAAAGATCGTGCGGCGGGTCACCACCTCGCGGCGGTGTTCCAGGAACACGATGACCATGTCGCGCAGATTGCACAGCTTGGGCTGGCCGTCGACCAGCGCGACCATGTTCATGCCGAAGCTGTCCTGCAGCTGGGTCTGCTTGTAGAGGTTGTTCAGCACCACCTCGGGGACTTCACCGCGCTTGAGCTCGATGACGACGCGCATGCCCGACTTGTCGGACTCGTCCTGGATGTGGCTGATGCCCTCGATCTTCTTCTCGTGCACCAGCTCGGCGATGCGCTCCAGCAGGCTCTTCTTGTTGACCTGATAGGGGATCTCGTCAACGATGATCGCCTGCCGGTTGCCCTTGTCGATGTCCTCGAAGTGCACCTTGGCTCGCATCACCACGCGGCCACGGCCCGTGCGATAACCGTCGCGCACGCCGGCCAGGCCGTAGATGATGCCGGCGGTCGGGAAGTCCGGTGCCGGGATGATCTCCATCAGCTCGTCAACCGTGCAGTCCGGCTTGCGAAGAGCGAACAGGCAAGCGTCGACGACTTCGTTGAGGTTGTGCGGCGGGATATTCGTCGCCATGCCCACGGCGATACCCGCCGAGCCGTTTACCAGCAGATTCGGCAAACGGGTCGGGAGGACCAGGGGTTCCTTATGGCTGCCGTCGTAATTCGGGCCGAAGTCGACAGTTTCCTTGTCGATATCGGCCAGCATTTCGTGGGCGATTTTGTCGAGGCGGATTTCGGTGTATCGCATCGCCGCGGCGTTATCGCCGTCGATGGAGCCGAAGTTGCCCTGACCGTCGATCAGCATGTGCCGCAGGCTGAACGGCTGCGCCATGCGGACGATCGTGTCGTAAATAGCCGAGTCGCCGTGAGGGTGGTATTTACCCATCGTTTCACCCACCGCCTGTGCCGACTTGCGGTACTTGGCGTTGTAGGTGTTGCCCATCTCGTTCATCGCGTAGAGCACGCGACGGTGCACCGGCTTGAGGCCGTCGCGGGCGTCGGGCAGGGCTCGGCCGACGATCACGCTCATCGCGTAATCGAGGTAGGAGCGGCGCATCTCCTCCTCAAGGCTGATCGGCAGGGTTTCCTTGGCGAACTGGGTCATGCGGGCTCGATCTTCTGCGTGCGCGGCCTGGCCTCACGGCGGGCGGCATCAGGGGTGGCGAAAGGTGCGGATTCTATGCGGCTCGCTACCTTGTAGCAGCAGCGCAACATCGCCGCCGTGCCCATGAACGTAGGCCGCCACAATGCGTTTGTCTCGGTGGCCCCATGGCACAATCGTCGAGTCCCTAGGAGAAACCCTAAAGGCTCTCCTGCGGTTTGAGTACTGACTCTCGCAGGGCAACTGCGGCATTCCTTGAGAGGAGAATCATGAAGAAACTGAATCGCGTGGCGTCGCTGTTTGCGGTGGCTGCAGTCGCCGTTGCGGCATCGTCCGGCGCGTCGGCGCAAACCATCGACAACTGGCGCGCAACCGACGGTACCGTCTGGAAGAACGGCACGAACGAATACTGCTGGCGCGACAACTTCTGGACGCCGGCCACGGCTGCCCAGGGTTGCGACGGCGAAATCAAGCCCGCACCGAAGGTCGAGCCGCCCAAGCCGGTCGCTCCCCCGCCCCCGTCGCCTCCGCCGGCTCCTCCGAAGCCCGTGACACCCCCGCCGCCGGTCGTTCCGGTCAGCGAAAAGGTTACTTTCGCCGCTGACGCGTTCTTCGACTTCGACAAGTCGACGCTGAAGCCCGAAGCTACCGCGAAGCTGGATGACCTGGTCAGCAAGACCAAGGCCATCAATCTGGAAGTCATCATTGCCGTGGGCCACACTGACTCGGTGGGCAGCGACGAATACAACCAGAAGCTGTCGATTCGCCGCTCGGAAGCTGTCAAGGCTTATCTGGTGAAGCACGGCGTCGAGCCGAACCGTGTCTACACGGAAGGCAAGGGCGAGAAGCAACCTGTGGCCGACAACAAGACAGCCGAAGGTCGCGCCAAGAACCGTCGCACCGAGATCGAAGTCGTCGGTACGCGCAACAAGTAAGCTCTGCGCCTTCGGGCGCTTTGCGCAAAGCCCCGCACGGCCCGCCCGTCGGGGCTTTTCCTTTTTCTGAATCTGTCATGACGATCAATGCCGACCCGCAAGAGCTCGCCAAGTTCGGCGAGCTGGCCCACCGTTGGTGGGACCCCGAGAGCGATTTCAAGCCGCTGCACCAGATCAATCCGCTGAGGCTGGGCTGGATTCAGCAGTTGTGCCCGCTGGCGGGCAAGCGCGTCGTCGACGTGGGTTGCGGGGGCGGCATCCTGAGTGATTCGATGGCTCGCGTGGGGGCGCAGGTGCTGGGCATCGACCTGTCCACCAAGCCCCTGCGGGTGGCCGAGTTGCATGCGATGGAGGCAGGCACCGAAGGCGTCGAGTACCGCGAGATCGCTGTCGAAGCACTGGCCGAGGAGCAGCCGGCTTCGTTCGACGCTGTCACCTGCATGGAGATGCTGGAGCACGTGCCTGACCCGGCCTCCGTCGTGCGCGCCCTGGCGGCGCTGGTCAAGCCTGGTGGTTGGGTGTTCCTCTCCACGCTGAACCGCAATGCCAAGTCCTTCCTGCTGGCCATCGTGGGCGCGGAATACGTGTTGAACATGTTGCCCAAGGGCACGCACGAGTATGCGCGCTTCCTGAAGCCGTCCGAGCTGGCCCAGTTCTGCCGCGATGCCGGCCTCGAACTGCAGGCCAGCCGTGGCCTCGGCTACAACCCGCTGACGCAGCGCTACAGCATAGGCAGCGATACCGGCGTCAACTACCTCATCGCCTGCCAGCGTCCGCTGTGAAGCCGCTGGGCGCGCGCTGGACGCATCTGCGGGCCGTGCTGTTCGACCTCGACGGCACGCTGATCGACAGCGCCGAGGACCTGGCCCGCGCGGCGAACGCGATGCGTGTCGACCGCGGGCTGGCACCGCTGCCGTTGGCGCAGTGCCGGCCACATGGCGGCTCGGGCGCGCGCGGCATGCTGGGGCAGGCGTTCGCCGTCGCGCCCGACCATGCCGAGTACGAGGCACTCAAGCGCGAGTTCCTCGATCGCTACGAGGCGCTGATGCACGACAGCACGTTGCCGTTTGCCGGCATCCCTGCCGAGCTGGCTGGCCTGTCGGCGGCCGGACTTTTGTGGGGCATCGTCACCAACAAGGCCGAGCGCTTCGCGCTGCCGCTCAACCAAGCGCTTGGACTCGGGGCGCGAGTGGTCGTCGGTGGCGACACGACCGGCCATGCCAAGCCCCACCCCGCACCGCTGCTGGAGGCGGCGCTACGGCTGGGCGTATCACCTCAGGACTGTCTCTACGTGGGCGACGACGAGCGCGATGTCGCCGCGGGGCGCGCGGCCGGCATGGCTACTGCGGTTGCGACCTGGGGCTACCTTGGCCCGCAGGCGGATCACCGTCGCTGGAATGCCGACCTTGAACTGATTGCGCCGGGCGACCTCTTGAAGCAGCTGGGACTGGCCTAAAATACGTGGCTCTGGGGCCGACCTGGTTTCGACGTGGGTGCGGATCCGGAGTAGGGCATGCCGAGCACCAGTCCGCTCGTAAAACCACTGGAAACAAAGTAACTGCAAACGACTCTACGTTCGCACTCGCCGCTTAATTGCGGATGAGCTTCTCAACGGCAGGCCGATGGGCCGGGCTGAGTTCCGCAAGGGGCAAGGCTGAGAAGTCACTCACATCGGCTGGCGTCTGACCGGGTCACTCGGTCGGGCGTGAGATCAAGTGACTGGCGGGAAAGCTAGCGTGCCACTGCGCGAGTTGACCGTGAGATTCAAACCAGCCGGCTAAGCATGTAGATCTGCCCGGTGATGGCTTGCGGACGGGGGTTCAATTCCCCCCGGCTCCACCATTACAGAGTTCAGCGAAGTTCGCTGAAGTCCAAAAGGCCTAAGTCAATCAACGACTTAGGCCTTTTTCTTTGTTCCACGCTGTCCCGCGATGTCCACTGACTTCCTGCGATTGGTGCAAGAACTTTTGCAAGAACTCCTAAAATACGAGTTCTTGCAGGCAAAAGTTCTTGCACCTTTGGTGGGGTAGGGCCATGGCGAAGCAGCTTATTTCGGGCGACCGGACTCTTCAGGCGATCAAGCCGGGTGACGAGCGCAAGCGCATCAATGACGGTGCAGGCCTCTATCTTCAACTTTTTGTCAAAGGCGGATCCCATGGCTGGCGTTTTGCGTACAGCCTGAACGGTCGCCGGAACATCCTGAGCTTGGGGACCTATCCTGATGTCGGGCTGGCCCTGGCCAGAAAGAAGGCCGACGCGGCGCGCAAGCAGGTTGCTGAAGGCATCGACCCAAGTGCAACGCGTCAGGAGGCCAAGGCTAAGTTGGAGGCCCAACGCCATGCCGAGCGTTTGGCTGATGCGGGAGTTCCGCCCGAGAACTCATTCGAGGCGGTTGCACGCGATTGGCTCAAGACGGTCCATCAAGTGAAGGTCAGTGAGGGGCATGCCGAGCGGACCCGAATTCGTCTGGAGCAGGATGCATTTCCGTGGATCGGTCGTCGGCCCATTGCCGATATCGAAGCGCCGGAGTTGCTAGCGGCGCTGCGTCGGGTTGAGTCGCGCGGGGCTATCGAAACGGCGCATCGCATCAAAGATTGTTGACGCCGACTGAAATTTGACCCACCCGTGAGGGCCCTGCCGACCCAAATTTGACCCAGGTGTTCAACCTACCCTGCCCGAGATATCCACAGCTGGGCGGGGGTGTGAGGAGTGATCACCATGG